>CAYVQE010000001.1:0-159520 GCA_964454005.1 uncultured Myxococcales bacterium
GAACTCGACTGCTTGTCAGCTTTGAGGGCCTTGGCCTACGGGGAACTTCAGCCTAGCATGCAACCCGCAACCGATGCGATTGACGCCGGCCGCTCTCGTTCACTACCATCGAAGCGTGCATCCGAGGCACACCGGTTACCGGGCGACCGAGAGCGAGCTGGGCTTCAGAGAGCCCAGGCGGAGAACAAAAGCGCTTTTGCTCATGGCCTTCGAGCCCGAGATGGTTTTGGTATCGCTGCGCACCGGAGGCCGTTGATCGACAGAGGAGTGAGAGGATGGAGCTGGAGGGGACGAAGACGGTCTTGTGGCTGGTGGGTGGGGTGGCCAACCTGGCGCTGCTGGTGGGGCTGGGGCTGTTCGCGCTGCGGCGGCCGTCGCGGCGGGCGCCGCTGGTGGCTGCGGCGGTGGCGCTGGCCGGGCTGCTGGGGGTGCTGGCGGCCACCTGGTGGACGCAGGTCGAGCAGCGCGAGGCCAGGCAGGCGGCGCTGGCCGGGGCCGAGCCGTGGACGGCGGTCGAGCTGGCCAACGCCGGTGCGCTGGCCGAGGCCCGGACCGCCCGGCTGGGCCTGTGGCTGGCCCTGCTGCCGGCGCTGGCCGGCACCGTCTTCAGCGCCTGGGGCCTGCTGGGCCGGCCGGCCGCAGCGCAGTCCGGGCCGGCCGGGCAGGGCGAGCCCGCCGAACCGAACGCGCCGGTGCCGGCCCGGCGCCGGAGCCGGCTGGCCGCGGTGCTGACCATCGCTTTCACCACCGCCGGCTGCGGTCTGGCCCTGCTGGCGCTGGTGGACTTCCTGCGCTTCGAGTCGTTCTTCGCCCTGCTGCTGATGCGGCTGCAATGAGGGGGGGGCCATGCTCGACAGCCTGGTTCTATCCTGGGCCTGCGTGCCGCTGCTGGCCGGCGGCGGGGCCTTGTGCATCATCGTGTTGCTGCAGTTGGTGAAGCTGTGGCGCCGGCCGAGCGGCGAAAAGGGCGAGCGCTCGGCCGGCCGGCGTCTGGCCACCTTGTCGGCGACGGCGGTGTTTTCGCTGGCAGCGGTCGCCTGGCTGATGCTGCAGATCAGCCTGGCCGCCCGCATCGGCCTTTACGAGGCCTTTTTCACGGCGTTGGACGGAGCCCTGCAGGCCATCTCCCTTTCCAGCGGTATCGTCGACTACCTGAGCTACCGCTTCATCGGCGGCGGACTGGTCCTATTGATCGCTGTCTTCGGGCTGCTGGCGGTGCTGATTCGCTGGCGGCGGCTGCGGCGGACCGGCCAGCGAGCGGGGCTTCGCCTGGCGGCTGGAGCCGGGCTGTGCTCGGCCATGCTGGTCGTGGCGGCCGGGTTGCTGTTCGATTGGTGGGAACACATTCAGGCCTTCGAGGTCATCGGGTATGCCGACGCGGCCGAAAAACGAAGCCTGCTGTTCGAAGCCTTGTCCGCCATGACCGGCTTGGAGCCCTTCGGTTGGCTGGCCCTGGCGCTGCTGGCCGGCACCGGGCTGGCGGCGGCCGCGGGGGCCTGGCGCGGCCGCGCATCGAGCGCAGCTCGCCCGCTCGGTCGTTGAGCGCTGGCCGTCGGCCTGCTGGTGCTGGCCTGCGGCGCCGGCCTGTTCGCGCTCACCCGGGCCCACGACAGCGACGCCGACCGGATCGAGGAGATCTTCGCGCCCCGCGACGAGACCTTGTATACCGATATCTTCTCGGCAGATCCGCGGATCCATCCGCCTGTGCTCGAAAACGTACGGGCCGTGGAACGGGCCCCGGCCATCGCGGTCGAAGGCCAGCTGATCGTGCTCGATGGTCTCCCGGTGGGCCGGGTGGACGACTGGAACAGCGGGACAGCCGGGGTGATCCCGGATATGGCGTCCCGGCTGGCCCGGCTGGCCGAGCAGTACCGGCTGCTGCACCCGGGCCGCGATGCGCTGGATCGCATCAGTCTGCACCTCGATCGGCACCTGCCCGGCCGGGTGGTGCACGCCATCCTGCTGACCTGTCACCGGGCGGGCTATACCCGGCCGCAGCTGGCCGGCGCCGCGCTGCAGCGCTTCGATTCGGCGGTGCTGGGCGAACAGCACGGCCACGCCATCGCCTTCGACTTCATCCCCTTCGAGCTGATCGGCCAGCCGCGCCCGGCAGCGTTGGCCCCGCCCGCCGCAGCCCCGGCGCAGGCGGGTGAGACCCTGGGCGCCTGGGCGAAGAAACTCGACGCGGCGGCCGGGCGGGGCCGCGTGGCGGTCTGGGTCGAGCGGCGCCGACCCGAGGGCAGGGACCGCTGAATCGCGGCCGCGGTGGGCTCAATCCCTTTCCGGTGGCTCGTCTTCGGCCGGCGCGTCCGGCGGCTTGTCGCGGATGACTTCTATCTTGCAGGAGGTGATCAGCGCGGCCATGGCGCCCAGGGCGGCCAGCACCGGGGCCAGCAGGGTGACCGCCCCGCCCACGGCCACCGCGCCGGTCAAAGGCACCTCCATCAAGCTGGTGCCGTCGTCGCGCCGGATGATCACCCGGCGCACGTTGCCCTCGCGCACCAGCCGGCGCACGTTGTCGACCAGATCGCTGCCCAGCGCCTCGAACTCCTCGCTGAACGTCTGTCCGTCCTTGTCGCGCATGCCACCTCCCCGGGCCAGCCACCGCTCGCGGACCGTGCCGCTGCCCGGCGACCAGCATGCCGTCTCGGACCCCGATGTGTCCAGTCGCACAGCCCGGATCAACCGCGACCGGGCCCAGCCACCGAGCGCTGATGCGATTTGGCGGAACGCGGTTTTGACGGCCGGCTCGCGGCCGGTTGTGCTCGACCGCCGACTTTGAGTATGGTGCCATTTGCTGGAGCGCGGTGCTTCGGCATGCCCTCTATTGCGCGGAGCACGGCAGAGATGAGCGAGAAAACACACGAGGTGCTGACCATCAGGGAGATCGCAGAGCTACTGAAGCTGGCCGAGAAGACCGTCTACTCGATGACGCAGCGGGGCGAGCTGTCGATGTTCAAGGCCCGCGGCCAGTGGTGCATGCACCGGACCGACTTCGACGAATGGATGGCCCAGCCAAGACGACAGGCTGACCTTACCGACTGGCGCGAGCATGAGAGGCAACTTGAACTTCTGGATTTGCCTGGGGAGAACTTCCTCCGCTATGACAGCAAAGGAGAGGTCCCGAGCCAGATCCCCAGTTACCTGTCAAGCAACTTCAGAGAACTGCGGAACCTCGGCAAGGATGATGCTGCTCTTCGAGTCAAGACCAAAGTCCGGTGGTACGTCCCGGATCCACGCAGGGCTGGAAATCTCGAGAAGCTCCGTGAGCGGGCACTCTTGCGGGAATTCGCAGAGTACCGAGATTCGGAGCAGCGAACGCTAAGAGTCTTTCGACTTGAGGCCGTTCGCGCCGGTTCCAAGAGGGCGTGGCAGGAGCAAGATTACGCCACGATCATCGCGGTCGCCCGCAAGATCCCGGAGAATGTCCTCCAGGAGGACCCCAAGCTCCTGATGTGGTTCGACCAGGCCATGACGCGCAGCGAGAGGGAGATGTGACCGTGTCGACGTGGGAATGGAACGGGGCGCGGTGGTGGAAGTTCGATCTCCACACACACACGCCTGCGTCTGATGACTACGGGAAAGGATCGAACCAAGCCGAACTCAAGCAACTCACGCCGAGGGAGTGGCTCCTCGGCTACATGCGTGCGGGCATCGACTGCGTAGCAATTACCGATCACAACAGCGGCTCCTGGATCGACGATCTTTTGAACGCCCTTGGGAAACTCGAGCGAAAGCCGCCAAATGGCTTTCGGCCGATCCACCTGTTCCCCGGTGTCGAGATCTCAGTCAACGGTGGCGTTCACCTCCTCGCTGTCCTGGCACTCGACAAGACCACGTCGGACGTCGACACGCTCTTGGGCGCTGTTGGATTCTCGGGAACGAAGGGCGCTAGCGGAAGCGTCACGTCCAAGTCGTTCGGAGATGTCGTGGCGGAGGTGGTGCGAGCCGGCGGGATCGCAATCCCAGCCCACGTGGACGGCGACAATGCGCTCTTCCGTCTAACGGGAACCACGCTGGCACAGGCCTTGAGCTGCAATAGGGTCTTCGCGATGGAGGTCCTGGACCCCAGCCAGCCGAAGCCCGCTGCCTACACAGAAAAGAAGCTCGACTGGACCGAGGTCCTTGGCTCCGACTCACACCATCCATCCGGCAATCAAGGCCAGCAGTTTCCTGGGAGCCATTTCACCTGGGTCAAGATGGGCTCGCCGAGCCTGGAGGGACTATGGCTTGCACTTCTCGACGGGCCGCTCTCCGTGCGTCGTTCCAAAGACGAGACCGGGGATCCTAACGAACATGCTGCGCTCGTCTTGGAGGAGATCCAGGTATCCAACGCCCGGTTCGTGGGCCGGGCGAACCCATTCACCTTGAAGTTGAATCCCTGGATGAACGCCATCATTGGTGGTCGAGGCACGGGAAAGTCGTCCCTGATCGAGTTCCTTCGACTCGCCTTGCGGCGGGACGAAGAGCTACCGGAGGAGTTGAAGCCCGAGTTCGAGAAGTACGCCAAGGTTTACCCGAGTCGCGAGGATGGCGGGCTGCTGAACGATGAAACCGCCATTCGCGCGGTTTACCGCAAGAACGGCTCCCGATTTCGAGTCCAGTGGAACCCGGGTGCCACTTTGAACCCCATCGAGGAGGAGACAGACGGAACGTGGCGCCGCGCAGAGGGCGACGTTGTTCAGCGCTTCCCGATTCGGATGTACAGCCAGAAGCAGATCTTTCACCTCGCAAAGACGCCGATGGCCCTTCTCCGGGTCGTGGATGAGGCGCCCGATGTGGATCGTCGATCATGGGAGACGCGATGGAAGGAGGAAGAGAGCCGATTTCTCTCGCTGCGGGCGAAGGCCAGGGAGATCGAAGCCGGCTTATCCGAGGAGGCTCGCCTCAAGGGCGAGCTGGACGACGTGAAGCGGAAGCTAACGATCTTCGAGGAGGCCGGTCACGCTGACGTCCTGAAGTCCTTCCAGAAGCGCCAGCGCCAGCAACGGGCTGTCGAGAGCTGGGAGGAAGCGTGGGCAGACACGGGAGAACGGCTGCGTGCGGTGGCGAACGAACTCGTACCGGATGCCCTGAGTGATGCGTCTCTGAACACGGAGTCCGAAGAGGACGCGAAGCTCTGCGAGAGGGCCGCGGCGGCGCGAGGTGGCCTGGATTCGATCCTCCAGCAGCTCGAGACACTGGCGCGTGAAGCCGACAGCATCCTGGCCAGGTGGCGTACAGCACGGGACGATTCGGCCTGGAAGGAGGCAGTCGATGCGGCTGGGCAGGCATATAACTCCTTGCGAGAGCGACTCACCGAGAAGGGCGCGGGAGACCCATCGGCCTACGGCGAGCTTGTCCAGCGCCGTCAATCCATTGAAATGCGCCTCAAGGAACTGGGGGACCGCAGGAAGCAGGTCACGAGTCTGCGTGAACAAGCAGCCGGAAGTTTGAATCAGCTCCTGGAGATGCGGCGTGAGCTGACCGAGTCTCGCCGCTCCTTCCTCGCTGACGTTTTGAGCGAGAACGACTACGTTCGCATCACGGTCGTTCCATATGGCGCACGAGAGACTGTCGAGGCCGAGTTCCGCAAGCTTCTCCAGAGAGAGAGCGGGGGCTTCGAGAAGGACATCGGGTCACCCGACGGCGGAGGTCTACTCGGCGGGATCTATAAGGGGTCGGAAGGCATCGAGAAGTCACTCGAGGACGTCAAGGAGCGGGTCAGGCGGATCGCCGCGGGCTCTCATGACTCGGTCGATCTGGGGGATCAACGCTTCGCCAAACACATCCGAAAGCTCCTTCCCGAGGCTCTTGATCGACTTGACCTGTGGTTCCCGGAGGACTCTCTCGCCGTACAGTACAGCCCGACCGGAGATGGCCAAAACCTGCGGTCGATAGAGGAGGGTTCGCCTGGCCAGAAGACCGCTGCCCTGCTGGCATTTCTACTCTCATACGGCGAAGAGCCCCTTGTATTGGACCAGCCTGAGGACGACCTGGACAACCACCTGATCTACGAGCTGATCGTGACTCAGCTCCGAGAGGTCAAGCAAAACCGCCAGATCATCGTCGTCACACACAGCCCCAACATTGTGGTGAACGGCGACGCTGAACTGGTCGCGGCACTGACGGCTCGGAACGGCGAAACGCATAAGGAGTGCGAAGGGAGCCTTCAGGAGAGAAAGGTCAGGGACACGATCTGTGAGGTCATGGAGGGCGGGCGCGATGCCTTCGATGAGCGCTACCGTCGCATCGCACTGGAGGTGAAACGCCATGTTTGACAGCCCCGAGGAACTCCTTCGCAAGATCCGGCTGGGCGAAGACACGTCTCTGGAGTTCAAGGCCGTCTCGTTTAGCGGAGAGCGCGTGTCCGACCCGAGGCGCGACGATCTTGCCGACGAAATCGCAGCCATCGCCAACACCCATGACGGCGTCCTCGTGCTCGGTGTCGATGACAGGACGCGGGACATCCTAGGCCTCCCGCTCGATCGTCTCGAAGCCCTAGAGCGCTATGTCTTCGAGATCTGTAACGAGAGCATCAAGCCGCCCGTCATGTTCCGCACCTTTCGGATAGAGCTGCCGGACGAGACGGGCGACCTTCAGCCCCTCCTGAAGGTCGAGATCCCTCGAAGCCTTTATGTGCACGAAAGCCCAGGAGGCTACTTCCACCGGCAAGGAAGCTCGAAACGGAGGATGCCTCCGGATGTCCTGGCCCGGCTCTTCCAGCAGCGAAGCCAGGCACGCCTCATCCGTTTCGACGAGCAGGCGGTGCCGGATACGGCGTTCACCGATCTCGACCCGAAGTTGCGGCGCCGCTTCCTCGGACCCGGTGTCGCGGACGAGGCAACCAGCTTCAGGAAGATGAAGCTTCTGACCGAGGACGATACCGGTCGGGTTCGCGCAACCGTGGCCGGCATCCTGATGTGTGCAGCAACGCCTGAACGGTGGCTACCGGGGGCGTTCGTCCAGGCCGTGAGTTACCGCGGCACACACCAGGACTCCAACTACCAGCTCGACGCGAAGGAGATCACTGGCCCCGTGGACCAGCAGGTGCGGGACGCGCTGGCGTTCGTTCGCAAGAACATGA
Source organism: uncultured Myxococcales bacterium (assembly GCA_964454005.1). Classification (GTDB taxonomy): domain Bacteria; phylum Myxococcota; class B64-G9; order B64-G9; family B64-G9; genus CAYVQE01. The sequence goes on from CAYVQE010000001.1 coordinate 7,067, forward strand.
AGGTGGCGGCCCAAAAGCTACCTGGTCGAGTTGAAGTCCCGCAGTTCAGCATGCGCGCGGTATTCGAAGCCATCGTGAACGCCGTGGCTCACCGCGACTATTCCATTCATGGGTCGAAGATTCGTCTCTTCCTCTTCGAGGACCGGATGGAGCTGTATTCGCCGGGGCCGCTCCCGAATACAGTGACCATCGACGCAATCGCCCTCCGGCAGTCGACCAGAAACGAGCTGCTGACGACGCTACTGGCGCGGTGCCCCGTCGATGATCCTGCCGGCGAGATCAATCGGCAGTTTTTGATGGAGAAGCGCGGAGATGGCGTGCCGATCATCCTGGAGGAGAGCCGGAAGCTGTCTGGCCGCGAGCCGGAGTATCGGATACTAGACGATACAGAGGTGCTGCTGACCATCTTCGCGGCCGCACCGCCCGCGGAGGAAGAGCGCGAGGAGAGCTGAACTCATGTTTCAGCCGGGCGAATAGGCATGGAGCCTCGAACACCAGCAGGTCTGCAGAGTCGTCGAGACCCAGGATCTGTGGGGCGATGCCTGCTGCCGGGTGTGGGTTCCCGCCAAGGACGCGATCGTTTGTGTGCGGGCGAGCCAACTCCGGCCGCCTGCAGAGACCGCACCACGCGGCTCTGCGTGGCTTTCCTGCCTGACGGTGCGGCCCGGGTCTCGGATGCCTTTAGGTGATTCGAGCCATGAAAAACCGATGAAAACCTACGAAGTACAGCCCTACGAGTTGGACGATCCCACAGGGCACTCCCACTTCGCCGTCGGACTGGTCGTATCACGAACTGGCCAAGCAATCGGCGCCGCACACACATAGTCGTACGATTTCATGCGGGTAAAACGCTGCATCCGAAGATCATCACACAGAACATCGCATTGACGGATCAGTAGTGGCTACACCCGACCAGATAGGAATCGAATCCACGGCAGCCGAATACGATCAGAAGATGACCACCATGGTGCCCGGCTCGACCTGGTCGTAGAAGCGGCCGATGTCGCGCAGGTGCAGCACCACGCAGCCCCAGGACAGGTGGCGCGGGCCGGCGTCGTCCCACTCTTCGATCCAGCCGTGCAAGCCGATGCCGCTGCCCAGCCGGGTGCCGGCCGGGGTGGGGCGGCGGCGGGCCCAGGCGCGCCGGATGCGGGCGGCCACGGTCTTGCCGATCAGCCCGGCGGAGCGGCCGCGCTCGGCGTCGTAGCGGTTGGGGTAGTTGATCTCGATCCAGTGGCCGCCGAAGTAGCCGCCGTAGCGGCCACCGAACTCGCCCTTTTTCTTCTCGGTGACGAAGTACATGCCGCGCGGCGTGTTCAGGTCGCCGCGGCGGCGCTTGGCCCCATGGCCCTGGCCCAGGCTGACGGCGTAGTCGCCCACCGGCCGGCCGTCGCGGTAGCAGCGCATGCGGTAGGCCGCCGCGTCCACCAGCACCAAGCGCGGCTCGCGCGGCGGTACGAACAGCCGCCGGTGGGCGCGGATGAAGCGCGAGGGCGGGGCGTAGTGGCGCGCGATCCAGTCCCGGCCTTCGCCGAAGGCCGCCGGCCAGTAGACCGCCGGCAGGCTCTCGTCCCAGCGCAGCTCCAGGTGCAGGTGCGGCGCGTACAGCCCGGTGGGGTGGCGGCCGATGCGGCCGATGACCTGCCGCCGGCGCACCGCATCGCCGGCCGCCACGGCGGGTGCGCCCAGGTGGGCGTACAGCGAGCGGATGCGCCGCTTGCGCTGGTTTTCGTAGAACACGTGCTGGATCATGACCACGCCGCCCCAGAGCTGCTCGTCCCGCCCGGCGTAGATCACCCGGCCGGCGGCCACCGCCCGCACCGGCTGGCCGGCAACGCTGGCGCCGCCGCCGCGGCCGGTGAAGTCCTCGCCCGGGTGGATGCCCAGGGCGAAGGGCCGGCCGAAGCCCAGCGAGACCCGCCAGCCGCGGTGGACCCGGCCGCTGCCGGCGTCGCCGACCGGGAAGTCGAAGCCGTCGGCCGGCGGCAGCGCGCTGTCGAGATAGGCGGCAAAGGGGGCCTCGGCCGCAGCGGCCCCAGCCGGCGCCGCCAGCCAGACCGCCAGCAGCGCCGCCCCGGCTCCTGTTCGAAAGACAGCCCGACGCATACCACCCAGCTTGTCCCGGCGGCCGGCCCGCTGTCCAGCTCCAGCCGGCCGCTTGTGGAACGACCCCCGAGCGAGGATTCTTCAGTTCCGAGGGGAGCGACGGACCAGCCCGAAGTTCCACCGCCCAGCGGATGGCTCGACAACGCCCGTTTTTCGACACCCTCGAAGGGCGGGGGACGATATCATTGATGGGTTAGAGAACCCGTTGGCTCACGGTGCCATCCCCCGCGGACCGATGGGCTTCTCCAGCGGCGCATCCGATCCGCGGGCCGGCTCCTCGCTGCGCGCGCGCAGCTTCTGCGCTCGCTGGCAGGTGGGCCGCAATCCGCGCTGGCAGGCTTCATCGAGCAGCTCGATCGCTCGTTCGCGATCCCCCTGATGCTCCAGCGCTCGCGCCGCGAAGATCACCGCATCGATCTCGATGCGCATTGCCTGCTGCCCGGTCGCGACGTCCTTGCGGGCGCAGGCCAGCGGCTCGGCGGCGCGCTCGAGCATGCCCAGCAACAGCTCCGCCTTGCGCTTGCGGGGTGCGTAGGCGAAGTCCGTCAAGCCCTTGACGAGAACCCGGATCGCCCGCGGCAGACAACGGGCTCCGCTGGAACGCGCCCGCGCCAGATCCGGGGCCTCCCAATCGTCATCGCCGGAGCCGACGGGCTGGACGTAGTCGGGCCGGCTCTCGTCCTGCAGGGTGACCAGAACCTGAGCCGACAGGGCGCGGCCGGACCTGCCCAGGTGCATATCGAGCCGCTCGATGGTATCCAGCCAGGAGGCTGCTTCCGGATCCAGATCACCCAGCCCCGCAAGCAAGGTGGGGACGTCGATCTCGGCCCGAAAGACATCTCCGCCGGCGGGCCTGTCGCCGTCCAGCGAATAGACCTCGGCGGGATCGACTCCCATTCCCAGCAGCACCAGCCGCCGCTCACCTTGCGGCCGGCTGACCAGCTGCACATCGCCCATGCCGCTGCGTTCAAGACGCGCCGCGGCCGAACGCAGCAGCGCGACATCGCTCTCTCGGGCGAGGCTCATAGCGATGGCCGTTTGTATCGCTTTCGGGCGGCCGGCATCCTGCGCCAGCAAGGCCGCATCGGCACCTCCCAGCGCCGGCAGGGTACCGCGCAACCCGCTCAGGCGCAGCGCAGTGCGGGTCAGGCCCAGCGGGTTGCGCAGCATCAAGCCCAAGGGACAGTGCCAGCCGCACTCGCGCACCGCCACGGACAGCTCTGCCATGTTCTGCAGCTCACCGAAGATCTCCGGTGACTCGGCAGCTTCCCACACGGCCTGCAGATCGGTGAGCAAGCGCATTCGCAGCAGCGCTCGATCGGCCTCGAGCGTGAAGGTGGCGGCCCGCGCATCAGCACCGGCCCGCCAGGCACGGGCGCCCGCGGCGGTCAGGCTGGCCACCGCTTGCAGGCGCAGGTTGCCGCCCGCCCGCAGGCCGACGGCCGCGTCGTCCACCTCGGCGCCCTGAGGCGCCAGCAGCCAGCTCCCCTGGCTGACCTCGGCGGCGGCCTTGGCCTGTAGCACCGGCATCTCCTGCGCATTGGCGTAGCCGAGCGCCTGGTAGACGCGGCCCGTGGCCTGTCTGGCATGCAGGGCCCGCAGGCGCCAGCAGCGCAGGTATAGCGAGAGGAACTGCTGTTCGACCGCGGCCTGGCGCAGGGCCGGCGTCTTCGGCAGCGTCGCTTCGGGTGCGGTCGCGATGCGCTCGAGCCAGGCCTCGGGAGCCCCACTTCGGCTCTGGCCGCCAGCGGCGGGCACGCGATCGGTGAGCAGCTCGATCCGGACGCGTCCGGCTTCGGCGAGCACGGCGGTGAAGGTATCGCGTTCCTCGGTGGCGAAGATCCGCGTGCCGGCCATCCCGGGCGGCGGTGGGAGCGGCTCGCCAGACATCGTCTCGGCGATGGCTGTGGCCAGCCGCTGTGGATCGCTGGCCGGAATCAGGATCCGGTGACCGATCCCGGACAGGCCGCGTTGGACGAAGTCCGGGGCCAGCAGGCCCTCGGCCAGGGCGAACTCATCGCCATCGGTCTCAAAGAGCGCCGCCACCAGCGGCCGTTCCAGATCCCAAGCGGAATAGTCCTCCGGCTGGCCCGGATCCAGGCCAAAGGCGTCTGCTGCGGCCAGGGCCGCCGCTCGCACATCGGGGGCCGAGACAACACGCTGTAGCAGCGGTGCCGTCTCGCCTCGGCTGCCCAACAACGAGCGCAGGGTATCGCGGGCTGCCTGCCAGGCGCCGGGTTGGACGACCACGACCAGCGCCGCCCGCTCACCGGTGGCCTCGATCATGTCCAGGGTGACGGAATCGACGCTTGGTTCATCGCCATCCGATGCACAGTCCCGGTTACCCAGCCCCAGCGCCGACGACAACAGCAGGCCGCACAGCAGAAGAAATTTCCGCACATTCATCGCCCGACCCTCCCGGTGGAATTGTGTGACAGAGCATGGCTCAACCCGTGACCTGTGTCCAGTCGAAAGTGAGGTGGCTGCGCTCTCGCCTGGCTTGAGGATGAGGGTCTCGTCCGCCGTCTTGCGGTCTGCCGGGGCGCTTGCCATCATGGATGTATGTCTGCCACCGATCCACGATCGGTCGGATTCCGGCTCGCACTGGCGCTGCTGATCGCCGCCTGGACGGCGGCCGAGACCTGCCTGTGACCGGTCGCTGGGCTCGCTCAACCGTACTTCTGCAGCACCAGCTGCTCGTAGAGATCGATGCCGGGGGCGGTCAGGCGGGCCGAGTGGACGGCCCGGGTCTGCTCGTCCAGGCTGAGTTCGAGGTAGCCGAGCTCGGCCAGGTAGTGCAGGTTGGGCTCGAGCTGGGCGGCCTGGGGCAGCGCGGACACCCGCTCGCGTAGCACCTCGGCCGGTAGCTCGGCGAAGGCCTGCTCTTGCCAGTGGGCGTAGAGGGCGTCGAAGATGGTGCGGCGCAGGCGCCAGTCGAAGCCGCCGCTGGCCGGATCGGCCGCCGCGGTCATCAGCGGCCCGCCCAGGCGGAAGATCTGCCGTCCGGCAACCGGGTTGATCAGCGCGCCGAAGGCCAGCCACAGCGCCAGGCCGGCCAGCACCACGGTCAGCCCGGCGATCACCGGGTTCAGCGCCTCGAGTCCGGTCAGCGACTTGACGATGCGCACGGCGAACAGCAGGTCGATGTCGAGCAGGAACAGAAAGAGCAGCTTGCTGAAAAAGCCGAAGGCGTAGGTCAGCGCCAGGAAGATCAGCAGCAGCACGATCTCGGTGGCCAGACCCACCGCCGGGTCGGGCGCCACGCCGCGGGCCAGCGCGTCGGGCGACCAGCCGTTGACCAGCCACAGAAAGGCGAAGGTGGTGAACACGGTGCCGCTGAGCACGTGCTTGTTGGCCAGGGCCATCAACCCGGCCAGCAGCTGGCAGCCGGCGCCGAACAGCAGGGCGAACACGGCCGCGGTCTGCAGCCCGGCCGGGGTCAGGCCGTAGCCCAGGGCCGAGGGCACCAGGGCGGCACAGCCTATGGCCAGCCCCAGCAGGCCCAGGGGAATCGGATTGCCGAACACCTCGCGGGCCGCCGCCGGGCCCAGCTCGATCCTGCGCAACATCGAAGACCTTCCTTTCTCGAGATTCCATTGTGCAAGTGCACATCAATGTAGCACTGCACAATCCTGTGTCAAGGGAGAAGAAACTACTGAAAAAACATGGTCAAATGGAGTGGCATTTGTGTGCGAATGCGGTATTTGATCGCTGCCCCGGATACGCTATGCTCGAACCCGGGCAGTAACCCAGGCGGTTGAGCAAAAGCGGAAAGCGAGGGGCGGAATGCGGATCCAAATCGGTTCCGGAAGGAGCGGCGGCGGGGGCCTGCGCTCGTTGCAGCACCTGCTGGGCCCCAAGGGCAAGATCACCGGCATCATCCTGATCGTACTGGTCGTCGGTCTGCTGTTGCTGGACTTCCTCGTATTGCGGGGCGATGTGGTCGCCCGGGGCAGCGTGGCGATGAGCGACCAGGAGGACTTCATGGTCATCCCGGTGGCCCAGCAGTTCGAGGAGCACTACGTCACCATCGACCCCGGCAGCGGCCGGCGCGACTACCGGCTGAGCTACCGGCTGGTCGACCCCGAGGGCGAGGAGGTGGTCGGCGAGTCGGAGCTGCTCAGCAGCAGCAAGACCCGCGGTTTCACCTTCGAGCCCTTTCAGGAAGGCGAGTACCGGCTGTACGTCGACAACGAGCAGTTGCTCGGCCGCACCACCCGCTCCGCCCGGGTGCGGGTCTACGTCAACGACCGCCGCTTCATCAGCAAGATGTTCGACTGACCGCCGCGCAGTTCAGTCCAGCGTGGCGTGGCGCCGGCAGAAATCCCACAGGCGCTGGCGTTCGGCGGGCGGTTCGCGCGTCCACGGCAGCAGGTGGCTGGACACCGGGCGCCGGTCGAACCAGAACTCGCCGCTCCGGCCGGCGACCCGCTCGGCCACCGCCAGCCACAGCGCCGTGTCGGCCCCCTGCTGCGGCGTGCGCAGGCGGTGGCGCATGGCGCGCCAGAAGCGCGGCAGCGAGCGCTCCACCCCGGGCGTGGCGGCCCAGCCCGGGTGCATGGCGTTGACCGCGGTGCCGGTTGCAGCCAACTCCTCGGCCCACAGCTCGGAAAGCACCACCTGGCCGCGTTTGGTCATGGCGTAGGCGGCCACCCCGTCGTAGGCGCCGCGGTCGAACTGCAGCGCCGCGACATCCAGCCGTTTGGTGTACATGCCGCCCGAGGAGACGAAGATCAGCCGGCCGCCGCCCAGGCGCTCGCGCAGCAGCGCGGTCAGCAGGAAGGGGCCCACCAGGTGGGTGGCCGTGGCGAGTTCCAGCCCTTCGGGGCTGGTCTGGCGTTCGGGGGCCAGCAGGCCGGCGTTGTGGATCAGCACGTCGATGCGCGGCGCGGCAAACCCCTGGGCGAAGGCGCGCACCGAGTCCAGGCTGGACAGGTCGATGAGGTGCAGCTCGACCTGCGGGTTTCCGGCCTGGTCGGTGACGGAGCGCCGGGCTCGCTCGCCCCGCTCGCGGTCGCGGCACAGCATGTGGACGTGGGCGCGACGTGCGGCCAGGCCCAGCGCCAGCGCCCGGCCCAGGCCGCTGTTGGCGCCGGTGACCAGGCAGTGCTGGCCGCGCAGCGAGCGCGCCAGATCGTCCAGGTCGAAATCGCGCCGGTGGCGCTCGAAGCCCGAGCGGTCGAAGGAGAACAGGATGCTTCGATCCAGGATTCCGTCCAGCAAGAACACGATTTGCCTCCCCGCCCAGCGCCTCGAAGCCGGCTCCGCAGTGGTGTTGGGGTTCGCTATGGAACTCCGAATCGGTCTGTGGCGCCGAGTCGGTCGATGTCGATGCCGATGGCCTGGATGGCCGGCCGGCCGTCGAACAAGACGATCTGGGTCAGCACCTCGATTGGCAGCGGGCTGCCATCGCGGCGGCGCAGGCGGGTGGTGTAGTGGTGCGGCCGCTTTGAATCGCCGCCCGCCCAGCGCCGCTGGTAGTCGGCGATGCGATCGACTTCCTCGGGCATTACCAGGCTCAGCATATCGGCGCTCAGCAATTCGTCCACACCGGCGAAGCCCAGCATGGCGGCCGCGGTGCGGTTGGCGAAGACCAGCCGGCCGTCCTGGACGATACCGACGGCCACCGGCAGGTGCTCGACCAGGCTGCGGTAGCGGTGCTCGCTGGCCCGCAGGGCGTCTTCGCGCTCGGTCACGTCTTGGGCCACCACGTGCAGCGCCGGCCGGCCCAGGTGCTCGATGGCGCAGGCGAAGACCTCCACCTGCAGCAGGCGGCCGTCCTTGTGCCGCAGCTCGAGCTTGATGTGATCAGGCGTGTCCGGGCATTTGGCCAGGCGGGCGGCGGCCCAGCGCGCCAAGCGCTCGCGCTCGTGCGGCGGTACCGGGCCCATGGCGTCGCGGCCGATGATCTGCAGCGGATCGTCGAAGCCGAAGATGGCGGCGCTGGTCCGGTTGACGTAGACCACCCGGCCGTCCTGGAAGATGGCCACCGCATAGGGCATGCCCTCGGTCAGCTCGCGGTACCGGCGCTCGGCCTCGCGCAGGGCCCCCTCGGAGCGTTTGCGGCGGGTGATGTCGCGGATGATGGCGATGGCCCCGCCTTCCGGTGTGGGCGAGATGCTGATCTCGGTATCCAGCTCGTGGCCGGCGTGGTTGATCAGGTGGTACTCGGCCAGCACCGATAGTTTCTTGTCCACCGCTTCCAGCGACAGATCCCGCACCCGGGGGTCGGATGGGATCAGATCGCGCACGTGGCGGCCGATCAGCTTCTCCGGCGACAGCCCGAGCAGGCGGCTGGCGCTGGGGTTGGCCTGCTCGATTCGCTGGTCGCTGCCCAACACCAGCACCGCGTCGACCACGTACTGCATCAGGTGCTTGAAATGGGCCGCAGACGCGTACAGCTCATCGAGCCCCAGCGGCTCGATGCGCGGGGAGTGGTAGACGGCCTTCACACGCGCTCTCCTGGCTGCATCGCGAAAGACTCGCCCAGGTGTCAGACGCCTGTCAACCAATGGCGTGTCCAGGGGGGCCAGGGACGCGCCCAGCCCCCCTGGCGCCGAACACGACGCCCAGGGAGGTATTACCACAGGGTGGGAACGCTTCTTGAGCGGCGCAGGCGCCTGTCCGCGGTGACCAGTCGGGCCTCGTGGGCGATGGCGGTGGCGGCGATGATGCGGTCGGCCGGGTCGCCGTGGATATCGAGGTCGGCGGCGCGCTCGGCGATTTCGATCGAGATGGGCAGCGTGCGGATGCCGCGGGTGGCCAGCGCCAGGCGCAGAAAGGCGCCGCTGTCGGTACCGGGGTCGAGGCGGCCGTGGGCGACCAACATGGCGGTCTCCCACAAGGAGATGTCGCTGAGCGCCAGGCGTGCCTCGGCGCCGGCGCTCTCGATGGTCCGGCGGGCTCTGGCCGAGAGGCGCTGCGGGGCGAGGGCGTCGAAGATCAGGGCGCAGGTGTCAAGCAGGATCATCGGCTTCCCAGCTCGAGTCGACCGGCTCGATCACATCGCCCACCCGGGCCCGTGCGCGCAACTCGGCCAGCGTCTCGCGGTTGCGGGCGTGCACCTCCTCGGGCGCCCGCAGCACGGCCACGGTGCGCCCCCGCCGCGTGATGCGGATCTCCTCGCCGCGCTGCACCCGATCCAGGTAGGCGGGCAGATTGGCCCGCAGTTGGCTGACACCGACGTCGACCATGGGCGGCCTCCTTTTGTACAACTCAATTGTACATAAATCGCGCCCGGCGGGCAAGCCGGTTCGCTTCGCCCTGCTAGAGCGCGAACCCGAGCGCAGCGGCGGCCGCGTCTTGCTGCTGCAGGTCGACCACGGCAGCGCCAAAGCCCCCGAGGTCCGCGGCGGCAGCCTGCACGACACCGCCCTCGAAAGCTGCCTGAAAAGGGTCCTGGCCGGGCTGAAACCAGCCGCCGCCAAAGGCCAGGCCACGGTCAAGCTGCTGTTCCTCCGCGAGTGAACGTGCTGCGATTGGACTGTGCGTCTAAGATGCTACGCCTGGCGACCGGAGTGCGGCCGAATCCGCGCCTTGTCGGTCGCGCTTGGAATATTCGGGATTGCGCTGCGTCGGTCTTTGGGTTCTGGTGTAGGAAATTGTCGAGAGCGGTTTTTCGGGAGGTGGTCATGGTTTGGGCTCGTCGGGCTGCGGCTCTGTCGGTGGCGATTTTGGTGCTGGATGCTGGTGGTGTTGTGCGGGCCGGGCAGGGGCGCTGCGAGCTGGCCGAGGCCATGGGTGAGGGTAAGCTGATGCTGAGCTGCTCGGTGACGGCCGCCGATCGCCAGGCCGGCATCCGGGCGCTGCAGCGCGCGGCGCTGCGCTGGCTGGCGCGGGACAAGCTGGCAGCGGCGGTGGACGCCGAAGACGCCTACGCGGCGGTGGAGCCGAAGCTGATGGCGCAGCTGGACGCGCTGGTGCCCCCGCCCGGACCGCCCTCGCGCTCGGGCCGCGGCACCGGGTTGCGCATGGCGACCCGTTCGGGCGACGGGGTGCGGCTGGACGGCACGCTGGCGGTGGACCAGCCGGCGGTGGTGCGGGCATTGACCGAGCAGGGGCTGCTCGATGCGCCGGAGCGCAAGCTGCGCTTGCTGGTGCTGGCATCGGAGGCGATGACCGCCGCCGGCCAGCAGAAGCTGGCCGCCGGGGCGGCGGCCGTGCAGCTGGGTCATCTGCCGATCGAGCTGGTGCGACCGAGCAAGGTGCAATGGGCCAAGAGCCTGCCCGAGGCGCTGGGATTGTCAGACATGGTTCCGGGCACCGGCCTGGCCCAGGCGCTGGCCGCCCAGGCCGACCTGATGCTGGTCTTCTCGGCCACCGAGCAGCGCGAGTCGGGCATGACCGAGACGGTGGCCTACGAGGTGGATCTGGCCGTGGTCGAGACGGCCACCGGACGCAGCCTGGCCCAGCTGCACCGCAGCAGCATGAAGGTCTACGCTCGGGGCGGTCGTGGTGATCGAGCGCTGCGCTCGGCGGTGGCCGACTGTCTGGCGGCCGCCGGATTGAAGCTGCTGCCCCACGCCTACAAGGCCCGGGACGAGCGCCCGGTGGCGGTGGTGGCGCGCGGGCTGCCGGCCGACGAGCGCGACGCGGTCGAGAAGCTGTTGGCCGGGAAATGCAGTGATCTGTCCGCACAGGGATCGAGCCCGGACACCACCCACTGGCAAGCGCACTGCAGCGCCGGCGCGCTGAAGGGGCTGGTGAAAAAGCTGCGTTCCCGGTTCAAGGGTGAGAAGACAGCCGTGATCAGCAACCACCACAACGCCATCGCCGTGACCGGCCGCTGAGCGCCGGCGCAAAGCCGGAGATTCGAGCCAGGGCGGGCCGGACGGCGGTCTTACAGCAGGTAGAGCAGCAGGCCGACGCCCACGTAGGGCTGGACGTAGGTCTGGGCGTCGATGTTGACCGAGGCGTTGGGGTAGTCCTTCTCCAGCCGGCGCTCGGCCCAGTCGTTCGCCTGCGGGTAGAACTGGAGTCCGGCGCCGAAGGACAGCGACAGCAGCCGGGTCAGCCTGAGCTCGCCCTGCCAGCCGACCAGCCCGCCCCAGCCGAACTTGCCGTCCCAGATGCCACCGGCGCGCAGGCCGTGGCTCATGCGGCTCTGATCCGAGTTGAAGAACACCAGCACCGAGCCGGTGGCGTGCAGGCTGTAGTCGGCGATGATGCCGGTCTCGTCGCCGGTGACGAGGATCAGGATGGGCAGCAAGCCGAAGGCGGCCTCGAAGGCCACGTGGTCGTAGCGGCCCCGGATCTGGGCGGCGATGAAGCCCAGTTCCTTGACCGTCGAGACGCCCAGCGCCAGGTGGCGCTGGTAGGGATCGGCCGCCGCGGCTACCGTCTCGTCATCCGCCGGCTTGGCCGCTGCTGGCAAAGCGGCGTCGTTTTTCGCCTCGGTTCCGCCGGCCCCCGCCGCGCCGGGCGCGCCGCCCACGGCGCAAAACAACAGCCATGAGGCCAGATGTGTTCCGCGCACCAATATCCCATGTCCTCGTTCGTGGGCCTTTCGCACGGCCGCCGGTCGATCAGCCGCGCACCAGGGTGCCCTCGGCCACGCCGTAGTTGCCGCTGTCCGCGGCCAGGTTGGCGATCAGCCAGGCGCGGCGGCCGATGACCAGATACAGGATCACGCCGGTCAACACCAGGGCGGCGAAGTCGGCCAGCGCCAGGATCAGCCAGGCCTGGCCGGCCAGGCCGACCAGGAAGAGCAGGAAGACGTGGAAGTCGCGCTTGAGCACCTTGGCCATCACCCGGCCCACACCGCCCGCCCAGCCATCCGAGCGCTCGATCGACTGGGTCAGCGGCCGGAAGAAGGCGATCAGCGAGGCGGTCTGGCCGTAGCGGATCAGGAAGAAGATCATCAGCGCGAAGGCCACCGCGATCAGGGCCAGGAACAAAAAGGCCATCGAGGGGTAGAGCCAGGTGCCGTCGGTGCGCCACAGACCGACGACCACACCGACGATGAAGCCGGTGGTCGAGACGTTGTCGACGATGGTGTCGAGCAGCGAGCCGAGCTTGGAGGTCTGGTAGCGCAGCCGGGCGATCTCGCCGTCGCAGCCGTCCAGGATGGAGTTGAACTGCAGTAAAAAGGCGCCCACCAGCACCATCCAGTAGCCCCCTTGGGCGGCGAACCAGGCGCTGGCCAGCCCGACCAGCAGGCTGAACAGGGTCAGCACGTTGGGATGGATGGGCAAGCGGATGAGCACCTTGCTCATGGCCAGCGACAGCGGCCGGTTCAGCTTGCGCGAGATGAGGCCGTCGGTGCTCTTGCGCAGGGTGTTGAACAGGCCGCGTTCGGCCGGGGCCACGTCGGCCCGGTCGCGCAGCGGCGCCCAGTAGCCGGCGCTGGCCGGCTGCAGCTCGAGCTGGCCGCGGGCGGCCAGATCGGCCAGGCCGGCCTGCATGCGGCCGATGACCCGCTGCGACAGCGAGGCGCCTTCGTTCCCGCGCGGCTCGACCAGGTCCAGCAGGCGGTCGGGCTCGGGCACCAAAAACAGCCCGGCTGTGATGCGCGCGGTACGCTCGACGTCCACCAGGCCGTCGGCGCGGCTGCCGGCCGAGGTCACTCCGCGCACCAGCGATAGATCGTCCAGTCGCCCCTCGGGCCGCTCGACCACCAGGGCGTTGGGCCGGCCGGTGGGGGCGTCGAGCAGGGCGGCCAGCAGGCCGTGCTCGAACACCACATCGCTGGCCAGCATCAGCGTCGGCCCCCGTCCCCGCTCGAGCGCGGCCAAAAGGTCGGACAGCGGCGCATCGGGCCCGTACCAGGTGAGCTCGAGCCCCAGCGCAGCGGCCGGCCGCAGGCCCCGTCTATAGGCGTCGGGCGCGCGCGGGCACAGCAGGTGAATCTGTTCGACGCCCTTTTCGCGCAGGGCCAGCAGCAGCCGCTCGAGCAGTGGCAGGCCTGCCACCCGCGTCAAGGCGCGGTCGGGGCTCTGGCTGGTTGGGATGGCGATCAGCGCTTTCATCATTCTATCCAGTCACGGCGTGCCGTTCGGCCGCGGCCGCCTCGGCGGCCGCCTCCGGGCGGCGGTTCGATTCCTGCCCCGCGCCGTGGCGACGATCGGATATCGCCTGCGCTTGGCGCGTGTCAAGCGAGCGGTAGGCGCCCCAGACGACCTCCATCTCCTGGCGGATGCGCTGCAGGTCGGGTTGCCAGGGCGCGTCGTCGACGTAATCTCGGACGAAGGCGCGCAGCATGTCGCGAAAGCCGAGGAAGCGCCGCGGCGAGATCAGGCGCAGCTTCTTCTTGCGGCCGTACACGGAAAGGAATAGTCCGTTGGACTCGAAGGTCACCACACCCTCGGTGCCGTACACCTTGGACAGGCCCAAGCCGCCGAAGCGGTTCGGAATTTTCCAGGAGTGGGTCAGGGTGCCCAGGCAGCCGTTGGCGAAGCGCACCTGGACCACCATGGTGTCCTCGACCGGCACCTCGGTGGCGTACTCGACTCCGGGCCTGAAACCCATCACCTCGACCGGGGCCGACCCGCCCAGCGCCAGCAGGGCGTCGACCCAGTGGATGCCGCCCTCGAGCAGGGCACCGCCGCCCATCAGCTCGGCGTCGCTGCGCCAGCCGTCGACCCGCTGGCTGGTGGTCTTGCCCAGCGCCACGATCAGCGGCTGGCCGATCAGACCGGCATCGATGAAGGTGCGGATTTTGTGCAGCGCCGGTTTGTAGAAGTAGTTCTCGGCCACCGTGCAGCGCACGCCGTTGTGCTCGACCGCCCGCTCGATGCGTTCGAGTTCGGCGGCGCTGCGGCAGATGGGTTTTTCGATGATCAGGTGCTTGCCGGCGGCCGCGGCCAACTCGGCCTGTTCGGCGTGCAGCGCGTGCGGCGTGGCAAGAAGGACCACATCGACCTCGTCGGCCGCGGCGGCCTGTTCGAAGCTGTCGAAGGCGCGCTTGCCCTTGCGTTCGGTGCACAACCGCGCGGCCTTGGCCGGGTCGCGACCGGCGAAGCTCAGCTCGATCTCGGGAAACAGCTTGCGCAGGAGCTTGGCGTGCTGGTGGGCCATGCGGCCGGTGCCGAAGAGGCAGATGCGGGGCAGGGCGCTCATGCCGGCTGCCCTCCCGCGGCCAGCTGATCGCCCACCCGCAGCGCGTTGGCGGCGATGGTCAGGCTCGGGTTGACCGAGCCGGTCGACGGCAGGGCGGAGCAATCGGTGATGTAGAGATTGCGCAGGCTCCACAAGCGGCAGTCGCGGTCCACCACCGAGCGGTCGCGTTGCTCGCCCATCCAGCAGGTGCCCAACACGTGGGAGAAGGTATCGATGGGCTGGGAGCGGAACATCCAGGCGCCGGCCTTGCGCAGTATTTTTTTGGCCACCCGGGATAGACCGGCCAGCGCCGCCCGGTCGCGCGGATGATAGCGGTGGTGGACGCGGGCGATGGGCATGCCGAAGGCGTCGCTCTCGTCGCCCAGCAGCACCCGGTTGTCGGGCTGCGGCAGGTCCTCGGCGATGCAGATCAGGCCCGAGGTGCAAGGCGAGATGGTGGCCGCCAGGTTCTTCAGGCCGAAGGGGCTGTGGCGCTTGATGGTACCCTTGCCGACGATGGCGATCTCCTGCAGCATGCCCCACGGACCGGCCGGCTCGGTGCCATTGCCGGCCGGATCGCCGAAATAGCAGCCGCCGATGCCGATCAGCTTCTGCAGCACCTTGCGCTTGTTGGTGCGGTAGGGGAAAACGCCCACCATGACGCCGTTGCAGTGGCGCATCAGGTTGCGGCCGATCAAATTGTCGCCGGCGGCGTCCGCGGTCATGCCCGAGGCCAGCAGCAGCTGTGGGGTGCCGATGCCGCCGGCGGCCAGGATCAGCCGCTCGGTGCGCACCCGCTTGCGCTCACCGCTGCGCTGATCGACCAGCTCGACGGCGGTCACCCGATCGCTGCTGTGGTCGATGCGCACCGTCCGCGTGTCGGCCACCACCCGGGCGCCGGCGTCCATGGCCAGCGGCAGCACCGAAACCGAAGGCTCGTTTTTCGCCTCGAGCTTGCACAGGAAGTGATCGCAGGTGTGGCAATGGGTGCAGCGGCTCTTGCCGTGTTGGCCGTCGAAGTTGATGGCCAGCGGCAGGTGGAAGGGGTTGAGCCCCAGCGCTTCGCTGGCCTGCCAGACCCGCTGGCTGTGCTCGGGCAGCTCCTCGGGTGGCGGCTGTGGAAACGCGCCCCGCGGCGGCTCGCTGGCATCCTCGCCCAAGGCGCCCGACACGCCCAACAGCTTCTCGGCCTCGTCGTAGTACGGGGCCAGCGCCTCGTAGCCGAAGGGCCAGGCGCGCTCGCGCGCATCCGCGCCGGGCTTCGGCGAGCCGGCGAAGTCCTGCTCGCGCATGCGGAAGGAGGCGCAGCCGTAGAAGGTGGCCATGCCGCCCACCGTGTCGTAGGGCCAGTCCTGCTCCAGCCGGCCGTCGCGTTGATCCACCTCGATCGGGCTGCGTCCCTGGTACAGCGGCGGATCGTCCAGGTGCAGCCGCTGCTCGTCCCAGCAGCTCTCGTCGCGCTCGACCCACACGCCGCGGTCGACCACCAGCACCTCGTGTCCGGCCCGGGCCAGCTTCAAGGCGCTGAAGGCGCCGCCGAAGCCGCTGCCGATGATGATGTTGTCGTAGCTGTCTTTCACGTCCATGCCCATCGCGTCCGCGGCCGTTGCGATCGGTCGCTTCTCCACGGCCCCGGTGTATGCAAGAATCGCACCGGAAAACACCGTCTCAAAAGGCTGATTATGCTGCGAATTCGGATGCTTGAGGTGTGCGCTGGTTTCACACCGTCGTGATTATTCACGTTGCCCGGCCGTTCCGAGCACCCGTTCGAGGAAGCCCTTGATGCGCTCGGCGCGCGCATCCCAGGTCAGCCGGGCGGCCGTGTCCAGGGCACCGGCGGCCAGCTGCCGGCGCAGCCCGCGGTCGTCGATCAGGTTTTGCAGCGCCGCGGCTGCGGCTACGGGACGGTCCGGTGCGACCAGCCGGGCGTTGCGCCCGTCGGCCAGCAGTTCGCGCAGGTCGGGCGTGTCCGGAGCCAGGATGGCGCGACCGGCGGCCAGGTAGGAGAAGGTCTTGATGGGCAGCACGGTGCGGCCGTGTTCGGCCAGCGGCTTGCCGGTCGGCGGCACGATCAGCACGTCGGCTGCGTACAGGTAGCGCGGCATCTCGCTCACCGGACGCTGGCCGGCGAAGCTCAGGTTGCCTACGCCGCGCTCGGTGGCCAGCCGCTCGAGGCTGCGGACGTGCTCGGGCCGGCCGCCCACGAGCAGGAAGCGGGCGCTCGGAACCCGGGCGGCCAACTCGACGAGCACCGGCAGGTTCTTGTTGGGCTGCATGTTGCCGGTGTAGACCACCAGCGGTGCATCCGCAGCCAGCCCCAGGGCTGAGCGCGCATGGGCCGCCTCCAGCCGCGGCTGCATGTCGCGCGGGTCGAAGCCGTTGTAGGCCACCAGCGCGCGTTCGGGTGCGAAGCCGCGGCGGATGAAAGAGCGGGCCGCGAGCCGGCTGTGGGTGATCAGGCCGACGAACTCGCGGCGCCGGGCCAGCCGCGCCACCCGGGCCATCAACCGCGGATGCTCGTCGCCCAGCGCGCGGTAGGTCTCGAACAGCACCGGCTGGCCCAGCGCCAGGCAGGTCAGCACGGTGGTCCACTCGCGGGTGTAGACCAAGCCGAAGCCCTCGCGCCAGGCCGTCAGCGCCCCGAACCAGCCGTGCCACAGCTTGACCGGCGGCTGGAAATCACCGGCCGGCCAGCCGGGCAGCTGGCGGATATGGGCGCAGCGGTCGAGGCCGTAGAAAAGTTGGATCTCGGCCAGGCGTTCCGCGCGCGGCAGGCGGGTGCGGCCGGCCCGCGGCGGGATCAGCAGCTGCAGATCGAGCCCGGCGCGCACCAGCGCCGTGGCGCTCTTCATCACCTGTTGCGTATCGGCGTCGTGATGCGGGTAGCGCTGGGCCGAGACCAGGGCCACCCGTGGCAGCTCGGCCGTGCTGGATGCGAATGCGCGCATCGGAAGCCGCTCCCGGTGCCCGCCGCGGCCGGAGCGGACGCGGCTACTCAGCGTAGTCGTCGTAGTAGTCCAGCCCCAGGTGGGTGATCAGGTCCTCGCCCATCAGGTAGCGCAGCGTGTTCTTCATCTTGGTCTTCTGGATGAACAGGCTGTGCTCGGGGTAGAGGCCCTCGGGCACGATGGGGCTCTTGTAGAAGAAGCTCAGCCACTCCTGGATGCCCTTGAGCCCGGCCCGTTTGGCCAGGTCGGAGAACAGGGCCAGATCGAGCGCCACCGGTGCCGCCAGGATGGAGTCGCGGCACAAAAAGTCGATCTTGATCTGCATCGGGTAGCCCAGCCAGCCGACGATGTCGATGTTGTCCCAGCCCTCCTTGGCGTCGCCGCGCGGTGGGTAGTAGTTGATCCGCACCTTGTGGTAGAGGTCGCCGTACAGGTCGGGGTAGGCCTTGGGCTCGAGAATGTAATCGAGCACCCCCAGCTTACTGACCTCCTTGGTCTTGAAAGAGTCCGGATCGTCGAGCACCTCGCCGTCGCGGTTGCCCAGGATGTTGGTCGAGAACCAGCCGCTCACGCCCAGCATGCGCGCCTTGAGCCCCGGGGCGATGATGGTCTTCATCAGCGTCTGGCCGGTCTTGAAGTCCTTGCCCGAGATGGGGGTGTTGGTCTTGTCGGCCAGCTCGCGCAGCGCCGGGATCTCGACCGTCAGGTTGGGCGCTCCGTTGGCGTAGGGCACGCCCTTCTTCAAGCAGGCGTAGGCGTAGATCATCGACGGCGCGATGTGGGGATCGTTCTCGCGCAGGCCCTTCTCGAAGCTGGCCAAATCACGGTGGACGGGCTGTTGCTCCAGGAAGGCCTCGGTCGAGGCGGCCCAGACGCAGACCAGCCGATCGCAGCCGTTGGCATCGGCGAAGCCGTCCAGATCGCGCATGACGCCTTCGGCCTTGTCCATCAGGCTGGCGCCTTCCTTGATGTTGGTGATGTCGCCGCGCAGCTTCTTGACGAAGCGCGAGTCGAACACCGCGGCCATCGGTTTGAGCCGCTCCAGGAAAGGCCGCAGCTCGTCGAGATGCTCGCCGTTGAGCACCTGGGCCGTCTTGGCCGCCTGGTAGCAGTCGTCGTGGAATACGTCCCAGCCGCCGAAGCGGACGTCTTCCAGGGTGGTCAGCGGCACGAAGTCCTTGATCCGCGGGGTGCGGCCCTCGGTGCGCTTGCCCAGCCGGATGGTGGCCATCTGGCTCACCGAGCCGATGGGCTTGGCGATGCCGCGGCGCACGGCCTCGACGCCGCCGATCAGGGTGGTGGACACGGCGCCCAGGCCCACGCACAGCACGCCCAGACGACCCGTGGCCGGAGCGATCTCGGATTTGGTCTTGCTTTCGGTCATCGCAGCTGTCCTCCAGAGGTTCCAGGTGGCGGACTATGCGCGCCGGCACCCGGCTTGTCAACGGATCTTTTCGGAAGTGGAAGCAAGCAACGTGCCACAGTCACCGCGATCGGCGCCATCTTTTTCTCTTGCCCCGAAGCCGGGGATTTTGGTATTCGAGATGGCATGTCCCACGCCGAGGTGCTCAAGGCCTGCCCGCTGTTCAAGGGCTTCTCCGAGACCGGTTTGTTGCTGATGGGCAAGCTGGCCCGGCCGCGTGAGATCCCGGCCGCAACGCCCATCTTCGTCGAGAACATGGTGGCCGAGAGCCTGTTCGTGCTGCGCTCGGGGGCAGTGCAGCTGAGCATCAAATCGCCGGACGGCCGCGATCGGCCGCTCGACCGGCTGACCCCGGGCGACTCCTTCGGCGAGTTGAGCCTGCTCATCGGCGGCCAGCGCATGTTGACGGCCACCGCCGAGACCGATTGCGAGCTGCTCGAGATCCCGCGGCGCGATTTTGCCAAGCTGCAGAAACAGAAGCCGCAGACCTGCCTGAAATTGATGATCAACATCGTCGGTGCGTTCGGCAAACGCGTCGGTGCCGCTGGCGAGCATCTCAAGCCGCTGCTGCTGAGCCAGATCCAGCAGCAGCAGCCTTAGCGGAGGTTCATCATGTCCAGAGCCACCACGGCGATCGCTTTCATCATCGCCCTGAGCGCCTCGAGCATCCCGGCCGCGGCCCAGGAGGTCGAGGTCCACCACGGCTTCATCTTCTACGCCGGGTCCTACACGCTGGATGAGGAGACCTACGGCCTCTACGAGGATGGCCACGCCTTCGCCGAGCTGCTCGGCGAAGTGCCACCGGCGCTCGACGCCTTCCACTCCTTCGAGACCTTCCACACCATGGGCAACGTGTTCACCGGCCTATCGCTGGCGGCCTTCTTGGTCGGCGGGGTGATGTACATGCCCGGGGTGGAAGACGAGATCTCGAGCGCAAAAACCGTGGCCCTGTCGAGCTTCGGCGCCGGCGGCGGGTTGCTGCTGCTCGGGGTGGTGTTCGAGTTCGTGGCCTGGTCGCGCATCTCCTCGGCGGCCGAGCTGTACAACGAGGAGATGGAGATCGACGACGGACCCATGCTGCGGCGGCCGGACGCCGTGCCGCTGCCCAGCCTGGCGGTGATGGACGGCGGGGCCCACCTGGCCCTGCGGTGGACATTCTGAAAGCATCCCAAGGAAAACGGGCCCTTGGGCCATTGACCGGACCCGCTGGCGTGATTACCTTCGTTCAGGGGAACGGAGGACCGAATGCTGATATTTGACCCGCTGTATCTATTGATTGTAGCACCGGGTTTCCTGCTAGCGCTATGGGCCACCTTCAAGGTCAAGTCGACCTTCAAGCGCTACTCCAAGGTGGCCATCGCCAGCCGGGCCAGCGGGGCCCAGGTGGCCCGCGAGCTGCTCGAGCGCAGCAACATCCACGACGTGGGGGTCGAGCCGCACCACGGCTTCTTGTCGGATCACTACCACCCGACCGAGAAGGTGGTCCGGCTGAGCGAGAACGTCTTCCACGGCCGCTCGGTGTCGGCGGTGGGGGTGGCCGCCCACGAGGTGGGCCACGCCATACAGGACGCCCAGGGCTACGGCCTGATGAAGCTGCGCCAGATGCTGGTGGGCCCGGCCAATCTGGGCTCGAACCTGTCCTATATCCTCGTGATCGTGGGATTTCTATTCCACGCTGGCGGGCTCATCTGGGTCGGGGTGATCCTGTTCTCGGCGGTGGTGGCCTTCCAGCTGGTCACCCTACCGGTCGAACTCAATGCATCCAAGCGGGCGCGCCAGCAACTGGTGGCCACCGGCATCGTGTCCGAGGCCGAGGGCCGCGAGGTGGGCAAGGTGCTCAACGCGGCCGCCATGACCTACCTGGCGGCGGTGATCACCAGCCTGCTGACCCTGGTCTACTTCGTGCTGCGCGCCAGCGACCGCTGAGCGCAAGCCTCCGAAAAGGTGGGGGGTTCCCCCTTCCATCGCCAGGCTCGAATTCGATGGAAGGGGGAGGTGGGGCTATCGGTGAAAGAGCGGCGTTGCCCGGTTCGTTGGCAAGACACAGGACATTGAGTACCCTGATGTCCTTAATCTGGCCCCCGGGAGCCCGCATGTCAAGGGTGGTTCGCGAAATAATGCACTGCGTCGTGGGCCATCCGCAGCCCGGTCCGGCTCAGGGGCAGCCCACGTCCTCGATGATGCCGTGGTTGTTGGCTGCCTGGCCGCCGGCGTCCTCGTCGCACTCGTTGTTCCAGCCCTCGCCGTTGCCGAAGTCGTCGACCACCAAGTAGACGTCCACGGTCGAGCCGACCGGCGGATCGATCCAGGTGTAGTCGACCCGCTGGGCCTGGCCCGGCTGCAGGGCGCGGCTGGTGTAGGCCACATCGATCAGGCTGCCGCCGGCATCCGGGTCGCCGGCGTAGAAGGCCACCGGAATCCCGGCGGCCACCTCGATGGCCCCCCGGTTCTCCACCCACACCCGCAGGACAACCGAGTCCGGGCAGGCGCCGGTCAGCGCCGAGGGCAGGTCCGAGGCCAGATCGGGCGCCTCGATGGCCTGGCCCTCGCCCGGGGCCAGCTCGTTCTGGCGGTAGGAGTTGTACAGCAGCCAGCCGTCCGGCTCGACCTGCGGCACGCTGCCGTCCTCGTGGACGTTGCTGATGTGGTAGGTATGCTGGTTCCAGATGCGCCGGGTGCGCACCCAGTTGTCCTCCAGATCGCCGAAGACCCGGATGCCGTGGTGGCTGCCGAAGGCGAAGTCGTTGGCGCAGACCACCAGCTCGGCGTTGCCGTCGTTGTCCACGTCGGCGATGACCGGGTACTCGTAGGCGGTGGCCGAGGAGTTCTCGCGCTCCCACAGCACCTCGCCGCTGGCGCCGTCGTAGATGCGTAGATGCGTCTCGTCGTTGTAGACCACCTCGGCGTAGCCGTCGGCCTCGAAGTCGAACACCGACGAGCCGGTGCGCGACGAGGAGTGGTCCTGGGTCGCTTCCTGCCACGACAGCGAGCCGTCGGTCTCCAGCATGACGTAGGTATCGCGATCGGCGATGCCGATCTCGGGCTGGCCGTCGCCGTCGAAGTCGGCCACCGTGGGCGGCCCGCCGTCGCCGGCGCCCGGCAGAGCCACCGGCCCCCAGTTCAATCCACCGTCGTGCTCGTGCAAGCGCACCGTGCCGTCGCTGACGACCACCACCTCGGGCCGCTCGTCGTCGTCGAAGTCGCCCAGGGCCACGAAGC
Organism: uncultured Myxococcales bacterium; assembly: GCA_964454005.1. Lineage (GTDB taxonomy): Bacteria > Myxococcota > B64-G9 > B64-G9 > B64-G9 > CAYVQE01. The sequence continues at coordinate 28,799 of CAYVQE010000001.1, forward strand.
CGTCGCCGTAAGCGCCGCTGCCGTCCCAGTAGATGGAGCCGTCGGCGTGGTAGAAGGTGTTGCCGGTGACCAGTTCGGCCGGGGCGACGCCGTCGAGGTCGGCCACCGCGCTCAGCGGCCCGACGCCGTTGTCGCCGATGCCGCCGGTGCCCGCCCACAGCAGCGCGCCGTCGGCGCTGTAGACGTGGGCGCCGTGGATGACCTCGGGGGTACCGTCCTGATCGATGTCGGCGATGGCCGGGCCACCCCACTGGTTGCCGCCGTGCAGCAGGGCGTAGTCGTCGCAGTTGTCCAGGTCGGCGCAGGACCACTTGACGGTCGGCGGGCCGGCCGGGTGGGTGTCGAACACGACCACCCCGCCGGCGAAGCGCAGCGTGGCCAGCTCCACCAGCCCGTCGCCGTCGATGTCGCCGGCGGCGATGGAGGCGGCCGGCGCCGGCTGATCGCCGGCCGGAGACACGGCCCACAGGTCGGTGAAGGTATCGCCCGCCACCGCGCGCAGCGCTCCCGAGTCCAAGTACATGTTGCCGTTTTCGGTCCAGGTGTCGAAGCCGTTGAAGACCACGTCGGGGGTGTCGTCGGCATCCACGACGCCGTCGCCGTTGTCATCGGTCAGGTTGACCACCGTCGGCGTGGCCATGACCTGGACCTTATCCGGCAGCAGATCGCTCGACGACCAGCCCACCTCTTCTTCGGGCGCGAATTCGGCCCGCGGCGGCGTAAAGGTGCAGTCGGGGTTGGTCGGACCGCCGTCGCGGAAGTCGTCGGCGGTGTCGTCGCACAGGTCGCCGATGCCGTCGCCGTCGCTGTCGGCCTGATCCGGGTTGTAATCCTGCGGGCAGTTGTCCTCATCGGCGCACAGGCCGTCGCCGTCGCCGTCGTCATCGGCATCCTGCGGGCAGGGGTCGCAGGCGTCGCCGGCGCCGTCGCCGTCGGCGTCGGCCTGATCGGGGTTGGGCGTGTCCGGGCAGTTGTCGTCGCTGTCGCAGACGCCATCGCCGTCGCCGTCGTCGTTCGGGTCTTCGGGGCAGGGGTCGCAGGCGTCGCCGGCCCCGTCACCATCGGCGTCGGCCTGATCGGGGTTGGGCGTGTCCGGGCAGTTGTCGTCGCTGTCGCAGACGCCATCGCCGTCGCCGTCGTCGTTCGGGTCTTCGGGGCAGGGGTCGCAGGCGTCGCCGGCCCCGTCACCATCGGCGTCGGCCTGATCCGGATTGGCCACGTCCGGACAATTGTCCACGTCGTTGCACACGCCGTCGCCGTCCGGGTCGTTCAGGTCGGTATCCGGACACGGGTCGCAGGCATCGCCGGCGCCGTCGCCGTCGCGATCGGCCTGATCCGGGTTGGGCGTGTCCGGGCAGTTGTCGTCGTCGTCGAGCACGCCGTCGTGGTCGCGATCCGAGCCCGGCAGACACTGGCCATCGACGCAGCGACCGTCGGGGCAATCGCCGTCGTCGCTACAGCCGGCGGTCGAGTCCGAGCAGCCCGCCGCCAGGACCATGGCCCCCATCCACGCTGAAAGACAAACCAAAAAACCGCGCATCTGCCATCTCCTCCCATCGCCGCAGCAGCGGCCCTCGAACTGGCCCATCCTAGCTCCGCACCAGCCGCGGCACAAGAGGTTCTACCCCGATTCACAGCCCAGCGGCCAGCCCAGCAGCGACCGCTCGCCGTCCGACATGGCGTCGCGGGTCAGGCAGCGGATGCGTTCGGGCTCGGCCGCAGCCGCGGCGCGGCAGGCCGGGCCGGCCGCGGCCCGCCCGCAGCGCCAGACCAGGTAGGCGGCGGGCTGCCGGGCGGACAAGCGCAGCCGCACCGGCGCGAGCGGCAGCTGGCGCACGGCCGTTCCCAGCCGCTGGCGCAGCAGCGCCAGGCGCTCCGCCAGGCGCTGCCGGCCGGCGGCGGTGACCCGCAGCGCTTGGTCGAAGCGCTGTCGCCGCAGTTGGCCGAGCGGCCAGCCGTGGCGCGCCCGCCAGCCGGCGGCTGCGCCCGGTGCGAGGGGACCGGGCGCGGCGCGCAGCGCGGCGGCGATGGCGGGTGGGGCCAGCGCGTCGGCGGCATCCCGGCCGGTTGGCCCGGCGACCGCCAGCAGCGGCAGCTCGGTGCCGTCCGGCAGCCGCACCCGGCTCAGCGCATCGGCCGCCACCTCGATCGAGGAGATGTGCACCGGTGAGCGCAGCACAACCGCGGCCGCGCCCGGCAGGGCCAGGCTGCCGACCGGGCGCACCCGGCCGTCGCGTTCCAGCGCCTCCAGCAAGATGCGGCAGGCCAGCTCGTCGAGCACCTCGGGCGCCAGCGCCGGGTTGGCCGCCACCAGTGTCCACAACCGCTCACCCGGCCGGGTGGGGGAGTCGACCTCGGGCGCCGGCACCTCGGGAAAACAGCCGGCGGTGGCGGACCACGCCAGCAGAAGCAGCAGGCCGAGCGCCAGCCGCCGGCTGGGGCGCTGCACGGACTCGGGTGGGGGGATGAGAGCGGGTTGGAGCCCCGCTGCGGAAGCGGGTGGTCGATCGGTGAGCTGCTGCGCTACTGCTTGGTCATGGTCTGGCCGAAGTTCTCCAAATCGCGATGGCCGTACATGCCTCCGGTGGCCTCGTTGGTCTCGGCGGTGGCTTGCTCGTTGGCGGCCAGGGCGTTGCCAGAGGTGGCGAACAGCGCTCGAATGTTGTCGCCGAACAGCGACACGACGCCGATGGCGGCGATGGCGATCAGGGCCACGATGATGATGTACTCGGTCATGCCCTGTCCGCGCCGGCCCTTGAATCTGGTCCTCGTCCACATGGTCGAGTCCTTTCATCTTCCTTGCAATCCTATCATCATAGGTAGCACGCGGGGCGCGATCGATCAATCGGTCAACTGACTGATTCGAAACCAACTCATTCGACTCGACATTTTCCCTCGGCTCCGGAGCAGCGCTCCGAGAGGCACTCCCAATCGTCGCGGCAGTCGGCGCCCGGCTCCAGCGTGCCTTGGACCATGTCGGCGCAGGCCTCCCCGCCCGCCTCCTGCCAGAACGAGCGGCACTCGGCCGCCCACAGCGCGGCGTGACAATCCGCCGCCAAGTCGGGATCGTAGCGGATGCGGCGCTCGGCCAGCGATGCCTCCAGCAGGGCCAGCCGCTCGTCGCTGATGGTGTGCTCGTCTTGGCACTCCTGCGGCGTGTCGCCGAAAGCGGCCGCGAACGGGTGGACCAGATCGTAGGGGTAGCTGTCGCGGCACAGGTGGGCCTTGCGGCAGGTGCGCACCGAGATGGCCCGCATGGCCTGGCTGAACTGGGCGAAGTCCACCGCTGGCTCGTTCCGGCCCGCGCCGCAGCCGGCGGCCAAGGCGAGACCGGCGAGCATGGCGATGGGAGACCTGTGTCCGTACCCGAGCAATGCGCTGCAACCTCCCCGCCAAACGACCGGCGCTGGCTCCAGTATAGCCCAGCGCGCCGCTGGAGCCCAACCGCTGTCGGCCGACCGCGTCCGCAACGGATCGCCGGAACCAGCGGGAATGATTCCGGGGTCGCTGGTGGTTGAGATGAATAGGAGGCGCTGGTAGCTTGGAGCCGGCTGCCGGTTTCGCAGCCGGGAGGATGACGCGATGCGCAAGCCGAGAGCGACGAGGGCCTGGGCCGGGCTGCTGATCTGGATCGGCGCGGCCGGGCCGGCGGGCGCTGCCGACGGGGAGGCGGCGGCCGCCATCGAGTGCCCGCAGGGCAGCCAGCAGCGGACCGAGCAGGGTGAGTTCGGCCGGGCGGTCTTCTGCGTCGACGCCGCCGGCGAGCGCCACGGGCCCTGGTCGATGCGCTATCCGGACGGCAAGCCGCGCGAGCGCGGGCGTTACGAGCACGGTCGCAAGGTCGGTCTGTGGCAGAGCTGGTACGCCACCGGGCACGAGGAAAATGAGGTCCGCTTCGTCGCCGGGCAGAAGCAGGGCCAGGCCCGGGCCTGGCACTCCAACGGCCAGCTGCAGGCCGAGGGCCGCTACGTGGATGGGCGCCGCCAGGGCCGCTGGCAGAGCTGGCACATCAACGGCCAGAAGGCCGGCCAGGGCGAGTTCGAGGCCGGCCAGGAGCAAGGCCGCTGGGAGTACTGGCATCCGGGCGGCATGCCGGCGCGGCGCGGCACTTACCGCGGCGGCGAAAAGGTCGGCCGCTGGGTCTACTTCCACGAACTCGGCTGGAAACGGCGCGAGGTCGAGTACCGGGCGGGCGAGCAGCACGGAGACTTCGTCGCCTACCACCCGAACGGCGAGGTCGCCGAGAAGGGTCGCTACGTCGGCGGCGAGCGCCAAGGCCCCTGGAGGGTGTTCGACCAGAAGGGCCGGCTGGCGGTCAGCGGTCGCTGGGTCGACGGAAAGCGCCACGGGGTCTGGAAGGTCTATCGGCCGGGCAGCGACGAGGTGGCCCAGCGGCTTGAGTTCGACCGCGGGACCGGATCGTGGAAGGAGCTTTGGCCCGACGGGAAGCTGCGCCTCGAGGGTCGCTATCGCCAGGGGGAGAAGCTGGGTCCCTGGACCCAGTACCACCCGGACGGCGAAAAGATGTGCGTCATCCGCTACCGTGGCGGCGAGCGCCACGGCGAGGCCCGCTGGTGGCATCCCAACGGCCAGCTGGCCAGCGTCGAGCATTACCGCCGGGGCAAGCGCCACGGGCGTTTCGACGCCTTCTTCGCCGATGGCCAGAAGCGCTGGCGGACCGCTTATACCCGCGATGAGCAATGCGGCCACTGGATCGAATGGCGACCCGACGGCTCGATGGCCCGTGAGAAGGATTGGCCCGAATGCGACTTTTGACTACCTTTGCGACTTCTGACCACATTGGGTAGAATTTGACCACCTGAACCGCTGTTCATAGGACAGTCAACCGGTTGCCGCTGTCGGGGGGGCGTGCTAGACTGCTTTCCAACGGTACAGGTGTACTTTGCGGCTCGTGAACAAAAAACGCGAACGGCGTTCGGATTCACACTTGGCAGATGAATATTTCGAGAGAGGAGCGGCGATGAGACGGAGAGCGTGGTTGGTGGTTCCCTGGATGGTGGTGCTGACCGGTCTGCTCGGCGTGGTCGGTTGCAACATACAATCCGATCCCTATAGCTGTCAGGTCGACGCGGACTGCATGAGCCCGCAGCAGTGCGTCGACGGCCAATGCCTGGCCGAGGGCGATCGCGACATCGAGGTGGCCGACAACGTGCGCTGGATGGAGAAGCACGCCGGTTTCCGCTCGGTCGACGTCGAGCCCGATCGATTGGTGTTCACTTTCGACGGTCCGGCCGCGAACTACGACGTGGAAGAGGGCTATATCATCGTCGGCAAGGGCATGGACGGCCACACCGGCTACCTGCGCCACGTCGAGCGCAAGCTGGTCGACGGCAACGTCATGATCCTGGAGACCACGCCGGCCAGCCTGTTCGAGGCGGTCTCGGGCGAGTGGACCCGGCGCTTCAGCCTGCACGACGGCGAGCTGGTCTACTTCGAAAGCCCCATCGGGCTGACCTTGAACGACGTGCAGCTCGCCCCGGCCGACGCCGGCGGCGGGCTGCGCCAGCTCGAGCAGCCGGCGTACAGCGGTCGGGTCAACCTGGCCGGTCGCGAGCTGTTCTCGGAACGCTTCGAGGTCTCCTGCGGCGGCGACAACTGCGTCGCCGGTTCCTGCCAGTGCAACGCCAGCCCGGACTGCCCCAGCGGCTACCAGTGCGATCAGGCCGACTGCGATCCGGACAACGAGATCGACGACGAGAAGTACAAGGGTGTCTGCCGCCTGATCGGCCAGTCGACCGCCTTCGTCGAGATCAAGCTCGAGTTCGTCGAGCCCAGCTACGTGCAGCTCGACCCCGAGTTCGAGATCACCACCAAGAGCAGCTGGCTGGGCTTCGGCGGGCTGAAGAAGTTCAAGATCGCCGCCGGCGCCGACTTCGAGACCAACATTAACGTCAAGGCCTCGGCCGAGGCCGGCGCCTCGTACTCCAACGAGGTCGAGCTGCTCACCCTGTCGAAGGACATCTGGTTCGCCCTGGGCTGGCTGCCGGTCAACGTGCAGATCGAGTTCAAGTTCCTCGGCGGCTACTCGCTGGAGCTGATTGTTGGCGGCGCGGTGACCACCGGCTTCGACGTGTCGGCCGACCTGTCCATCGGTGCCGAGTGGCGTTCCGAGTGGGACGACGGGGCCGAGGACGAGTGGCGGCCGTTCGCCACCCGCAACTGGCAGAAGAACTTCCACGAGCCGCAATGGGAGGCCCACGGCGAGGTCACCGCGCGCGTATGGCTCAAGCCGGTGGTGGCTTTCAAGCTGTACCACCAAGTGGGCCCCGAGATCGTGGTCCAGCCGCGGCTCAACGCCACCTTCCACTTCCTGCCCAAGGTCTGCTGGGAGGTCTGGGTCGACATCATGGCCGAGCTGAACCTGCGCTTCGGCTTCTTCGAGGATCTGGGTCTGGGTCCGGTCGGCTGGACCATGGTCGACAATCGGCCCGAGGGTCAGGGTCGCGACGCGGACGCCTGGTTCCTGTTCGACCCGTGGTGGCTGTACAACAACTGCAGCTGCGAGCCGGAGCACGACCACCAGGTGTGCTACGACGACAAGGTGCACTGGGCCGACGCCTGTGACGTGGTCGACGAGTCGGCCGCCGGGCTGGTCGAGGACTGTCCGGCCCAGGGCCAGAAGTGCGTCGACGCGCAGTGCGTGCCGGACGGCTTCGGCGACCTGGCCGGGCTGATCAAGGACGCCCAGACCGAGGAGCCCATAGAGGGCGCCAGCATCGAGATCTACCAGCGCGACGATCTGCTCGACACGCTGACGTCGGGCGCTGACGGGCGCTACAGCAAGACCCACTTGGAGGTCGGCAGCTATACCTTGGAGGTCGACAAGGAGGGCTACCTGCCGGCGACGGTGGTGGTCAACATCCTCGACGGCGAGGTGACCGAGGTCACGCCGTTGCGCAAGCTGCCGGAGGACTGCGAGGGCAACGGCACGGCGTCGGGCCAGATCGTCAATGCGGTGACCGGCGAGGGCGTGCCGGCGCACATCGAGTTCCGCGCCGGCGTGGACGTGAAGGAAGGCGATGTGGTCGGCGAAACCGACGCCGACGCCGACGGCTTCTACACGGTCGAGCTGCCGTCGGGCAACTACACCGGAGAGGTCAATTACAGCAACTTCGCCACCGGCTGGTTCGACATCGTGGTCTGCGGTCCGGATGATTGGCCGGACCAGAACGCGGCCATCTCGCCGCTGGATGACGGCAACTGGCGCATCGTGTTGACCTGGGGCGAGAACCCGCCGGACCTGGACTTGCACTGCGTGACCCCGACGATCGAGGGCCAGCAGCACCACATCTTCTACCGGACGGCCTGCCGCGGCAGCCGCGACGAGGCGCCGTATGCGGACCTGGACGTGGACGACCGCAACAGCTTCGGGCCGGAGACGGTGACGATCGCTGATCTGCGCTCGGGCGACTACACCTTCCACGTGCACAACTACGGCGGTGAGAACGAGGACGAGCCGGGCACGTTGGCCGGCTCGTACGCGCGGGTGCAGGTGTACAACCCGGAGGGCTTCCGGGTGCGGGCGTTCAACGTCAGCGCGGGTGGCTTCTGGTGGCATGCGTTCACGCTGACGGGGCCGGACGGTGACGTCAGTCAGGGCGCCAGCTGCCCCGGCGGTGCGTGCACCAACCCGGCGGACTACGACCCGCCGGCCTGCTTCCCGCAGTAGCGGTACCAAGGCATGGCGGGGCCGGAGACGCGTGCTCCGGCCCCGCCTTTTTCTCTGGGCGGCGGTTCGACGCCGCCGGGAGGCGGAACAGGATATGGTTTCGATTCGACGCGTAAAGGCGACCGACGGCATCTGGGCCGCCCTGTTGGTGCTGGGACTGCTCGGTCTGTGCGGTCCTGGCTGTTCCTCGGGCGGCAACGGCAACGGCGATTGCACGACGGACGAGGATTGCCCCTTTCCCCAAGCATGCATCGACGGGGTGTGCGTTGGCGGGGAGCCGGATGGTGGCCAGGATGGCAACGGTGGCGACGACGATGCGCCGCCCTGCGACCTGGACTGTCCTTCGGGTACCGACTGCTTCTGGGACGGTGAGCACCTGGCGATGTATTGCGTCGACGGCGAGGGCAATCGCCAGGGGCCCGGTCGCGATTACCACGAGAACGGCAACGTGGCCGCGGAGTACAGTTACGACGAAGACGGCGAGGTTCACGGCGACACCACCCACTACTACGAGGACGGAACAGTGCGTGCCGAGGGCCACTACGAGCACGGCGTCGAGGATGGCACCTTCACCTCGTACTACGAGGACGGCACCCCAAAGCAGCAGGGCGAGTACAAGGACGGCCAGCTCGACGGGCCTTTTACCTCCTGGCATCCCAACGGCCAGAAGTCGGCCGAGGGGGAGAACAAGAACGGCTGGCCGCACGGACCCTGGACCTTTTGGTATGACAACGGCCAGGTCGAAAGGGAAGGCTCCTACCACTACGGCTCGGAGTGCGGCCTGTGGATCTACTACTGGGAGAACGGCCAGAAGAAGCAAGAAGGCCGCTATTACGGCAACGGCATGTGCGGCACCTGGACCAGCTGGGACGAGCAGGGCAACGAGACGGACACCGATGAGTACGATCTCTGCCCGGATGGCCCGCTGTGCCCCGAAGAGTGAGCCTGCGAGGAGATTGCAAGCATGCGCAAGCTGATGACGATCTGGCCCCTGTTGCTGGCCCTGGCCACCGTGCTGGCTTTCGGCTGCGGCGGTGACGGCGACGGCTCGGACGGTGGCAGCGACGATCCGATCAAGGAGATGTGCGGCGAAGACCCCTGGTGCTATGTCGAGGAACTGATCGAGATCGGCGATCCCGATCGCTGCGAGGACGTGCTGCAGTACTGGGACGACCAGGACGGCGGCATGGTGGGCGAGTGCTATTTCCAGATCGCCCAGAACACCGGCGACTGCGATCTGTGCGATCGGATCGAGAAGGCCGACCTGCGGGCCTCCTGCCGAGACTACGTCTGCGATTGACCGAAGCGGTCCCGAGACCCTTTCCCCGACTCGATAGCCTTCCGCCCGCACAACCCGTGCCCCTTATCCCGGTGCGGCAGCTTCCCCGCGGCGCTTGATTTCCACCCTCGGCTGGGGTACGTTCCGGCAACCGATGAGGACCGGGAGCTTCAATGGAACAGAGCGATATCAAAGAAGGTTTGACATTCGAGGACGTCTTGCTGTTGCCGGCTTACAGCGACATGGCCCCCAACGAGGTCGACGTCTCGACCCAGTTGACCCGCAGCAGCCGGATCAACACCCCGGTCGTCGCGGCGGCCATGGACACGGTCACCGAGTCGCGCACCGCCATCACCATGGCCCAGGAAGGCGGCATCGGGGTCATCCACAAGAACCTGGCCCCCGAGGTCCAGGCCGAGGAGGTGGCCCGGGTCAAGAAGTACGAAAGCGGCATCATCCGCGATCCGATCACCATCCGCCCCGATCAGGCGCTCAGCGAGGCGGTCGAGCTGATGCGCCGCTACGCGATCTCGGGCATTCCGGTGGTGGACGAGGGGCTCCTGGTCGGTATCCTGACCAACCGCGATCTGCGCTTCGAGCGCCGGCTCGACCAGCGGGTTGGCGACGTGATGACCAGCCGCCTGATCACGGCCCGCGAGGGCATCAGCCAGGACGAGGCCAAGGATCTGCTGCACACCAATAAGATCGAGAAGCTGCTGGTCGTCGACCAGGGCCACCGGCTGCGGGGGCTGATCACCATCAAGGACCTGCTCAAAGCCGAGCGCTTCCCCCGGGCCAGCAAGGATTCGCGCGGCCGGCTGCTGGTGGCGGCGGCCGTCGGAGTGGGGGCCGATGCGCTGCAGCGGGCGCAGCTGCTGCTCGAGGCCGGCTGCGACCTGTTGGCCATCGACACCGCCCACGGACATTCGCAGGCCGTGCTCGAGACGCTGCGGCGCATCAAGCAGGACCATCCGCAGGCCGAGGTGCTGGCCGGCAACGTGGCCACCGCCGCGGGTTGCCGCGCATTGATCGAGGCCGGGGCCGACGCGGTCAAGGTGGGCATCGGACCGGGCTCGATCTGCACCACCCGGGTGGTGGCCGGCGTCGGGGTGCCGCAGGTGACCGCCGTGATGGAGTGCGCCCGGGAGGCCCAGCAGCACGGCGTGCCGATCGTGGCCGACGGCGGGATCAAGTTCTCAGGCGATATCAGCAAGGCCATCGCGGCCGGTGCTGCGAGCGTGATGATCGGGTCGCTTTTCGCCGGCACCGAGGAGAGCCCGGGCGAGGTGGTGCTCTACCAGGGGCGTTCGTACAAGGTCTACCGCGGGATGGGCAGCATGGGCGCCATGAAGGCCGGCAGCAAGGATCGCTACTTCCAGCAAGAGGTGGAGGAGGCGACCAAGCTGGTGCCCGAGGGCATCGAGGGGCGGGTGCCTTACCGGGGTCCCTTGCACGAGGTGCTCTACCAGCTGGTCGGCGGCCTACGTTCGGGCATGGGCTACTGCGGTTGCGCCACCATCGAGCAGATGCGCACCGCGGCGCGGTTCATCCGCATCACCCAGGCGGGGTTGCGCGAGAGCCACGTGCACGACGTGATCATCACCAAGGAGGCCCCCAACTACCGGTTGGGCCAATGACCCCGGGAGGCGGCGATGCGCACGCCGGATGACGATCGCATTCTGGTCCTCGATTTCGGCTCGCAGTATACCCAGCTCATCGCCCGTCGCATCCGCGAGCAACGCGTATACTGCGAGATCCATCCGTACGACCTGTCGTTGGAGCGGGTCCGGGCATTCGCCCCCAACGGGGTGGTGCTGTCGGGCAGCCCGCTCAACGTCTATGCCGCCGACGCCCCGCGCTGCGAGCCCGGGGTGCTGGAACTGGGCGTGCCGGTGCTGGGCATCTGCTACGGCCTGCAGCTGCTGATGCAGATGCAGGGCGGCCGGGTGGCCGCGGCCCAGCAACGCGAGTACGGCCGGGCCAATGTGACGGTGGACGAGCCCCGGGGGTTGTTCCAGGGCCTCGGCGCCGACGGGCCGGTCGACGTGTGGATGAGCCACGGCGACCGGGTCGACGAGCTGCCGCCGGGCTTCATCCCGCTGGCCCATAGCCGCAACTCGCCCAATGCGGCGGTGGCCAACCTGGAGCGCGGCTGGTACGGGGTGCAGTTCCATCCCGAGGTGGTGCACACGCCGCGGGGCGAGGAGATCCTTGCCAACTTCCTGTTCGGTATCTGCGGTTGCCGGCCGAGCTGGACCATGAGCTCGTTCGTCGAGCGCGAGGTGGGCGCGCTGCGCCAACGGTTGGGAGAAGACCACGTGGTGTGCGCCCTGTCGGGCGGGGTCGATTCCTCGGTGGTGGCCGCCTTGCTGCACCGGGCGATCGGCCGGCAGCTGCACTGCATTTTCGTCGACAACGGGCTGCTGCGCAAGGGAGAGGCCGCCCAGGTCGAGGAGGTCTTCGGGCGCCACTTCGGCATGGAGCTGACGGTGGTGCGGACCGCCGAGCGGTTCCTGGAGGCGCTCGCCGGGGTCAGCGATCCGGAGCGCAAGCGCAAGATCATCGGCCAGGAGTTCATCCGGGTGTTCGAGCAGCAGGCCGACCAGCTGCCGGCCTGTCGCTACCTGGCCCAGGGCACCCTGTATCCGGACGTGATCGAGTCGGTGTCGGTGCGCGGTCCATCGGCCACCATCAAGAGCCACCACAACGTTGGCGGGCTTCCCGAGCACATGCAGCTCGAGCTGATCGAGCCGCTGCGCGAGCTGTTCAAGGACGAGGTGCGACGGGTGGGCGAGACCCTGGGCCTGCCGCACCAGCTGGTCCAGCGCCAGCCCTTTCCGGGACCGGGCTTGGGCATCCGCTGCATCGGAACCATCGATGGCGCGCGGCTGGCGGTGCTGCGCGAGGCTGATCATATCCTGCAGGAGGAGCTGCTCAGCTCGGGCACCCTGGATCAGACCTGGCAGGCCTTCGCCGTCTTGCTGCCGGTGCGCTCGGTGGGGGTGATGGGCGACGAACGCACCTATGACGAGACCATCGTCATCCGGGCCATCACCAGCCGAGACGGCATGACCGCCGACTGGGCCCGCTTGCCCTACGAGGTGCTGGCCGCGGCCTCCAATCGCATCATCAACGAGGTCCAGGGGGCCAACCGGGTCCTGTACGACATCTCGTCCAAGCCGCCGGCGACCATCGAGTGGGAGTGATTATTCTTCCATCGGCGCCGGGTTGGGTGAATGATCCGAACCGCCGGCCCGTCTCTACTCCCGGGATCAGAGCGTGGTGCACCGGGTTGACAGAAAGCCAAGACACATGATAAAAGTCCGAAAATATTTCGAAAAGTGCGGCTATTCCATCAGGAGGGTCCGATGAGGATCGACAGATGCTTCGGCTGGCTGACCGTCCCGTGCCTGGTCTGCGCCGCCGGGTTGGCGCTGGCGCAGGACGCCGGCGAGTCCGACAAGGTGACCGAAGGCGATTTGAAGCTCGATCATGGTCAGGTCGACTGGACCGAGAGGACCATCACCGCTACCGGCAGCGGGGCGCCGGATCTCAAGGCGGCCAACGTGGCCGTGGCCCGGCTGGGTGCCGAGCGGGTGGCCAAGCTCGACGCCCTGCGCAACATCCTCGAGACTCTGAAGGGGGTACGGGTCAACAGCGATGTCACCGTCAAGAACGAGATGGTGACCTCGTCGGAGATGCGCACCAAGATCGAAGGCGTGGCGCGCAAGTTCAAGGTGCTCAAGACCAAGTACTACTCCGATGGCGGTGTCGACCTGGTGGTGCAGATGTCGCTGGACGGTCCGCTGGCGAGCACCTTGCTGGACGCGGGCGACAAGACCGACCAGGTGCCCACCAGCGGCAGCGCCAAGAACACCGGGCTGGTCGTCGACGCCCGTGGCATGAAGTTGTTGCCGGCGCTGGCGCCCAAGCTGCTGGACGAGAGCGGGCGGGTGATCTACAGCCCGGCGTTTCTCACCGAGGCTGCGCTGCAGAGCCAGGGGGTGGTGGGCTACTACCGCGACCTGGAAGCGGCAAAGAAGGCCGACCGGATTGGCAACAAGCCGCTGGTGCTCAAGGCGCTCAAGACCGACGATGCGGCCAAGTCGAACGTCGTGCTGTCCAATGCCGACGCCGAGCGGCTGCGCAATCCGGACACCGACTTGAAGTACCTGACAGAGGGCCGGGTCATCATCGTCATCGATTGACGATGGGTACCGGTTGAAGGAGAGGGAAGCCATGAGATGCTCGCTTCTGGGCTGTGTTGCGGCGGCGCTGTTGCTGGCGGCTGGTTCGGCGGTGGCGGGTGAGGCCGAGACAATCGAGGTCCGCGGCGAGGCCGCCATCCTGGATGACGACGAGGCGGCGGCCCGCGACAAGGCTATCGACGACGCGCTGCGCAAAGCGGTCGAGTCGGCGGTCGGCACCATGATCTCGTCCGAAACCATCACCGAAAACTACCAGCTGATCTCGGACCGCATCTACTCGCGGGCCAAGGGCTACGTCCAGTCGTACAAGATCCGCGACGAGCGCGAGGAGGACGGTGTCTACATCGTCGAGATCCGGGCTGAGGTGGCCATGGGCGCGGTGTCGAAAGACGTCGACGGGCTGGCCACGCTGCTGAAGCGCAAGAAGTACCCCAAGGTGCTGGTGCTGATCGCCGAGCAGAACATCGGCATGAACGGCCCCGCCTACTGGTGGGACAAGACCGGCCCCGTGTCGATGAGCATGCGCACGGTCGAGAACGCCCTGATGGAGAAGATGTCCGAGAAGGGCTTCTCCTTCGTCGACACCGAGGTGCTGAGCGGAAAGAAGTCGGTCAAGATGCCGGTGGCCAAGCTGTCCGACAAGCAGGCCCTGCGCATCGCCGACGTCACCGATGCCCAGATCATCGTGGTCGGCCAGGCTGTGGCCAAGGATCAGGGCAGCCTGGGCGATCGTTTCGGCGATTCGAACATCAAGACCCGTACCGCGCGGGCGGTGGTCAATGCCCGGGTGATCAACACCGACAACGGCCGGGTGATCGCCGTGGCGCAGATGGACAAGGGCAAGGGCTTCGGCATCGATGCCAAGCTGGCCGGCAACGCTGCGCTGAAAGACGTCGGCGAGGATCTGGCCGAGGAGCTGATCGACAAGATCGCCAAGGCCTGGAGCCAGGATCTGGCCGGGGCCAACCGCGTGCGGATGACGGTCAAGGGGCTGCAGTCGTTCAGCCATCTGCGCTCGTTCATGAAGGTGTTGCGCAACCGTGTGCGTTCGGTGCAGGACGTGCGCAAGGACCGCTTCAGCAAGGGCATGGCGGTGCTGGAGATCGATCTCGAGGGCGACACCGAAGCGCTGGCCACCGAACTCGAGGCCAAGGACTTCGACGGTCAGTTCAAGATCGAGATCACCGACGTGACCAACAACGCCGTCGGCGTCAAGCTGCTGCCCTGAGGGCGGGAGCGGCCGATTGGAGGGCCCCATGAGGACCGAGATGATGTCGGGCCGGCTCCGCTGGCTGTTGGTGGCGGTGGCCTTGGGCCTGTTGGCGGCGCCCCTGGCCTCGGCCGCTGCGGGGGTGGCCAAGGTGACCCGGCTGCGGGGCAAGGTCGAGGTCAAATACGGCGAGAAGGGCAGCTTCGTGAAGGTGGGCAAAGGGGCTGCGCTCAAGTCCGGGGCGGTGTTGCGCACCGGCCGGCGCTCGCGGGTGGAGATCCGGTTGGCTGACAACAGCGTCATCCGGCTGGGCTCGAAGAGCGCCATGACCCTGAAGCAGGCCATGTTCAAGGGTTCGGACAAGAAGGTCCAGGCCCGGCTGTGGGGCGGCAAGGCCTATGCCCTGGTCAACGCCTTGACCGGAGATGACTCCAGCTTCGAGGTCAAGACCTCGACCGCGGTGGCCGGCGTGCGCGGCACCGCCTTCCGCATCAACGCCAACGAGGACAAGAGCACCGTGGTGCGGGTCTATACCGGAGCGGTGGCCGTCTCCAACGCGCCGATCTACGCCAAGGCCGGCAAGCCGAAGCGCGAGGGCGCGTTCAAGATGCCGCGCCAGGGCGTCAAGCCGGGTGGGCCCGGCCGGGTCGAGGTGGCCGGGCCGAGCGAGGTGTCCAAAAAGGAGTGGGAAGAGATCGTGGCCAAGGCGATGCAGGAGGTGCGCGTCTCGGCATCCGGCGAGCTGTCGGCCCCGGTGGCCTTCGATCCGCAGAAAGACCTCGAGGACGAGTGGGTGGCCTGGAACAAGAAGCTCGACGCCAAGATGAAGACCAAGCCCCACCCATGAGGCTCCCCGGCATCGATCACCGAATCGCATGAACGGCGCTCCACGACTGATCAGCCGACGGGCCTTATACAGCCTGGTCGTCCTCGGGCTGGTCGGTCTGTTGCTGTATTGGTTGCGCGGTGTGCTGGCCCCCGTACTGCTGGCCTTCCTGGTGGCCTACATCTTCAGTCCGGTGGTGGAGTTCCTGGCCCAGCGGCGGGTGCCGCGGGCGCTGGCCAGCGGCCTGTGCTTGCTGCTGATGCTGCTGCTGACCGCCGGCCTGCTGGCGCTGATCGTGCCCACCCTGCATCAGGAGCTGCAGGGGGTCGCCAAACGCATGCCCGCCTACCTGGAGCGCATCCAGGAATCGGCCCTGCCCTGGATCGAGACCAACCTGGGCATCCAGGTGCCCGAGACCCTGAGCGAGACGCTCAAGGCGGCCAAGACCGAGCTGGGCCAGCGGGTCGAGCAGCTGGCCGGTCCGGTCAGTCAGGTGCTGCGCCGTGTGCTGTCGGGGACCCTCAGCCTGCTGGCCTCGCTGATCTACTTACTGCTGGTGCCGCTGTTCATCTTCTATTTTCTGCGCGACTACGAAAAGATCGTCGGTTGGGTGCGCGGGCTGATCCCGCCGCGGCAACGGCCGCGGATGCTGGGCATCATGGTCGAGGTCGACGACGTGCTGGCCGGCTTTCTGCGCGGGCAGATGATCGTCATCAGCACTCTGGCTGTGGTCTACTCGACGATCCTGTCCCTGCTCGACGTGCCGGCGGCCATCACCATCGCCGTCACCGCAGCGCTGTTCAACATCGTGCCCTACCTGGGCACCATCACCGGGCTGCTGCTGTCGGTCCTGTTTCTGCTGCTCGAGGGCGCGGCCTGGACCAGCTACCTGATCGTGCCCGGCGTGTTCGTCTGTGTGGCCACCTGCGACGGCCTGTTCTTGACCCCCAACGTGCTGGGCCACAAGCTCGGACTGGCGCCGATCATGGTCATCCTGGCCATTCTGGCCTTCGGTGAGCTGTTCGGTTTTCTGGGCATCCTGCTGGCGGTACCGGTGACCGCGGTGGGCAAGGTCCTGGTGCACCACGCGCTGCAGGCATACCGCAATAGCCGCGCGTTCACCGGCGCGGCCGACGACTGCCGCGTCTCGGACGTCCCCAGGGGAAGCCAGCCGTGAAGAAGATCAAGCTGGTGGTCAGCGATTTTCACCTGGGCAACGGCCGCTACCTGCTGGACGGCAAGGTCAACCCGCTCGAGGACTTCCAGTACGATGAGGAGTTCATCGATTTTCTGGAGTACCACGGGGCGGAGCAGGCCGATGAGCCGCGCGATCTCGAGCTGATCATCAACGGCGACTTCTTCAACATGATCCAGTTGCTGGACGAGGAGCAGGCACAGGGCATCCTGACGGAGCAGGCCGCCCTGGCCAAGGTCGAGGCGATCATGAACGGCCACCGCGAGCTGTTCGCGGCGCTGCGGGAGTTCAACGCCCGCGACCACCGGCGGGTGGTGTTCGTGCTCGGCAACCACGACCCGCAGCTGCTGTGGAAAGGGGTCCAGGAGGCCATCCGGCGCACGGTGCAGGGCGAGGTGGTCTTCGTCGAGGATGCCTACCGTTTCGACGGGGTGCACATCGAGCACGGTCACCAGCTCGAGCCCATCTTCCAGATGGACCCGGAGCGTTACTTTCTGACCCGCGGCTATCCCGAGCCGGTGTTGAACCTGCCCTGGGGGGTTTTCTTCGTCAAGGACTACCTCTACCGCATCAAGCGCCGGCGGCCCTTCGTCGACAAGGTCGCGCCCTACGGGCTCTATTGGCGCTGGTGCATGTTCAACGATTTCTGGTTCGGGCTGGTGGCGTTTTTTTCCTACCTGTGGTTCGTTCTGCGCACCCGTTTCTCGAAACTGCCGCTCAAACGCGCCGGCGCTCTGAAGGGCATCGGCGCCATCTTCTCGCTGGCCCATTCACCGACCATGGCCGAAGAGGCCGCCGCCATCATGGAGCGCGAGGACTGCCATACCGTCATCTTGGGCCACACCCACAGCCCGGTCCACGTCAAGGTGGGCCCCGGTGAGTACCTGAATCCGGGCGCATGGAACGACATCACCCACCTGGACATCCCCAACCTGGGCCACGGCCGGCGCCTGCACTACGTTCGGCTGGAGTTCAGCCAGGGCCGCCCCCAGGCCCGGCTTTGCGAGTGGATCGGGCTGCAACGGCCCTTCCGCGTGCTGCGTTGAGCGATCTGGAATGAAAAGGGCCCTGGTGGGCGGCGAGGTGGTTGAGCCCGGCGCCGACAGACCCTATACTGGGACCATGCGACGCACTCCATGGCTGCTGGCGTTGGCGATCGGCTTGGGCGGGGCCAGCGGCGTGCGGGCCAATTTCGAGCTGCCGATCCTGCATCCGGTGGAAAAGACGGTGGTGGTCTCGGAGGAGATCGACAGCGACGAGCTGGCGCGGCTGGGGCGGATCGACAACGCCACCATCGAAGTGCAGATGAGCGCCGGCAACATGATGCGCGACGTGTTGCTCGAGCAGCTCAACCGGGGCTTCGCCGGCGCCACCAAGCGGATCCAGCTGCAAGGCCGGATCGAGTCGGTCCACGTCGAGCAGCTCGGCCGGCTGGAGCGGATCGAGGTGGCCTACCGGCCGGGCGCGGCCGGGCTCGACGACGAGACATTCAATGCCCTCTATCGGCTCGGCCCGACCCGCAAGCTGATCCACCTGCCGTCCGCTCCGGATCCGGAATTGCTGCAGCGGGTCGGCAAGCTGAAGTTTTTCGTTCCGGTCGTCCATTTGGCCGATCCGCCGCCCGGCGAAGCACTGCTGCGCTGGTTGCGCTCGCGGCCCGATCGCAGCGTGTGGTTCGTGCTGCCGGCCGGTTTTCCACCGCAGCGCATATACGAGCTGTGCGAGTTCCGACCGCTGCACCTGCTGCTGCAGACCCGGCGCAACCGTCTCGACGGGGATTTGCTGAATGTGGTCAAGGACTTGCGTGGAGTCGGGGTGACCGTCGTGGTGGACGGGCGGCTGACCGTGGCCGACGTCAAGCAACTGGCCGCCCTGGAGCGCTTTTCGCTGCGGGTCGTGCTCGGCCAGCCACCGCGCTACACGCCTGGTCTGAGCCGGCTGCTCAACCGGATCGAGCCGCCGTGACCGGCACCCGAACTGCGGGCTACGATCGACGGTTGCCGGACCGGTTGCAGCCGGGCCCGGCAAGCACCCGGGTTTGGCCAATAATGCAACGAATTGCTTGACATCGCTGTGGTTCGCTGGTAGGAAATCGCTTCGCCTGGGAGCGGTGCATGGTGCTCCCTCGCTGTTTGGCATGCAGGCGCGTAGCTCAGGGGGAGAGCGCTACCTTGACACGGTAGAGGTCGGCGGTTCAAAACCGCCCGCGCCTATTGGCTCACGCCGGGTCCGCCTTTTTGCCAACCCGGCGTTTTTTTAGAGGTACAAGGGCTTGAGTGCAGCCGAGGAAATCCACCTGCGATTGCCGGACGGCAATTCGTTGGCCATGCCGGCCGGGGTCACCGTGGCCGACGTGGCCGAGCGCATCGGCCGCTCGTTGGCCAAGGCGGCCATCGCCGGGCAGGTCGATGGCCACCCGGTGGATCTCGACCGCGGTATCGATCACGACGCCGAGGTGCGGGTGGTGGTGCCGGACAGCCCCGAGGGGCGCGAGGTGATCCGGCACTCGACCGCCCACGTCATGGCCGGCGCCGTCAAGGATCTGTTCCCCGAGGCCAAGGTCACCATCGGCCCGGCGGTCGATGACGGCGTCAACGGCTTCTACTACGACTTCGATTACGAGCGGGGCTTCAGCGAGCAGGACCTGGAGCGCATCGCCCAGCGCATGCAGGCGGTGATCGACCAGGATCTGGCCTTCGAGCGGCTGGATGTCGATCGCGAGCGGGCCCGCGAGATTTTCGCCGAGATGGGCGAGGACTACAAGCTGGAGCTGATCGAGGCCATTCCCCCCGGCGAGACCGTCTCGCTGTACCGCCACGGCGATTTCGTCGATCTGTGTCGCGGGCCGCACCTGCCATCGACCCGCCGCATCAAGGCCTTCAAGCTGATGAGCGTCGCCGGCGCATACTGGCGGGGCGACGCCGATAACAAGATGCTGGCCCGCATCTACGGCAACGCCTTCGAGAGCGAAAAGGCGCTCAAGCAGCATCTGGCCCGGCTTGAAGAGGCCAAGAAGCGCGACCATCGCCTGCTCGGCAAGCAACTCGATCTGTTCAGCTTCAGCCAGGCGGTCGGCGGTGGGCTGGTGCTGTGGCACCCCAAGGGGGCGCGCATCCGGTCGCTGATCGAGACCTTCTGGCGCAAGTCGCACGAGGCCTACGGCTACGAGCTGGTGTACACGCCACACGTAGGCCGGGCCGACCTGTGGCAGACCAGCGGGCATCTCGACTTCTACGCCGACAACATGTACGCGCCGATGGAGATCGAGGGCAACCCGTTCTACGTCAAGCCGATGAACTGCCCATTCCACATCGAGATCTATCGCTCGCAGCTGCGCAGCTATCGCGATCTGCCGCTGCGCATGGCCGAGCTGGGCACGGTTTACCGCTACGAGGCGTCGGGCGTGCTGCACGGCTTGCTGCGGGTGCGCGGCTTCACACAGGACGACGCCCACATCTTCTGCCGCGCCGACCAGCTCGATTCCGAGATCAGGCGCTGCTTGCAGCACACCTTCTACTTGCTGCGCGCCTTCGGCTTCGAGGCGTTCGAGATCTATCTCAGCACGCGGCCCGAGAAGTTCGTCGGCGAGGAGGCGGACTGGAACAAGGCCACCGCGGCGCTGTCGGCGGCGCTGGAGGCCGAGGGGCTCGAGTATCGAATCGACCCGGGCGAGGGTGTGTTCTACGGGCCGAAGATCGACATCAAGATCCGAGACAGTTTGGAGCGCACCTGGCAATGCACCACGGTGCAGGTCGACTTCAACCTGCCGCGGCGCTTCGCGGTGGAGTATGTCGATCGCGACAACCAGCGCATCCAGCCGTTCATGATTCACCGGGCCCTGCTGGGCTCGATGGAGCGATTCTTCGGCGTGCTGCTCGAGCACCACGCCGGTCGCTTGCCGATGTGGCTGGCGCCGGTGCAGGCGGCGGTGCTGCCGGTGACCGGCGACCAGGCCGATTACGCCCGGCGGGTGGTGGCGCGCTTGCGCGCCGCCGGTTTGCGGGCCGAACTGGACGACCGCAACGAGAAGCTGGGCTTCCGCATCCGCGAGAATCGCCTGCAGCGTTTGCCCTATTTGCTGGTGGTGGGCGAACGGGAAGCCGACGAGGGCACGGCCAGCGCCAAGCGCGGCAAGGGAGAGGACCTGGGCGCGGTGGCGTTGGATGAGTTGGTTGAACGAATGGTCCGGGATGCTGCCTGGCCCGGTCCACCGCAAAATCAAGAACCAGGAGGGTGCATGACGAATGGATTGAGAAGGAGGTAAAGCGGGGGATGCCGGACGATCGTACCCGTGTGAATAAGCAGATCCGCGCCCGTGAGTTGCGCGTGATCGGTGACGATGGCTCTCAACTGGGGATCTTGCCCCTGAACGAGGCGCTCGACCTTGCGGCGGACAAGGGACTCGATTTGGTGGAGGTCTCGCCGAACTCGAGGCCGCCCGTGTGCCGCATCATGGATTACGGCAAGTACAAGTACAACCAGAAGAAGAAGCAGCAGAGCGCCCGCCGTCGCCAGGCTGGACAACAGATGAAGGAGGTCAAGCTCCGGCCCAAGACCGAGGAGCACGACTTCCAGTTCAAGTTCAAGCACATTATGCGCTTTTTGGAGGACGGCAACAAGGCCAAGGTCACCGTGCGTTTCCGGGGGCGGGAGATGGCCCACCGGGACATCGGCTTCGAAATGCTCCAGCGCATCATCGAAGAGACCGGCGACATGGCGGTGGTCGCCAGCAAGCCGGCCATGGAAGGTCGCTTGCTCTACATGGTGCTGGCACCATCGCCCAAGGCGATGGTCATCAAACGGGCCCGCGAAGATCAACGCAACGACACGCAGAAAGAAGCCGACGAGCAGCCAGGCGACGCCGGCTGACACCGGCTGACAAAGGCTGACGCCGGCGCGTGCCCATTCGGCGATACGGAGAGGACCCCGGCGCCGCCGCCGTAGGGCGGTGGCGGGAGCCGGTTCGAAGGAGGAAGGCAAATGCCCAAGATCAAGACCAATCGCGCCGCGGCCAAGCGCTTCCACAAGACGAAGTCGGGCAAGTTCAAGGCCAAGCGGGCCTACATGCGGCACATCCTGACCACCAAACGACGCAAGAAGAAGCGCCGGCTGCGCAAGCCCACCATGCTCGCCAACTCGGACCTGCGTCAGGCCCGGCGTCTGTTGCCCTATGCCTGATCGGCTCGGGTAGTCGGAGCAAGCGAGGAACGTCATGCCGAGAGCGACGAACAAACCGAGCCGCCACCAGCGGCACAAGAAGTGGTTGAAGCGGGCACGTGGTTTTTCCGGGATGCAGAGCAAGTCCTTTCGGGTCGCTGCACCCCGGATCAAGCGGGCCATGGCCTATGCCTACGCCGGGCGCAAGGTCAAGAAGCGCGAGTACCGCAGCCTTTGGAGCGTGCGCATCAACGCCGGCGCGCGCGACAACGGCCTGAGCTACAGCCGACTGATCCACGGGCTGCACCAGGCCGGGGTGGAGCTGGATCGCAAGATCCTGGCCGACATCGCCCTGCACGATCCAGCCGGGTTCTCCCGGATCGCCGAGCTGGCTCGCAAGTGACGCCCGGCCGCCGCAGCGGGCGGCGGCCGCTCGCGTGGGTTCTCGCGCCCAGGGGCCCGGCCAGACGGTCGGATGGGTGACCATGGACGATCAAGCACCGTCGCTGCCGGACAAGATTTATTTCAAGATCGGCGAGGTGGCCGAGATCGTCGGTGTCGAGCCCTACGTGCTGCGCTACTGGGAGACCGAGTTTCCCGCCCTCAAACCCTCCAAGTCGCGTTCCCAGCAGCGCCTGTATCGCAAGCGGGACGTGGAACTGCTGATCAAGATCAAGCGGTTGCTGTACGAGGACATGTACACCATCGCCGGCGCCAAGAAACAGCTGCTGCGCTCGGGTGAGAAGAGCCCCTCGCCGCAGATGGACCTGCAGCTGCCCGAGCGGCGCGACAGCGAGCTGCTGAAGAAGATCGAGCGCGAACTCACCGAGCTATTGCAGATCGTCGAGTCGGATTCGTCTTGACCGGGGCCAGCAGGCCCTGACGTAGAAACGCCTCGAGCAGCGCGCGCCAGGGGGCCCATTGGTGGCCGCCCGTGGTGGAGCGGTGCCGGTCCGGCGGCAGGGCCGCGGCCAGCAGGCCGTTGGCGCGGGCGAAGGGATCGGCCGTGCCCCAGCCGATGAAGATCCCCGGCCGACGTTGCGGTTGGCGGGTGTGCTCGCGCAACCAGCTCCACAACGCGCGCTGGTAGTCGTCCGGCGCGATAGCCGCCGGGGCACGCCAGGCGGCCAGCCCGCCGGCTGCTTCGATCTCGTCGATCAGCTCCTCGTCGCCGAGGAAAGGGGCCAGCAGGATCAGCCCATCGATCTGATCGCCGCGCTCGCTGGCGTAGAGCAGCGCGCCCAGACCGCCCATGGAGATGCCCAGCAGCCAGATGCGCTCGTAGCCCTGCGCCCGCGCCGGGCCGATCACGTCTTCGTCCAGCCGCTCGATCAGGCTGCGCTCGTAGTAATAGCCAAAGTGGGCGTCGACCAGCAGCACGTCCACCGCCGGCGCGTGGCGCCGCACCAGTTCGACCAGCCCGGCCCGTTCCAGATCGGCCGCTCCGTCGCCGCGGCCCGGCAGCATGACCAGCAAGCAAGGCGCCTGCTCGTCAGCGGCCGGGCGCGGATGGGACGGGATGGGCACGCTGGTGGGGTAGAACAGGCTGCAGCCACCGAGGACAATGACCAGCAGCACCAGCCCGATCCTGCTTCCGGATCGTGTCATTCGCGCCTCCTCACCGAGGGCCAACTCGAGTATACAACGCCGCCGGTTCCGAGCAACCGAGCGCAGCGAAAAGCGGCCCGCTCGCTTGACAGCCCCCGGGGGCGCGGGTATAGTCCGGCTCGCGTCTCGGCGGGGCGTAGCGCAGTCTGGTAGCGCACTTGCTTGGGGTGCAAGTGGTCGCTGGTTCAAATCCAGTCGCCCCGATTCGAACGCAGCGCCTGTCTCCCAGGAGGCAGGCGTTTTTTCGTATGCGGGCTCGCCTCCACGGTGGCATCGCGCCTCAGCGATACTCAGATACTCAGCGATTCGCGGTTCTCGGGGGGCGGCCCAGGGGATGGCCGGTGGCGGCCAGGGCCTTGCGGGTCAGCGCGGCCAGGCCCAGGCGCTCCAGTTGCCCGGGGCGGCTGATCCAGCGGGCGGCGGTGTAGGCGTCCAGCCGCAGCGGACCGGGTTGCAGCTCGACCGCGTGCACGCGCACCCGCAGCCGGCGGTGGGTGAGCAGGTGCTCGAATGCAGCCAGCCGCGGGCCGACCGCGACCGCGCGACCCAGATCGCGCGCCAGCGACCGCGCCAGCGCGTGCGCATCGCCGTTGCCGCGGCCGCTGCGCGGGTGCAGCGGCAGGCTCCACAGACCGCCGAACAGGCCTGGGGCCGGATTCTGCACCAGCAGCAGCCCGGCCGGCCGCTGGATCAGTGCCAGGCGCAGGGTCACCGTCCGCGGCGGACGACGGCGGCGTGGCGGCGGGCGTTCGAGCTGGGTACCGCCGCGGCAGGCGTGGCACAGCCGGCCCAGCGGACACATCGCGCAGGCCGGCGACCGGGGCGTGCAAACCAGGGCGCCCAGCTCCATCAGCGCCTCGTTGAAGTCGCCCGGGCGATCAGGCGGAACCAACCGCCCGGCCAGCTGCCAGAGCCGCTCGCGCACCGCCGGCCGTTGCGGATCGGCGGCGATGTCGAACAGTCGCGCCAGCACCCGCTTGACGTTGCCGTCCACCGCCGGCTCCGCCCGGCCGAAGGCGATCGAGGCGATGGCGTCGGCCGGCCCTGGATCAAGCACAACGCTGCATTCAGGCTCTCCCAGCCGCCTTTGGGGCGGTACTGAATCCCATGCCGGTCGGACCAGGGTCTGCGGCATCATCTGTTGACATCCCGCTGGGGCGAGGCTAGGGTGCTGCGCATGCCATTGATTCTGCTGACCAATGACGATGGTTACGACGCACCCGGGCTGCAGTTGCTGGCCGATGCGGTGGTTGATCTGGGCCAGGTCTGGGTGATCGCACCCCACATCGAACGCTCGGCCTGCGGCCGCTCGGTGACTCTGGATCGACCGTTGCGGGTCGATCGACGCGGCGAGAACCGGCTGGTGGTCGACGGCACACCGGCGGATTGCGTGCTGCTGAGTATGCGCAAGCTGCTGCCGGCCGTGCCCGAGCTGGTGATCTCCGGCATCAACCGCGGCTACAACCTGGGCGAGGATCTGGACTACTCGGGCACCGTGGCCGGCGCTGCCGAGGGCGCGCTGCAAGGCGCCGGCGCGTCGCTGGCCGTCAGCGTCGGCGCCGACAGTCCGCCAGCGGTCTTCGAACGGGCGGCCGCGATAGCCCGCGGCCTGGCGCTGATGCTGCTCGATCAGCGGCTGCCGCAGGGGTGCTACCTGAACGTCAACCTGCCGGCCGACGCCACCGACCGCGTGCGCTGGACCCGCCAGGGCAACCCGCTGGCGCCGGGCACGGTCGTGTACGAGCGCGATCCGCGCGGCAAACCCTACTACTGGATCGCCAACCGGCCGGACGAGGACGATCCGCCGCCCGACACCGATCGCGGCGCGGTGGCCCGGGGCATCATCTCCATCACGCCCATGACACTGGATCGCACCTTTCGCGCTCCCTGGAACGCGCCCGATCTGGGCCGCACCGGGCTGCGGCTAGAGCCCCCCGAATGAGCCCGGCGGACGATTCGGCCCAGCAGCGCGCCCTGATGGTGGCGCGGCAGCTCGAGGCGCGGGGCATCCGCGATCCGCGGGTGCTGGCGGCCATGCGCAGGGTGCCGCGCCATCGCTTCGTGCCCGATCGCTTGCTGGACGCGGCCTACGACGACGGGCCGCTGCCGATCGGCGAGGGCCAGACCATCTCCCAGCCTTACATGGTGGCCATGATGAGCGAGGCGCTCCGCCTGCGCGGCGACGAGCGGGTGCTCGAGGTGGGCACCGGGTCGGGCTACCAGGCCGCGGTGCTGGCCGAGCTGGCCGCCGAGGTGGTCAGCGTCGAGCGCCACCGCGAGCTGGCCGCGCCGGCGGCCGAGCTGCTCGCCGAGTTGGGCTACGACAACGCGGCCGTCGAGATCGGTGACGGCACCCTGGGCTGGCCGCCGGCGGCGCCCTACGGCGGTATCCTGGTCACCGCCGGGGCCCCGGCCGTGCCAGATGCGCTGCGCCGGCAGCTGGTCATCGGCGGCCGGCTGGTGATCCCGATCGGCGACCGGCTGAGCCAGGCGATCGAGATCCATCGGCGCACCGGCGACGACGCCTGGCAGGTCGAGCGCAGCACGGCCTGCCGTTTCGTGCGCCTGATCGGCGAGCAGGGCTGGCCGCCCTGAGGAGCGACGCGTGAGCATCCTGTTGACGCTGGTACAAGGCGCCCTGGTGGGCATCGCCAACATCATTCCCGGGGTCAGCGGCGGCACCTTCGCCCTGGTACTGGGCATCTACGAGCGGCTGCTGGCCGCCATCGGCGCCTTCGGTCTGGGCACCCTGCGGGCGACCAGCCGCCTGTTCGCGGCGCCGGGCAGCCCCGAGCGCCGGGGGGCCTTCGCCCGCGAGATGAAGCGGATCGATCTGCTCTGGCTGGCCCTGCTGGCGGTGGGCGCGGCGGTGGCCATCCTGGCCTCGTCGCGTCTGATCGCCTGGCTGCTCGAAGACCAGCGCGCGCCCACGCTGGCCTTTTTCGTCGGCCTGATCATTCCATCGATCGCCGTTCCCTGGCGCCTGCTGGAGCGGCGCAGCTGGCCGGAGGCACTGGCCTGCCTGGCCGGGCTGTCCGTGCTGGTGGGCCTGACCCTGCTACCGGCGTCGACCGTGGTCGGGGGTCCTGGCTGGCTGGGCCTGTTCCTCGGCGGGATGCTGGCCATCTCGGCCATGATCCTGCCCGGGGTGTCGGGCTCGTTCATGCTGATGATCCTCGGCCAGTACAAGACCGTGCTCGACGCCATCAACGGCTTCGATCTGGCCCGGTTGGGGGTGTTCGCCCTGGGCTGTGTGGCCGGGCTGCTGGCCTTCGTGCGGCTGCTCAACTGGCTACTGCGGCGCTTCCATTCGGTGACCATCGCCTTTCTGATCGGGCTGATCCTGGGCTCGCTGTGGGTGCTGTGGCCTTTCAAGCAGGTGGCGGCCGATGGCAAGATCATCACCGGCAGCAACATCTGGCCCCAGGCCTTGACCGCCGAGGTGGGCTGGGCGCTGGGTGCCCTGGTGCTGGGGCTGGTCAGCTCGGCCGGGGTGATGTGGCTTGGCCGGCAGCGGCGCGGTGCGCCGGAGGTGGCTGACGGGTCATGAAGCGGACCGCCGCCAGACTCGGGCTGCTGATGCTGGCCGGGGGGCTGGCCGCCGCCTGCGCGCCGGCGCCGCCTGCCTGGCTGAAGCCGGTGCCCGACGCCGAAGCGGTGGGGGTGTTCCACACGGTGGCCGCCGGCCAGACCCTGGGCGAGATCTGCCGGCTCTACGAGGCCGACCTGCAGGAGGTGGCCGAGGTGAACGGGATCGTCGATCCGGATCGCATCGCGGTCGGCCAGCGGATCTTCATCCCCGACGCCGAGCCGTTGCCGGACTCGGCCGCGGGCGGGCCGAAGAGCCCACCCGGCGAGCAGAAGGTGGAGCGCTACCAGGGCCGCTTCATCTGGCCGGTCGACGGCGTGCTGACGTCGAAGTACGGCATCCGCCACGGCCGCCGCCACGACGGCATCGACATCGGAGCGCCGATCGGTACCCCAATCCGGGCCGCGGCCGACGGCAAGGTGCTCTACGTCGGCCGGCAGAGCGGCTACGGCAAGATCGTGATCCTGCGCCACGCCGAGCGGATGATCACCGTCTATGCCCACAACAACGAGAATCTGGTCGACAGCGGCCAGTCGGTGCGCCAGGGCCAAGCCATCGCCCGGGTCGGCCAGACCGGCCGGGCCACCGGCCCGCATCTGCACTTCGAGATCCGCAAGGCCACCAAGCCACGAAATCCATTGTTTTTTCTACCGAGACCGGACTGAGCACCGGAGATGGAGAGCCCGCCATGCACGAGCTGGAACGCCACATTCGCGACATTCCCGACTTCCCCAAGCCCGGGATCGTGTTCAAGGACATCACCCCCTTGCTGCGCGATGCCCAGGGCTTCAAGCGGGCGCTGGATCTGATGCAGGCCACGGTGGCTGCCTGGAAGCCCGATCTGCTGCTGGGCATCGAGAGCCGGGGCTTCATCTTCGGCGCCGCGCTGGCCTACAACATGGGGCTGGGCATGCTGATCGCCCGCAAGCCGGGCAAGCTGCCCTACGAATGCGACAAGATCTCCTACGACCTGGAGTACGGCTCGGCCGTCCTGGAACTGCACAAGGAGTCGATCCAGCCCGGGCAGCGGGTGGCCGTGATCGACGATCTGCTGGCCACCGGCGGCACCGCAGCCGCCTGCGCCCGGCTGATCGAGGGCCAGCAGGGAGTGGTGGCCGGCCACGCCTTCGTGGTCGAGCTGGCCTTCTTGAAGGGCCGCGACAAGCTGGCGCCGGCGCCGGTCTCGTCGCTGCTGGTATACGAGCAGGAGTGATCCGGCCCACTTTTCTTTTTCAAGCGCAGCGGCGGGTGGTGTCGAACGGTCGGAGGGAGCGAGCCGTGGGCACCGACCGAGCCGAATGCAAACCGCGGTGGCCGATCGTCGAATCGGCCGGGGTGGGCCTTGGCGACTGGATCGACGCAGGAGTTCGAGAAGCTCTACACCCGGTACGCGCACCTGGTGTACCGGCGGTGCCTGATCCTGCTCGGCGATGCGGCCGACGCCGAGGACGCCATGCAGGAGGTCTTCGTCAAGGCCTTCCGCTCGCTGGATCGTTTCCGCGGCGAGGCCGCTCCGTCGAGCTGGCTGTATCGCATCTCGACCAACCACTGCCTAAACCTGCTGCGTTCGCGCCGGCGTCGCCGGCGGCGGCTGGAACGGCAGGCGGCCGAGGCCGGCCTGCTCGAGCGGGTGGATGCCGACAAGCTCGAGGCGGCCGCTGCGGTGCGCGAGCTGCTGCCGCGCTTCGACCGGCGCACCCAGCGCATGGCCGTATACTACTTCGTCGACGGCATGAGCCAGCAGGAGGTGGCCGAGCAGGTCGCTGCCAGCGTCCCGACTGTACGCAAATACCTGAAAAAATTCATCCGAGTGGCCAATCGGCGGGCCGGGGCGGGAGGTGATCGATGAGGCCGATCCTCGAGCTGCGGCCCGAAGACGAGCACCCCTCGGAGCACGCCCTGGTCCGACACCGCACCGGCGAGGGCGAGCCGGCCGAACGGCAGCGGATCGAGGCCCACCTGGCCGATTGCCCAAGCTGCCGCCGCAGCCTGCAGCAGCTGGCCGATTTCGAGCGAGCCTTCGCCGAGCGGCACCAGCGGCAGGGCTTTCTGGCCGCGGTGCAGCTGGCCGCCGAGCAGCCCGGACCGGGCTGGCGGCGCTGGTTGCAGCCGGTGGCCTGGAGCGCAGCCGCGGCCGCGCTGCTGGTGGTGCTGGGCCTGGTGTTCTGGCCCGGGCCGGGTCGCCGGCAGCCGGAGCCGACCGAGCGCATCAAGGGCGCCGGGCTGGAGCTGGACTACCTGGTGGCCGGGGAGCAACAGCTGGTGGCGGCTGGCCCCGAGCGGGTGCTGCACCCGGGCGATCGCATTCAGTTCCGCCTGAGCGCGCCGCGCGGGGGCTACCTGCACCTGGTCGGGGTGGATGCGGCCGGACAGGTCAGCGTCTACTACCCGCGGCCCGGGGGACCACACCCGGTCTATCCCGGCGGTGCGGCCCGGCCGGTTCCGGGCAGCGTGATCCTGGACGAGACCCTGGGAGTCGAGCGGGTCTTCGCCCTGATCTGCGACCGGCCGCTGGGCCGGGCCGAGCTGGCCCGGCGGATGCGATCGGCGGCCGCTGACCCGCGCCGCTGGATCGCCGAGCCGCGGCTGCCGCTGGATTGCCGCCAGGCCAGCATCCGGCTGCATAAGGAGGCGCGGCCGTGACCCGCCTGGCGGCAGGCCTGCTGATCGCCTGGGCCTGGTGGGCGGCGGCGGCAGCCGGGCCGCCGGCCGACGAGCTGTTGCCCTTCGCCCTGGTGGTCGGCCACAACGACGGCGGCGAGGGCATGGTCCGGTTGCGCTATGCCCACCGCGACGCGGCCAAGCTGCGCGACGTGTTTCTGGAACTCGGGCGGCTTGCGCCCGAGCGGGTCTGGACCGAACTCGATCCGGACGCCGAACGGTTGCGCCGGGCCATGGCCGAGCTGGATGCAGCCGTGGCCCGGGCTCGGGCCAGCGGGCGCCAGGTGCTGCTGGTGTTCTACTACTCGGGCCATGCAAAGGATGGCCATCTTCGTCTAGGAGATAGCAGAGTTGGGCTACATGAGCTGAAGCAGTGGTTGAACGATTCACCGGCTCATGTGCGCCTGGCGCTGCTGGACTCTTGCCAGAGCGGCGAGCTGACCCGGCTCAAAGGCGGGCGGTTGGCCCCCGGCCTGGTGGAGATGGAGTCGACCCGCGGTCACATCATCGTCACCTCGTCGGCCGCCACCGAGGCCTCGCAGGAGTCGGATGAAATCGGTGGCTCGTTCTTTACCCATTACCTGGTCTCGGGGCTGCGCGGTGACGCCGACGAGTCGGGTGACGGCAGCGTTTCGCTGCGCGAGGTCTACCAGTACGCCTACAACCGCACCGTCCATCGCACCGCTTCGACCCGCGGCGGGACCCAGCATCCCACCTACGGCTACCGGCTGTCGGGCCGCGGCGAGATTCCGCTGACCCGCAACGGTTCGCTGGACAGCGGCCTGCGCTTTGCGGCCGGGCTGGCCGGCAACTACCTGATCTACGACCTGGACGCCGAGCGCATCGCCGCCGAGCTGAACAAGCGGGCCGGCCGGGAGCGCCTGATCGCCCTGGCTCCGGGGCGCTATGCCATCAAGAAGCGCCGCCGGCACGACCTGCTGCTGGGCCAGGTGGAGGTGGCCGCCGGCGGGGCGGTGGTGGTGGACGACGCGGCGCTGGAGCCGACCGCCTTCGAGGACGACACCACCAAGGGTCTGGTGGCCATCGCGGCCGCACCATGGCAGATCGGCTACTCGCTGCGGCTGGGTGCCGAGGCCTTCTTCGACGCGCCCACCCGCCGCGACCTGTTCTACACCGCCGGCCAGATCGGCTTCCAACTGGCCTTCCACGATCTGCTGGCACGCGATCTGGTGCTGACCTTCGACCTGCTGCTGGCCGCGGGCGAGGACGAGACCCGGGTGGTGCTCGATACCGGCGTGGAGCAGACGGTGGAGGCGGATTTTCTGCGATTTCAGCTCGGCGCCGGCCTGTACTACCAGGTCGACTGGTCCTGGTTCGGGCTCTACGGCGGCCCGCGGCTGGTGCTGCTGATCGCCAGCCGCGACTTCGGCCCGCCGCTGCAACACTACGAGTCCCAGAGCTTCGGCAGCCTGAGCCCGGGGGTGGCCGCCGGGTTGGTGTTCCACATCGGCTCCTGGGACCTGCTGCTGGAAGGGCGGGTCAACTACCTCTACTACAACGTCGACGGCGATGCCTCGCTGGGTTACGGCGGCGGCTACCTCGGCGTGGCCTACCGGCACTGAGCGCGGGAGGCGAGCATGCTCGAAAAAGCTGAGATGCTTTCGTTGGTTGTGCTGCTGTCGGGCCTGCTGCCGGCCGGCTGCGGCGACTACTCCAACCCGCAGCTGCAACAGGACCTGGAGTTTTTGAGCGCCATCCCGGCCAAGCGCTACTTGGAGCTGCGGGTGGCCGACACCCAGCCCCGCCAGCTGGACGATCAGCAGGCGGGGCTGAGCCGCCGCCGCGACGCGGTGCTGGGCGAGCCGGCCACCTACTTCGTGGCCTCGCGGCTGGTCACCGGCGACATCAACCGGGGCGTGCTGGGCTTTCTGGAACTGGTCGACCGCATCACCCACCTGGTGCCGCCCACCCTGCGCCAGCCGACCCGGCGGGTCTGGGGGCCCTGGCCGTCGGAGGACGATCCGGGCGTGGACATGCGCTTCGTGATGGAGAAGGGCCAGCCGGGCGAGTTCTTCTTCGACTTCCAGCTGCGGCCCGTAGTGCTGGCCGAAAGCAGCGGCTTCGACGAGAACTGGACCAGCTGCATCGCCGGCCGGGTCGAGCCCCGCGGCGCCTTCAGGCGCGGCGTCGGCGAGATGAGCATCCGGCTGGCCGACTGCGCCGCAGTGACCGGCAGCGGCGAGGGCGGCTCGGCCGCGGTGGAATTCGACACCGCCCCGGACGCCGCCAACCCGGACGGCAAGACCGCCCTGACCATCGATTTCGAGGGCTTTCTGACCCGTGAGATGATCGCCGACGGCCAACAGTCCCTCGACGCTGATTACGCCTTCTTCGAAACCGGCGACCGCTCCGGCGCCTTCGACTTCACCAGCCTGGACGACGTGCACGAGGGCGAGCCCGGCCGGCAAGCCCGCGAGCGATGGGACTGGCGGGTGCGCTGGGCCGCCGACGGCTGCGGCCGGGCCGACGTGCGCTTGAGCGGCGGCGACCTGGGCCAGATCGAGGTGCTGCTCAGCGAGTGCTGGGATGCCGATCACGGCCGTGTCTATTACGGCGACAACGCCTCGCTGGCAGAAACCGAGGGCGATCCGGCCGAATGCTGCCTGCCGCCGACGCCCTTCGACTGAGCCGCCGGTTTTTTTTCCATTGCCCGTCAGCTCGGGTGTCCAAGGGGTGGGACATCGAAAACGATGGGCGCCGAGCGCCCCAGGGAGGAGACCGACCATGCGCAAGAGACTTTCCATCGCACTGACGTTGGCCGGCGCCGGGCTGCTGCTCGGCGGCTGCGGGGTGGACGCGATTCAGAGCGGCGATGCATTCCAGGCGGCCTTTCCGGACGAGGACACCCTGACCGTCCAGACCCGCTCGCTCGAGCGGCAGCAATCGGGGCTGACCAGCACCCGCCAGGCCCTGGTCGGCGATCGGGCCGACCTGCACGATCTGAGCTTCGCGGTGGCCTTCGAGATCAACTTCCACGCCCGCAACATCCTCGAGGTGCTGTGGTTCATCACCCGCTTGCCGCCGACCGCGGCAGCGGCCGAGGAGGGGACCGTGGGCGATCCGGGCGAGGAGTTCCACTACGATGCCTGGGCCACCTGGGGCCCGTTCGACGACGACGAGGGCAAGGATCTGGAGTACATTCTGCACGTCTGGCGCGGCGTCGACGATGAGGACGGCCGCCGCACCTTCCTGTTCTTCGCCGCCGCCCGACCCGACGGCGCCGGTGAGGACGCCTGGCTGCCCTTCCTGCTGGGCGGGGCCAAGCCATTCGACGGCCACGGCGATCGCACCGGCCTGGTGCAGCTCGACATGGACGCCATCGCTTCGCTGGATTCGACCGAGGACGACGTGGGCGTGATCACCTTTGTCTATCTCCAGCAGCCGGGAGCCCACGCCGTGGTGGTCACCGGCGAGGACGTCTGGATCGACGACGAGCAGAGTTTACGCGGCGATCCCAATTACTTCTACGGCCGCTCGCGCGAGGGCTACGCCGTGGTCGAGTTCCAGACCAAGGGCGACCTCGACGACGATGCCGGTGATGCGCTCGAGGATCTGCTGGTCACCACCGGGTGGCTCTACAACGGCGACGGCCGCTCCGACGCCCGGGTCTCCGGCGGCGATTTGGGCGCGGGCAGCGCCAGCCTGACCGAGTGCTGGGACCGCGATCACATCCAGGACTACTTCCTGTTCACAACCGAGGGGTTGGACGAAGACGTGACCATCGAGGACGGCACCGTCGCCGACTGCTTCACCACCGAGCCGCTGCAGCTGCCCGAGATCGACTACCAGGCCATCCGCGCCACCTTCGAGTAGGTCACCGGCCGGCACCGCCGGCCTCGTCGCAGCGGCTCGCCCACCTGCGGCACCAGCATCCCCCCAGCGCCAGCAAACCGATTCTACGGTCCGGCCGTGAAAATCAGGGCCGCCTCGGCCTTGACATCGGACCGGCCCAACCCTTATGAAACGGGGCGACGAACGAGCCCCCGTAGCTCAGTAGGATAGAGCAGCTGCCTCCTAAGCAGCAGGCCACCTGTTCGAATCGGGTCGGGGGCGTTGATGAATCGCCGGGGGTCCGGATGACCGACAAGACGATCATTGCCGTGTCCCACGACATGCTCGAGAGCCTGGACCAGCTCTTCTACAGCGGGTCCAAGGGCACCCATCTGCTCTTCTCCACGCGCACCATCCGCGCCGCCTTCGATCGGCGCCGGGGACTGGAGGAGATGGAGCTGGACGAGGCCGCCGAGCGGCTGCAGCCCATCCTGGCCGACCTGATGGAGATCGACGATCTGGAGGATCGGCGCGACTACATCGAGCGGTTGGAGACCCCGGTTCGCGATCTGCTGGTGCACCTCTACTTCGGCTTCTTGGAGCGCTACCTGACCGACGACGAGGAACCGGAGGTGCTGCACTGAACCCGATGCGCGCGCGCCCCGCCGGCCGCCGGTGGTGATGCGGGTGGGCGACCGGGCCACGGTGGAGCTACGGCCGCTCTCGGAGCTGGTCAGGCGGGTTCCGCGGGCGGTGCGCCGGGCGGTCGAGCGGCTGCAGCAGGCCGGCCACAGCGCCCATCCGGTGGGCGGCTGCGTGCGCGACTCGCTGCTGGGCCGCCGGGTGGGCGACTGGGACCTGACCACTGATGCGCGGCCCGAGCAGGTCGGCCCGCTGTTCGACAAGGTCATCCCGACCGGGGTCGAGCACGGCACGGTGACCGTTCTGATGGGCCGCTGGCCGATCGAGGTGACCACCTACCGCGGCGAGACCGAATACTCCGACGGCCGCCACCCGGACCGGGTGGTGTTTCTGGATTCGCTCGAGGCCGATCTGGAGCGGCGCGATTTCACCATCAACGCCATGGCCCTGGATCTGGCCGGTCCGGGGCTGATCGACCCCTTCGGCGGCCGCCTGGATCTGCAGCGGGGCCTGATCCGGGCGGTGGGTCGGGCGGCCGACCGCTTCGCCGAGGACGGGCTGCGGCCCATGCGGGCGGTGCGCTTCGCGGCCGTGCTCGATTTCGAGATCGAGCCGGACACCTTCGCCGCCATCGATCCGGCCGAGCCCGTGTTCCGCAAGGTGGCGCTGGAGCGCATCCGCGAGGAACTGGTGAAGCTGCTCGCCGGCAAGCGGCCGGCCAAGGGCATCGAACTGCTGCGCCGCGGCGGGCTGCTCGAGCACGTGCTGCCCGGGCTGACCGCCGCTTACGGTCACCCGCAGAACCGCTTCCACCGCCACGACGTCTACCATCACTCCCTGCGCTGCCTGGAAAAGGCCCGCGGCGACCCGGTGTTGAAGCTGGCCGTGCTGCTGCACGACATCGGCAAACCGGCCACCGCAGCCGGTCCGCCGGGCGAGCACACCTTCTACTGCCACGAGCGCGAGTCGGCCGAGCAGGCCGATCGGCTGCTGGCGCGGCTGCGCTTCTCCAACCGTGCCCGCCATCGGGTCAACGTCCTGATCGCCAACCACATGTTTCACTACGAGCCCCAGTGGACCGACGGCGCGGTGCGCCGCCTGATCCGGCGGGTGGGGCCGGAGCGGCTCGACGACCTGTGGGAGATGCGCCGGGCCGATGCCTGGGGCCGGGGACCGGGGCTGCACCGGGCCCTGGCCAACCTGCGCGCGCTGCAGGCCCGGGTGGAAAAGGTGCTGGCCGAGCAGGACGCGCTCACGGTCAAGGACCTGGCCATCGACGGCCGCGACGTGATGCGGGTGCTCGGCTGCGCTCCCGGGCCGCGGGTGGGCCAGGTGCTGGACGCATTGCTGGAGCGGGTGCTCGACGAGCCCGAGCTGAACCGCCGCGAACGATTGCTGGAGCTGGTGGCCGAGCTGGACGACGCTCCCGGCGCTGGAGCCCGGCCCGGCCCCGGAGGCAGCTGCGGCTGAGCCCCCGTCATTTGTCCACAATTCCGCGCTGAGCCGGCAAGCGCCCGGAATACTTGCCGTCCTTGGAGTCGGCGGGGTTCTGCGCTTCTCCCAACCCCCTGAAATATAGATGTATCTTTTGTTTTCGGGCACCTGCGCCGGGTTTCGAGAAGACCGTTTTGCTCATGCCCCTAAGGATCGAATTCGACGCGGGTTGTGGATAAAAAGTGGATAACCATGCGGCGGCTGCACGCGGAGATCGCGGCCGGCTCAGCGCTTGACCAGTCGGCCCATCTTGCGCTGCAGGATCAGTTGCTCGAAGGCGGCCGAGGCATCCTCCGCAATCAGGTGGATCCCGCTGAGATCCTGCGTAAAACCGGCTGCCGTGCCGCAGTCGCCATACAGGATGCAGATCGGCTTGTGGCGCACGGTGATCGGGATCAGCAGCACCTGCCGTGGTCGCAGGTCGCCGAGCGCCGACAGGAAGATGTCGTTGACCGTGGTGCGCGGCAGGTTGCCGAAGTAGTCGGTGCCGGTCTCGCGCACGGTACGAAAGACCGAGGGGGAGCTGAGCGGGATCATGATTCCCTTGACCTGCTTGGGATCGATGCCCTGACCGGCACCCATCCAGCCGACGAGCAGATCCTTGCGCACGATGAACAGGGCCACCCGGGCCAGGCTGGTGCGGGCGTAACGCAGCAGGGTACGGGCCACCGCATCGCGATCGTCGGCCTCGGCGATCATATTGCGCGCCGCCTCGGCGTCGCGCAGCGGGGCCAAGCCGTCATCGGCTGCACTGGCGCCGGCGGCCTCCGGCTCGACGGCGAACCCGGCGGTCGATCGAGCCGTGGCCTGCGGCCGGGAGGGGGGCGCGTTCTCGTCCAACCCGGGCTGCTGCGGCGGCGGTTCCGGCTCGCCGGCGCCCGGTGCCGGACGCTGCTGCGAGTTCGGGGCGGGCTGGTCGGGTGGCGCCGCAGCCTCCGGCACCACCTGTTGGCGGATGGCGTCGGTGATCGACTCGGCCGTCGGCGGCACCCGCTTGGGTCGGGTCAGGTGGATGACATCCCGGTCACGCTCCAGACCGAACAGATCGGCCAGCTCGCCGCTGGCCGGCTCGACCACCACCGCGGTTTCCAGCTCGGGGGTATCTTCTCGGGGGCCGGTTGCAACCGGGGTATCGCCCGGATCGGTCCTGTCCGGCGGCGGGGCGGCCGGGCCGGGCTGCTCGTCCGGTGGCGGGCCGGCGGCAAAGGCATCGCGGCCCGCTGGATGCGCCGGCACCGCCCGCCGCGGTGGGCCCAGCGGCCCGCCGTTTCGGCCGGGAGCCGGTTCGATGGCGGGCATCTCGTCGTCGGGCGGGATATCGTAGTAGCGGGCCATGGCTGCTTCGATCAGCTCGTCAGCGGCGGCCACGGCCGAGGCCGAGTAACCGGTGATGAACGAGATCTCCTCGAGCGCCGCCCGATTGGTCGGATCGGAGATGGCCATGTGCAACACGCCCTGGTGCAGCATCAGCGGGACGGTGCGGTGGTTCATCACCACGTCGATCGGCACCAGCCGGGTGATGAAGGCCGGCAGGTTGTCGAACTGCGAGGGCTGGGCCAATGGCAGCTGCAACCGCGAGGCGAAGAAGGCCGCTACTCGGTCACCGGTGGTGGCGCCGAGTCGGATCAGGTTCTGGACCAGGCCCCCACCGCTGTTGACCGAGGCGGTCAGCGCCCGCTGCAGCTGCGCTTCTGATATCAGGCCGCCTTCGACCAGCAGCGTGCCCGCTTCGGACTGCATAGTCTGCTCCAAGCTTTGCGGAACCAGGTTATTTTTTCGGCCTTCGGCTTGTCAAGAACACCGAGAGGAAGGAGATCCCAATGGCCGGGTGGCTGGCGTTCCGACGCCGAAAACGGACGGATCGCGATGACCTGGCTCTTGCTCCCGGAACCGCGCTGGCGTACCATTCCGGGGCCGTGGCAAGACGCGAACGAAATAGCCGACAGCATTTTCGCCTGGTGGTGCGCTCGCTGGGCTGCAAGGTCAATCTGGCCGATGCAGCAGCGGTGGTGGAGCAGCTCGATCCGGACCGCGTCGCGCTGACCGACGATCCCGGCGCGGCCGATGCGCTGCTGCTCAACACCTGCACCGTGACCCACCGGGCCGACCGCGACGCGCGCAAGGTCCTGGGTGGTCTGGCCGCGAAGTGGCCGCAACTGCCGGTGGTGGTCACCGGTTGCGGTGCGGTGCGCTGCCCGGAGCGGCTGGCGGCCTTCGGCAACGTTCGGCAGGTGCTGGAGCCCGGCCGGCCGCGGGCGGTGGCCGCGGCGCTGGGTGCCCCGATCGCCGCCGGCGCCGGCCCCAGCCCCTTCATGCGGCTGGGCCGGCGCCGGGCATTCGCCAAAATCCAGGACGGCTGCAACGCCCGCTGTCGCTACTGCGTCATCCCGCGGGTGCGCGGGGCCGAGCGCTCGCTGCCGCTGGCGGCGGCGGTGGCGCTGGTCGAGGGCTTGCTCGATCGGGGCCACCGCGAGGTGGTGCTGACCGGCATCCACCTGGGGCGCTACCGGGCCGATTCGGCCGGCGGCCGGCGGCCGGTCGGGCTGGCCGGCCTGATCGATGCGTTGGCATCCGTTTTTGGCGACCGCGGACCGCAGGCCCGCCTGCGCCTGAGCTCGATCGAGCCGCTCGAGATCGACGCCGAGCTGCTGGACGCCATCGCCCGCAGCCCCTTCGTCTGCCGCCACTTCCACGTGCCGCTGCAGAGCGGTGATGACGGTGTGCTCGAGGCCATGGGGCGGCCTTACCGGGCCGCCACCTACCGCCGCATCGTCGCCGATCTGCGCCGGCGATTTCCGGAGGCTGCCATCGGCACCGACGTGCTGGTGGGCTTTCCCGGCGAAAACGAGACGGCCGCCGCCAACACCCTGGCGCTGCTGGCCGATGTGCCCGTCGATTACCTGCACGTCTTTCCCTACTCGCCGCGGCCGCTCACCCCGGCCGCCCGCGCCCATCGGCCAGGCGACGAGGGACGGGTGCGCGAACGGGCCGCCCGGCTGCGGCAGCTGAGCGAACGGCGCTGGCAGGCCTTCACCGCCGCCGGCGTGGGCCGGCTGCACCGGCTGCTGATCGAGCGGGTCGATGCGGCCGGCGGCCGCGGCCGCAGCGAGCACTACCGCCGCATCCGGCTGAGCGGTCCGCCGGCCGCGGCGGCTGGCCGCATCCTGACCGTGCGCGCCGATGGCTGCAGCGGCGACGAGCTGCGGGCCGCCGGCGGGCCAGGGGGCGCTGCCGCGATGGGGGAGGCGCCGTGAACCCGGGGCTGCTGCGCGAGATCGCCTCTCGGTTGGGGGTGGACTTTTCGCGGCTGGACCTGCTCGAGCAGGCCCTGACCCACCGCTCCTACGCCAACGAGGCGCCCGCGGTCGATGCCGTGGGGCACAACGAGCGGCT
Source organism: uncultured Myxococcales bacterium (assembly GCA_964454005.1). Classification (GTDB taxonomy): domain Bacteria; phylum Myxococcota; class B64-G9; order B64-G9; family B64-G9; genus CAYVQE01. The sequence goes on from CAYVQE010000001.1 coordinate 67,543, forward strand.
GGAGTTTCTGGGCGATGCGGTGTTGAGCCTGATCGTCAGCGACATGTTGATGCGGACCTACCCGCAGGCCAGCGAGGGTTCGTTGTCGCGCATGCGGGCCGCGCTGGTCTGCGGCGAGGCGCTGGCGGTCCACGCTCGGTCGTTGGAGTTGGGCGAAGCGTTGCGTTTGGGACGCGGGGAGAGCCAGTCGGGCGGCAACCGCAAGGCCTCGCTGTTGGCCGATGCCTTCGAGGCGGTGCTGGGCGCCATCTACCTCGACGGCGGCCTGGCTGAGGCCCGCCGGCTGGCGGAGCTGTGCCTGGCGGCTGAGGTGGCCGCGGTGGCCGACCGAATGGCGGCCACCGATCCCAAGAGCCGGCTGCAGGAAGAGCTGCAGGCGCGCGGCATGGAACCGCCGGACTACTCCCTGATCGCCACCAGCGGTCCCGACCACCGGCTGTGCTTCGAGGTCGAGGTGCGCCAGGCCGACCGGGCCCTCGGCCGCGGCCGGGGTAGCTCCAAGAAGCTGGCCGAGCAAGGGGCGGCCGCCGATGCGCTGGACCGGCTGGATGGCTGCGAGGGCGGGTCGGGGGACACGTCATGAGCAGCGAGCACGCGGATCGAACTGCAGACTTCCGTTCGGGCTTCGCCGCACTGGCCGGCCGGCCCAACGTGGGCAAATCCACTCTGCTCAACGCGCTGGTCGGCGAGACGGTGGCCATCGCAACCCACCGGCCGCAGACAACGCGCAACCGGATCCGCGGCATCGTTCACCGGCCGTCCAGCCAGGTGGTCTTCGTCGATACGCCGGGCATCCACCAGCACCCGCGGGCCATCAACGAGCACATGCTGGCCGAGGCGCAGGCCGCGCTGGGCGACGTGGACCTGTGCGTGGTGCTGGTCGAGGCCGACGGCCGCGGCAGCAAGCCTCAGGCCACCGAGGAAGACCGGCTGGTGCTCGACAGCGTGCGCCGCTGCGGCAAGCCGGCCCTGCTGGCCATCAACAAGATCGACCGGCTGGCCGATCGTAGCCGGCTGTTGCCGCTGCTCGAGGCTTACGCCGCTCTCGATTTGTTCGAGGAGCTGATCCCGATTTCGGCTCTGCGCGGTGAGGGAATCGATGCGCTGCTGGTGGCCATCGAGCGCCGCCTGCCCGAGGGGCCGGCCTACTTCCCGGAAGACATGATCACCGATCAGCCCGAGCGCGAGCTGGCGGCGGAGTTCATCCGCCAACAGGCCATCCTGCGCGTCAGCCAGGAGCTGCCTTACAGCCTGGCGGTCGAGGTCGAGTCCTTCCGCGATCTGCCCGGAGCCAACCCCTTCGTCGGCATCCAGGCGGTGCTCTACGTCGAGCGCGACAGCCAGAAGGGCATCCTGATCGGCAAGCGCGGCCAGAACCTGCGCGAGATCGGTCGCGCCGCCCGGCGAGCCATCGAGGGCCTGCTGGGTGTGCGCGTCCATCTCGACCTGCGGGTCAAGGTGGCCCGGGGCTGGTCCAAGAGCCGCGGTGGGCTGCGGCGGGTGGGATTTCGCGAGTCATGAGGCCGGTCATCGCCATCGTCGGGCGGCCCAACGTGGGCAAATCGACCCTGCTCAATCGGCTGGCCGGCCGCCAGGTGGCGGTGGTCGAGGACGAGCCCGGCGTGACCCGCGATCGGTTGTTCGCCGATGCCCGGCTGGGCCAGCGCGAGGTGGTGCTGGTCGATACCGGCGGACTGGAACCGGACAGCGGCGACGCCCTGGCCCGGGCGGCGGTCGAGCAAGCCCATCTGGCCGTGGCCGAGTCCGACCTGGTGTTGTTCCTGTGCGACGGTCGCGCCGGGCTGCACCCGCAGGACCAGCAGGTGGCCGACGTGCTGCGCCACAGCGGCAAGCCCTTTCTGTGCCTGATCAACAAGGTCGACCCGGGTGCCGAGCGGCGCGAGTGGGAGTTCTACGAGCTGGGCCTCGACCTGCTGCCGATCTCGGCCGCCCACGGCAGCGGGCTGGATGCGCTGGCCGACGCGGTGGCGGCCGCGCTGGACCGTACCGGCTTTCCGCAACCGGTGCCCGAGCGGCCGGCCGCCGAGGCCGAGGCCGGGCCGCTGCGGTTGAGCCTGCTGGGCCGGCCCAATGTGGGCAAGTCCTCGCTGGCCAACCGGCTGCTGGGCGACCGGCGGCAGCTGGTGAGCGAGATCGCCGGCACCACCCGCGATGCGGTCGACATCCCGTTCGAGCGTGGCGACCGCCGCTACCTGCTGGTCGACACGCCGGGATTGCGCCGCCGGCGCTCGATCGCCCTGCGTCTCGAGCGCACCAGCGCGCTGGCCGCATTGCGCAGCCTGGAGCGGACCGACGCCGCGGTGGTGGTGCTCGACGGCAGCCAGCCCTTCGCCGATCAGGATGCGCGCCTGCTGCGCCTGGTCCACGAGCGGGGCCGGGCGCTGGTGGTGGCCATCAACAAGTGCGACCTCTGGGATCCGGAGCGCAAACGCGACTACGGCCAGCAGCTGCGCCACGGCATGCGCTTTGTCGATTACGCTCCGGTGGTGGCCCTGTCGGCGGTGACCGGTCGCGGAGTCCAGCGCCTGTTGCCGGAGGTGGACCGGGCGCACGCGGCCGGCGGGGTGCGGCTGGGCACCGGTGAGCTCAACCGGTGGGTCGAGGAAGCGCTCGAGCGCCATCCGCCGCCGGTGATCAAGGGCCGCCGGGGCAAGATCTTCTACGTCACCCAGGCCGGCGTCCACCCGCCGACATTCGTCGCCTGGGTCAACGATCCGGCCCGGTTCAGCGAGAGCTACCGCCGCTACCTCGACCACCAGCTGCGCGAGCGCTTTCACTTCCGCGGCACGCCACTGGTGCTGCGGCTGCGGCGCCGCGGGCAGCCGAAGGGGGGCAGGGGGGCAGGGCGATCGCGAAGCGGCAAGCGTGGGGGCCGGCGTTGATCCGGCGTGGCTGGCAGCGGACCACCAGAGCGGTCGGCCGTGCCGCCGGCCGCGTCTATCGGTTGCCAGGCCTGCACGGGGTGCTGGGCTCGTTCGGCCGCGGCCTGCGCGCATTCATCGCTGACGATTGCGCGGTGATGGCGGCGGCCATCTCCTTTTTCGCGCTGCTGAGCCTGATCCCCTTCGTGCTGCTGCTGCTGTCGATCGCCGGTTACCTGTTGGAGCACCTGGGCGGCCAGGCCGACCGCTACGCGCTGTTCGCCCATCTGGCCGACTACATCCGGGCCGTGTTCCCGTTCAGCGCCGAGGAGCTGATCGAGCGGCTGCGGGCGGTGGTGATCAACCGCCGCGCCTTCGGCCTGACCGGACTGGTGTTCATGGTGGTCGCCGCCGGCCTGGTCTTCCGTTCGCTGGAGGTGGCCTTCTCGCGGGTGCTGGGCGCCCGTCGGCGGCGCTCGTTGCTGGCCCACCAGCTGCTGTTCGGGGTGTTCGGGCTGGCCATCGGCCTGCTGTTTATGGGCATCCACTCGGTGACCGTGGTCGGCCACGGGGTGGCGCCGAACGATTTCGAGCGCTTCCTGGTCGAGCACGCCGGGATGCGATTCGTCTTCAGCTTGCTGATGGCCGCCCTGGTCTTCTTCGTGTTGCTCAAGGCCTTCTCGCGCGAGCGGGTGCGTTCGCGGGCCTCGCTGGCCGGTGGCGTGTTGTTCGCCCTGCTGTGGACGCTGGCCGGCAAGGTCTTCGGCGCCTACCTCGGCGGGCTGGCGCGCTTCAGTCTGCTGTACGGCTCGCTGGCGGCGCCGGCCGTGCTCATGGTCTGGATCTTCTACACCGCCTGCATTCTGCTGCTGTGCACCGAGTTCGCCCAGCAGCTGCAGCAGCGCTACTGGCCGCTGCCGCTGCCGGCTGACGAGGCCGCAGCTCCAGCCGACGCCGAGCCGGCGCAAGACGTCAGTCGAGCCAGCGCAGACCGAGGCGAGCCGTGACGGCCAGGTAGCCGGGCAGGCCCTGGATGTTGCTGAGCTGGCCGTGGTACTCCAACGCAAAGCCGGCACTGGCGCTCTCGGACCAGATGTAATCCAGCCCCACCCCGATGGCCAGGCCGAGCCCGTGCTCGACCGCCTGGCCCGACTGGGCCAGGCGCAAGTAGCCCAGCCGGGCCTCGGCGAAGGGAACCCAGGCCAGGCCGACGCCGAACAGGATCACGTCCAGGTTGACGTGGATGCCCACCCCGGCGTTGGCCAGGCTGTAGTTCAACGGGCCGCCCAGGAAGTGCTGGTTGTAGCCGCCGCCCAGGCTCAACGAGACGAAATCGTCCAGGCCCACCTCGAGGTAGGCCTGACCGCCGAGGCCCTGGGCCCGGTCGGGATCGAACTCGGTGCCGAACACCGGGCCCAGGCCCAGCTTGACCTCCCAGGCCTCGGCTGTGGCCCGGGGGCAGACGGTCGCCACCAACCCGATCAGCACCACCATCGCCGTCCATCGCCATCGGCCCACCATGGGGGCATCATAGAGCAGGTCCTGGCCGGCGTCCAACCAATTGGAATCCAAGGGGCTCCAGGCTTGTTTTGGTTGACAGCCGAGCGAGCGGTGTTCTAACTTGTCGCCTCGATTCGACTGCCTCACGCCCCACCGGCGAAGGCTTTCTGGAGGATACCCGTGGCCGAAAAGATCTCGCGAAAAAAGCTGCGTGAACCCGATGAGTTCGTCACCTTCACGCAGCGGGCCCTCGGTTGGCTCTACGACAACCGCACCATGCTGATTACGGCGGGGCTGATCGTCATCGCCGTCGTGTTGGGCTCCTTCGGCTGGCGCTGGTATGTGGAGGAGGCCACCCTGGAGGCCTCGGCTTCCTTTGTCGAGGCCCGTGACATCCTGGACGCGCCGGTGGCCGGCAGTTCGGATCCGGGCCTGGCCGGCACCAGCCAGGCCGATGGCAGCTACCCCAGCGAGCAGGACAAGCTGCGCGCCGCACTGGCTGCGCTGGAGCAAGTGCAGCAGAACTACGGCACCTCGCAGACCGCCTCGCTGGCCGCCTACTTCATCGGCGAAAGCCACTGGCGGCTGGGTGAGTACGATCAGGCGATCGCCGCCTTCGAGCGCTACCTGGAGGCCGAGGGGGCCGGCGGCGAGCTGGCCGCCTTCGCGGTCGAGGGCATCGCGGCCAGCCTGGAGAGCAAGGGCGAGTTCGCCCGGGCCAAGAAGCACTACCAGCGGCTGACCGAGCCGCCGTTCGAGGACCAGCGGGCCCGGGCGCTGTACCACCTGGCGCGGATGGAGCAGGCGCTGGGCGACGGGCAGGCGGCGGCCCGCAAGTTCCGCGAGTTGCTGGACGAGTTTCCCCAAACCCCTTATCGGCGCGAGGCCGAGACCCGCCTCAGCCTGCTGCCGCCGGTGGAGGCGCCGGCCGCGCCCGCCGAGTCCACCGAGCCCGCCGAGGACGAATCCGCGGTCGGGGAAGGATAGGGCTCTTTATGCGCGGCTCGTCCGCAGCTGAACCATCCGATCACCGGGCCGGCCGGCTTCGGTCGCGGCGCGCTGGCGCGTTGCTGGCCGCCATCAGTCTGATGTCGGGCATCGCCGGCTGCGCCAGCATGCAGGCCGAGGGCATCCTGGTGCCGCCCGAGCGCAACGAGATCCCGGAGTACCCGGCACGCAAGATTCAGCACCAGGTGCTGAGCGTCCGCTGGCGGGTGCCGATGATGGAGCCCGACCGCAGCCCGGTCGAACAGCACCACCACGGCCAACCGGCGATCGCTCCCGGTGGCCGGCGAGTATACGCCGGGGCCCACGATGGCAGCTTCTACTGCCTGGATGCAGCCAGCGGCCGCATCGTCTGGCGCAAGCTGGTCGACGGTCCGTTCGACTCGGCGCCGCTGGTGGCCGGGGGCGTGGTGTACGCCGGTTCGGGCGGCGGGGGTCTTTATGCCTGGCGGGCCACCGACGGCGAGCTGCTGTGGTCCCACCGAGAGCAGGCCGGCATCTATACCAGACCGGTGCTGGCGCAGGATGTCTTGCTGGTGGCCACCGACGCCAACAGCCTGGTCGCCCTGGATGCGCTCAGCGGCGAGCGCCGTTGGAGCTACAGCCGGGATGTACCCAGCGGGCGTTTTCAGGTCAAGGGCGTGGCCCAGCCGCTGGTGGTCGATGGCGTCGTGTTCATGGGTTTTTCCGATGGCAGCCTGGCCAAGCTGTCGCTGGCCGACGGCTCGGTGCTGGCGGTGCGCAAGCTGGCCCGGCGCGAGGCCCGCTTCACCGATGTCGACGGAGACCCGCATCTGGTGTCGGAGGATCTGCTGCTGGTGGGGACCTTTTCCGACGGTGTGCTGGGGCTCGATCCCGCCGATCTGAGCCAGCGCTGGCAGCATGAGGCCGACGGAGCATCGGGTTTTGTCCGCAGCGGCGATTGGGTCTACTACAGCACCGCCGACTCCAAGGTCGAGGCGCTGCGGCTCGATCGGATCGGCGCGACCGATTCGGTGCTGGCCTGGCGCTTCGATGCCAAGCAGGGCGCTCTGAGCCGGCCGGTGCAGGCGGGGCCCTGGCTGCTGGTATCCTCCAGCGAGCACTCCTTGCTGGTGCTCGACCGCTCGGACGGCAATCTGCTGCAGGTCTTCAATCCGGGCAAGGGCTCGGCTGCACCACCGGCGGTAGGCAGCGGGCGGATCTACTGGGTATCCAACGGTCAGATCCTGTACTGCATGGACCTGGCGCGCTGAACGGACGGACGAGACGGTGGCGGACGAGGGCCAGCAGGGCGGTGCGCGGGGGGACAAGCCAATAGTCAGGGTGGTGGCCGGTCTGATTCTGGATGAGTACGACCGGGTGCTGATCACCCAGCGCCGGCCGCAGGCGTTCATGCCCCTGAAGTGGGAGTTCCCTGGCGGCAAGGTCGAACCCGGCGAGTCGGATGCCGCTGCGCTGGCCCGCGAGCTGGCCGAAGAGCTCGACATCCAGGTCGCGGTCGGCGAGCACTACATGGGCTTGCTGCATGCCTATCCGGACTTCAGCATCGATTTCCACGTCTACCGCTGCGCGTTCCGCAGCGGCACCATCGTCAAGAAGGCGGTCCACGACTTTCGCTGGGTCGAGTTGGCCGAACTCGATGGCTTCGAGTTTCCACCGGCCGACGAACCCACCATCGGTCGCTTGTTGGACAGCGGGCGAGAGGGCTGAGCCGACGGCGGCGCGATGCGCCCAGCTGAGGATCGCCGGATGCCATCCGCGCTAAGTTGACATAATATATCTTATCGGACGTTCTACTTCGAGCCGCTCTGCAACGCCCCGGATTCGCGCCGGATTCGTTCCTAGCCGCAGCCAAGGGCTCCTGGTCCCTCTGGACGACCGTGCTGGACGCGGCTAGTATGAGGAAGCGTGAAAAGTTATGCCACGAAGACGATCGCCGTCGCCCTGGCGCTGGTCGGTCCGGGCTCGCTGGCCGAGGCCGCGGCCGATCCGGTCCGGGTGCTGCCGCCGACCGCGGCGCCGGCGCTGCAGCGCGCCTTCGAGCGGACCGAGCCGCGGCTGGTCATCGAGGACGCCTTCATCGACGTCGATCGGGTCGACGCCCGGGTCTGTCCCCAGGACGATGATCGAGGCGCCTGCTTCGCCATCCACCTCGGCGACCCGTTGCGCGGCTGCGACCAGCGGCCGGTCGGTCCCTGGTGTCTGAGCTATCCGGAGGGCCCGCCGGACGACCCGGCACTGGTCGATGCACTGGAGACCGCCCTGGCCCGGGACGAGGACGGCGATTTCTGGAAGGTGGTCTCGGCCCGTTCCGACCCGGAAAGAATCGATCCCGCCAGCTCGCAGCGGCCCAGCCCTTGGCTCAGCGGTTGGTTGGGCTCACCCGGCGGAATGGCCACGGTCGGCTGGCAACTCGGCCTGCTGGTGCTCGTCGGCCTGCTGCTGGCGACCGGGCTGCGGCGAAGAATCTGGCGCCATCCCGATGCGTTGCGGCTTCTGGCCGAGCTCGCCGGTCTGGTGGCGCTGGCCTTTGTGGTCCGCTGGCTGCTGCTGCCGATCGGGCCCGGCAACCTCGAATCGCATCTGCCCGATCCGGCACATCCGCCAACTCACTTCGAGCACTTCGGCCCCGGGCCAGGCGCCTGGGCGCTGGGCTGGTTCTGGCTGCTGGGCGCCGACGATCGGGTGGTCTTCTTCGCCGGGGCCCTGGCTGGTTCGTTGACGGTGATCCCGGTCTACTGCCTGGCCCGCCTGACCAGCCCGTATCGTCTGGCCGGCCCCCTGGCCGGCCTGCTGCTGGCCCTGTGGCCGATCCACGCCCGGCTGTCGGCGACCGACGATCAATGGGTGCTGATCGCCCTGTTGCTGGCCAGCGCGGTGGCCCTGGCGGTGGCCGCCGACCGCGCGGCCGCCGGCAGCCTGCTGGTCGGCGCCTGGTTGGCGGCCGCCCTGGCCGCCACCACCCGGCCCGAGCCGGCCCTGGCCCTGGCGCCGTTGGGCCTGCTGGTGCTGCTGCGGCCCACCAGCCGCCGGCTGCAGCTACGGCCGCTGCTGCTGGCAGGCTCGGCGCTGGTGCTGGCTCTGGCCGGTCTGGTGCTTTACTATACGATTTCCAAGGCCTTGCGCGATGGGTTCGACCCGAGCGGCGGGCTGCGGCCCGAGCACCTGTTCCGGCTGCTGGGCCTGGATGGCGGCTCGGTGCTGGGCCCGCCGCGCAGCCCCTGGCTGCTGACGGTCTGCTTCGCGGTCGGCGCGGCGGCCGCTCTGGTGGCCCGGCGCGGCCGGCCCGCCCTGTGGCTGGCCGCCGGCTGGCTGCCCGCCCTGCCGACCGCCGTCATCGCCCAGGACGACTTCATCACCGCCCGCTATCAGCTAGCCCTGGTGCCCATGGCCGCAGCCACCATGGCGCTGGGTCTGGTCTGGTTGGGCGGTCGGCTGGCCCGACGCTGGCCCCGGCTGACCCGGCCGGCTCTGCCCGCGCTGGCCGCGGTGCCGCTGTTGGCCGCTGCCTGGGGCTGCCTGCAGCCGCCGCCGGAGCCGACCTTCCGCCGCGAGTACCGATTTTTCCGCAATCATATCGAGGAAATACCCGAGAACTGTCGCCTGCTGCTGGTGCGCTGGAACGTGGACCTGGGCCTGGGGCCCCCCACCCACCTGACCCGCTTGCTGGCCACCGGCCACGGTTGGATCGCGGTCAGCGATGCGCTGGACCCGAGCGCCGCGTGCCTGGTCTACTGGCAGCCGGCCTCTTGCCGGGCCTCGGCTCCGGATCCGGTCAACACCGCGGCCGGCCTGCTGCCCGACTGCCAGCTGGTCGAGTCGCGCTTTCGGCTGGAGCCCCTGGCGACGACCGAGCTGCCGGCAATAACTGGATTCTGTGAGACGTATCGCGTGGATCCGGTGCCGGTCGGTTTCTACCGGCTGCGCTTCGGTTTTTGATTTGTCCGTTCAGGCCAGGATGCGGTCGATCACTTCCTGGGGATCCAGGAACACTGCGTATAGCTCGGCCGGGTCATAAGCCCCACCTGCATCGTACAGGCCGGCGCAGATGCCTTCGAACCGGCAGTCCGAACACACGGGCGCCTTGTCGTGGAAAAAGTCGCACTGGCGGATCTCGCCCTTGTCGTCCAGGAAGTGGACCGTGCGCTCCTCGTTCTTGACGATCTTGCGCGTCTCGGTGGAGGCCTGGGCGAACTCGGCCATGTAGCACAGCGGCAGGCGTTCGATTCTGTAGGTTCTACCGGAGGCCTCGAGAAGATCCACGGCGCGATGCAGGGACAGTTCGAGGTCCGCCAGGCGCGCGATGGTCTCGGGATGATCGCAGACCCGATTGAGGGTCGGATCGATGTTGTTCCAGACGAAATGCCGCACGAATTCATAACGTTCGGTGATGGTCCGGACGGTTTCATCCAGATGGTCTGCGTTCTGGGCACACATGACGGTGTTGACGTCGCAGTTGATTCCAAGGCGCCCTGTTCTCTCAAGCGTTTTCTCGATATTCGACCAAGAGCCTTGATTTTGAGTCAGATAATCCTGAACTTCTGGTCGGCTCGAGTGAATCGACAGGTGCAAATGGTCCAGCCCGGCCTCCATGAGCGCAGCGAGCACGTTCGGTTCGGCCAGGCGCTGTCCGTTGGAAATGACCCTCACTTGGATGTTTGCATTCCGGGCCAGCTCCACGATGGAGGTCAGGTCTGGATGCAGGCTCGGCTCGCCGCCGGTGAGGATCACCCCGTCGTAGCCGGCCTGAACGAGCTTGTCGATTTGTCCCTTTGCTTCAGATAGTTCGAGATTCGCCTGGATTTCCGGGTTGGAGCAGAACAAGCAATGCTGGTTGCACAGGCGTGTAACCTGGATGTAACCGAGGTTTGCCATGGGGTCCTCAAGTTGCCATATCGACTTATGGTAACTAAACGAAAGGGACGAACTCGTCCCAGCCGTATCGATCGGTGTACTCTCGCCACGGGCCTTCGCATTCCGGCGCCTTGGCGCAGGCTCGGCAGGGCTGCCCTTTGGCCTTGCCTTCCACTAAGCGGTAGTCGCGGTAGTTCTCGATCACCCCCTCGGCATCGAAGATGCGGGTGGTGGGCATGATCCTCTCGCCCACCAGGTGCTCCAGGCCCCGCATGAAGCAAAGCGGAACCGCCTCGGTCATGACCGGCCTGCCGGCTGCCTGGCCCACCTCGATCGCAAGGTGCAGCGGCGTCTCCAGCAGGGCGAAACGGGGCACGATGGAAGCGAAGTTCTCGTCCGGTCCGGCCGAGCCGACCGGGTGGACGAAGGCCAGTTGGAACTGATCCACCCCGCTGTCCACCAGCAGGCCCGCCAGTTCGGGCAGGTGACGGTAATTCGATCTGGTTATCACGCTGTTGGTGATCACCCTCTGACCCAGGGCTTTCAGGTTGTGGATGCCCTTCAAGGTCTGCTCGAACGAGCCGTCGACCGACGTGAGATGGTCGTGGCAGTCGGCCCGGTGGCCGTGCAGGGCGGGTGAAAACTCGTTGGCGCCCGCTGCGATGAGCTTCTGGCACAGATCCCGGTAGGCGAACATCCGCCCGTTGGACTGGATCTGGATCGAGGTGTAACCCAGCTCACGGGCGGCCGCCACCAGCGCAACCAAATCGGGGTGCAGGGTGGGCTCTCCGCCGGTAAAGACCACCCCCGAGTAGGCGTCGCGGCCCTGGCGCAAAAAGCCCACCATCTCCTCCAACGGCCTGCGGCCGAAACGTTCCCGCTTGCGGCCCTGCACGCAGAAGCGGCAGTGATTGTTGCATCCGAATCCGACCTTTACGTCGATGCGGGCCGGGACCGGGCGCAGGGAAGGTTGCTGGCAGGTGGCCAAGCCCCTACCCCTCTCCCACCCCGGTGTCCTCGCCGAGCATCACCCTGCGGACGCCCTCCAGATCCATGGGCTGCGGGGGGGGACAGGCGGCCGGATCCAGCCGGACCAACTCGTCGGCCAGGGCGCGGATGGTTCGGGCCGCACGGGAGCCAGGACTCTGTTCGAGGATGGTGCGGCCCTCGAGTTCGGCTCGCTGTATCCGCGGCGTGCGCGGAATGAAAGCCAGGATGTGGCTGCCCAGGGCGGCCGCCAGGCGCTCGATGGGCCGCCGATCGGCCTTGTTGTCGCGCAGGTTGACCACCAATCCGGACAGGCTGACGCCGTTTTGGAGGTAGTGCAGCACGGCCTTGGAAATGTTGTTGGCCGCGTATCCGGCCATCATCTCCTCCGAGACCACGATGACCACCTTGGGGCTGATGCCGGCCCGCAAGGGGGCCGCGAAACCGCCGCAGACCACGTCGCCCAGGACGTCGAAGACGATGGCGTCGTAGCGCTGGGGGGAGAACACGCCGAGCTGTTCGAGCACCTCGAACATTCGCGAAATGGCCCTCCCGCCGCAGCCGACCCCGGATTCCGGACCGCCGGACTCGATGCAGTCGATGCCCAGCTTGCCGGGCATGATCAGGTGCTCCGGCTGCAGGGAGCCGCTGGGCTGGCTGAAGATCTGCTCGATGACCGTCGTGACCGGCCGGCCGTCGAGCAGGGTCAGGGTCGAGTCGTGCTTGGGATCGCAGCCCACGTGCAAGACCCGCTCGCCCCGTTTGGCCAGGGCCAGGCTGACACCGGCCGCGATGGTCGATTTGCCGATGCCCCCCTTGCCGTAGAACGCGATCCGCTGCACCCGTGTCACTCCTTGCTCTGTTCAGGCCCTGCCTGGACCCTCACGAGATACTTAGCACAGCTGGGGGGGCCTGCAAGTGTGTGCTCGCTCGCTGGTCAGGTGTTGATGACCCGCTGCGCGAAGGCCACCGCGCCACCGAAACCCATGAACGGCTCGGCCCGGGTGGCGTGGAAGTGGGTCGACGGGAAGCCGATCTCGATGAACGCACCGGCCCGGCCGCGCTCCCGCTCCATCAGGTTGCGCTCGACGGCCGAGCCGATCACCAGGCCCAGCTCGCCCGCCCGTGCGCCCCGCTCGAGCTTTGCCGATACCTGCAGCAGGCTCGGGTGCTCGAGGATCTCGAGCCCGGCCGGCACCTCCAGCCCGGCCCGCTCCACGGTCGCTTCGAAGGCCGGCCTGCCCCCCAGGGTCGCGTCCCGCAGGCCCACCAGCCTGGGCCGCAGGCCCATCTCCAGCAACAGGCAACACAACCCGGCGGCCAGGGGGGTCTCGGCGAACAGGGCGACCGGCAGCCCGCGGAACCGGTCCGAAACCTTGGCCAGTTCGGGCCGGGCGTGCTCGATTTGGGCCTGGATGAACCGTTCGAGCCGGGTGGTGTTGTCTATACCCGTCGAGCGGGCCACGGCCCGTAGCCAGGCGGCGGTGCCGGACAGCCCAAAGGGCAGATCGACCTCGTGGATGGGCCGCGGGCAGGCCGCGGCCAACGCTGGGCCGACCGGAGCCATGTAAGGCAGGCGCAGCAGGTGGCCCGATCGGGCGATGCGCAGCAGGTCTGGGTAGGGCCGCCCCGACAGCAGCACCGGACCCAGTTTGAGGCCGATCCCGTTGAGCAGGAACCGCAGTTGTTGGAGGTTGCCGAGGTGGTCGGCCTCGTAGCGGTCGAAGAAGTAACCCAGCAGCCCGACCTCGTCGGCCCGGGTCTGCTGTGCGGTCCAGTCGACCTGACCGGCGACGGCGGCCACCAGGCGGGCGAACCCGGCGTACAGGTCGCCGTCGAAGCCCGGCGTGGCGATCTGGAGGATGGGACAGTCCAGGTCCCGCTCGGCGGATCGGACTGCGCCCGAAAAGTCCTCGCCGGTCATCTCCAGGAAGGTCGAGGTGACCATGACCATCACGCCCGGGTCGCGGCGAGCTGCCCAGCTCCTGGCGTAGGGTCCGATCCGGCCGGCCGAGCCCTCGATGAGCGCCCGGTCGCCGACCTCGGTCCAGCCCTCCCGGCGGTTGGGGTGACGCTGCCAATCATGGTTGGCGATCTGCGAGGCGGCCTTGTACTTGCAGCCCACGCCGGTGTGCATCAGCAGGAAGGCGTCCGGGATGGCGTGAACGCCCACGCTCACCCCATTCATCAGGCCCAGGTTCTGGGACTTGAGGGAGTAGCGTTCGAGGCTGCTCATCTCTCCACCCTGTTCATCTGGCAACCACGCTCTGGACGAGCAGCTGGGTGAGGGTCGAGACGTTGTCCTGGATGCCGGCGAAATACGGCCGCAGGCCACGGCTGACGATCATCGGGACGCCCGCCTTGGCCGCCTCCTCGCGGCTGTGATCGGCCAGGTAGGCGACGTCGTAGCCGCCGGCCGACAGCTTCTCGGACAGGTTCCAGGGATCGGGGAACACGTCGAAGGGCAGCTCGCAGCCGACCTCGGCCAGCCTGGCGGCGAACCGATCCAAGGACTTATGCTCGGGCGGGCCCTGCACGAGCAGGGTCAGGTCCAGGTCCAGCTCGGCCAGGGCGGCCGCGTCTCCGAGGCCCTCGTAGGCGAGCTGATCGGCGCGGTAGTTGTTCAGCATCCGGATGCCCACGGCCATGCGCAGGCCTTTGAAACGTTTGGCGAAATTGCCGATCACCACCCGGGCCGCGGCGCGGCGCTCGGCCACCACTGCCTCGAGAGAGGCCGAGCGCCCAAAGGCCTCGGCGATCAGGCCGTAGAACCGCTCGCTCTGCTCCAGGCCGACCGGCAGGGGGACCTCGACGATCCGCTGGCCCAGCTCCTCCAGACGGCCGGTCAGGCGCGGGTACAGGCTTTGATCGGCGACCACCGACAGCCGGGCGCCGCCGATGGCCCGCCAGTCGTCCAGGCTGGCCTGGAAGGGGTAGTGGCCGTTGACCTCCAGGCCGATGGCCGTGAGGATTTCGAAAGGCTCCGCCCTGCCCCTGATCTGGATCTCGGGCAGGCCGATCAAGTTGAGGCAGGTCTCCGGGTCCAGCGCCCTGGGCGGCGCCAGCGAGCCCAGCCGGGCGTGCTGTTGTTGACAGTCGGCCAGCTTGCCGCCGGTTCGTCTGAGGCCCTCGGCCACCGGCAGGGTCTCCCGCAGCCAGGCCGGATCCACGCGGGCCACCGGCGGCAGGCCAGCCAGCTCCTCGAACAGCCAATCCAGCATGTCCGCCTGGCTGCCCAGGTGCAGGCCGCTGGTGTGCAGGCAGCGGATGGGCAGGCCGCTGGCCTGGGCCACGGCCGCGGCCGTATGCTCGAACCGCTCTCCGAGCATCTCCGTCAGGCAAGTGCCCAGGACGAAGATCACCTCGGGCCGCCGCCGCGCCGAGAGCAGCTGCTCCAAACAGTCCGCGAGCGCACCGGCGGTGTCGCCGGTGGTCACCTGGCGCTCGTCCAAGCAGGTGCAGAAGAAGTTGGCCGCCGCCGGCCCCTGGTGCAGGTGGAAGCTGTTGGCGCAGTCGCGCTCGCCGTGAATGACGACCGCGAAGCGCCCGGCCATGGACATCAGCACCGAGCTGATGCCCGACAGGGTGCAGCAGGGCTGACCCAGACAGCCCCGCAGGCGCTGCTCCTGTTGCTGCCAGAAGGCCTCGTCGCGTTCGCGGGAGGCGTCGGGACTCATGGGGTTGGCACCTTGTATACGCTCGGGATCATGGGGTCGACTGTGGTCATGTTCACACCGGGCTTCATCGGGTGTCAAGGCCGGCGCTCGCGGGGAGCACCTGGGCTTGCGCCAGCGCGTTGGCCACCCGGTCCACCAGGCACAAGGTCCCGCTGAGCCCCAGCCAGGGGGCGTCGAACAGCGCGTGGTGGTGGAAACTGGGGAAGCCGATCTCCAGCCAGGGCAAGTCCAGGCCGGGGGGCCGGCGCAGGATCGACAGGGCCTGGCTGTTGGTCAGCACCAGGTCCGGCGCAGAGCAGCCGTCGCCGCACAGGATCCGCAGCGCCGCCAGCACGTCCTCGGGCTGCGGGTTGGTCAGCAGGTGGCCTTCCCGGGGGCGTTCGGAAGCCTCCACGTGGGCCTGGGTGGACCAGTAGATCCGCAGGGGCACCCTGCAGCCCAGCTCGATCATGGCCTGGCCGAGAGCCGCGCCCAGGTGGGGATCAGCGATGATCACCAGGCGTTTGCCGAACAGGCGTTTGGGCAGGATCCACTCCAGCTTGCGGGCGGCGCCCGCCTGCTCCGCCGCCAACCAGGCCTGGGCCGGGTCCGAATGCCCGAGGGCCGCGGCCAGTTGGCCCACGAAGCGGCTGGTCCCTTCGAGGCCCACCGGCAGGTGGCACTCGATCAGACGCGCCCCCGTCCGATCGGCCAGGGTGCGGGCCGCCTCTCGTCCGTACGGCAGGGACACCAGGGTGCCGGCCCGGCCAGCGCGCTGGAGTTGCCGGAGGCCGCCGCCCGCCAGCCAGCAGCCCGCGTACCGCCCGCCGGCCGCCTCCACCAGCCGGGCCAGCTCGCGCAGATTGGCCCCGTGGTCGGCCTCGTTTCTGTCCATGAGGTAGCCGACGATCCCGACCTCGTCGGCTGCACCCGCCGGTCCATCGAGCGGCAGCTGGCGCGCCAGGGCATCCAGGGTCTGGGCGTAACCGGAGAGCCAGTCGCTCGTGAGCGAACCGCTGGGCAGGTGGATCACCGGGGTCTGCAGCGGCGGGTCCATTCGCTGCACGATACCGTCGTACTGGCGGCCGGTGACGGCCACCGGAGCCATGGCGCTCAGCAGGATCAACTCGCACTCGTCCAGCCGGTCGATGCGCCCCAGCCGGTCTTCGAGGATGCGCGCGTCCCCCACCGCGGCCCGGTCGGGCGTGCAGTCCGTGTCCGCCACCCGGTGCAGCCCCGAGCTTCGCATCAGATCCGCGTTCCAGTCGTGGTTGCCCTGGATCTGGGTGGTGCGGAACAGCACGCAGTTTGGCCCGTCGACCACCAACCAGGCGTCCGGGATGGCGTTGACGGCCAGGTTGACGCCGACCTGGTAGGACAGCAGGAAGGGCTGGTCGAGGCGGCCTTCCATCAGGGGGCCTCAATGGACGAGAGCAGGCGGCCGTAGCGCCGGTAGAACGGCCAGCGGCACAAGTCGATCAGATCCCGGATCCCGGCCAGGGCCCCACCCAGGCCCATGCCGAGCATGCCCAGGTGGAACTGGGCCTTGCCGGCCCGGCTGATGCGCTGGTCGAAGAACACCTCCGAGTAGACCGCCCCGAACTCGCCGTCCTGCAGCAGTCCGGCCAGCTCTTCCTGGCTGGCGAACCCGTGCAGCCCCAGCCGATCAGGTCGCTCCAGTGCAGCCAACAGCGATCCCGCGTCGGCCGCATCCGGCCCGTCCAGGATCAGCACGTCCAGACCGAAGCCCATCTCCTCCAGCAGCGGCAAGAGCGCGAAGCCGTACAGCCTGGCAGGCTGAACCAGCCGCTGGAGGCTGTCGCGGTCGACCACCATGGCCAGGCGATACGCGGCGGCCTCCCGGCGGGCGGCCTCCCAGCGCGGCAGCAGCGGCTGGCAGGCCTGCGTTTGCCAGCGCTCGGCCAGGCCCGGGTCGCCCAGCGCCTCGGCGGCCGCCCGCACCCAGCGCCGGGTGCCCTCGAAGCCGTAGGGGCTGGGGGCCGGATGGAGCGGCACGCCCAGATCCGCCAGGAGCTGATCGGCCAGATCCAGCCACGGGCCGTGGGGATAGACCAGCCCCGTGCGGGCGCTGAGGAAGCCGGTCAGGGCCTCGACCCCGAACTCGGGCAGCAGGCAGGCGATGGAACCGACCCCGGCGGCGCCGAGTTGGTCGATCAGCTCTTGTCGGCCGGGCCCCGGGGGAGTGCCCACCAGTGCCAGCTCCGTCGCCTCCATCCCCTGGGCTCCCCGGTCCAGGGAGGCGCAGGTCTGATCCACCAGGTCCCGGTAGACTTCGTCCGGGGAGTCCAGGTCGGTGTTCATCGACAGGATGGGGACGCCGCTTTCGCGCCGGGCCCGGGCGACGGTCGAAGCCACATCGTCGCCTATGATTTTCGGCAGGCAGGTGTTGTTCAGGCACACCAGCCGAACTCCGGGCGCCGCGGCAGCCTGCGCGAGAGCCCGCTCCAGCTTGGACGTGCCGCCCTGGATGGTGTCCTGCTCCACCAGTCCGGTGAAGAAGCCTCGCTGGTCCGGCCCACCCTGGGCCGCCGACTCGGGCCAGGGCAGGTTGGCGAAGCCGACCAGGGGCGTGAAGGTGTGCGGCTCGACGGTCATGCACTCCGTCTCGCCGTGAACCACGAATGCGATCGGGTCGGTGAACCGCAACGAGCACAGGCCTGCCCGTTCGACCTCGAAGTCCGAGAAGAACTGGTGCCATTGGAGGGGGTTGCCCCAGCGGGTAGTGGACACCGGGGCGTCCCCGAACTCCCCTTCCGGCTGCCCAGGCCGTCCGTCCGGGCCCTCCGGCTGGGTCTCGGCCGGGTCGTCGTTGGGCGCGGCGATCGGCGGAGCCAACCGCAGCCGGGGATGGACGGCCCGGCTGAGCAGGAAGCCCAGAAACCGCTCGACCTGGTGGGTCAGCAGGCGGCGCTGGGCCTCGGTGCGCGGGTCCTTCAGCCGCAGCAGGTGGAATACGTGGTTGCTGACCAGAGCCTCGGGCGGCGGGTCCTGGCGGGCGGCCCGCACCTCGAAGACCAGTTCGCCGCGGGGGCCGCCGAAGGTCAGCCGGAAGGCCTCGGGATGCGGCTGGAAGGAGTCCTGAAAGCAGTAGTCGAACCAGCGGGTCTGGCCGCGGCCGAACCGACCGGCCAGCAGGCGGTCGACCACCCGTTCGTCGAAGACCAGCTCCGACAGGTCGCGGTTGTACCAGCCCAGCAGAAGAGCGCTCGGTC
The DNA here is from genome assembly GCA_964454005.1 of uncultured Myxococcales bacterium. Lineage (GTDB taxonomy): Bacteria > Myxococcota > B64-G9 > B64-G9 > B64-G9 > CAYVQE01. The sequence goes on from CAYVQE010000001.1 coordinate 85,642, forward strand.
CGGCCAGGGCGGCCTGCAGGACGGCGCTCACCCGGTCCTCGATCACCCCGGCGGGACCGGCCGGTGGGATGCGATCGCCGGAGAAGACGAGGTGCGGGGACCCGTCGGGTTCTCCCCCGCCTTCCGGCAACCAGTCCAGTCGCAACCCACCGCCTTTGTCCGTGAGGTCCATGTACAGGCTACCGTCGATTCGGGGCACGGCCCGCTGGCAGCCCCAGCCGGTTTCCTCGCGGCGCAGCGCCGAGTGGATCCGGCGCCCCAGATCCTCGAAAACCGCACCTGCGTCCAGGCTGTCCACGCGTCCTCCCGCGTTGCAGCTTCCAGTTCGGCCATAGTATCATGGGTAGCGCCGTGCGGGCAGGCTCGGAAGCGCATTTGGAGCGATGGATGGCGAGCTGGGCAAAGCTGGAGGCGGACTTCGAGTGGCGCGCACCGCTGGTGGTGCTCGGCGCCGGTCTGGCCCGCCGGATGGGCCCCGGGCACGCGGGTCGCTCCAAGGTCCTGCTGCCCATCCGCCCGAAAGAGCCCGGCGGCCGCCTGCTCGACGGCATCGTTGGAGCCTGGTTGCCCTGGGCCAGCGAGCTGATCCTGGTGGTCCGGCAGCTCGACGCCGACGGTCGCGTCAGCTACAGCGCGGAGCAGATGCGGCGGGTGTTCCAGGCCTACCTGGACCTGTGGCGGCTGTGCCGGGATCACGACGATCGCGAGGCGCCGGGGGCGGACCCGCTTTGACAGTCCGCAAGGTGGAGCTTTAGCCGGAAGTTCCCCTGCCCGCAAGACGGACTTCTCCAATGATTACTCGGGGATTGATCTGGAACGAAATTTCCGGTTCTGGCTACACCGAGATCTGATCGATCAACTCGAGAGCGCGATGCTGCTTCTCGTTGGGCTTGGTGTCCATTTTGAAAGGAGGAGACGCATCGCTCTCGCCCTGGCACCTGCAGAAGTCGCGGGTGATCGTGCTCATGTGATGAAGCAGTGTCCGAAAGGAGTGCACTGCGCTTTCATCGTCTAGTCGCTTGCTGTGCACCTTTCCCAGAGCGCTCTTTGAGCGTTTGGACGGCGCGACCGTGTCGCGGGTTTTCTTGCCTTCTTGATCTTCGTCAGCGAACAGCAGCGGACGCCAAGCCTCGAGCATGTGCCACTGTACGTAGTACGTCAGCATCGACAGGAAGATGTGCGCCCGTACCCGATCCTCGGTGCGATGTCGGATCGGCCGCAACAGCAGATCGATGCTTGTTAGCGTCCGGATGGCGCGCTCTACGTTGGTGAGGTTCTTGTAGCTGCGCACCGTCTCGTCGGCGTCCATCCGGTCGGCGGGAAGGCTGGTGCGGATGATGTAGATCCCGTCGAGTACGGCCTCTGCAGCGCAGATCTTCGACAGCTCCCGCATCGTCGCTTCCAGCATCGATTCGCGCTTGTGGGCACGCTTGCGGATGCCGCTGGTCTCTAGCGCCGTGATCCAGTCGAAGCCTTCTGCTTCTCGTAGTTCATCGATCTGCCTTTGCGAGATCATCCCACGGTCGCCGACCAACACAACACGCTCGATACCAAAGTCCTCGTGCACACGGCGGGCCCGCGGCAGCAAGGTTTTCGTGTCGCCGGTGTTGCCCTCCAAGACCGACACGGCAACCGGACAGCCCCGCCGGTCGGCCACCAAGCCATAGTTGACTTGAAGCGTGTTGCGCTTCCTGTCCCGGCTCTTGCCCATCCTGGACAACGGACAGGCCACGCCCTCGAAATAGCTTGAGGAAAGATCGTAGAGCACCAGGTCGTCGTTTTCGAAGTGTCGTCGGGCCAGCTTCCTCTCGATACGCTTCTGTCGCGCGAGCAACCAGTCCATCGCCTCGTAGATGTCGTCTTCGTCCGCGTCTTCTACGCCGAGCTGTTCTGGCAAGGTCGTATCCCCCCACCAGCGAGTCATCGCCAACTTGCTGTCCGCTTGGCCGATGCGTGCGGCGATTGCGGCCATGATGATGTCGCGCTCCTTGCAGCGTTTGGCGGAGATGACCTTGTCTAGCCCCAACCTGTTGATGGCCCTGAGTACGGATTGGATGTGCCCGTGGTGCTTCGACTCCACCTTCTCGAAAAGCGCGTCGACGGGGGCCAATTTTTCGCCCTTGAGCAGGAGGCCCAGGGCTTCTACCTGTTCTTCGGGCCAGTCGGACAGGTTGGCGAGCGTTCGCTTCTTGATCTTCTTGCCGCCCCGCCATCCTTCACGAAGCAGGATGGCGAGCCGTGAATTCCGATTGGGCACTTTTTCGAGGTACATGGGAACTATAAAGCAAATTGCACCTACTTTGTCGCGCAAATTTTTAGTTTTACATGGGAGCGCAATCAATGCGCGAAATCACCCATTCCTCAGTGAATTCGACTGGTTGCCAGCATTGAAGGCCTTGGTCTTCCGGGAACTTCAGCCTAGACGCGGTCCAGGCGTTCGAGGGCCGCGGCCAGGCGCCTCACGGCCGAGTCGATCACCTGGGGCGGGTGGCGCCCGTCGGCCTGGCAGGACACCGCCAGGCGGCCGGTGGTCAGGTAGGCCGGGCCGGAGCCGCGAAGATCCTCGACGAACAGCACCAGGCTGTGGTGCCCGCGCGTCAGCACCAGCTTGAGGCGCCCCTGCTCATCGAGCACGAGGCGCTCGAATCGCAGCCCGGGCAGCGGTGCATCCGTTGACCCCAGCCAGTCCGCCAGCCGTTCGCGCAGGCCGCGGGACAGCAGATCGCGCGCGCGGGTCGTCTCCCGGGGCCAGGTCCCGAAGGCCTCGAGCACCTGCTCGCGCATGGCCCGCAGCCCCTCGCGATCGGTCTCGGCCAGGTACAGCAGCTCGGGATCGGGTCGCATCCAGTCGGCCTCGTCGATCACCCCTGCGCGCAGGGCCTTGCGGTACAGGGCCGTGCCGGGCAGCAGGATCGGCGAATACAGGTTGAGGCCGTCGGGCCGGGCGCTTTGCACCAGGGTCGCGGTCTGTTCGAGGGTTTCGGCGGTCTCCCCGGGGTAGCCGGTGATGAGCAGCAAGCGGGTGGCCACGCCGGCCTGGCGGCAGGCCTGGACCAGGCGCTCGGTCTGGTCGGGTCGGCAGCGCTTGCCCATGGCGCGCAGGATACGCGCCGCCCCGCTCTCGGCGCCGATGTGGAGGCTGACCAGGCCGGCGGCGCGCAGCTTGCGCAGCAAGTCCGACCCCAGCGCGGCGTCCGGGCGCGCGCTGGCGCTGAAACGGATCGGCAGATCGCGGGCCGAAAGCGCCTCGGCCAGGGCCCGGGCGTAGTCCGGATCGTCGCCGAAGGTGTCGTCGGCCAGGGAGAAGAAGGTCCGGCCCTGGCGTTTGTGGTGGTAGGCGATCTGATCCACCACCCGCTCGACCCGGCGTCGGCGGATGCGGCCTCGCGCCCAGGCCGGGCACTGGCAGAAGGCGCAGCCGCCCGGGCAACCCCGGCTGGTCTCCACCATCAGCCCCAGCCCCAGCTCGGCCTGGGACCCCGCCCCGGCCGGCAGCGGCGCGCCCGTGAGCAGGTCGTAGTCCGGAAAGGGCAACGAATTCAGGTCTTCGACCTCCAGGTGGCCCGCCTGGCGGACCGGCTCACCGTCTCGCCGGCGTGCCAGGCCCTCGATGGCCTCCGCGCCCGCCCGATCCCCGGCCGCGAGGGCCACCGCCAGGGCCGGGAGGCTGCGCTCCGCTTCGCCGCACAGCACGTAGTCCACCGGCAGCTCGCGCAACAACTGGGCCCACTGAAACGACGCGTGGCGCCCACCCAGCACGATCGGTACCTGGGGGTCGACCTCGCGTATGGCCGCCACGGACCGGTAGGCCCCAAAGCGATTGAAGGTCAAGAAGCCCATCCCCACCAAGTCCGGCCGGAGCGCCGCCTGGGCCGACCGAACCTCGGAGAGGGCCACCTCCAGTGGTAGGTGGGCCAGGTCCATGGCGGTCACCCCATGCCCCGCGCGGTCCAGGACGGTGGCCAGCAGCGCCAGGCCGGGCGACGGGTGGGTGTCGCTAGGCCGCTGGTCCGTGCTCGCGGGACCCGGCGGATGGATGAGCAGGATCTTCACCTCAGCCAGCATGCCCCAAACCCGGGGGCAGAGGAAAGGGCGGATAGGAAGAATGAAGTCCCTTTTTTCCCTCCACCTCACCCATGCGTCTCACCTCGTGGCTGGTTCATAACACGCTCCCCGGTCCCCCTTCTAACCCCAGCAGCCTGCACCACCCCCGATCGTTCGCAACACCCGGATCCGATGCGCAAGCGGCCCACGGGGTCCTGGCGCAGAACGTCTCAGTCCCAGCTAGGAGCCCAGTACACCAGGTCGAATTCCTCCTGCGACGGTCCGCGGGCCGGCGTGATGGGCGGTGGCTCGGAGGCTTGTCCGAGATGCTCGAGAATTCCCGCGACGGTCTCAGACTCGGTAATGAACGCGATTATCTTCAGCGGCTGCCCGCAGCGCGGGCACAGCAAGGGCAGCCTGCACGTCATCGCTCGCGGCGAAAACGCCGTCGGTGACCTCAGAGTGCTTGTGCGTATGCTCGTTGAGGAACGAGCCGGCCCGGTGGAGAAAGGCCACGGCACCGAAAACGGCATCCCTTGGCGCTGCGGGGCTGTGCTTGCGCACGGTGGTGTTGACCGCGTCCTGCCAGGCCTCCCGGTGGATCGCCAGTAAAGTCTCGAGGTGCTGCTGGACGAGCTGGTACAGAAAGGAGTCCTGCGGACGCCTGGGCCTATAGGTCCCGGTGGTGACCGGGTCGAGGCGAACCTCGCGCCGTAGCGTGTGCGCTGCTTCCACGCGGCGTCACAGCGCAAGGGTCGTGCCCCGTCGGCCGCCCCCGGAGAAAAATCCCGCGAATCCGCTAGACCAACTTTCCGAGCGGCATTTGACCCGCGGCCGGCAAGTGTCCGGCCCCCGGACACCGTGTGCGAGATCCGGACACATCTCGTCGCGCAGCAGCTTGCGGGCCTGCTCCTCGGCGCCGGCGGCCACGGCCACCCGCAGCCGGGCGTGGCGGCCGAAGTCGGGCAGCACCGGGAAGACGCGCAGATCGCGGAGCAGGAAGTCGATGCCGTTGACGAAGGGCTGCTGGCCGGGCTGTCGGCGGTGCACGTGGCGCCCTACCCCGGCACGGCCCTGGCCGGGATGGAGCGCGCGGGGCGCTTTCGGATCATCGAGCCGCGCATGAACCGCTGGACCCTCTCCCGGCCCATCATCGAGCTGCTCGACGCCGACGGTCGCGTCAGCTACAGCGCGGAGCAGATGCGGCGGGTGTTCCAGGCCTACCTGGACCTGTGGCGGCTGTGCCGGGATCACGACGATCGCGAGGCGCCGGGGGCGGATCCGCTTTGACAGTCCGCAAGGTGGAGCTTTAGCATGGCCTTGGAAGCCGGGCCGGTCTTGCGCCGCCCGGCAAGGAGCGCGTGTCTTGGAGACGGGCCTGGCCACCTGGACGCTGCTGGAAGCCGACTTCGACTGGCGCGTGCCGCTGGTCGTGCTCGGGGCCGGCCTGGCGCGCCGGATGGGACCCCAGCGTGCAGGTCGCTCCAAGGTGGAGCTGCCCATCCGGCCGGGCGATCCGCGCGGGCTGCTGCTGGACGGCATCGTGGGCGCCTGGGCCCCGTGGGCCAGCGAGCTGATCCTGGTGAGCCGGACCAGCGACCCCCGGCTGGAGAGGCTGATGGGGCGCCAGCCCCTGCCGGCCCGGACACACCTGCAACCCGAGCCCCTGGGGACCACCAGCGCCCTGCTGGGTCTTCGGGATGAGCTGCCCGAGCGTTTCCTGGTGGTGCTGGGAGACTGCTTGTTCGACGGGCGGCTGCGCGCGGCGGCGAGCTGCTTTCCGGGTCTGGCCGTCTGGCCGCAGGCCGAGCCTTCGGCCACCCGGGCCAACTACGGCGTCCGTCTGCGCGGTACCCGGGTGCTGGAGCTGGAGGAGAAGCCCGCGCGGGGCGCTGCGGACCAGGTCTGCGGCCTGGGGGCCTACTTCCTGGACCGCGCCCTGCTGTCCTTGCTGGAGCGCCAGGCGCCCGATGCGCGCGGGCGGCGCGAGCTCACCGACGGCCTGGCGCTGGCCCTGGCCCAGGGCATCGATCTGCACGCGGTGCAGCTGAGCGGCCGCTACTTCAACATCAACACCCCGGACGACCTGGCCCGGGCGCAGACCTGGTTCGGCCCCCGATGATGGAGATCCTGCTTATCTGCCGTGGCGCCGCCGAGGCCGCCGCGAGCCTGGCCAGCCTGCTGCCCCAGCTCGGGCCGGGCGAGCGCGTCGTGATGGCCGGCCGGGACCGGTCGGCGGACCGGATCGCCGCCCTGAGACGGCTGGCCGGAGCTCACCCGGAGGCGCCGGTGGACGTCCTGGGCCGGCGGGAACACCCGGCCGATGTCTGGACCCGGGACTTCGTCCTCGTCCTGCGGGCGCCGGGCCGCCTGCGGGCAGGAGGGCTGCGGGCCATCCGGGCGGCGCTGAAGCGTCGCCCGCAGGCCCCCTGGCTGCGGGTGCCTGCCCCGGGGGCGCAGGCGGCGCTGCGCCTGGCGCGGCGCCGCCTGTTCGGCCTCCCGCTGCGCATCGCCTGGTCGGATCCCCTGGTGCTCAGCCGCGCCTCGATCGCCGAGCTGCCCCGGCGGGGGCTGCTGGCCAGCCTCGCCGGTCGCTCGGAGCGCCTGTGGCTGGCCATGGAGCGGCACTCGGACGGGCTGTGGCTCGAAGAGCCCGTGCTCGACGCGCGGCCCCCGGTGGCCGACCCCGGGGCCTCGACCGGACGGCACCGGCGCCTGCTGACGCGCCGGATCCAGGAGGCGGGGCTTCCGGTCTCCGTCCGCTCGGAGCGCGGCGGCCTGCGGGTCCTGGCCGAGCGACCGCGGGGCATCGACATCGAGCTGACCAACCGCTGCAACGCCGGCTGCTGCTTCTGCCCGCGCCACGAGATCCCCGAGCTGGGGGACATGAGCGACGAGGTCTTCGAGCGCGTGCTGGCCTTCGTCCGGGAACAACCCATCGGGACCATCTACTTCATCGGCCGCGGCGAGCCCATGCTCCACCCGCGTTTCGTGGAGTACATCCAGCGCATCAAGCAGGTTACAGGCCTGGAGTTCGAGGTGTTCACCAACGGACTGCGGCTGACCCCCGATCTGGTCCAGCGCCTGGCCGAGCTGAACGACCCCGAGCTCAATATCGCCATCAACGTCAGCCTGCACTCCCTGCAGGCCGAGACCCACCGGCGCCTGACCGGCACCAGCCTGGAGAAGATCGCGCGCAACCTGGAACACTTGGTCCGGCAGCGGGATCGGCTGCGGGTCAGCTACGCCTTCGTGACCAACAAGATCAACGAGCGCGAGATGGCCGGCCTCAGGCGCCACCTGGACGCCACCGGCAACACCGCCTGGGACATCTCGCTGGTCTACAACAAGGGCGGCTTCGTCCCCGAGGGGCCCTTGTTCGACGAGGCCTTCTTCCAGCGCCAGGCCAACTGGGATCCCGCGACGCGGCGGTCGCCCACCGGTCCGTGCTGGTACTCCTACACCGGCCAGTTCTACTGGGTTAACTTCCGCGGTCAGTTCACCCTGTGCCACGACGACTTCCGCGAGGACACCATCCTGGGGCGGGTGGGCGAGACGAGCCTGGAGGAGGTCGACCGGCACGTGGCCGACCTGCGCGCCGCCGGCGGGGCGCCGCGCTGCGCCCGGTGCAACAAGCGCCTGCGCGAGTGGCACCACGGGGAGAACGTCGACGGCATCTCGGGGGTCAAGGGCTCCTTCCTGATCCCGCCCCCGGGGGAGGCGGGGCCGTGAACCGCCGGCCGCTGCAGAACGACCTGGAGCCCCTGCTGGCCGCGGCCGGGCTGTCCGGCGCGGCCATCGAGATCCTGCTCAACCTGGCCCTGGGGCCGGCCCGCCCGGCCGATCTGGCGCACAACGCCAAGCTGCTGGGTGACGAGGAGGTACACGGCGCCCTGGCCGAGCTGGACCGCCGCCGCCTGCTGCGGCCCGACTCCGCCGGCGGCGACCGGCTGGACCTCGTCGCTCCGGACGCATGCCCGGCCGCCCTGGGGTCCGTCCCGGGCGGCCGCCTGGCCTTGCTGCTCGAGCGGGTGCGGGCCCCCTTCGTGGGCGGGATGGGGCCCAACCCCGCCCAGCCGAGCGACGACCGGTTGGCCGCGCCCTACCCGCAGCGGCGCGCGGCCATGGCCCCGCGCGTGCCCCAGGTGGAGGTCAAGGTCCAGACGGCCTGCAACATCCGCTGCCGGTATTGCTTCATCCGGCGCGCCGGGGCGGACACCTTCGACACCGCCGGCGCCAAGGCCGAGTTGGCCCGGGCGCGCTCCGGCGGCATCGACCACTTGATCCTGACCGGCGGCGAGCCGACCATCCGCCGCGACCTGCCGGCGCTCATCGCCGAGGCCCGGCGCCTGGGCTTCGCCGACGTGCAGCTGTTCAGCAATGGGCTGATGTTCGCCTACCGCGACCTGGTGGACGCCTGCGCGCGGGCCGGCCTGACCTCCATCGTGCTCCACCTGTCCAGCGTGGATCGTCAGGTGTACCGGCGCCTGACCGGACGCGATCACCTGGAGACCGTCCAGGCCGGGATGCGCAACCTGGCGCGCCACCCGCACTTGGCGGTGGAGGTCATCACGGTCATCAACCGGCTCAACCTGGGCGGCCTGACCGAGACCATCGCGGCCACCCGGCGCTGGCAGGCCGAGACGGGCTTCGCCTGGTTCGCCAACCAGATCCCCTTCTGCTGCGTCTACTCCTCTTCCTGGGACAACCGGGACGAGATCCTGCTGCCCATGGAGCAGACCCTGGACGCGGTGGAGGCGGTCGTCGACCGCTACGGCCACGAGAGGTGGCCGCTGCTGTTCATGGGCTATCCGCTGTGCCTGCTGCCCGGCCGGGAGGCCCACGCCTTCGAGCTCTACGCCACCCTGGTGCGCCAGCTGCTGCCGGGCCGGCGCTTGGACTACACCTTCCTGGACACCATGTTCATCAAGCCCGCCGGCTGCCGGTCCTGCCGCCACCAGGCCTACTGCGTCGGCCTGTCGCGCGGCTACGCGCGCCTGTACGGGACCGGACTGCTCTCGCCCGTAGGGGCTGAGCCGTGAGCAGGCTCAGGTTGCTGGCCCTGTTCGGCGACGGCGGTCAGCAGACCGGCCGGGTGGCGGTCTGCGAGCGCCACGAGATCCACTTCTCCACTGGCGCCCTGGACGATCTGATGGAGCGCGGCGAGGGGCAGCCGCGGGTGCGCCGGGAGGTGCTGGACGAAGTCATGGAGCGCATCGAGGCCTTCGATGCCGTGTTCTCCGACAGCGCCGAGGCGGTCCTGCTGCGCTTCGTCCGCGCCCGGCGCGGTCTGGGCCCCAAGCCCTGGCTGGTCAACGAGGTCGATCGCTTCGGCCAGGCCGACTGGGTGCGCAGCTTCGTCCAGCAGCACTACGGTCTGGATCCCATGGGCGCTTGCCTGTCGGCGCCCGAGGTGCTCTGGTTCACCATCACACCGGGCCTCGATGGGATCTACCGAGATCGCGGTTTGCGCATCGAGAACCTGTACCTGTTGCCCATGGCGCGCGCCTCCATCGGCTTCTTCTTCCCCGAGACCATCGCCCTGCAGGACCGGCTGCTGGCCGGAGAGGAGGACGTGTCGGTGGATGCGCCGGTGGCTCCCGGAGCGGTGCTGGCGCTGGGGTCCCACGAGCGCGACTACGAGACATTCGTCCAGGCGCTGGAGCTTTCGGGCCTGTCTGGCGACGTCATCTGCAACCTGGATCAGATCGCCCAGCGCCCGAGCGGGCCCGTTCGCTGGCACCCCTCTCAGCCGCCGCCGATCTACCTGGAGTGCATGCGCCGCGCGGCCGTGGTGGTCCTGCCCCTGGGGGCTCCGGCCCGGGCCCAGGGGCAGCTCAGCTGCGCTCTGCCGATGCGCATGGGCAAGGCCATCGTGGCCACCGCGGTGGACTCGCTGGTCGACCACGTCCAGCCGTCGGTGACCGGGCTGAGCGTCCGCCCGGGCGACGCGACCGCGATGGCCGAGGCCCTCGCGAGGGCGACCTCGGACGGCGCCCTGCGGCGCCGGCTGGGCGAGCGGGCCCAGGCCAGGGAGGCCGAGTTGTCCATGCGCGCCGAACGGGTCCTGGCCGAGATCCTGGATCGGCTGGAAGACCTCGTCGCAGCTCGAAACAGGGTGTAGAGCAGCGGGCCGGCGCCCGGATCCGCCCGGACCAACCCGGCTCGGTACTGCCGGAAGTCCGATTCCGGGTCCGGGCCGGGGCGATGATCCTGCCAGAAGCTCCGGACCGGGCGCTGGCCAGTCTGACCGGTGTCGTCAGCGTCGTTGTTCGTGGGTTCGGCCGCGGCTATAATCGGCGAATGGCACAGAGGTCTGAAGCCAAGCTCGATCAGGCGGTCTGCAGCCTGGAGGGGCTGTCCACCTGGTTGCTGAGCACTCCGGGGGAGCTGGCGGTGGTCATCCACGCCGATCCGGACTGCGTCAACGTCCTGCCGCCCGGCCCTGGAGCCGCTCAGCTGGAGCGCTTCTTCTGCACCAACCTGGATCCCGATGCGGCCGCCGCGGGCCGCGGGCCCGCCCGCCTCGACGAATGCCTGGACGCGGTTTGCGCCTCGCTGCAGCCGCCGGTGGTGGTCCTGCTGGGCAGCTGCACCGCCGGCCTGTTGGGCGAGGACCTGAGTGCGGTCGCCGAGCGCGCCAGCCGGCGTAATGGGGTGCCGGTGATATGCCCGCACGGCCCGGCCATGCAGTTCACCGGCCAAGTGGAGGTGGCCGACCGCTTCGCGGCCCTCATGATCGGATTGTGCGAGCCGGGCGAGGCCGATCCGGACAGCGTCAACCTGATGGGCTTCGACCCCGGTCCCGAGCTGATCGACAGCTTGGCCCGGGCCGGCGTGCGGGTCAACGCGGTGCTGGATCTGGGGGCGCCCTTCGCCGCCTGGCAGGCCATACCCGCGGCAGCCTGGACCCTGGTCGTAGACGCCCGGATGTACGCAGACAGTCTTCGGGCCTGCGAGCGGCGGCTGGGACAGCGCATCCGGGAGGTGCCCTACCCGGTGGGCCTGACCGGCAGCCAGGCCTTCGTGCGGGCCGTGATCGAGGCGGTCCGCCCGGACGGACCCGGTGCGGCGCTGGACAAGCGCGTCCTGGATAAGGCCCGCCAGGCCGTCGAGGGGGCCCGGGCGCGCACCCGGGGGCTACGCCTGGGCTACAACCTGGGCTCGCTGAAGAACTTCGAGCCGGTCAGCCTAGCGCGGGCCGGCCTGCTGGATCTGCCGGCCTACGAGGAGCTGGGCTTCGAGATCTCGCTGCTGCTGCAGGGGGACGACCGGCGCCGGCGCCGGGACGCGGCCCGCCGGGAACTCGATGGCTTGGGTTGCGCGGCACCTCTGTCGATCTTCGCCGACACAATCGCTTTCGGCCAGCTGTGCCGCAGCCTGGCCTGCGAGCTGGTCGTGGGGGCCGACTACCTGGGCCCCCAGCTCACGGGATCCGGGATCGGCTTCCTGCCCCACGGCTCGCTCCGGACCGGTCTGGACGTCGTGCCCGCCAACCTGGAGCGCATCCTCGCCGCCCTGGACCGGGCGAGAGGGGTCTGATGTCTGCCGATCTGGACGCATTCGCCCTGCCGGCCCTGGGCCACACCGGCCTGTTCGGCGTCTTCCTGGCGGCCCACGCCGTGCCCGGCGCCCTGGACGTCCTGCACGCCGGGGTCGGCTGCAAGGGCAAGACCCAGCGGCACCTGGTGGAGCACGACCTGGGGCGAGAGTCCCACACCCAGGTGGGCTGGACAGAGCTGAACGAGGACGATCTCATCCGGGACGCCGGCGCACCTTTGCTGCGCAGCATCGGCGAGTTGGCCGGGCGCCGCAAGCCGCAGGTAATCCTGCTGAGCACATCGGCGGCTGTGGATCTGACCAGCCTGCACATGGACGGGCTGCTCGCGCGGGCCGAACAGGCCGCTGGCTGTCCGGTGATCTGGGTGCCCGAGGCGAGCCGAAAGCCGGATCTGTGGGCCGGCTACGGCGCGGTGGTGGCCGGCCTGGCAGCCCGCGTCGACTGGTCCCGGAAGCCGGATCCGGACCCCGCCGTGGGCCTGGTGGGGCACCTGTTCCATCGCTATGAGGCCGACCAGGCCGCCGACCTGTCCGAGCTTGGCCGGCTGTGCCAGGCGGCCGGCCTGGCGTGCCAAGCCATCCTGCTGGGGGGCGCGCCCTACGCCAAACTGCTCAAGGCAAATCGGGCCGCGGCCCTGATCCGATTGCCCTATGCGGGCATGGCGACGCAGGAGCTAGAGGGCCTGGCGGGCCGCCCGGTGGTTGAGGCCGGCCTGCCGATGGGGATGGGGGGCGGCCGGGCCTGGCTCGAAGCCCTGGAGGCCACCGGCCTGGTGCGCGCCGGCACCGGCCAGCGGACCATGGACCGCGAAGGCGCCCGCCTGGCGCCCAGGCTCGCCCTGGCCCGTCGCCTGCTGGACGGACGGCGGGTGGCCATCATGGCGGACACGCCAGCGGCCGCGGGCTGGACCGTCCTGGCGCTGGAACTGGGCCTGGTGCCCGGACCGGTGTTCCTGCTGGACCGCAGCCTGGGCGGTCGGGCCGCCTACGAGCGCCTGGTGAATTGGGCCCACGCGGTCTTGCCGGCCGGCATGGAGGTGGTCGAGCAGCCCAGCCTGAGGGCCCTGCGCACGCGCGACCTGACCGGACTGGATGTGTGCGTGCGGCCGGACCTGGCCCTGGCCGGCACGGCCTGGCAGCAGCTGCCGACCGTGGTGACCGGCTTTCCGGTCTACCGCAGCCACGGGATCTTCCCGGTCGCCAGCCTTGGATTCTCCGGACTCATCGCCCAGGCCCAGCGGTTGGCCGATGCCGTCGGCCAGGCGCGCTGATCAGCCATGGGCGATCTCGTCCAGCTGGCCCACCTGATCTGCCGGGCGGCGGTCTACGGAGCGCTGGCCATCGCGGTCGTCGAGGGCGTGCGCTACGGCCTGGAACACCGCTCCCGATCCGCCCGTCTGGCCGCCTGTGGCCTGGGCCTGTTCATCATAGGCCTGGGACTGCGGGCCCTGGCGCCCTGGGGGCCGCACGTGTCCAGCGGGCGCGATGTGCCCTTCATCGACGCCGCGATTCAGGGCGTCTTCAACGAGCGCACCGCCCTGTTGAGCAGCCTGTATCCCTGGCTCGCATGGCTGGGCGATCCGCTCCAGGGGCTGGTGTGGGGGCAGCTGGCCATCGGGGCCCTGAACTGCAGCCTGGTGGCCCTGCTGACCTGGCAGCTGGTCCGCTCCCCGGTGGCCGCCTGGTTCGCTGGCCTGCTGGCCGCAGGGATGGTGGTTCTGATCCGGGTCGACGCCGGTCCCGGCATCCTGCCCGAGCTGCGCCTGTTCCTCCTGCTGGCCCTCGTCCTGGCCGCCCGCTGGCGATCCACCCGATCGGCCTTGGCCCTGTCCGGCACGGTGCTGGCCTGCGTCGCCCTGAGCTACGCCCGGCTGGAGTCTCCCCTGCTGGCCGGCCTGGTGTTGACGTGGCTGTTGGTCGATCCGGCCGGCGACCGGGTCGACGCGCCTGCGGAGGAAGGGGCCGCTGGCCGGGGCTACTGGCTACTGGGGGTGTGCCTGGGCCTTGGGATGTTCGGGGTTCTGGTCGACCGAATCTTCCTGGTCCCCCTGGTGGTCGCGGTGGCCCTGATCCTGATCCGCAGGCGCGGTTGGGCCCTGCTGGACTGGCCGCTGGTCGCTGCCGTCGGGCTGACCGCCCTGTTGTTGGTTCCGCGGGCGCTGGAGATCAGCCAGCTGGGCCGCGAGACCGCCAGCCGGTTTCCTGTCTCGTTCATGTACCTGTTCGGGCGGCTGAACATCCTGCTGGCCGACCCCTGGCTGTGCACCCCGTTCGTGCTGCTGTTGCTGATCGTCGGGCTCTACCTGGGCCGCCGCCGTTTCGTGGACCTGCACCGCTACCTGGCCTGCGTGGCCTGGCCCCTGTTCGTCCTCTACCTGCTGTTCATGGGAGACACCTCCGCCCGGCTCAAGCTCCAGGGGACCGGCATCATGTTGCTGCTGCCCGCCTGTGGCCTCGGCGGCGGGCTGATCGTTGGACGCCTGACGGCCTGGCGTCTGCGGCCCTGGGCCTGGGCGCTCGGCTTGACCGGGGCCATGGCGCTGTTGACCGCTCCGCTGGCCGGCCGTTCCCTGCCCGTTCGAACCACACTCCAGCAGGAGTTTGCCTATTGGCAATGGCTGGCGGGTCGGGTCCCCCGCGGCACCCGCGTGTACGCTCCGGCCGACGAAGAAGCCAAGAACCTGGTCAACATGCCAGCCGTCCTCCAGCGGCGGGCCGGGATCGAGGTGATCCAGATCGGGCCCGAGCAGCCGCTGCCAAAGGAGCCCGGGGCGGTGGTCTACCTGGGCATCGGCTGCCGGCAGTTCCACGACGGCAAGGTGCTGCCGGGGGTCGGATACACCCTGTCCGACGAGGTCATCGATCACGGCTGGCCTTCGGTGGACCTGCTGTTGCGCTTCACATGGGACAAGCACACGACCCTCAACGAGTTCTTCGATGGCCTGGAGGTCGGCCAGTGGGATCGGTGCCAGCGGTTCATGGCCGGCCTGGATCTGGAGCCCTGGCTGGTCTGGCAGGCCCGGCGCTCCCCCTACGAGGGCCGCTTCATGCCCAAGGGACCCTTCCCGTTCGGCTTGTTCAGGGCGCGGGCGCGTTGAACTCGAGCGGCGGCGGCGCAGCGGGATTGGCCACCAGGAGCGGTTGGATCCGGTCGGCCAGGGCGGCCGCGATGCGCAGGTGGCCGGCTGCGTTGGGGTGGGTGACGTCCCACGGATCGCTGGCCTTGCGGAAGGCGTCGGGCGGCTGGCCGCGGAAAGCCTCGACCACCTGAAGGGTCTGGAACCCGATGCGCCGGCCGACCTGATCCACCTGGTCGTACATTTGCTGGCAGACCGGGTCGTCGAAGTCCTCGACGATGGGCAGCAGGCCCAGGAACAACCGGAGCTGGAGGCGCAGCCAGCCCAATGGGATCAGGGCGGTCAACGCGAATCAGGCCACCAACACCAGGCTCAGGGGCCGCACGGCAGCAAGGGTACGGGAATGTCCGGGCCCGCACAAGAACCACCCGAGCACCGCTGGCATTGCCTCCTTCGTCCTGTCCGTCTAGAATGCCCATGAAATGGTGGACGCGAGCCCTTCCACGGCCGGCCCCGGCCTCGACTTGTTGCTGCTGCACCCCCCGGACTTCATCTGGCGGATGCCCGACCAGGCCGTGGCGACCATCCGCGAGGAGCGCTACCTGCCACTCGGCGCGATGTACCTGGCGACCTACCTGCGCCAGCACGGCCTTCGGGTCATGGTCGCCCCGCTGCGCGAGTACTACCAGGACCGGGGCAGCTACCGGGACTACGACGATGGGACCGAACAGGCCCGGCAGCGGTTCGAGCGCAAGACCGGCCGCATCCTGGAGCGTCTGATCGATCGCCTGCGTCCGCGGGCGGTCGGCATCTCACTCAACTACGCCCTGCACCACCGGAGCGTGGAGATTCTGATCGACACCCTCCGGCGGGATCACCCGGGTCTGCCCGTGCTGTTGGGCGGAGTGCACGCCACCTTGACGGCCGAGGCCTGGCTGCGGCGCGGCGCCCACCCCGACTGGGTGGTGCTCGGCGAGGGCGAAGAACCCTGCCGACGGTTGCTGACCAGCGGGTTCGATTCGGATGGCGTCGAAGGCCTGGCCATGCGCCGACCCGACGGCTCGGTCGAGGTGCGCCCCCGGGCCGCCTTCCTGGAGTCCGAGGTGATCTCCCGGCCCATGGACCTGGACCTGATCGCCCTGCCCCGCTGGGCGTCGTTCGTCGACCGGCTGCACTTCATCACCTTCAGCCGCGGCTGCAACTGGCGCTGCGATTTCTGTTGCTGCCCGCAGGTCTCGGGCCGCCGCCGCCCGCGCGATCCCGACCGGGTGGCCGACGAGCTGCAGGCGCTGTGGGACAGAGGCGTCCGGGACGTGTTCGTCACCGACGAGGCCCTGTTGCCGCGCTCGGAGGGGTTCGAAACGATCGCTGAGGTCCTGCGGCGCTTCCCGGACGTGCGCTTCAGCTGCTTGATGCGGCCCGACCACCTGACCCGGACCGAGCCGACCCGGATCGCCGAGGCCAACCTGGACCTGGTCATCGTGGGCATCGAGTCCTTCTCGCCAGCGGTCCACCGGGTGATGAACAAGGGGATCAAGGCGAAGGCCATCGAGGCGCTCCCGGCGGCCATCGGCCGGCTGCACGAACAGGGGCTCAAGGTCGTCCCGTTGATCATGCTCGGCTATCCGGGCAGCGGCCACGAAGAGGACTCACGGTCCCTGAAGGCCTGCGCCGACATGGCCGACCGGGGCTGGCTGTGGGACATCTGCGTCGCCCATACGGCGCCCTTCCCGGGCACCCCTCTGGCCGCCCAGCAGGGGGCGCAGTTCCGCCTCTGCGAGCCGGACTTCTCTCGCTGGAACTTGTCCGAGCCGGTCATCGAGCTGCTCGATGTCGATGGGCGCATCTCCTATCCGGCCGCCCAGATGCGGTCCATCTACGCGGCCTTGGAAACGCTTAGAAAAAAGCACGGGCTGGGCCCCTACCGGTCCGCCGGCGGCTGAAGCGGGTCCGGATGGCCGGAACGCGCGTTGCGTCCGGTTGTCCAGCCTCGTAGAATGCCGGTGTGGAACGGGTGTTCGCCAGGACAGCCAGGCAGATAGGCCAAGCTTGGGCCCTCGCCAACCGAATCGCGCCCTTGCGGCGTTTCCGGCGGGGTGGGCCCTACGCTCCGCCCATGAAGGCCAAGTTCTTCGTCACCCACCGCTGCGACCTGCGCTGCCGGCACTGCAATCTGTGGGCCGCCGCGGGCGGTCCGGCCGAGCTCGACACGAGCGAGTACCAGCGGATTTTCGAACGAAATCCAGCCCCGCGGGTGATCTCCTTCTCGGGCGGCGAGCCGAGCCTGCGGTCGGACCTGGCCGAGCTGATCATCCTGGCGGGGCGGACCCGGCCCGGCCCGGCGGTCCTGTCGGTCAACCTCAATGGCTACGACAGCGACCGCACCGTGTCCGCCCTGCGCGAGGCCTTGAACCACCTGCCGGACTCGGTTCGGTTGATCGCTTCTATCTCGCTGGATGGTCCGGCCGACGTGCACGACGGCATCCGACGCCAGCCCGGCGCCCACGCGCGCGCCCTCGAGACCACTCGCCGGCTGGCCGAGTTCACCGGGCCCGGGTTCCAGGTGCGCCGGAACCTGTGCATCAGCCCCTTCAACGCAGATCGGGTGGAGTCCGTGCTGCGGTCGCTGCGAGCCGAGGGCACTGCGCTACAGATCTGCTTCTACCAGGTGACCGATCACTACCACCACCAGGCAGAGCACCGGGCGTTGCTGCCCGGGTTCCGGGACGCCATGCGCGCCCGGCTGGCCTCCATCCGGCGCCTGGCCCCGGCCCCGGATCCCATCGGGCGCGTGTTTCTGGACCTGGCGACGTCCTTCTACCGCCGGCCCAAGGCCAGGCAGGTCCTGCCCTGCTACAGCGGGCTGGCCGCGGTCAGTTGCGATCCGACCGGCGAGGTCTACCCCTGCATCAACTTCAAACGCTCCATGGGTCGGCTGCGCCAGAGCGACTACCGGCTCGACGCCCTGCTCGCCTCCCCGGCCGCCGCCCGGATCAGGGCCCGCATCGCTGACGGCGCCTGCCCGGGCTGCTGGACTCCCAACGAGGCCTACGCCACCATCCTGTGCAACCTGCCCGACCCGGGCTTGGTGGCCGCCTGGCTGAAAGCGCGTCTTTGGGCCGGGAGCCCAGGCGGGAGCGCGCGGTGAACTGGGTTGAGCTGATTATGTCCCTGCGCTGCAACTGCCGGTGCACGGTCTGCCCGGGAGGCCTCCAAGCGGCCGGACCCGGCATGGGCCGCAAGGCCCTGGACGATCACCTGGCCTGGGCCCGGTCGGAGGGTGCTGTCGGGGCCTGGTTCGGCGGCGGGGAGCCCAGCCTGCATCCGGACCTCGTATGGGCCATCGGCCGGGCCCGCGCACGAGGTTTCGACCAGGTGCGCTTGCAGACCAACGGCATGCGGCTGGCCTACGCCAAGTTCGCCCGGCGCTGCGCCGGGGCCGGGCTGGACCAGGTGGGCTTGTCGGTCAAAGGCGCCCGGGCCCCAACCCACGATCGCATCACCCGCACCCCGGGCGGGTTCGAACTGATGCGCCAGGCGGTGGGCCACTTGATCGCGCTGGGCGTTCAGGTCGAGGCCGAGGTACTCGTGACCCGCCACAACCTGGACGAGCTGAAGGCCTGCGTGGATGTTTTTGGCGCCCTGGGGGTCGAACGGTTCTCCTTCTGGCTGGTCTCGCTGCACGGTCTGCCGGCCTCGGCCGCCGGGGCCTTGCCCAGCCTGTCCGAGGTGCGGCCCCACCTGCAGGCCGCGCTTACGGCGGCGGCCGCTGCGGGGCTCGACGCGACAAGCCTCCACACCCCGCCCTGCGCCCTCGATCCGCAACACCGGGCGGCCTACCGGCACAGCGGGGGCTGGCAGCTGACGGTGGTGCTGCCCGACGGGCGCAGCTTCCCGGCCGAGGAGTCGCCCATGGAGGGCGGCCGGTACCCGGCCTGTTGCGACGGCTGCCGGGCGCGACCCGACTGCCTGGGCCTGCGGGCGGATTACCTCCAGATCCACGGGACCAGCGGCCTTGAACCGATCTGAGAAAGGCCCACGGGTCCGGTCAAGGGGGGCGGACTCCCACCGGGGGCTTCAATTCGGCCGCTGAATAAAGGTCGATGTACTCCTTCCAGAATCCCTCGCAAATGGCGTCCCAGGCGCAGGTTTCACAGGCCGGGGCCTTGACCTTGAGGTGGGCCCGCTTGGCCTCGGCCCAGTTGAAGCGGGCCAGGCCGTCCTGCTGGGGGTGTTCCGAGCGGCCGTCGGCGAAGATGGCCACGCTGGTGGTCAGATCGTAGTGCTCGCCGACGTAGCGCCGCAACAGGTAGGGGTTGGCCAAGAAGGTCCAGGGCCAAACACAATAGGGTATGTCCCCGAAGGTCAGGTGGGCATCCAGGCGCTGTTCGTTTTCGTGGATCAGGCCGACCAGGGCCGGGACCGCGTCGCTCAAGCGCGGGCACAGCGCCCGGTCGTGCTCACCCTGATCCACCGGGCGGTAGCTGTTGAAGCGCACGTCGTCGATGCCCAGCCGCTGGAAAAAGCCGACCAGTTCGGCCAGACGATCCAAGATCCGCTTGTGGAGCAAGGGGTTGACCGACACGTTGTCCGGCAGCCGCCCCTGTTCCCGGGCGGCCACCAGGTGCTCGAGGGCCTGGCGTTTTCGCGCGAAGGCACCGGCAACGCGGGTGAGCTGGTCTTCGATCTCCGTTTGGTCCGAATGAATCGACACGCCCACCCGGGTCACCCCCGCGTCGAGCAGGCGATCGAGGAAATCCCCATCGGACAGCTTCAGTGCGTTTGTGGCCAGGGCCACCCGCTCGTAGCCCAGCTCTCGGCCGTAGCGGACCACCGCTTCCAGGTGCGGGTAGGCGGTCGGCTCGCCGCCCAGGAAGCCCAGCGACCCGCAGCCGCGCTTGCGGGCCAGCCGGATCTCGCGCTTGGCCTTTTCCAAGGGAAGCCAGGCTTTTTCGACCTTGCTGGCCTTGCGGCTCATGCAGAAGACGCAGCGCGAGTTGCACGCCCGCCCGATGTTGAGTTCGAAGTTCTCCATGGCGATCATTCGTCCCAGCCGATGGCCGGCTGCCCAGGGATTCCGCACCCCATTTTGCTCCACGGACTCGACCCGAGTCCAGCCGCGCCCAGTTTGCGGCGGATACGGCAGAAGTCCTCGGCCGGGATGGATCCGGGGAACGGACACTGAGAGCAGGTTTGGCGGACCTCGCAGGTGGCGCAACCGCGGTCCCGTTCGACCCGGGCAACGGCTCGCTCGACCCGCTCCTGGATGGCCGACAGGGGTCCGGGGCCCAGATCCGGGCTCGACGGACAGGTGCGCAGGCCCCCGTCCCGGCCCACGGCCACCAGGCCGGCCCGGCGGGCCGGACACGGGTGGGGCCGGAAGCGGCACTGCTCGGCCAGCACCATCCCCTCGGGCCAGGTAGCTGGGTCCTGGGCGCCGTCGAGCAGGGCTTCGGCCGCTTCTCCGTCGGCCAAGTGTAGCACCCGCAGGTGACCCTCCGGAGGCGGCGACGGACGGTTTCGGCCCGACCAGCGCCGGTGCTCCACCCGGGCAGGGTCGAAGCGGCCCGCGCGGGTCTGGGGGCCGAGGGCGACGGCCAACTGCTCCAACCGGGGCCAGTCCGGCCAGTCCCCCGCGTCCGACAGAAGCACCTTCCAGGTGCCCGTCGCGCCACCGGAGACGGCGTCCAGGGCCTCGGACTCGCGTCCAGCGGCCGGAGCCAGGAAGCGATCCTCCCGCCCGTGTCCTCCGCACAGGGCCAGCGCCTGGCCGAGGGTGGCCAGCGCGGGCAAGCCGTGGCTCTGGATGCGCACCAGGCGTGTGTCCAGATCGGCGAAGCGGTAGCCCACTTCCCGGCTGGGCTTCACACCGAGAGTCTGCCGGTCGCCGTGGCGCTGGCGGTAAGCCGCGAATCCCTGGCGGACCCCAGTCAGGCCGAACCGGTCCGGATCCAGCCCCCAGGGTGCGCCCGGCTCCATCTCGATCGGGGCGTGGAGCAACCGGCACCCGAACCGGGCAACGAGCTTGGCCTGCCACATCAAAGATCGGTCGAGCTGTTCGCGCGACTCCTGCGGAACGGTTGCGAAATACAAGGTTGTGTCCAGGTCCAGCTCCGCGCACAGGCCCAAGGCCGCCTCCAGGTCCAGGTTCGTGTAGTGGCTGCCGAGCAGCCGGCGCCGGAGGGCCTCGTCGCCCACCGTGGGCGAGAAGCTCAGCCGGGAAGCGGCCGGGTCGAAGGTCCGGGCGAAGGTGTCCAGGAAGGTTTCGCTCGGCGGCCGGTAGCACTCGAACACCATGGAGCAGGTCAAGTCAGCGCTGCGAAGACGCTCGAACAGGTCCAGGAAATAGGGCTCCGCGCGCGGCGGCGGATCGAAGCAGATGCACATGGTCCGGTGGCCCTGGTCCAGGGCGTCTTGTACGTCCCTCAACACCGCCTCGGGCGAGCGAAAGACGAGCTCGGTCCGCCCGGCCAACCGGCGCTGGCCGCTGGCGCCGCCCGCGCAGAAGGCGCAGTCCACCGAGCAGCCCCGCCCCACGGTCAGGTAGAAGACCGGGGCGTGGTTCCAGCCTGCCCGGCCGGCGGCGAACTGTGCGTTGTAGTCTCCGCCGTGCCGGATCAGATCCCGGCGGCAGAAACGGATGTTGTCCAGGGCCTGCCGATCGGCCACATGGGAGATGGGGTTTGTGCGGATGTGCCCACCTTCGCGCCAGGTCAAATTGGCCACGGTCGACAGATCCGGCCCTGTGGGGGCGCTCTCCAGGCCCTGGGCGAGGGCGAGCAGGGGCTCGTCGGCCTCGCCCCGCAGGATGAACCGGGCCGCCGGCCAAGCCTCCAGGATCTCGACGGGAAACGCACTGGCGGTCATCCCCCCCAGCACCGTCGGCAGCTCCGGCGCCCGCTGGGCCAGGGCCTCGAGGGCGGTGCCCACCGGTCCCAGCTGGTGGTGCCAGTGCAAGCTGAGGCCAACCAGATCTGGCTCGACCGCGAGCAGGGCAGCCACCAATTCGAAGCCCGGATCCAGGCGGCGCTCCAGGCCGGTGTGCAGGATCTCGACCTCGTGACCGGCCCGGTCGAGCCTATCCGCCAGACCCATCAGTCCCTGGGGCATGATGTTGATGAAGGGCCCGCGCGGCGCCCGATGGGGCGGCAGGTCGACCGTCGGGTGGACCAGGACGATCCTCACCGATCCTCCCCTGCGGGCGGGTCGAACCGGTACGGCCCGGCGCAGGCCAGGGCCCAGGCGCACTGCTGGCATTCGGCCTTGGGCTGCCGGCGCTCGGCCAGGAAGGCCTGCAGGTTGACGCCCTGCTCGCCCACGAAGACCATCTCCCGGCCCGCCTTGCCGATATCACCGGCGGCCGCCTGCTCATGGCCTGGCAGCACGCAGGGCGGGCAGTTGATCACCTGGATGCGCAGCCCATCCGGAGGGGCCTGCAGCAGGGCCGCCAGCGCCGCCTCCAGCTCCGCCTCCGAAGGCAGGTCCAGGCTGGTGGCCCGGCCGAAGGGCGTCAGCAGCTGGAGGTTCCAGCGCCGCACGCCCAGATCGGCGAGCAGTTGCCCCATGGCGTCCAGCCCGGCCAGGTTCTCGGCCACCAGGGTGGTGTTGACGGCCAGCCTGTCCGGGTCACCCAGCGCGGTTAGCAGGTTGCCCAGGCCGGCCAGGGTCTGCTCGAAGCTGCCGGGCGCCCGGGTTAGCGAATCGTGGATGTGGGCTTGGCCCGCGTGCAGCGACACGAGCACCTCGTCGACGCCGCTCGTGGAAACCCGGCCCGCGAAGGCCGGGTAGGCGCAGCGCCGGCCGTTGGTGATCAGGCCGATGTGCTCGAAACCCAGCCGGCGGCCCACGGCGATCACCTCGAACAGATCCGGGTGCAGGCTGGGCTCGCCGCCGTCGATGTCCAGCAGGCGGGCGCCGCGGGCATGCTGGGCCTCCAGGGCGGCGACCACGGCCGGCAGATGCGCGTCGCGGGCCGGCCGATCGCCCACCGCGCAGAAGCGGCAGCGGTTGTTGCACCGGTAGGTCAGGTTCACGATCACCTTGGGTGCGGTCGGGGTGGCCTGTTTACGTGTCCGGCCGGCGGCCAGGGCCTCGATCTGGGCCGGGCTCAGGGAGCCGGTGGACACCAGGGCCCGGCCCTGGAAGCAGGCGTGCAGGTCGAGCGGGGCACCGTCGCCCGCCTGGCCCGCCACAGGGCCGCACCGGCGTTCGAGTGCGGAGCCCGGCAGGGGGACCGGGTATTGGATCAGCGCCTCGGCGTCGTAACGGGCCTGGAGGGCCTCAGCAGTCCCCAGTGTAGCCAGCAGCTCGTCCCGGCGCTCGCCCGGCAGACCGATCAGGTAGTGGATCTGGAGCGGGAGGCCCAGCTCCTGGCACCAGGCGGCCACCCGGCCCACGCTGGCCGGGTCGAGATCCTTGCCCAGGACCTCGCGCTGGACGCGTGGGCTGGCGCTCTCCAGGGAGACCTTGACCGAGCGACTGACCCGGGCGAGCCGGGCCAACTGGGGCCGCTCGAGACGGTCGGCCCGCAGGCCATTGGGGAACGCGAGTTCCAGGTCCAGCTCCTCGGCCAAGCCGAGCAGCCCATCGAAGCGTTCGGCATCGAGGTTGGGGATCTCGTCCAGGACCACCACCCGCTCGATCCTCCATTCGGTCCGCCACCGCGACAGCTCGGTGAAGACCCGATCCCAGGGGCGCCGGCGGACCCGGCGACGATCGCGACCGGACAGGCCCGGACCGTGGGTGCAGAAGATGCAGGCGTACGGGCAGCCACGGGCGGTGATCAGCGGCAGGCTGCGGGCCGGTTCCGGCGGCAGCGGACTGGGGCGCCAGGGGCTGGCCAGCACCCGGGTCAGGAAGCGGAAGTAGGCTTCTAGATCCATCAGGTGCCAGGCGGGATCGGGGATCTGGTCCAGGTCGAAGGCCTCGCGCTCTTCGAGCGTGAGGGGGCTGCCGGGCCAGCCCGCCTCCACCCGCTCGGCCAGCCGGGCGATGGACCGCTCGCCCTCGAAGCGCAGCAACGCCTGCAGGCCGGACAGATCGGCCCACAGCCGGTCGGGCTCCACCTGCAGGAAGTGCATGCCGCCGGTGACCATCTCGGCCAGGGCGATGGGGGCCTGGGTCCGCTCGGCCAGCCGCCCGGTCAACTCGACCAACCAGGGGCGGGCCCAGGGGGCCAACAGGAACGGGCTGCCCGCGATCAAGACCAGATCAGCGTCGCCCGGATCGAGCCTCTTGAGGAAGGCCTGGGCGGGCTGACCGAGCCAGGCGGCGTCGCCCAGGTCGACTAGGTCGGCGTCCGGCTGGTCGAAGCCGTCCACCACCCGCACGGCCCAGCCCTGGGCGAGCAGGACGGCGGCCGCCTGGTAGGCACCCAGGCCGGTGAAGGCCGGGTAGTCGATGAAGGAGCGCGACAGGTGCAAGCTGGGCTGGATCACCAGGCAGGTGGGCATCAGGCATCCCGCTCCGGCCCGACACCGTCGAGCCGGCTCGGATCGAGCTCGAGCGGGCCGTGCCGATCCAGGTAGACCTTCCAGAATCCGCTGCAGCGCGAGCGCAGGCGACAGCCGGTGCAGGCCGGCCCGAATGTGCGCGATCGGATCAGGGCGGGCTGATCCGCATGGTATTCGTCGAACGATTCGAGGTGATCCGGAAGAAGGCACATGGGAACGCCGCACAGGCCCGGCACCCGGACCCACAGTCCGACCTTTTTGGCCGCATCGAGGGCGGCGGCCAGTGGGCCGGCCACCTCCGTCAGGCTCGGCGTCAGGTCGGGGTGATCCAGGGCCCAGCCCTGGGGGGAGCAGTAGCTCAGGCACAGGTGGGTTTTGTCGACGCCCAGGCGGGTGGCGATGAGCGCCACCAGGTCGGGCGCGCCCGCCAAGTTCTCCCGCGACAGGACGCAGTTGATCCCCACTACCAGCTCCCTGTCCAGACAAGCTCGGGCCGCGACCAGCGCCTTGGCGTGGGCCCCGTGCAGCCCGAGCATGGCGTCGTGGACCTCGGCCGAAGCGGAGTGCAGGGACAGGAAGATGGAGGACATGCCAGCGTCCACCAGCCGATCGAGCCGGCTGGGTCGGGCCAGCGTGACACCGTTGGTCTGGACGCACCGATCGCGGTAGCCCAACTGAACCGCCGCGCGGATCATTTCCGGCAAGTCGCGCACCAGGGTGGGCTCCCCGCCGGTGAAGGCGACGTCTCCATCGACCGCGGCGCTCTGCGCCAGTCGCTCGCGGACCGCCCCGAGCCCCTCCACCAGGTCGGGCATCAGCCCGCGGGCCGAGCAGAAGGCGCAGTTGGCGTTGCAGGTCCCGGTGATACGGACCAGGAGCTGCTCGCCGGAGGTCACTTTGCCGCCGGTGGGATCGGTTGCCATGGTCCGGGCCGGCTTGTCCACGGCCCGCTTCAGGATTTCGGGCCAGGCATCCAGAGCCTCGACCCGGGGCAGGTGCTCACAAACTCGGCTCAACCAATCCTGTTCGAGGGGGCCGGGATCCCGCTCCCCCAGGTAGCGCAGGGCCGTGCAATCGCTGCGGTAGTATGCCTCTGGGGTTTGGGCCGGGGAGGACAGGCACAGGTGCAGGCGATGCCCTCGATCGGTGTTCAGAACCAGGTGCAGCCCGCGGGAGGCGAACGATTCCACGCGCTCGGGTGGCTGGGCGTGCTGCGCCAGCGGCGACAGCAGGCGTCGGGTCCAGGTCCGCCAATCGGGTGCGCTGTCCCTCATGCCCTGCCGGATCCTCTGCAAGGGCCGGAAGCCATATTATTTTACTTTAGGGCCTTGCCTTTCCAGTTGCAAGGGGGCCATTTGCAAAGGCGTTCGGCGCGTGGGATGATGGCTGTCTCCATGGACCCTGCGCCGGAGACCGCGTTGGACACCGGTTTCGCCCCCGAACTCTCAGTCGTCGTGCCTGTCTATGACGAGGCCGGCTCGCTGGTCGCCAACACCGAGCAGCTGCTCGCCTGGCTGCGGACCTGGGAATTCGACTTCGAGCTGCTGCTGGTGGACGACGGCAGCCGGGACGGTTCGGCCGAACTCATCGACGATCTGGCCGCCTGCCGCGCCGGCGTCAGGGCGCTGCACCAGCGCTCCAACCAGGGACGTGGCCGCGCCCTCCAGCACGGGATCCGCTCCGCCCGGGGCCGCGTGATCCTGACCACCGAGGCGGACGGCAGCTGGGGCGGGGAGTGCCTCCAGCAGCTGGTCGAGCGCATCCGCGCCGGCGCGGCCGAAGTGGCCGTCGCCTCGCCCTACCTGCCGGGCGGTGGGCTCGAAGGCGTGCCGATGGGACGGGCCTGGTTCAGCCGCGCGGCGAACCTCCTGATCCGGGCGGCGCTGGGCGGGCGGATCACCATGGCCACTGGAATGTGCCGGGCCTACAACCGGGCGGCCCTGGACCGGGTGCTGTCTTCCAGGCCTGGTAAGGATTTCCACCTGGACGTGCTGTTGAGAGCGCTGCGGGCCGGGCTGCGGGTGGTCGAGGTGCCGGCCGTGCTGAGCTGGCACGCCAGGGCCGGTCAGCCCCGGCGGCCCCACCCCCCGGGCTGGTTGGTCGGTTTGACCGCACGCCACCTGCTGCTCCTGGCGGCTCACCTGGCCAGCCATGCTCGGAGCCGGTGATGGTCCGGGGCTGGCGGGTGGCAACCTGCGCGATCTGCGTGGACCTGGACCCGGTCGCCTGCTACCTGGACAAACGCGGCCTCGTGCCGGGACCGACGACGGATCTCAACGCGGTGTATGCGGAGGGGCTGGACCGTTTTCTGGAACTGTTCGACGAATTTGGAATCCGGGCCACTCTGTTCGTGGTGGGCCGAGACGGCAAGCGGCCGGACAACGCCGCCCGACTGCGGGCGGCCGCGGCGGCCGGGCACGAGATAGCCAATCACAGCTTCAGCCACCCGCCCAGCCTGGCAAGGCTCGCCCCCCACGCGCTCGATGACGAGGTGCGGCGGGCGGGCGATGACCTGCAAGCGACCATCGGCCAGCCGGTGGTGGGCTTCAGGGCGCCGGGCTGGAACGTGAGCCGCGGACTGTACCGCTGCCTCGAACGGCTCGGCTACGCCTACGACAGCTCCCTGGTGCCCCTGCCCGTCAAGGCGTGGGCCATTCGCTTTCTGCACGGGCTGGGACGGCGGACGCCGTCACCGCTGTTCCAGGGGCAGGCCATCTGGCCCAGCCCCCCCGGCCACCCCTACCGGGTCGATCCGGAGCGGCCCTGGCGAGCCGGCCAGGCCGCGCTGTGGGAGATCCCCTGCGGCTTCGCCCCCTGGCCCCCGGTTCCGCTGAACATGACCAGCTTGGCGATGCTCGGCAACGGCTTTGCGAGGACGCTGCTGGTCGAGGCCTATCGACTGGTGTCCGGCGTGCCGGTGTTCACCTTCCACGGCCTGGACCTGGTGGACGCCGGGCGCTCCATTGGCCCCATCGGTTTGCACAAGCCAGGGCTGGACGCCTCCGTCACGGCCAAGCGCGAGGCGGTCCGCCGGGTGCTCGGGGCATTGCTGCGCGGGCGGACGTCGTCGACCCTGCGTGATCTGGTGTCGACACTGTGATATCGTCGGGTGATAACGCAGTTTGCTACTGAATCCGGGCAGCTGAAGCACGGAGTGTTGGAATGATGACTGGCCACACATCCGCCGGCACCGGCGCCGCGCTCCGAGCGACACTGTGTCTGGCGCTGATCGCCGTCGCTCTGGGCTCCGGCCCCGTCCGGGCGGGCTACTGCGCGGGTGACAAAGCGCGCCTCCGGACGACCCTGGAACGCCTGAGCCACACGCTGCACATGGCGGCGCAAGGGGCCCGGATCGCGGTCCGACACGTGGGCCTGAAGACCCGGACGGCCGTCATCCAGCTGGCGCTGTGGAACCTGCACTGCCAATCTCACCAGCGCCTGGCCGAAGGCCTGGCCGCAGACGAGCGGCCCTCTCCGGCCGGGCTCGCCCAGTCCCTGCGCCCGCTGTGGAACCGGTCCGTCGAGCTGCGCCGGGGTCTCGATTGGCAGGCGGGCGAGGCCGCCCCCGCGCTTGAAGAGGCCGTGCGACTGAGCCTGGCGGCCAGGATCGGTTGCCGCGCCATCCGGAACGCCGATCCCGGAGCCTGCCAGCCGCTGGAAGAGCTGTTGCCGGTCCGATTCGATGGCTGCCAGCAGGACGCCGTGCTCATGGGTGCACTCCTGTCTCACCGCTGTGAACCGGAGGTGGTAGATCGCATCGCCTCTAAGGTAGATGTCCCTGCCGATGCCCTACGGGCCTATTGCCGGGCCGTCGCCGGGTCGGATCCGATGGCCTGCGAGCGGGTCCCCGGCCTGCCGCCCGGCGAGGTGCCTGCGTGCAAGGCCTTGGCCGCGCGTAGGGAGGAGGCATGTGGGGGCACGTCCGGACGAGAGGATCGGTCTGCCGCCTGCCGGCGTCAGGTCCGCATGCATGCGGTAATCCAGGGACGCCTGGTGGACTGGGAGGCCCTGAGGAGAGCCGGCGTGGGGGTCCTGGACAGAGCCCACCTGGTATCAGGGCGGGACCGTTCCCGGCCCTGCGCCGAAATCGCTCTGTTGGTGCATGATATCCTGGCCGCCCGGTTCTTCGACCTCCACAGCTGGCGCGGCCTGCCCTTGCCCCGCCTCTGGTAGCGCCCCGTTCCCAGCCGGATCCCTGGGCGTAGGCTGCTCCGGCGCCCGTCCGTCCGGCTCGCACCTGAACAGTTGCAGGTGGTCCCATTTGCCCCGGGCCTGGCAGCTGCCGGCCAGGTGATCGAGCAGGTCCTGGTTTGCGAAGTGGTCGGTGTAGACGAACCAGAAGGGCTCGCCGGTGTGGCGGCGCAAGTTTGCCAGGCTGAGTGACTTCCAGCCCGGACGCATCCTGGGCATGGACGTCAGGCTAAAAAGTCGCCTGCCCTGGTGGCGGCAGCTGATCGCGTCGGATTCGTCCCGGGAGCAGGTCCGATAGGCGGACAGCGGTTCGGGGAACAGGTAATAGAGCAGGATGGTGTGGAGGCTGTTGGGATCGGTGATGACGGTGTCCGGTCCTCCGGCCGCTGCGACGGTCTCGGCCAGACGCTCGTAGAGGGCATGATCGTTCCTGTTGTAGATCGCCGGCAGGCTGCGATGGAATTCGGCCGCTTGGCCCGCGAGGGTGAGGCAGAGCGCGAACAGGCCCACCTTTCTCCAGACCGGGCCGATCCGGCTGACCGGGCCGGACGAAGCGCCCAGACCCAATCCACCGGCAACCACCAGCAGGGCAGCCAGCGGCAGGAGGTAGATCAGGTAGTAGGGCTTGAGCCTGACGACGAACACACCCACCAGCACCACGCCGACCGCCATGCCCAGCAGGGCCAGGATCAGCAAGCCCTCTGGCCGCGAGCGCCGGAACAGGCACAGCCGGACCGCGCCGGCGATGCCGAGCAGGCCCCACAGCATCCCGGCCAGGCCGGCCGGGGCGAGCAAGCCCATCAGCTCCGCCAGGAACTCGCCCGGCTGGCGGTCTCCCCATAGGTGCTGCGGGTACAGGCTGGCCACCTGGCGGGTTTCCTGGTCGCCCGCGAAGACCCGGAAGAAGTCGATCAAGGCCGGGACGGACAGCAGGGCGGCCACCGCGGCCGCTATCCAGACCCCCTTGAGTCGGGCCTGTCTGCCGTGGACGAGCAGAACCAGGGCGTGGGCACCAGCGATCAGCACGGCCATGTAGTAGCTGTAGAGCATGGCCGTCTCGGCCAGCACCAGGCCGGTCAGCACGCCCGGCGTTGGTGACCGCAGGCTGCGCACCAGCAGGTGCGACGACAACAGGGCAAGGGTCAAAAACAGCGTGACGTCGCTGACGTCCCGCGAGTGGAACAGGAACGGGACCGAAAGGCCGAGTAACCCGACCGCCACCAGGGCTCGCAGGCCGCCCAGTATGGGACGGCTGAACAGGAACAGGGCGACGGCCGTCGTCAGCGAGAACAAGACCGCCGGCAAGCGGGTGATCCACTCGGCGTGCCCGAAGCGCAGAAAGAAGTGCAGCACCACATAGAACAGCTGGGGGTGGCGCGCGTCGTCGTAGTGGTGGGCCAGGATGTCGCCCAGATCCAGGCTGGCGAAGAACACCCGTTGGGTGGCGTAGTCGCCGTCGAAGGGGATGTCCAAATGCAGCAGGCGGGCCGCGGCCATGGGCACCAGCATGGCCATCAGCAGCGGCCAGGGATGGCGATCGATCCAGGCCGCGGCTCGCTGCAGCGCCGGGGCGGTCCGGTCCAGCGACAGCAGGAGGGCCAGGAGCAGCCCGAACAGGCCGCCCGTCAGCATCCAGGACCACGGGATGGCCGAGAGGAGGTCATCGTCCTGCTGCCCCGGTCCCCGGGGGTGGCAAACGATCCATGGCGAACGTTCGAAGGCGCCGTCCACCGCCGCGGCCACCTGGAGCAAACCGCGGCGTTGCAGAGTGGTCAGGGCAACCGGTTCGGCGATGGGCGAGTAGCTGAACCACCGTCCGTGGTCAGGCCCAGCCTCTGCTTCCAGGTCCAGTAGGGCGATCCGGACCGTTTCCTCCGGGCCGGTCCTGAAAGCGATCACCAGGCGATCCCGATCGATGTCGGCCGACTGGAAGGTCCAGCCTTCGGGCGCGGCGCGGGCCAGTTCGCCGCGCTC
The DNA here is from genome assembly GCA_964454005.1 of uncultured Myxococcales bacterium. Lineage (GTDB taxonomy): Bacteria > Myxococcota > B64-G9 > B64-G9 > B64-G9 > CAYVQE01. The sequence goes on from CAYVQE010000001.1 coordinate 115,940, forward strand.
GACCAGCGCGGAGACCACTTGGCCGGCGCTCGGTGGCAGGCAGCGAGGCCCGTCCGCGCGGGCCGCGCCCGCCAGCAGGAAGAGCGTGCCGACCGCGCAGGCCAGCAGCGAGACTCTGCCGCTCCCGCGGGTCGGACGAGAGCGCGGGCGGGCAAAGAAGCGGCAGAGCAGCGAGCGGTGCGCGCGGGAGGGCATCGCCGAGCATGGTAGCCGCCCGATTGGCGAGACTCAAGCACCAGCGAGAGCGTTGATATGGTCCATGCCCCGGGGTGTTGTGGTACCCTGGGCGACGAGAGGAGACGTGTGGCCCATGACCTCTGGCCCCAACCCCGACCCGGGCGCCCGCAGACGGGTGCTGCTGAAGGTCGGGTACGCCTGCAACAACAACTGCGCGTTCTGCCATTCCAGCCCGCACCGGGGGCAGGACTCCCCCACCCCGGCGCTGCTGTCCAAGATCGACGCCGCCCGGGGCCTGGGCGCCGGGGGGGTGGTGTTGTCGGGCGGCGAGCCAACCATCCGCAAGGACCTGCTCACCCTGGTCGAGGCCATCGCCCAGCGCGGCCTGCGTCCCGGATTGGTCACCAACGCCCGGGCCCTGGCCTACCCGGGCCTGGTGGACGCCCTGGCTGGGCACGGTTTGGATTATGTCTACCTGTCGCTCTGCGGGCCGGATGCCCGCACCCACGACCGACTGGTCCGGGCCGAAGCCTTCGAGCAGACCTTGCAGGCCCTGTCCCATCTAAGGGGAAAGGTAAAAGAAGTCACGGTCAACGTCGTCATCCTGGAGGCCAACCTGGATCGGCTGCCCCGGTTCGGCGATCTGCTCCAGGGGCTCGGTCCTCTGCGGTTGAAGCTCTCGTTGGTGGAGCCCGAAGGATCGGTCCTGGAAGACTTCGACGGCCTGGTGCCATCCCTTGCGCGGGCCTCCCGGGCGGTCCAGGGGGCGGTGGAGGCCATAGGGCGCGCTCACCCCGATCTGCCCCTGGCCGTGGACGGCTTCCCGCTCTGCATGCTGCCGGGCCTCGAATCCCTGGATGCCGGTTTGCGGGACGACGGAATCTTCGCCATGTCCGATGCCTTCGAGGCGGGCTTCTTCCCGGTGGACGACGCCCACCGCGGATTCGGCCGGCGTTGCGCCCGCTGCAGCCTGCGCAGGCGGTGTCGCGGGGTGTTCAAGACCTACCTGGACAAGCGCGGCGAAGTCGAGTTGGAGCCCGTGACCCGGGTGGTGTCCAACTCCTTCCAGATCGTCGCCCGCGGGCCCGGGGAGCGATTTCAGGTGACCGCCTGCCCGGTGCGGGCCGGACAGGCGCCGCCCCCGGATCCGGTGCGGGAATTGCTGGTCCAGTCCGGTCGCGGCCGGGCGGTACGGGCGGATGCTGGCACGCGCGACTTCTCGGACGAGAGCCTGCGCGTGGCGCTGCGGGACCGGGGCCAGGTCTACTTGCCGGCGCCCGATCTGGACCAGGCCACCGACTTCGCCAGCCAACTGGCGCGGCTCGAACTGGCGGCGACCTGCCGGCGCTGCCCGCGCCGCGGCGAGTGCGGCGGGTACTGGAGGCCGCTGGCCCGGCCGGCCTTCGAGGGTGCGAAGCGCCTGATCGACGAGCGGCTCGCCCGGCTGGCCGGGCGCGTGCTGGACGTGGGCTGCGGCGCGGCACCCTACGCCGCCGCCCTAAAACCGGCTCTGCGGGCGGGGCGGCTCGAGTACGTGGGCATCGATCCCGACCTGCCCACCGCTCGGCTCAATCCCCCCAAGACCCTGTTGCCCGAGCGGCTCGAATCGTTCCACTGGAGCGGGGAGCCCTTCGACGCCATCGTGGCCCTGCGCAGCCTCAACCACCTCCCGGATCCCCTCGAAGGCTTGCGCAAGATGGCCGCCCTTACCGAACCCGGGGGCCGAGTTCTCGTCGCCGAGGACGTCATCTTCGGCCTGGTTCGCACCGGCGCGCAAGCGGCCCGCATCGCCACCAGATCCGATCTGGCCTTCGAACACTACCTCAACCTGGATGCCGGGGAGGTCGTCGAACTCGCCGCCGACGCCGGGCTGAACTGCATCGAGCAGATCGGAGTCGAGCGAACGGGATGTACGCTGTGGGTGCTGGAACTCCGGCGGGTGTGAGTGTTACCAGGAGCCGTGGGAGCCGTGGGAACCGTGGGAGCCGTGGGAACCGTGGGAACCATGGGAGCCGTGGGAACCGTGGGAACCGTGGGAACCGTGGGAACCGTGGGAACCGTGGGAACCGTGGGAACCATGGGAACCGTGGGAACCGTGGGAGCAGTGGGTGAGTTCCTCGCGCTTCGGTAGCCTGCGGTGCGGATCCCGGGGCAGCTTGCCCTTGGGCACGGCTGCCTTGGCCTTGCCCGATGTGGCGACCGCAGCGCCGGCGCCCAGCAGCAGCAGCGCGGTTCCCGACGAAGCCAGCGCGTCTCGCCGTGTCAGCTTCTTCTCTTCCTCGGTCAGGAAGGTAGTCGCGTCCTGCTCAAGTTTCGGGAACTTGTCCTTGGACATGGCGCTCCTCCAGCTGCTGGATCCACTCCATACTAGCTGGCAGAATCCCTACTTGTCAAGCGGTCCGAGCCGCCGGTAGACGCTCGATCGATCGCGGCTCTCGGTCCATTTGCGGAAGATCTCTTCCACACCCGGCTGTTCGAGTCGTCTGAACAGGGTGTCGAACATCCCCTTCTGGATCAGGCAGCGGTCGTTTTCCGGGCAATGGGCCACCAGGTCGCCTTCCTGCACGTAGTTGTAGACCGGGCACACGCCGCAGAAGGGCGCGTAGGCGCACTCCGCGCAGCCGGGCAGGCACTCCACGCAGGAGGCCACGCACAGCGAGCGCAGCGCCGGATGGCGGATGATGTCGGCGTAGCCGTCGCGCTTGACGTCGCCGATGCAGAACAGGTCGTCGCCCATGGCCCCGACCATACGGCCCTCGTCGCAGGTATAGACCCGCCCGTCGTGGTTGTAGGCCAGCTGGCCGATGCCGGCGCCGCAGGGTGAGCGCAGGTCCATGTAGTTCGGGTTGTCGTCGGTCAGGATGCGGGTCAGCATCAGGGAGGCCATCTTCTCCATGATCTCCACACCCTGGCGGTTCTGCTCGATGATGTGATCCAGCGCCCGGGTCCAGAACCGCAGAAACTCCTCGGCCGTGTACCCTTCGCGGGCCCAGATTTGCTTGCCCATGCCGAAGGGGTTGAGCGGCCTGAGGTGGACCACCTTGTAACCCAGGCGGATGTACTCGTCGACGATGGCCTCCGGCCGGTCGAGCGCTGCGCGCGATACGGTGGCCAGCGCATTGACATAGGCCAGGGACGGGTCCAGACCGCGGGCCTCGTAGGCGGCGTCGAAGGCTTCGATCTGCTGCAGCGTGATGGCATGGGAGCTGCGCTGGCCGAAGCGGCGGGCCCGGTCGTGCAACTCGGCGGGGCCGTCGATCGAGGTGCAGACCATGACGCCGTGCTCGACCAGGAAGTCGATCTGCTCCTGCGTCAGCGTGCTCAGGTTGCTGACCAGGCTGAGGTAGAGGCTGCGGCCTTCCAGGTCGGCGCGGTTGTAGGCATCGCTGACCATGAACTCCAGCACGTCGAAGTTCAGCGCCGGCTCGCCGCCCTGGAACTCGATGGTCAGCTCGGGGCTGGGGCTGTCGAAGATCGCATCCAGCACCTTCTCGGCGGTCTCCAGGTCCATGTCGTACTGTTCGAGGTGCTCGGCCTTGCGGCTGGCGTGGCAGTAGACGCAGGCCTGGTTGCAACGCAGGGTGAGGATGACGATGTGCAGGTTGGGACCCATGTAGAGGTGGTCCGAGCGGCGCCGGATCTTGTCCATCACCATCTGCTCGGACTCCGGCTGGCGCACCATGCCCCGCTCGACCAGCAGCTGCTGGGCCGGATCGTCGGCGGCCAGGGTGCCGGCCATGAAGTCGCCGAAAGCGGCCCGATCCAGCCAGGCGTACTGGCCGGCGTCGTTGGTGACCAGAACCCTGTTGCCCATCACCCGCCAGCGCAGCGGCATCAGGCAGGTGTTGTGTACTTCCGGAAGCTTCGCGCTCATGATCGGGCCACCAGGCTCAGGGCGTAGTTGGCGTACTCGTCGGCCAGCCGATCGACGGCTTCCGGGTCGGGATCGAAGAACGAGACCACCTGGTGCCGGCCTTCCTTGCGCACCTCGATGCGGGCCAGTGCGCCGAAGGCCTCGGCGGCCTGGACCAGAACCGGCTTGCGGTAGATGGTCGCATCGAGCAGCAAGGTCAGCGCCGCTTCCCGGTCCACCGACGCGGTCCGCCCGGCACCGGAGGAGGCAGCCGGCTTACGACCCTTACTCGTCTTCGCCTTGGTCTTCGCCTTGGTCGTCGCCATACTTTTCCTCCCAGGGCACCGCGATGCCGAGCGGATCGTCAAGGTAGTCGAGGTCCCCCTCCCCTTCCGGCTGATCCGGTTCGGGCCCCATGGCCTCGACCGGCTCGGCCGACAGCAGAGCCCGGCCCACCAACACCTCGCGCAGACCGCTGGTCTGCTCGGCGACCTGGTGGCGCATCAGCTGCTGCAGCAACTCGTTGCTGAACTCCTCGGCCAGCTGCTGCAACCCCTCCCCGGCTTGCCCGTCTTTGACCTTGAGGCGCACCTCGAGCTTGCCCCGGCCAGCCCGGGCCAGGCGTATGTAGCAGCGATCTGTGAAGCGGTAGGCGGCAGCGATCGACACCGATCGCGGGTAGACCTTCTCGTCCAGTGTGAGTTGAACCGCCCGGTCTGCATGGTCTTGGGTGCTTTCGATTTGCACGGGATCCTCGCCTCCCCCGATTCGTGATCGGGCGCGAAATCACGCCTCAAATTAGGGTGGACGCTCGCGGCTTGTCAAGCCAACGCCGGCCGGATGACCGGATCGCCGGGGCCGGCCGGCAGCGGGTCCGGCGCCGGGTCTTGAAGCTCCCAAGGGAACTTTCGTCTATTGGGTGAAGCTGACGTTGATCACGTAGTCGCTGCAGTCGACCAGGGCGCCGACGCGAAAGACCCGAATCCAGTACTTCGAGCTGCCGTCGTGGCACAGCCGCTCGCCGTCGGTGCCGGTATCGGTGGGCACGCAGGACTTGTCGCCGAAGGGCATGGTTGCGTAGTCGTACTCGATGTCCGAGGCGCAGACCGGGCTGCCCTTGTCGGCGCAGCCGTGGCCGGTGTTGGCCGAGCGGTAGACGTCGAAGGCGAACTGGTTGTTGGGATTGCCGCTGCCCGGGTCGAACTCGATCTTCAGGTGGTAGTCGTCCGAGAGGTTGTCCAGATCCTCGGTCTGGTTGTCCAGCGCGCGGAAGGTGTACCAGTCCTGGTCGCGGTTGGTGTCCAGATCGTCCGGCACCAGATTGTTTTGTAGCGTCAGCACGGCACCGTCGTTCAATACACCGTGGTCCACGATCTCATTGTCGACACACAGGTCCGACACCGTGTCGCCCTGGCATTCGCAGCCGTTGCTGGGGTCGTTGTCGATGTTGTAGTAGAGTTCGTCGCAGCCGGTCAGCACGCAGTCCGAATCCTGGCAGGCGGCGCTGGCATGGTCGAACAGGCACTCGCGGCCGCAGAAGCCGCAGTGGGCGGTGGTGCTGGTCAGATCGGTCTCGCAGCCGTTGGGGTTCTGGCCGTCGCAGTTGCCCCAATCGGCCTCGCAGGTATCGACCACGCAGGTTTGATCGACGCAGTCGGCGGTGGCGTGGTCGAGGTCGCAAACGTTGCCGCAGCCGCCGCAGTTGTTGGGATCGCCCGCGATGTCGGTCTCGCAGTCGATGCCGTCGCCGTCGCAGTCGGCCCAGCCGGATGTGCAATCGGACACACCGCAGTTGCCGTCGATGCATACCGGCGTGCCGCCGGCGTCCGGGCAGACGTGGCCGCACCAGCCGCAGTTGTCGGGGTCGGTTTGCAGGTCGATCTCGCAGCCGTCGGCGTCCGAGCCGTTGCAGTTGGCGAATCCCGGCAGGCAGGCCTCGAGATCGCAGGTGCCGCCCAGACAGCGCGGCACCGCGTTGTCGTAATAGCAGACGTTGCCGCAGCCGTTGCAGTTGGCGGGGTCGCTGTCGGTGTCGATCTCGCAGCCGTCGGCATCCGAGCCGTTGCAATCGGCATGGCCATCGTCGCAGGCGCCCATGACGCAGATGCCGCCCAGGCACTGCGCCTGGGCGTCGTCGAATTGGCACCTGTTGCCGCAATCGCCGCAGTTGTCTTCGTCGCTGTCGGAGTGGATCTCGCAGCCGTCGCCATCCTGGCCGTTGCAGTCGCGCCAGCCGGTCAGGCAGTTGAGCAGCTCGCAGCTGCCGTTGTTGCAGGTGGGCTGGGCGTTGGGGAACTCGCAGGCGTTGTTGCAGTCGCCGCAGTGGTCGACGTCGCTGTCGAGGTCGAAGTCCTCGTCGGTATCGCAGTCGCAGTCGTCGTCGATGTAGTTGCAGCGTTCGGCCCCGCTGGGATCGCACGGCGTCTCGCAGCCGTCCTGCGCATCGCCGTTGCAGTCGATGAAGTTGGGCTCGCACTCGGAGCCCACCCCGTAGAGATCGACCTGCACCTCGGGGTTGCCGATGTCCGAGCTGCCGATCAGGATCGCTCCCAGGTCGTCGCCCAGGCTGGCCGGCAGGTAGTCCACGTCGAAGGTCAGGTTGCCCATCGGGTTCAGGGTGGTGGGCAAGCCGGGCAAGCCGGAGAGCGTGTAGGCGTTGGACGAGCCGGCGTTGAGGGCGATGCTCTCGACCATCAGTGGACCGATGCCGGAGTTTTGCACGGTGATGGTCTGGCCGACCTGGCGGCCGACGTAGACGTTGCCGAAGTCGTGGTTGGCCGGGAAGACGAACACGTTGGGGTCGATGCCGTTGGCCTGCATCATGATGCGGAAACGGCCGTCGATGCCGTCGTAAACGATGTCGGGATCGCTGGTGTCGACCAGGATGGTGCCGCTCTGGACGCCGTAGGAGGTCGGCTCGAAATGGACGTTCAAGGGCACCTCGAGACCGATCGCGATCGGCGCGATGCTCTGAGGATCGAAGGTGAAGTCCAGGCTGCCTTCACCGCGCTGAATGGAGCTGATCTGCAGCGGCTCGCCGCCGACGTTGCGGATCAGCACGCTCATGCTCACCCGCTCGGCCATGCCGGTGCTGACGTCGAGCTGCACGTCGCCGAAGTTCAGCTCCGGCGGTGCCGGCTCGGTCTCGACCTCGGCCGGGATGAACCCCTCGGCGCTGATCGGCACCTCGATCGGGCCGTCCTCGGTGGTGTTGTCGATCCACAGCAGGGTCTGCTGCTCGCCGACCGCGGCCGGATCGAAGGCCAGCAGCAAGCTGATCGCTTCCTCCGGCGCCAGCGGCAACGGGTTGTCCGGCAACGCGGGCAGATCGACGTCGGGCGAGTTCAGGCTCCAGTCGGGCCCCGGCTCGACGAGCTCGATGCCGGTCAGCGACAGGCCGGCCCCACCGGCGTTGGTGATGGTGACGACCTGCTCGGCGTGCTCGCCGACGCGCACCCGGCCCATGGCGATCGGGCTGGGCTCGACCTGCAGCGCCCCGACCACCCCCCGGCCGGTCACCGCAACCATCAGGGCCGGGTTGATGGCGTCGTTGCTGAGCACCGCGATGTTGTCGCCCAGCTGGCCTCGGCTCTGAGGCTGGAACACGACCTCGACGTCGTAGAAATCGCCGTTGTTCAAAAGGCCGGGCAGCTCCACGGCCGCTCCGTCCGAGTCGAACACGCTGACGCCGAAGTTGGGGTTGCCCACGATCTCCGGCCGCACGTCGTCGATCGTCAGCACCGCATTGCCGGTGCCCTGGTTGGCGACGGTGAAGGACAGCGGCTGGCTGATGCTGCCGACCGGCACGTCGCCGAAGGGCAGCGCTTGCGGCGAGACCCCTATCCGGGCCTCGCCCTTGAACTCGCTCAGCAGGTGTATCTGGACCAGCGCCTCGTCGGGATCGTTGGAGACCACGTCGAGCACGCCGTGATCGGTACGGCCGTCGCTGGCGCTGTAGATGACGTCGAAGACCATGTCCTCTTCGGGTTGCAGCACCACCGGCAGCGCATCCAGCGTATCCGGATCGATGCTGAAGTCCTCGATGTCGGTGCCCATCTCGAAGTTGAGCTGCATGATGCGCAGCTCCTCGTCGCCGACGTTGCGCAGCGTCACCTGGCGGGTGACGGCCAGGCCGACCAGCACGTTGCCGAAATTGAGCTGATAGACGCCGTCGCTCAGGGTCGGCTCGATGACCTCGATGTCGGGTACCGGGCCGGCATCGCCGTCGCCGCCATCGCCGTCGACGCCTCCGTCGCCGGCGGGCACGCAGATGCCGTCGATGCAGGTCATGCCGTCGGGGCAAGTGCCGCCGTCGGCGCAGGTCTGGTCGACGTCGGTGCAGACGCCGTCGCGGCAGTACTCGCCGGTCGGGCAGTCCTCGTCCTCGGTGCAGGTGGTCACCGACCCATCCGTTGGCGCGGAAGAGCTATCGCAGCCGGCGCAGGCCAGCAAGATGACCAAGGAGAATCCAGACAGGTTTCGCATGGTCGCGCGCATCACCGACTCCTGGCCTTCGGATCATCCTCCCCGGTGGGGCGGAGACGATCCAAAACAGTTTTGGGACAAGGCACCTACCTAGAATAGTAGCCCAGGATGGCGAATGGAATCAACAAGACCACAAGACCACTTGCAAAGCCGGTGGCGGCGCCTTAAGCTGTAGCCGAGCTGGATCGGTTGGACGCAGCGTCGGAGAAAGCCATGGGCCTGGCCATCGGAATCGGTTTGGGAGTGCTGGTCGTCGCTTTTCTGGTCTACCGGGCCTTCGTGCCCTCGCTCGACGGCCTGGCCGATCGGGCCGTCCGCGAAGGCGACCTGGGCCCCTTGCTGGCGGCCATCGAGAGACGTCCGGAGAGCGCCCAACCGACGGCCTACAACCACGCCATCCGCCGCTACTGGGACGGGTTCCAGCGCCCGCTGGCGGTGGAGCTGATCCGGGTGCTGGCCACCAACTACGGCACCACCCGCATCACCCAGTACTGGCTGCGCCAGGTGCAGCAGGTCGAGCCCAAGCTGGCCCGCGAACTGCTGGGCCAGGAGTTCATCAAGACCTACTACCTGCCGGAGGTGGCCGCCCAGTGCGGCCCGGTCGGGTGAGCGCGCTGATACGACCGCCGGTCGGCGGTCCTCATTCCAGCCCTGTTGGCAACCGCATCGGTCGTGGTATCTTGCGGCCGCTATGCGGACCGAAAACCTGACCATCATCTTCGTCGATATCGCCGGCTTCACCGAGCGCACCGGCCGGCAGAGCCGGGCCCAGAACGCGGCCTGGCTGCAGCGCTTCGAGCAGCTGGTGATGCCTCTGCTGCGGGCCTTCGGCGGCCGGCGGGTCAAGGCGATCGGCGACGCTTACCTGTGCACCTTCCCCTCGCCCACCAACGCGCTGCTGTTCGGCATGGCGGCCCAGGACCGGCTGTACGAGCATGCCCGGGGCGTGTCGGCCGACGAGGCCTTTCGCATCCGGGTGGCCGTCAACGCGGGCGAGGTGCGACTGCGGCGCGGCGATGTCTACGGAGAACCGGTCAACGTGGCCGCCCGGGTCGAGGGCATCACGCCGGCCGGTGAGATCTGGTTCACCGAGGCGGTCTATCTGGCCATGACCCGCTCCGAGGTGCCGGCCGAGAAAGTCGGCAGCCACGAACTCAAGGGCGTGGCCGAGTCGGTGACGCTGTACCGGGTGCCGCCCGATCGGCAGTATCGGCTGGCGGCCGAGGGCGGTGCGCTCGACCGCGAAGACCCGGCCGAGTCCGGTCCGGCACCGCGGCAGCTGCCATACGGCGGCTTGGGCTTGCAGCGAGCCGCCGAACGCGGCTGGGTGGCCGGCCTGAGCGCGGCGCCCGAGCAGGTTGCCCGGGCCGGTCGGGGGGTCGTCCGGGCGATGGGAGATCGCCTGGGTCGCTGGCCGGCCAAGCTGTGGTGGGCCGCCGGTGGCGGGTTGGTGCTGGTCGGGCTGCTGGTCCTGCTGGGTACGATCTCCGGAACCTCGGCCTTCGCCGCCTGCGAGCGGGCGCTGGCCGCTGGTCGCCCGGAACAGGCCCAGGCCCTGTTGGATGCCCATCCCGAATCCGGCTCGCCGGCCGGCCAGGCACTGCAGGCCCGCATCCTGCTGGCCCGGCCCCGGCCGCCGCTGCACCGGGCCGCCGAGCTGCTGCACCGGGCGGCCGAGCGCGACGCCGGACTGCTCGGCGAAGACGCGGTGCTGCGGGCGCTGGTCGAGACGCTGGGCCGACCGCGGGCCGCCGAGACCATCGCCCTGCTGGCCGACCAGGGCGGCGCGGCGGTCGAGCCGCTGCTGGCCGGTACCGGCGACAAGCGCTTCTGGGTGCGCTGGAACAGCGTCAAGGCGCTCAAGGCGACGGGTCGGGTCGACGAGGTCGACCTGGTGCAGGTCTACATCCTCGACCTGCGGCACGCCGGGCGCTGCTCGCGGCGCAAGAAGGCGGCCCGCAAGCTGGCCGCGCTCGGCGACCGGCGCGCCCTGGAGCCGCTGCGGCGGGCCAAGAAGCGCGGCTTTTTCGACAACCTGTGCATGGGCGATGCGCTCGACGAGGCCATGCGGGCGTTGCAGGAATGAGGCCTGCAGCGGGGTCTTCGGTCAGGACTTGGGTCGCGGCCCGCAGATGAACGATCGATCGGAGTGCTCGGCGTCGACCGGCGGCTGGATGTCCGTCTGCTCCAGGAAGTAGAGCATCAGATACTCCTCGGCCGTCTTCTTCGGCCCGGCAGCCTGCTGGTCCTCGCGGTGGCAGGCTTTGGCATGGCGTTCGCGGAAGGTGAAGAACATGTCCTTGGGCGTGGCGATGGTCTGGTGCAGCCGCGACAGCGGCACGTCGAAGATGCGGGCCACGTTGTCTGGGCTGAGCACCATCTTGTCGTTGGCCTTCATCCAGCGGCGCATGGTCTCGAGCTCTTCGTAGGTCGCGTTGAAGACCAGCTCGAGCAGCGCCTGGCGCTCGTCCTCCGCGATGTGATCGCGGGTGAAGTAATCGATCACCTCCGGATCGCAGCCCTCCCGCAGCAGTGCCAGGATCTCGGTGGTGCCCGACAGGGTGCCGTAGGTGATGCGCACCCGGGTCTTGGCGCTCCAGATCGAGTTCAGAAAGGGGAAGAAGTCGCTGACCGAGCGCGAGGTGCGATGCTCCCACAGGTCGGCCAACAGGAAAGTGCCCTTGCGCCGCAGCTCCAACGAGGTGTCCTGGTTGGTGACGATGGAGACCAGGATATCCTCGGCGATCACGGTGAAGACCGATTGCAGCACGAACACGTTCAGCTCGCCCAGCAACTGCTCGCGCACCTGCCCCGCATCCAGGTGGTGTTCGACGATCCGCGCCAGCAAGCGGAAGAAGTTGAACTTGGCCATCAGGTAGGCGCGGCCGACCACCGCCCGGGTGGGCATGTAGGCCTCGATGGTGTACGGGTTGGAGCGGCAGATGGCATCGGTCAGGGTGTAGACGTCGCGGTTCTGACCGGCCACCTGGTGGGCCATCACGATCGAGGGGTAGGCCGTGACCACCTGGCGCAGGCGCACCAGCTGGTCGATCACCTGCTTCAGGTGACAGGCGGAGTCAAAGGCCTCGTCCGTCCCGATCTCGTCGAGACGAGACAGCACCCGCCCGGCCAATACGATTTCTTCTGGATCCAGCACTCTCGTCTGGGGCATGGATCCGCTCCCATGCCCCCCCCAATTCGAGTCGTCTTGGAGACTATCGTCTGCACTCCTCAAACATCAAGGCCTGTTTGCCCTCTCTCCCTCCAGCCCGGGCGTGCGGTCAGGGCCGCCGGTCCGGGCAGCAATAGCCGGCGGGCGCTCATGGCAGGCTCAGTCCCAGCCGGACCTCGCCGTCGATCTGCAGACGCTTGCGCGCCCGCACAGGCTCGGCGACACCGTCGCGGAGCAGCTTGAACTCCAACGCGTAGCGGCCCTTGGGCAGGTTCAGCGTGTGGGTCAACGGCGAGCGGGCCGGCTGGTCGCGGTCGAAATGGAAGACCACCACCGAGGCCGGCCGCTGCGGTTCGGCCTGGTCGATGACCACCATCTCGGCGCGCCGCAGCGAGGCGGCCCAGGCGGGGTCGAGTCGTATGCGCAGGTGCGCCTCGTGGCGCATGGCGCCGGTGAAGTGGATCACCGCCAGGCCCACCGCGGCGCCCAGCAGGCCCAGCGACAGCAGGCGCAGCCACAGCCGACGTTGTGGCTGGCCGGTCGCATCGGGCCGCGGCCGATCGACCGCGGCCCCGTCCTCGCACTGCCGCCCGCGGTCGGCCGGATCAGGCATGGCGACCTCAAGGCCAACGGCAGGTGGTGCCGGCGGCATCCGACCGGCAGACCATTCCCGCGGCGGCGGCGCAATCCTCGTGGGCAGCGCAATTGCGGGTGCAGTAGGGCTCGCCCGCGGCCGGTTGGTGGCACAGTCCGCTCTGGCAATCCAGAGCCCCCCCCGGACAGGGCTCACCGAGTCCGGCCGGGGCCGGCCGGCAACCTGGAAGCGACCAGATCGCGCCCCTGGGGCCCAGGGCCTCGACCGGCCCGCAGACCATCTCCGGCGGGCAGTCGGCGTCTGCCAGGCACGGCTGCGAGCATTGGCCCAGCGCCCGGCACAGCCCCGAGGCGCAGCCGGTCGGGACGGTGCAGGGCTGGCCGACCGCAGCGCCGGCGGCCGGCGGCCCGCAGCGGCCCTCCAGCGCCGAGCCGCGCAGGTTGAGTTCCAGCCGGCAGTCCTCGCCGGGGGGGCAATCGGCCGCGCGCTGACAGGCGGCCAGGCTGCCGGGGGCCGGGCTGCAGGTTTGCAGCCAGCTGGTCCCGCCCTGCGGCCGCAGCCAGCGCCGCAGATCGCACCACAGCTCCTCGGGGCAGTCGGCCGCCGCGGCGCAGGGCGCGGCGCAGCGGCCCTCGGGCAGGCACCAGCCATGGCGGCAATCGGCATCGACCAGGCAGGCGTCGCCCACCGCGGCGCCCGCGGGCTCGGCCGCGGTGCACTCCGGCCAGCCGGTCTCGGCCGCCGGCCGGCAGACGGTCTCGGCGGGACAATCCGCATCGCGCCGGCAATCGCCGACCAACTCGGCCGGGACGCAGCGGGTCGTCTCCGGATCCTCTGGGTCGGGCTCGCAACTGTAGCCGTCGGGGCATTCGGCCGCGCCCGGGGTGCAGCCGCGGCTGCAGCGTGGCCGCGGGCCGTCGGGGCCGCCGCCAAGGCACCGGCCGCCGAGGCATTGCCCGGCGCCTCCGGGACAGGGCTCGCCGGTGGCGAAACGGGCCTGATCGCGGGGAGCGCAAGCCCAGAAAGGCGCCTGCGGACCACCGTCCGGCAGCGCCAGCGCGAGTTGGACGCACAGAAAGCCCGCCGGGCAGTCCAGATGGCCGGCGCACACCGACGAGCAGAAACCCTGCGGCGTGCAGATGCCGGAGCGACAGCGGCCGTCGGTCCCCGGGCCGCAAGCGGCTCCAGCCTCGCCGGCGCACGGCAGCGGCGCCACGCAGCGCGCCTGCCAGGCGCCGGCCTGGGCATCGGCCACCAGCCCGCAGAGTCGCGGTGGATCGCATTCGCGATCGGCGCTGCAGCGCGCACCGGGCGGCGGAGCGTCCGGCGGCCGGCAGGCCCACAGACAGTCCTGGTCGGGTGCGCAAACCGTCCCGGTCGGACAGTCGGCGTCGACCGCACAGGCCTGGGAGCACCAGCTCGAGCCGTCGGCTGCCAGACAAATGCCCGAAGCGCAGGTGGCGTCCCCTCCCCGGCTGCAGTCCTGGCCGAAGTCCAGGTCCACCGGCAGACACACGGTCAGGCCCTGGAAGGCGTCCAACAGGCAGCGGGTGCGCGGCGGGCAATCCTGGTCGTTGAAGCAGGGATCGCTGCCACAACCGTCGATCGGCACGCAGGCGCCTCGTTCACAGGTGGTGCAACCCGGACAGTCGGCGTCGGCCCCGCAGCGGATGCAATCGGGCAAGCGCTGGCAGCGGCCCTGCTCGCAGATTTCGCAGACCGCACACTCGGCGTCGATGGTGCAAGTGCGACAACCGGCGATCGCGATGCATTCGCCGTCCTGGCAACGACCGCAGGGGCCGCACTCGCCGTCTTCGGCGCACAGCGTGCAATCCGGATCGACCTGGCAGTTGCCGTCGCTGCAGCGTTCGCAGGGCCCGCAGTCGGCGTCGGTGCTACACGGCGGCGGCCGCTGGCCAGGATAGCAGCGCCGGTCGTCCCAGGTGGTGCAGTAGAAGCCGCTGGGGCAATCGGCGTGTCGGTCGCAGGCGATCGAGCAGAACCGCTCGCCCTCGGGTGTGGTCAAACAGATCCGGGCCAGGCAGTCGCCATTGCGGTCGCATTCCTGACCGACCGCCAGCTGGCACTCGCCGTCCACTTCGAGGTAGCCCGGATCGCAGTCGCCACGCTGGTAGCTCTCGTCGCAGCCGATTCCCCAGGCTGCGGCGGCCGCGGCGATCAGCAGCAGCTCTCGCCAGGCCATGCCAGGTGGGGCAGTCACTTCGGGTCGTCGGTCCGATCGGCCGCGGCGTCCGCGGGCTCGCCCGCCTTCGCCTCATCGGACTCCTTCTGCTTGGCGGTGCCCTTTGACTTCTTGCGGCTGCGCTTCTTGCGTTTGCTGTCGACCCGCAAGCGCGACCGGGCCCGCGGTTGGTAGTTGCCGGATTCGTCGACGAAGCGGACCTTGGTCGAGATCTCCAGCGAGATGTTGGTCAGCACCTGGCGCAGGACGTCGTCGAGCTGGGTGTTGTCGAGGAAGGAACGGATCTCATCGGTGATCACCCGCAGCATCTCTTCCTTGGTACGGGCGACCTGCCCGATGACGAACTGGGCCGCCTCCTTGGGCAGCTTCATCTCGCCCAGGTAGGCCCGGATACCCTCCTCGGTCATGAATACCGCGCCGATGCCGGACAGGATGGCGCGTTTGACCAGTTCGGGAATGCCCCGCTCGCGGGCCGCCGCTTCGCCGGAGGTCGGTTGCTCGTTCTTGGTCTCGTCCACCCTCTGCCTCCCGTGTCCATTCTGCGCCACCTGGGCCGCGGCTACAAGTCCTGTACGTACCAGCGTCCTTCACGGCGTACCAGGACAACCCGGCGCCGCTCGCCATAGGGCAACTGGGCGCGGTCCGCCTCCACCTGGATCGGCCGGCCGCCGGCGTCGCGGATGGCGGCCGCCGTCTCGCGCAGCACCGGCAGCTGCTCGCTGCAGCCGCGGGCCAGCCGAGCCACCGGGTGCTCGGCGCGCACCTGCGGCGGGGCGCAACGGGCCAGGGCCATACAGTCGCCGTCGTCGATCGCTTTCAGGAAGGTCATCAGGGCCCGCTCCGGCGAGCTGAACCGCCCCGGCAGCAGCTCGCCGCCGATCACCCGCCAGGCACCCTGGCGGCGCGCCAGCACCAAACGGCGGCCGTCGGCCAGCTGCAACACCGCTCGGTAGTCTAGGGCCTCCAACTGCCGCGGGGCCGCTTGCAGCTCCTCCAGCGCCGCCTGCAACTCGGCCCCACCGCCGCTGACAAAGGCTTCCAGGTCGGCGGCGGTCAGCCGCTCGCGCTGCTCGGCGGCCACCAGCTCGCGGGCGCTGGCGATATCTCCGGCCGCCAGCCGTCCGGCGTAGCGGGCCGCCGCCTGCAGCGGTCCGGGCGGCGGGGTGGCCGGTGACCGGTGGCAGCAGGCCGCGGTCAGCAGGCCCAGCAGCAAGGGCCCCGAGCAGACCGCGAGCCGGCGCAGCGGCCGCTGGTTGGGCGGAAGCTCCGCGGGGAACTCCGGTCTGCGATGAACCATGGATGGCTCTCCGGGATGGCTGCTAATTCTTCTTGCCCCGGTCGTCTTTTTCGTTATCCGTTTTTTCGGGCTCGGGCTGGTCCGGCTCGCCGGCGGCACTCGGTTCAGCGTCGGCCGAAGGCTCCTGCCCGGCGAACAGGATCATGCGCCCCTTGGCCGGGAATTGATTCTCGTCGACCGCGGTGTAGAAGGCGTCGAGCACGGCGTCCATGTCCGGGTAGCGGTCGGCCGGCTCGTCGCGGGTCATGCGGTCGAATAGCTCGTCGAGCGCCGCCGGCACACCCTCGGCCACCTCCGACGGCAGCGGCGAGCGCCGGCCGGGTAGATTTCCGGTCAGCATTTCGTAGAACAGGATGCCCAGCGAGTAGATGTCCGAGGCCGAGGAGGTGTTGGCCGCATCGGCCATCTGCTCCGGGGCCAGGTAGCCGATCGAGCCGGTGACGACCCGCGGCACCGATCGATCCGAGTCCGTCTCGAGCAACCGGGTGATGCCGAAGTCGGTCACCCGCACATTGCCTTGAACGTCGAACAGGATGTTGTCCGGCTTGAGGTTGCCGTGCAGCACATCGTTGCGGTGGGCGGCCTGCAGCGCGTAGCAGATCTGGGTGAACAACACCAACGCCCGATCCAGATCGAGTCGGTCCCCGGCCATCTGTTGGCCGAGGTTGCCGCCCGGCAGGTACTCGGTGACGAAGTACGGATGGGCCACGTCGGTGTTCTGATCGAACACCTGCACCACCAGCGGATGCTGCAGCATGGCCATCTGGCCCACCGCGTCGCGCAGGTGGCGGATGACCTCCGAACGCTGCAGGAAGTTGAAGTAGGAGAACAGCTCCTTGATCTCCTTGATGGCCACATCCAACGCCAAGGCGTTGAGCCGCCCGCGATAGACGGTACCGATGCCGCCGGAGCCGATCATCTCGTAGCGGGTGTAACGGCTGTCGAACTTGGTGCCCTTGTCCGCCGTGCGCTTTTCATCGGCGGCCCGCGCCGCCGGGCGCCGGGACGGGCGCGCCGGGGTCGGCTCCGGCACCGGCTCGGGGGCGAACGCCGGTTCGGCCGCCGCGGGCTCGCCGCTGGTGGCGGCGAAAGAGTCATCGCGCATCTCGATCAGGTCGTCGGGGGCCTCCATCTGATCGCCGAAGTGCTGCTCGAGCTCCTGGGTGAACGGCTCGCCCGCGGCGTCCTCGACCAGGCCGCGGCCCTCCTCGGTCACCGCCAGCCCGTGGTCGGTCCGGTTGATGACGACGTAGTTGTAGCGCTTGAGGAACTTGAAGTAGTCGGCGAAGTCGAGCGACAGCCGTCCCGACAACCGGCTGCGCGCATCCGACAAACGCATGCGCTTGCCGGCACGGGCCTGTTCGAGCAGGAAGCCGAGGATCGACTGCATCTCCTCGATCAGCACGTCTCGCGATACGATCATCTCTTCGGCCTTGTCAGGCATGCCCCGCTCCTCGCCCGGTGGTTCCAGAGCTGTTTGCGGATGAACCCGTCTGCCTATAGCAGAGGCGCCCGACCAGGGTCAACCCAAACCCGGATCGCGCACGGCCCGCCGCTGCTTGTCCAGCTCACCGGCTTTGTTGACACTTGGATAGCGGGCGGGTAGAAATCCATCTCGGGAGGGGCCGAGAATGAGACTTCAGAGCATCGCCCTGACATCGATGGCCACGCTGCTCATCCAGGCCACCGCCGCCGCCGGACCACCGGAGCCCACCGGCGGCGAACGACCCACAGCCGCCGCGGCCGAGGACGAGGACGAAGCCGCGGCGGAGCCGAACGCCGTTGAGCGCACCATGTTCTGGCACCTGAGTCCGGCGGCCGGCGCCACCCCGGAGTTGGCCGGCGAGGTCGAGGCCTCCCTGCGCGAATACTTCGGCGAGCACCACGGCGACGTGCTGATGGACGGCATGACCATGGATTCGCTGCTGCTGGTCGAGGGCAACGAGAAGTATCTGCGTTGCGGCACGGGTGCCGGTTGCCTGTCCGGCCTCGGCCAGCTGGCCGGGATGCGTTACGTCATCACCGGCGAGGTGGCTCTGGAGCAAGGGCGCACCATCACCCGCCTGGTGCTGGTCGACACCCGCGCCGAGAAGGTGGTCAACCGGGCCGAGGCGGTTAGCGCCGGTGTGCCTGGCCGCCGGCATCTGGAGCAGTTTGCGGTGGCCATGTTCGAGCCGGAACGCTACCGCGGCAGCATCGAGCTGACCTCGCCGGTGGCCGGTGCAGAGGTATCGCTCGACGGCCGGCCGGTCGGGGTCACTCCGCTGGTCGGCCCGCTGGCCGATGTGCGCGCCGGCGAGCACCTGGTGGAGGTCAAGAAACCGGGGCACCAGACCTTCTCCCGGCGGGTCCGGGTCCCACTGGACGATTCGGTGCGGGTGGTGGCCATCCTGCCCGAGGTGGCCTATCTGGCGCCGCGGGCCCGGCCCTTCTACGCCGACTGGCCCTTCTGGACGGCGCTTGGCGTCGGGCTGGCCGGCATGGCCACCGCTGGCGGGTTGCATGTCGATGCGGCGGTGCTGCAGGACAACGCCGATCGGTTGCGTGAGCAAGGCCTGAGCAAGGCCGATTCCGAGCAGGATCGGGCCGATGCCCGTTACCTGCAGGCCTACGTCATCTACGGCATCGGCGGTGCCGGCTTGCTGGCCGCCGGGGTGATCGCCCTGGTCGACCTGGTGGCCGATGAGCCGGACGCAAACGAGAAGGAGGCCGCGTTGCGCTTCGAGATCGGTCCGGGTCCTGCGGGCCTGGGGCTCAGCGCGGACGTGCGGTTTTGAGCGGACGGCCGTGAGCAGTTGGAGGTGGCATGAGAAGGTCTTGTTGGTCATGGTTGGTGCTGGTGCTGCTCCCGGTGTTCGGCGCCTGCGGCTCGGGCGGCTCGGGCGACGGCGACGGTGGAGCCGACGGCGGCGAGCAGTTGTGCGACCTCGAGGAACACGCCTGCCCGGAGGGCGAGCGCTGCGATGCCGACCGCCGGTGCGTGGCGGCCGACCCGCTGGAGATCGTGACCGAGGGCTTGCCGGACGGACGGGTCGGCTTCGGCTACGATGAAACGATCGAGGCCGCGGGCGGCTTGCCGCCGTACAGCTGGGAGATCGTCGCCGCCGATCCCGGCCTGGGTTTTCTCGAGCTGAGCCAGGACGGCCACCTGCGAGGAACGGCCCAACAGGCGGTGGCCGACGCGGCGCTGCGGCTGGCGGTGCAGGATTCCGGCTACGGCGGCGGGATGCGGGTGGTGGAGACGTTCCGGTTGACCTTCGCCCGCTGCCGCGACGGCGATACGGAGCTGTGCTACGCGCCGGTCGACGGGGTTTGTTACCAGGGACAGCGGGTCTGCAGCGATGGACAGATGGGCCCTTGCGAGCCGGGCGACAACCCGTCTTCCGACCGCAACCACTGCGGGCCGGAGTGCGACAGCTGCGACGCCCAGGTGGCCGATGCCTGCCACCAGGGCGAGTGCGCTTGCGGCGACGGACCGCTGTGCACCGGCAGCGACAACTGCTGCGACGGCGACTGTGTCGACGTCCAGAGCAGCACCGCCCACTGCGGCATGTGCTTCAACGATTGCGCCCAGGCGGTGGCCCACGCCAGCCAGGCCGACAAGTTCTGCTCCACCGGGGTCTGCGACTACGAGGGCGCGTGCGACTACGGGTACCTCGATTGCGACGACCAGCGCGGCAACGGCTGCGAGCGACCGGCCGATCGGGTGGAGACCTGCGGGGCCTGCGACCTCGACTGCAACCAGCAGGTGCTCCACGTTCCGGCCGGCACCCGCGCCTGCAGCGATACCGGTGGCGGCTTCGTCTGCGACTACACCGGCGGCTGTTCGAATGACTTCGCAGATTGCGACGGCGACCGCAGCAACGGTTGTGAGACCTGGTTGAACGACGCGGCCAACTGCGGCGGCTGCGGCAATGATTGCAGCCAGGATCCGAACGGCGCGCTGTGCATCTCGCCCGATCCGGCCGACCCCTACTTCCACGAGTGCGGCTGCAACTACGATTCGGCCTCGGGTCAGCCCGAGGGCTGCGGTGGCGGACAGATCTGCTGCGAGCACGTCTGCCGCGATGCGGCCACCGATCCCGAGCACTGCGGCGTCTGCCGGGCGGCCTGCACCGCCGGGGGCTGCCAGGGCGGCGTCTGCGCATGCAGCGCCGACGGCGATTGCCCGGCGGAGTCGGCGGCAACGATTTGTGGGCCGTCCGATACCTGCGTCTGCAGCCATGCCGGCGCCGGCGACGCCCCCTGCCCGCTCGGCGTGTTCTGTTGCTACGGCGAGCACGGGGGCAGCGGCGGGCCAGAGGGCGAGGCCGATCTGGGCTGCTGCATCAAACGGTGCGGCCAGAACGATTCGGAGGACTTCCCCTGTTCCTGGTGAGCGCCAACCGCGCGCCGGTCGCAGCGGCGCTGCTGGTGCTGGGTCTGTTGTGGGCCCCGCTTCTCCCCGGCGCCGAGCCGCGGAAACCGCCGCCGGATCCGTTGGCGGTGCTGGCCTTGTGGTCGTTGCCGGGCGACGAGGACTTGGCCGAATGGGCCGCGGCCGTGCAGTGCGCCCTGGCCGGCAGCGCGCGAGCCGAGGTGCTGTCGGTCGATTCGCTGGTCGCCCGGTTGGGCGGGGGCCTCGGAATCCCCGGCCGCCGGGCCGATCAGGAACGGCTGGAGGGCCTGTTCCAGCAGGGCTATCTGCAATCCTACTCCTTCGAGTACCGCAAGGCCTTGATCAGTCTGCACCGCGTGCTGCAGGGACTGGATCGCATGCCGTCCGGCCCGGCGCGCTGGCGGTTGTGGATCCGCACCAAGCTCTTCGAGGGCATCGCTTATGACGGTCTGGGCAAGCGGGACGCCGCGCTCAAGGCCTTCGCCACGGTGCTGCGCACCAGGCCCGAGATGAAGCTCAGCCGGCGCGAGTATGCACCGCGCATCGTCCGCCTGTGGAATCGCGCCCGCCAACGACTGGCCGCTTTGCCCCGGGGCCGGTTGGTGGTCGACAGCGAGCCGAGCGGAGCGCGGATCGAGCTGGATGGCCGGGCGTTCGGCGCCACGCCCCAGATCGTCGAACTGCCCGTGGGCCACTATCATTTGCACCTGGTCCACCCCGACTCCGGCAGCGCCAGCCGCTGGATCGAGATCGCCGCCGCGCCGGCACGCATTCGGGTGCAGCTGCGATTCGAAGGCGCCATCGATCTGGAGCTGGCCCACCCGGGCATCCACCTGCCGCCGGGCGGCGGCGAGTTGCCGGCCCACTGGTGGCCGTGGCTCGGCGCCCGACTCGGGCTGCGCCGGCTGGTGATCGTGCAACGGGCCGCCGGTCGGGCCGAGACCCGGCTCAAGGCCGCCCTGGTCGATTTGGAACGCGGCCGCCGGTTGCGCGAGGCCTGGTTGGAGATCGAGCCGCAGCCGCGGCAGCGCGACGGCGATGCCGCGGCCCTGGCCGAGTTCCTGCTGACCGGCCGGGCGGTCGATCGGCTGCGGGTGGCCGAGCTACCGCCGGAGCCGCAACGCCGGGATCTGCCCCCGCCGGGCTACCGCATTCCGGATCTGCCGGTTCGCTATGCCCCGCGGCCCTGGTACCGCAAGTGGTGGCCTTACGCGGTGGCCGGCGGGCTGATGCTGGCCGGCAGCGCCGGAGCCCATATCGCCGCCGACCACCACCGGCGCGCGGCAGACGATGCCGTGCTGCGTTCGGATCGCCGCAGCCACCGCGACGCCGCCGACGCCTGGCTGGGGGTGGCCGTCACCGGCTACGCCCTGGGCGCCGCCGCGGCGGTGACCGGCCTGGTGCTGCATCTGGCCTACGAGCGCCAGGAGCAGGCGCCAGCGGTCGAGGTCGAGCCCGCCGTCGGCCCGCAGCAGGTGGGCCTGCGCCTGCTGGCCCGCTTCTGATCCCATGCCCTTCGGGGGGACTCCGGCTTAGAAACGCAGCGACATGCCGAGGCGGCCCTGGGCCGGCACCACGTAGTAGCCCCGATCGACCTCGATGAAATACGGCGAGAAGTTGATCTCGGCGAAGAAGCCCACCGCTGCGAAGCGAATCTCGAGGCCGACGCCGAGCAGGAAGCCGACCAGGGTGTCGTCGTTCTCGCCCGAGACCCCGAACAGCATGGGCACGGCCGCCCGCAGATACCACATGCGCCGAAACAGGCCCGGCAGCAGCAGGCGCACACCGGGCCGCAGCCCGACCATGCTGGTCGGTTTGGAGTAGGTGTCGAAATCGAATGCCCAGACCGCGCCCAGATCGAGCTGCCAGTGGCGGGACAACCGGTAGCCGAGCAGCAGCTCGAAATCGGCCGGCGCCACGGCCACCACGTCGCAATCCGGATCGCAGCGGTAGCGGAAGTAGGCCCCCTCGCCGAAGGACAGGCTGGTGTAGACCTTGGACTGGTCGCGTTGCCGCACCTGTCGGCCGCGGTAGCCGTCGGGCGGCGGCGCCCAGTCGGCGGCCGCACTCGAGCCGGCCAGCAGCCCCACAGCGGCGATGATGGACAGTGAATGGCGGCGGTTCATGGCGCGCATGGTCTCTCCGTGGGCAGCGTCTCAGCGCCTGTCGCAGCGACCGGCGATCCGCTGGCCGAGCCGAACCGGCAGCCCCGGTTCGGGCAGATCGAGTTCGACCGCCCCGGGCTCGAACAGCAGCACGGTGGTCGAGCCCATTTCGAACACCCCCAGCTCTTCTCCCTTGGCCAACTCGATGGGCCGCTCGAGTTCGATCCGCCTGGGTCCCACACCCGGGCGGTTGGTGACCATGTCGTGGAAGGCCAGGCGGATCGAGCCTACGCAGTGGGCGCCGACCAGCACCACGGCTAGCTTGCCGACCGCCGTGTCGGCATAGACCATCAAGCGTTCGTTCTGGGTATAGAGCTGGTCGATCCAGCGGACGCTGGGCGGGTTGACCGGCAACAGGCTGCCGGGCATGTAGCCCAGCCCGGTCACCGTCATGGCCAGCGGTGCGTGGACGCGGTGGTAGTCTTGCGGGCTCAGATACAGGGTGGCGTAGGTGCCGTCCTGGAAGCGCTTGGCCATCGGACCGTCACGCAACAGCCCGAACAGGGTGTACTCGATGCCCTTGATCTGCAGCATGCGATCCTGATCGACCCGACCGCGGGCGCTGACCGAGCCGTCGACCGGGCTGACGACTGCCTCCGAATCGGGGTCGATCGGCCGGCACCCCGGCTTGAGCCGCCGGGTGAAGAACGCGTTGAGGCACTCGTACTCGCCGGGGGCGCGCTCGGCCTCGGCCGTGTCGACACGGAACAAACGGGCAAACGGGCCGATCAGGTGACGCGAGGTCGGCTTGCGGGTGATGCGGCCCCAGGAGCGCGATATCAAGCGCGTGGGCAAAAGCCGGAAGGACCGCGCTTGCATGCGGCTGGCGATGTCGAGCGGACGGATCATCTGAACTCCCATCGTTGCCATCTCAGTATGCCGCCGTTTAGATTAACGCCGCCCGCGCCGGCGCGCAAGAGCCTGGCGGCGCGATGCGGCCATCGCCGAGCGCCAATTCAACGTTCTGCCAGCAGCTCCAACATGGCCAGCACGCCGAAGCCGGTGCCGCCCTGGGGGTAGAAACCATGGGCCTTGTCGAGGAAGGCCGGGCCGGCCACGTCCAGGTGGGCCCAGGGGCCCTCGCCGGTGAACTCCTGGAGGAACAGTGCGGCGGTGATGGCGCCGCCCCAGCGCGTGCCGGTGTTGCGCAGGTCGGCCACCGGGCTCTTGAGCTGGCTGAGCAGCGCCCGTTCCAGCGGCAGGCGCCAGATCTTCTCACCGGCCCGCCGGGCCGCTGTGTCGATGCGCCCGGCCCACTGCTCGTCATTGCAGAACAGTCCAGCGGTGTAGGGCCCCAACGCCACCGCGCAGGCTCCGGTCAAGGTGGCGAAGTCGACGATCAGGTCGGGTTGCAATTCGCGGCTGAAGGCCAGCGCATCGGCCAGGATCAGACGGCCTTCGGCGTCGGTGTTGTTGATCTCGACCGTCTTGCCGGCCAGTGAGTCGAACACGTCGCCCGGGCGGTAGGCGCCGCCGCCGGGCATGTTTTCGCAGGCCGGCACAACGCCGTGCAGCTCCCACGGCAGGCTGCGGGCCGCAGCCGCCTCCATCACGCCGAGCACCGCGGCCGCGCCGGCCATATCGCACTTCATGTCCGGCTGCGACGCCGGCGGCTTGAGCGACAGGCCGCCCGAATCGAAGGTCACCCCCTTGCCGACCAGTGCCAGGCAGCCGCGTCGATCACCCGCCGGCCGGTAGTGCAGGTGGATGAACCGCGGCTCGTTGCGGCTGCCAGCGCCCACGGCGGCCAGTAGGTGCATGCCGCGGCGCTCTATCTCGCGCCGGCCGAAGACCCTGGCGCCGATGCCGTGGCGGGTCGCCAGGTCCTTGGCCCGCTCCGCCAGCTGGATCGGGCTCAGCTCGCTGGCCGGAGTGTCGACCAGCTCGCGGGCCAGCTCGACGCCATCGCAATGGGCCGCGGCCGCGGCCAGCTCGTCGCGCAGGGCCCGGTTGACCGACGGCTTGCGCCGCAGGCCGTCGCTGGGCAACAGCAGGCTGCAGCTTTCCGGCGCGGGTCGGGGGACCCGGTCGCCGGTCTTGCGGCTGTAGCGATGGGCGCCCAGCCGGACCCCTTCGGCCGTCCAGCGCAGGGCTTGCTGCAGCTCCACCTCATCCGGCGGCACCACGGCCACGGCCAGGCGCCGCAGGCCGCGCTCGCGTGCCCACGTGCCCGCCCGGAAGGCGGCCGTGCGCAAGCGGTACGCCGGACCGGCGTCGCCATCCTTGCCCATTCCCAGCAGCAGCAAGCGACCCGCGGCCAGCTCGCCGCAGCCGGTGAGGCTCAGCGCGCTGCCCGCCTTGGCCTCGAAGCGTTCGGCCCGGGCGGTGCGTTTGAGCCGGCCGGCCGATGCCCGGTCCAGGGCGCGCAGCCAGGGGCGGTTGAAATCCAGCTCGGTCACCGGAACGGCCAACAACGGTGTTCGAGCCTGGGCGATGCGCGTCGCGTTCAATCTGAGCTTCATGGCCATCCCCTCCAGCATGCGAACGTCTCGCGCATGCTACACTAGCGGCGGTGGCGATCAAGCCGAGCCGTTTCGCCTCCAGCTTGACACCCTTCGCCGTGCGTGGTTGGTTGGCGGGCGGCGCTGGGGATGGGGATCCGGTTCGGGTGCCGGACACCCTAGAGGACGTATGGATGCCGCGCATCTCCATTACCGTTCGCTACTCGCTGCTGGTGCTGTTCAGCATCCTGGCCACTTCGGGCCTGCTGCTGTGGTTCGTGCTCGATCTGATCACCAGCGAGGTGCGCGCGCGGCTGATCCAACGCGGTGAGTCGGTGACCCAGCAACTGGCCGATGTGCTGGCGCCGGTGCTGCTGTCGGAAGATCACGCCAAGGTGCGGGCCGCGCTGAACAAGGTGACCGAGCAGAGCGACGTGTTGGCCGGTGCCGTAATCGAAGGGGAACACGGCCTGGTGGTGGCCTCTCAGGACGAGCAGCGCATCGGACAGCCCCACGCCGACACGGCCGTGCATTGGAAGAGCGCGGACTGCCAGGGGATGGTCGAGGACGCGGAGCGGGATCGGTTCGTGTTCATGCACGAGGCTTCGTTCTCGGGCACCCGGGTCGGTTGCGTGATCATCCAGATCAGCCGCGCCGCGCTGGGCCGCACCCTGGAGGCGGCCACCTCGCGGGTGCTGTTCGCCACCCTGCTGACCGCGCTGGTGGTCATCGCCCTGGCCTTCTTGACCCTGCGCCGCACCTTGCGGCCGTTGTCGGCGGTCATCGATGGCACCCGCCGCGTCGCCGAGGGCGACTTCTCCACCCGCATCGAGCCGAGCAGCCGCGACGAAATCGGCGAGCTGGCCGAGGCCTTCAACGGCATGGCGGCGCGCACCGAGCTGTTCTTCCGCTACCTGGACAAGAGCATCGCCGAGCGCCTGGTCGAGAACGAAGCGTTGGCCCAGCCCGGCGGGCGGCTGAAACAGGTCTCGGTGTTGTTCGGCGACATGCGCGGCTTCACCGAGCTGTCCAACGAGCGCTCACCCGGTGAGGTGGTGCATATCCTCAACACCTACTTCGACCTCTTTTTTCAGATCATCCATCACCACCGCGGCGTGGTCGACAAGACCATGGGCGACGCCATCATGGCCTTCTACGAGCCCTTCCGCTCCAGCGATACCAGCAACGCCCGCCGGGCCATCCTGTCGGCCATCGCCATGCGGGCCGCGGTCTGGGGACTGGAGCGCTCGCTGACCGAGGCCGCCGCAGAAGGCGTGGCGCTGCAGCTGGCTCCCTGCCGCTTCGGCTTTTCGGTGGCCACCGGGCGGTTGATCGTGGGCAACATCGGTTCGCAGCGCCACATGGACTACACCGTCTGCGGGCCGGCGGTGAACCTGGCCGCCCGGCTGCAGCAGGACACCGAGCGCGGCGAGATCATCATGGACCGCTTCACCGCCATGGACGTCGAGGAGCTGGTCGCGGCCCGCCAGCTGCCCCAGGTGCTGCCCAAGGGCTTCGTCCCCTCGCAGGAGGTGACCCCCTTTCTGGTCACCGGACTGGCCGAGCAAGAACGCGCGCAGCTGCTGCGCCTGCTCGATCGCCTGTTCGACCGGCGTTTCTTCCTGCAGCACGTGATCGCCGTCCGGGTCGACGATCGACCGCTGCCGGCCGAGCAGCGCACCGCCTGGGCCGACGACCTGGCCGCGCGCACCCGGGCGATCATCACCGATCAGGGTTCGCGCTTTCTGGTGACCTGATCCGCGATGCGATGCGGTACGTCCGGAGCATGGACGGTGTCGTTCGGGCGACCGCTTGGGCGGAGGGGTCAGTGCCGATGGACCAATTCGCGAAGCTGGCGCAGCAGGTGGGCCGGGTCGTCCGCGGTGTCGAACCAGGCGGTGTTTTCCGCCGTGCCCTCGGGCTCGCCGGTCGCGGTCAACAGCAGCAGCGGCACCTGGTGGTCGCCGGCCCACCGGCACAGGGCTTCGGCTTCGGGTAGCCGTTCGTCCACCAGTGCGGCCGCCGGCCGCTCCTGCTCGATGCGCTCGATGGCCCGCTGCGCCGAATCGCAAGTCTCCAGCCGGTAACCGAAGCCGGCGATCACGATCGCCAACAGGCGGATGCGTTCATCGCGCTGATAGGCCAGCAGCACAGGCGGCGGTTCTGTCGGGGCGGCGGGCGTCATGGTCATGAAAGCTAGCACCGCAAAAAGCGCGGCACAAGAGGCTCTACGCGGTGATTGGAAGCATGAAGATTCGACTCGTTTGTTCGGATCGTGTACCGGGCGGCAAATTCCGGAATGGCTGCCGGTCGGGCTGCTTAGTACCTGGAATCCAGTCGGTTTCTTGACAGCGTAGCCCGCGGCTGCCTATGCTCGATGCGTTCATGGCGCGTTCTATCAAGTCGCTGGTGGTGGGTCTGGTGGTGCCGGCGGCCAGCCTGGCCTGCCTGGTCGGGCTCGCCGTGGGGCTGTGGTGCCTGCTCGACGGCACGGGCACCCGAAGATTGTTGTTGCGCGGCGGCATCGCGCTGGCGGCGGTGCTGCTGTTCACCACCCTGCTGGCCTGGATACCCGGTCTGCTGCTCGAGCGGCGGCTGGCCGCGGTGCTGGCGATGGCGGACGACTTGCAGGCCGGCCAGCCGCCGCGCAAACGCTCCATCACCGGCCCGGCCGAGCTGGCCGAGCTGGCCGAAGGGCTGGTCCAGCTCGGCCAGAACCTGGAGCAGCAACGCCGCGGGCGGCAACAGCAGCAGCTCGACGCGGCGCGCCGGCAGCGCACCGAGGCCCTGGCCCGGTTGGCCGACGGTGTGGCCCGCGAGGTGCAGAAGCCGCTGGCCGGCGTGGTCGGCTTCGCCGAGATGGCCCTGCGCCAACCGGGCGCCGAAGGCCAGCTGCGCAACTTCCTGACCATGATCGATCAGGAGGCCCGGACCGGCCGCGAAGCCCTGGAGCGGTTGATGCGCTACGCGCGCGACGAGGAGCCGACCACCGAGGCCCTGGACGTCAACCAGCTCGTGGTCGACGCCAGCCGGGCCCTCATCGCTCCGGCCGACCGCGAGCGCAACCGACTCAAGCTCAACCTGGCCGAGGATCTGCCGCGGGTCGCCGGCGACGCCAGCCAGCTGTTGGAGGTGCTGACCAGCCTGATCCAGAACGCCCGCGAGGCCATGCTGCCCGACGGCGGCACCATCGAGCTGAGCACCAACGCCGAAGCCAACGGCCAGGTGGTGATCATGGTGCGCGACTCCGGCCACGGCATTCCACCGGCCGAGCAGGATCGGGTGTTCACGCCCTACTACAGCACCAAAGGACGCCAGCGCGGCGCCGGTCTCAGCCTGGCCATCGCCGAGAGCATCGTTCGCCGCCACGGCGGCCGCATCGACTTGTTCTCCGAGCCGGGTACCGGCAGCGTATTCTTCGTCCACCTGCCGGCGGACCCGACCGCCGCACCAGCCCGCAGCGCGCCGCCGGCCCAGCCCACCGAAGCGACCGTCCCCTGCCCGACAGCGGCCGATGGCGAGGATTGATCAGAAGTCGTCCCGGCAACCGCCGGCGCTCAGCGTTGCTTTTGCTTGAGTTCCTCGAGCCGCTGGTACATCTGCAGACCCTCCTTGGCCCGCAGGTTGTCGGGCTCGAGCTTGAGCACCCGCCGGTAGTAGGGCGCGGCCTGGTCGAGCTGCTCGCGGGCGAAGTGCTCCGAGGCACTGCGCATCCACTCGGCCACCTTGCTGCGCCGCAGCGGCGCCAGGCGCTTCCAGTAGACCTGCGCCTGGGCATGCTCGGGGTCGAGATCGAGGGTCCGGCGCAACGAGAATAGAGCCTTGACCGGCTTGCCGGCCTTGAGCTGCTTGCGCGCGCGGCGGTAGGCGACTTCGGCCGGACCGGCGATCGGCCCATCCTCGTTCCGCCCGGCGGCGGGCGCCGCTGGCTTATTGCGTCGGGCCGGCCGCGGGCGCAGCCGGCGGCTGGGCCGCGGCCGGGTTTTTTCGGGATCGGGCGCACCCGCCACACCGTCGGCCTCGTCGGCCGCCGGCTTGTCCGCTTCGATCAGGGACTCCAGCTCGCCGGGTGCCCGCCGGCTACACTCGGCCAGCAGGCGCTCGTGGCGCAGATCGTAATCCAGATGATGCTCGCGGGCCAGCCAGCGGGCCTCGAGGAAGAGCTGGAGGGCCGCCTCGAAGTCGCCGTGGGCGAAGTGCCGCCGGGCCTCGCTCAGCAAGCGATCGCGTTCGCTGCGCAGGCGTTCGAGCTCGCTGCGGATCGGCTCTGCCTCGTCGGTCACCAGCTGGCGCAGTCCGTCCTCGGCCGGCAGCTGATCGAGCAGGTCGTCAAGGTAGCGCAAGGCGCGCGGTAGATCCCCTGCCGCCCGCCAGCGCTCGGCCCATTGCAGCCAGCGTTCGACCAGGTGCTCGGTGGCACGGGTGACTTGGGCCAGCAGCCGGTCGTGATCGCCGGCCAGTTCGGCGTCGCCCGGTTCATCGGTTTGCTCCTGGCGCAGCAGGCGGTAAGCGGTCAGGACATCGCCCCGATCGTAGGCCATTCGGCTGCGGTCCAGCCGCTGGCGT
The DNA here is from genome assembly GCA_964454005.1 of uncultured Myxococcales bacterium. Lineage (GTDB taxonomy): Bacteria > Myxococcota > B64-G9 > B64-G9 > B64-G9 > CAYVQE01. The sequence continues at coordinate 145,272 of CAYVQE010000001.1, forward strand.
AGCTCGAGCCCGGCACTGGGACAACCGGTGCCCGCCAACCCCAGCCAGGCGACAGCGCCCAGCAGCGGCCCCAGCAGATGTGGCCGGATCCTCATGGGGGGGCAACCTAGCACCGCACAGGACGCGGCACAAGAGCCTGCAGCGCAACCGGACGGTGTTGGCAAGCCCTCGGGTTCAGTCGCCGGTCTCGATCTGCCAGCGCTCGAACAGCGAGCCCCCGGCCACCTCGTCCAGAAAGCGCGACGGTTTGAGCAGGGTGCGGCGCTGGTGCGGCCGGTCCTCGACCTGGCGCGAGAGCAGATAGAGCTGCTGCTGGCAGCGGGTGACGGCCACGTAGAACAGGCGCCGCTCCTCCTCGAGACCGCCCTGCTCGCGTACCGCGCGCGGATGGGGAAAGGCGCCCTCGTTCAGCGCCAGGACGAAAACGACCCGCCACTCCAGGCCCTTGGCCTGGTGCACGCTGCTGAGCGTCAGCAGGGTCTCTGTCTCGCCGGGCTCGAGCACGGTCTCGCTGGCGAAGCTGGCCAGTAGATTGAGCTCGGCCAGCAGTGAGCGCGGATCGTTGAAGCGATCGGCATATGCGGCCAACTGCACGATGTCGTCGCGCCGGCTGTCGGCATCGCGGTAGAGCCCGGGCAACAGCTCGGCGTAGCCGCCGTCGAGCACCGCCTGGATGGCCAGCCCGGCCTGGTCGCGGGTGGGCTCGCTGGTCAGCTGGTCCAACAGCCGGCGCACCCGATGCCAGCCCGGCCGGTTGCGGGCGGCCACGGCCTCGGGCTCGAGCGCCAGTGCCGCCCGCAGCGGATCCTGGTGACGGCTGAGCTGCTGCCAGATGCGGGCGGCACCGGTGCGGCCGATGCCCGGCTGCAAGCGCAGCAGGCGCAACCAGCTGAGCTCCTCGCGCGGGTTGAGCACCGCGCGCAGGTGGGCCAGAACGTCCTTGATATGGGCCTGCTCGAAGAACCGCACCCCGGAGCGCACCCGGTAGGGAATGCCGCGCCGGGTCAGCTCGACCTGCAGCTGCATCGAGTGATGGTGGGCGCGGTAGAGCACGGCCATCTCGTCGAGATCGAGCCCCTCGTCGCTCAGCTCGAGCACCCGCTGGGCCACGAAAGCGGCCTCCATGTCACCGTCGCGCAGCGGCACCAGCGCCGGTCGCTCAGCGGTCGGGCGGGTCGGCCGCAGCGTCTTGGGCACCTGGTCGCGGTTGTGGGCGATGGTGGCGTTGGCCAGCTCCAGGATCTGGGGGCTGGAGCGGTAGTTGATCTCGAGCTTGTGCAGCTGCATCTCCGGCCAGCGCTCGGCGAAGGTCAGCACGTTGGACGGATCGGCGCCGCGGAAGCCGTAGATCGACTGCGCATCGTCGCCGACCACCGTCAGGTTGCCGCTGCCGGTGGCCAGCCGGTCGACCAGGTCCGCCTGCAGCGGTGAGGTGTCCTGGTACTCGTCGACCAGGACGTGATCGAACAGCTCGGCCAACGCGGCGCCTTGCGGCTGCTCGGCCAACAGCTGATCGAACAGCCACAACAGGTCATCGAAATCGACCGCGTTCATCTGCAGCTTGCGATCGCGGTAGGCGCGGGCCGCGGCCAGCAGATCGTCGAGCTTGGCCACCAGACCCGGCGCGCGTTCGAGCACCACCTGCTGCAACGGCGTGATGGTGTTGACCGCCAGCCCGATCAAGCCGAGCAGCACGTTCGGTTGGATGGCCAGTTGGCGCCGCCGGCGCATGCCGGTGACGGCGGAGAGACAATCGCCCAGCAGGTCGCGAGCGTCCTCCTGGTCCAGGATGCTGTAGTCCTGGCTCAGGCCGACCGCGGCCGACCGCTCGCGCAGCAGCCGGTTGGCCAGGTGGTGGAAGGTGCCGCCGGCCACCCGGCGGGCCTCCCCGGCCACCAGGTGCTCGACCCGGCTCAGCATTTCGTGGGCGGCCTTGTTGGTGAAGGTGCACAGCGCGATGCGGTCGGCCGCCACACCCTGTTCCAACAAACGGGCCACCCGGTAGGTCAGGGTGCGCGTCTTGCCGCTGCCGGCGCCGGCGATGACCAGCCTGGCTCCTCCGCCGGCCATCACCACCTCGTGTTGTTGTTCGTTCAGTTCGGCGCGGTAGTCGATGTGCCCCGCCGGGGCCGGGGCCTGCAGCCGGTAGGTCCGCATGGATCGCCTACCCCGAGTGCGGTCGCGGCCGCCACAACTCCAGCCGCCAGTGGCGCACCAGGGGCTCGATCACCAGGTGGAGGCTGGCCGCCAGGCGCAGCTCGGGCCGCGGATGGCAGCAGGCCGTCCAGGCCACGGTGGGCCGCGCGCTGCGGCCGCCGGCCAACAGCAGCAGATCGAGATCGGCGGCCAGCTGAGCCGGCGGCACGCTGCCGGGCGCCGGCGGGGCCGGCGCCGCGCTGGGTATGTAGCCTGGATGGGTGCGCGCCCAGCGGCTCTCCTCGTCGCGCAACCAGCGGACCAGTCGCCGCATGGCGCTCTCGGCGCGCTCGAGCCAGGGACCGAGCACCGAGGCCCGATCGTCGAGCCGGGCCCGCTCGCGGGGACCGGTCTCGAAGGGGCCCAGCACCTCGCGCCACAGCACCAGCAAGCCGTGCAGGTGGCGCAGGCTGAGCCAGCCGCGATCGGATTCGCGCAGGGCTTGCTGCTGCGACCAGCCGCGCATGCGCTGCTGGGCGAAGCGGTCGGCTCGCTCGCAGAAACGGCGCGACCACACCACCGCCTCGCGATCGAGCCCCAGCAGCTCGGACAGCCGCGCCGCCCGGGCCATGCCCATCAGGTCCGGCCGCTCGGACTCCCGAACCAGCCTTTCGTAGAGCGCCAGCGCCTGGGCCGGCTGGCCGGCGATCTCGGCCAATGCGGCGCGCTTGAACAGCGGCAAGCTGGCCTGGCCGGTCTCGGCCAGCCGTTTGCGCTGCTGGCCGATCCAGACCTGGCCGCGCACCGCGCCCAGGCGTTCGACCACCGCCCGCAGGCTGCCCAACGCGCGGCGGCGGACCTCGAGGTAGGGATCGCCGAGCAGCTCGAGCAACACGTCGGCCGCCGCCTCGTCGGTCAAAAGACCGAACCGATCCGCGGCCAGCCAGCGCTCGCGGGGATCGACCGCCTGGACCGGGGCCGATTGCAGGGCGGCCCGCGGTTGGCGCAGCCGGCCGGTGGCCGCGGCCAGTCGATCCAGCAGGCGCCGGCGGGCCGACGACGCGCCTGGCTCCGGATCGAAGGTGGCCTGCTCCCAGGCCGCACGAGCAGCCTCGATGCGGGCCAGCAGCGCGTCGGTGTCGTCGGCGCCCGCCCGCTCGAGCGTCCAGCGGCGGGCCCGATCGAAACGCGCCGCCACCAGCAACGCCTCCACCTCCAGCTCCAGCAGCCGCTGCCCGGCGCGTACCGCCAGCGGGTCGCCGGGGTAGGTCTCGCTGAACGCCAACAGCAGATCGGCGCGGTTCGCCGCCACGGCGCGCTCGAAGCGCAGCTGCTCGAGGCGTTGCTCGAGCGCGGCCCGGCACGGTAGCTCGGTGTGTTGCGCCAGGGCCTCGGCCAGCTCATCGGCGTCCGCGCAGCCCAGCCAGCGCTGGCAGAGCAGCTCGCCCCGCGCCCGCCGGGCGCGACCTGCCAGGCGGCCGTCCGGATAGCGGCGCAAGAACGCGCTCAGCGCTTCGACCGATCCGCTGGCGCTGGCTCGTTCGAAGTCCAGCCGCTCCAGCTTGCGGCGGGCGTCGAGCGCCCTGGGACTTTCGGGATGGCGCTCCAGGAACAGCCGGAAGGCATAGCGGGTTTCGGACTCGACCGCTGCTCGATACTCGAGCTCGGCGATTCGATTGCGGGCCTTGCTGGCCTCTGAACTGCCTGGATTATCAGAGATAAACTCGCGGAGCTGATCGACTGTCTGCAACTCGTCGACATCGGTCCAGGCCATGTGACCGGGGCAGCCGGATAGCAGCGCAGCCAGCGCCAACCATGTAGGATAGTGTAGACCTTTTCTTGACATGTTCTTACATGCAGCCGACAATGGCGGCAGGAGGAGGCGATCGCCCATGGTCTCGAGATTCCTGGTCATTGCATTGAGCGCCGGCCTGATTTCGGCCATTTCGGCCTGTGCCACCACGGTCGGCTCCGGCGTGGGACCGGCTTTCCGCCACCCGGCGCTGCGATCGGTGGCGGCTGCCGAGGCGACGAGCACCGCCGGCTCGACCCGGCTGGCTCTGGCGGCGCCTGCACCCGCCCTCGAGCAGCGCTGCATCCGCGGCTTCCGCCACCCGGGGCTCAACCGCTGCCAGCGCTGGCTGCCGGAGCGCGGCGGCGCGCTGCCGGCCCTGCATGACGGCTGCACGACCGGCGCCCCACACTGCCGGCTGGCCCTGGCCGACCAGGCCCGCCGCCTGATGCGCCAGCCGCGCTGGCGCATCGGCGGCCGCCGTTTCAGCCAGGACTGCTCGGGCTTCGTCATGGCAACCCTGGCCGCCGCCGGCGTGGATCTGGACGGTCTGTTGCCCGAACGCCACGCCGGCGAGGGCGGTGTCTCCCTGCTCTACCGCGCCGCTGAACGCCGCGGTCGGCTGCACCGCCACAAGGTGCCCCGGATCGGCGATCTGGTCTTTTTCGACGACACCTACGACCGCGACGGCGACGGCCGGGCCGACGATCCCCTCACCCACGTCGGCCTGGTCGAGCGGGTGGATGCCGACGGGACCATCACCTTCGTCCACCACGTGCGCCGGGGCATCCTGCGCTACAAGCTCAACCTCTTTCACCCCGACCAGCGGCGCCATCCGGACACCCGCAAGGTGCACAACCATCACCTGCGCCTCGGGGCCGCGGGCGGCGAGCGCCGCCTGACCGGCGAGCTGTTCCACGCCTTCGCCACCATCATCCACTGAACCGCCGGGTGCAGCCGGCGCGTCCAGCGCGAAGGGCCGCTGCTGGTGACCGGCACCGGTCGGGTCGCAGCCGGGGGTGCGCATCAGCCGCCGAGCACCTCGATGGTGGCCTCCATCGAATCGGTGTCCACCAGCGCCAGGCTCGACCGGCCGTGCAGCCAAGCGCCCACCTCGCCCGGGTTGACCAGCAGGGCCTCGCCGGCCCGCTCGACGCCGGCCTGGTGGGTGTGGCCGTGGACGATGAGCTGCGTGCCACCGCGCAGCAGCTCATCGCGGTCGAAGCCGTCCAGATCGTGGACGACCACCACCTTCTTGCCGTCCAGGTTGAGCTCGAAGGGCGGTGGCTGGATCCGACCCTGCGATGCCCGGGTCAGCCCCTTCTGCTCGCCGTCGTTGTTGCCGAAAACGCCCACCCAGGGACAGCTGAGCTTCTCCAGCGGCGCCAGGGCGAAAGGCGCGACGTAATCGCCGGCGTGCAGGACGAAGCCCACCTGGGACTCGTTGAGCAGTGCCACGGCGCGTTCGATCAGCGGCAGGTTGTCGTGCGTATCCGCCAGGACTCCGATGCGCATGGGCATCTCCCGCTAGCAATTCGCGCTCAATATGCTCGAACCGCTTGTATCAGAACGAAAACCGGCTGTCAATCGGCTGCCGCGCCGGCGCCATCGAGCGCCAGGTAGGGCCGGATGCGCGCCAGGGTCTTGGGACCTATGCCGCGAACACGCTCGAGTTGCTCGATCCGCTGAAAGGCCCCTGCTGAACGCCGGTGGGCCACGATCCGTTCGGACAGCACCGGACCGATGCGGGGCAGCATCTCGAGCTCGGCGGCGCTGGCCGTGTTCGGATCCAGCCCGCGGCCGAGCAGCAAGCGCACCAGTCCGGGCAGGGGCCCGCGATCGGGGTCGGCCGCTTCCAGACAGCGCAGCCGCGGCACCGCCGCCTGTCCGGCGATGAGTTGCGGGTGGGCGCAACGCGGTAGATCGGCTGCGGCGGTCCGCTGGTGCCGCGGCCACAGGGCCGGAGCGGCCAGCAACAGCACCAGCACGACCAGGCCCCATTCCTGGCGGGTTCCCATCTCGCGCTCCTGTCGACGCCCTCTGCTCCCCTGCCCGGTTCGGCGTCGCCCGGCCCGCAGTCTACCACGGATCGAACCCGTATTGGGTCGCGGCCGGCTTGGTGCTATCGTGTGTCGGCGAGAAAGGCGGGAGGTGGAGCATGCGACCCCAGGCGGACCTGATCGTACACAACATCGGCCAGCTGCTGACCATGGAGGCCGAGTCGGATGGCCGCGGCGACCGGGAAGCGGATCCGATCGCCGGTCTGGGGCTGGTGCTTGATGCGGCCGTGGCCATCGTCGGCGAGCGCGTGCTCTGGGTGGGCCGCGAGCGCGATCTGGCCGCGGCGGTCGACGACAGCCGGGCCGAACGGCTGGACGCGGGCGGCCGGGTGGTGATGCCGGGCTTGATCGACTGCCACACCCACACGGTGTTCGCCGGTTCGCGGGCCCAGGAGTTCGCCCGCCGGGTCGGCGGCGCCAGCTACGAGGAGCTGCTGGCAGCTGGCGGCGGCATCCACGCCACGGTTCGCGCCACCCGCGAGGCGGCTCTCGATTTGCTGGTGGCCACGGGGATGCAGCGGCTGGACACCTTTCTCGGCTTCGGGGTGACCACGGTCGAGATCAAGAGCGGCTACGGTCTAGCCGTGGACCAGGAGCTGAAGATGCTGCGGGCCGCCGCCGAGCTTCAACGGCGCCACCCGATCGACGTGGTGCCCACTCTGCTCGGGGCCCACGTGATGCCCAAGCACCATCCCGGCGGCCGGGTGGGCTTCATCGCCGAGGTGATCGAGAAGATGATCCCGCAGGCCGCCGAGGAGCAGCTGGCGCGGTTCTGCGACGTGTTCTGCGAGCAGGGCGCCTTCGACCTCGATGAGACGCGGCGCATCTTGCAGGCCGGGCTGGATTGCGGCCTGCGGCCCAAGATACACGGCGAGCAGCTGAGCCACGCCGGCTCGGTGGCGCTGGCGGTCGATCTCGGGGCGGTGTCGATCGATCACCTCGAGCACGCCGATGCGGCCGACGCCGAGCGGCTGGCAGCCTCCGATACGGTGGCGGTGCTGCTGCCCGGTGCGACCTACTTCCTGGGCAAGAAGGACTTCGCCGACGGCCGGCGTTTGGCCGACGCCGGCTGCCGGGTGGCCGTGTCGACCGACTTCAACCCGGGCTCGTGCCACAGCGAGAACCTGCCGCTGATGCTCAATATGGCCTGTCTCTACAACCGGCTCTTTCCGCGCGAGGTTCTACTCGGCGCCACCCGCTGGGCGGCCGACGCCCTGGCCCTGGGTGACGAATGCGGCAGCCTGGTACCGGGTCGGTTGGCCGATGTGTTGGTGCTCGGCATGCGCGATTACCGCAACTTCGTCTACCATTTCGGCGTGAATCACTCCTACCGGGTGCTCAAGCGCGGCCGCCTTGTCTGGCCCCGGCCGGATGCGCGTCGCGGCGCCGGCGCAGCGCCCGATTGAACGAGAACCGGCGCCGGCTATAGCCCTGCCAGCAGCTGCCGGCCGCGGCGACCGAGCGCCCGCATCTCGATGCGCCGGCGCTCGACGTCGATCAACTCCAGCGCGATCACCAGCCCGTCATCCGGAATCGACTCCGGGATCTGATCGCACCATTCCACCGCGCACACCCCGGTGCCGCCGATCAGATCCGCGTAGCCGATGGCGGCCAGCTCGCCGATGTCGCCCAGCCGGTACAGATCGAGGTGATGCAGCGCCAGCCGTCCCGGGTAGGACTGCAACAGCACGAAGGTGGGGCTGGTGACCGGCACCGCGTCCGGCACCCCCAACCCGCCGGCCAGGCCCTGGACGAAGCAGGTCTTGCCCGCGCCCAGATCGCCGGTCAGCCCGATCCAATCCCCGGCCTGCAGCCTGCGGGCCAGCGCAGCGGCTAGCGCGCGGGTGACGGACGCCGAAGCGGTCTCGCGCTCCAGCCCGGCGGGCGGCTCATTCCGGACCATCGTCGCCGTCGAACCCCTCGCCGCGGCGAAGCACCTGCGGCAGCAGGTCGATCAGATCGCCGGCCAGCAAACCGCGCTGGCCCTGGACGCGGGCGGCCAGATCGCCGGTGGCACCATGCAGGTAGGCGCCCACGCTGGCCGCCTCCAGCGGGTTGAAACCCTGGGCCAGCAAACCGCTGACCATGCCGGTCAGCACGTCGCCGGTGCCACCGGAAGCCATGCCCGGATTGCCGGTGGGCACCAGCATGGCCGTGCCGGCTGCGTCGGCCACGATGGTGCCCGCCCCCTTGAGCACCACGGTGCAGCCACAGTCGGCGGCCAGGCGCCGGGCGGCGCCGAAACGGTCGGCTTGCACCTCGGCCACCGGGCGTTCGAGCAACCGGGCCATCTCGCCCGGATGGGGCGTCAGGACGCGCTCATCGGCGGCCCGGCCCAGCAGTTCCAGGTGGCCGGCGAGGTTGTTCAGGCCGTCGGCATCGATCACCATCGGCAGCGCCAGCTCGGCCACCGCGCGCCGGACGAGGTTTGCGGCCGCCGGGCTCTGGCCAAGACCGGGGCCCAGTGCCATGGCCTGCTTGCCTTCGCAGGCGGCCGACAGGTCCTCGAAGTTGCGCACCGGCTCGCCCATGTACTCGACCGGGCCGTTGATCACTTGCGCGATGACCTCGGGCGGCGCGCCCAGGCTGACCAGACCGGCTCCGCTGCGACAGGCCGCGCGGCAACACAGCCCGGCCGCGCCGGGCTTGTCGCTCGAGCCGGCCACCACCAGCAGGTGGCCGAAGTGGCCCTTGTGGGCGTCCGGCTCGCGCAGCTTCAGATAGGGCTCGAGGTCGTCATCGGTCAGCAGCCAGGTGGCGTCGTCGCCGCTCGGGAACAGATGCGGCGGGAAGCCGATGTCGACCACCGTCAGATCGCCGACCAGCTCAGCCCCCGGATAGAGCAGGTGGCCGCGCTTGGGGGCACCGAAGGTGACGGTCGCGGTGGCGGCCACGGCGCAACCCATCACCTGGCCGTTGTCGGCGCTCAAGCCCGAAGGCATGTCCACCGCGACCACCGGTACCCCGGCCGCGTTGATGGTCTCGATGGCGGTGGCGAAGACGCCGCGCACTTCCTTGGACAGGCCGGTGCCGAAGACGGCGTCGACGATGACGTCGTAGCAGCCGAGATCCATGTTGCGCACGGACTCGTGGCTGGCGCGCACGTTGATCGACAGATTGAGCCGGTCGAGCACGTGCTTGTTCAGCTCGGCATCGCCGCGCAAGGAGTCCGGATGCGCCAGCAAGAAGATCTCGACCCGATGGCCGGCGTGGTGCAGGTGGCGGGTGGCCACCAGGCCGTCACCGCCGTTGTTGCCCTTGCCGCAAACCACCGCCACCCGCCCGGGACGCCCGGCCGGCAGCAAGCGCTCTGCTTCCTCGGCACAGGCCTTGCCGGCCTGCTCCATCAACACCGCGCCCGGAATGCCGATCTCCTTGATGGTGATTCGGTCGACTGTCTGCATCTGCTCGGCGGTCAGGATCGGGATGGCCATGTTCGCGCCCCTCTTGTCAGCGGCCGGCGGCGTCCCGCCGGGCTGCGACGATGGCGAGGCGCATCTCGCGCACCGCCTGCTCGATGCCGCAGAATACGGCGTCGGCGATGATACTGTGGCCGATATTGAACTCCGTGATCTCGGCGATGGCGGCAACCGGCCCCACGTTTTGCAAGCTGAGTCCATGGCCGGCGAAGACCGGCAGCCCGATCTTGGCGCAGGTCTTGGCGGCGTCGATCAGCCGGGCCAGCTCCTGCTGGCGGATGGGAGCGCTCTTGGCCTCGCAGTAGGCGCCGGTGTGCAGCTCCACTCCGTCGGCGTTGACCTTGTGGGCGGCGCGCACCTGGTCGATCTCGGGGTCGATGAACAGGCTGACCCGGATGTCGCCGTCTTTGAGGAAGCGGACCGTCTCCTTGACGGCGTCGCGCTGCATGGCCACGTCCAGCCCGCCTTCGGTGGTCAGCTCCTCGCGCTTCTCCGGCACCAGCGTGACCATGTCGGGCTTGTACTGGTAGGCGATCTTGGACATTTCCTTGGTGGCCGCCATCTCGAGGTTGAGCCCTGTCTGGACGGTCTCGCGCAGGATGCGCAGATCGCGTTCCTGGATGTGCCGGCGGTCCTCGCGCAGGTGGATCGTGATCTGATCGGAGCCGCCCCGCTCGGCCAGCGCTGCCGCCAGCACCGGATCGGGGTAGCGCGTGCCACGCGCCTGGCGCAGCGTGGCCACGTGATCGACATTGATTCCCAGTCGGACTGCGTCCATCGGTGTCTCCCTCGGTCGTCGCCGGTGACCGGCGCTCAACGGCCCTCGAAGGCGGCTGCGATGCGTTCGGCGTAGCCGCGGATTCGCTTCTCGTCTGGTCCCTCGATCATGACCCGGACCTTGTACTCGGTTCCCGAGTAGCGCACCAACACCCGCCCGTCGGCCCCCAGCCTCTGCTCGACGTCGTCGACGGCGCGCTGCACGGCGGGCAGCTCGCGGATGGGTCGCTTGTCATCGACCGGCCGGTTGACCATCACCTGGGGCAGCCTGGTCAGCACGGCGGCCAGCTCGCTCAGGGGCTTGCCCTCGCGCAGCATGACCGTCAGGGTGGCCAGCGCGGCCACCACGCCGTCGCCGGTGGTGGCGTGATCGAGAAAGATCAGATGGCCCGATTGCTCGCCGCCCAGGTTCAGCCCCCCGGTCCGCATGGCCTCGACCACGTAGCGATCGCCCACCGGGGTGCGCTGCAGGGCGATGCCCTGGCGTTGCAGGCAATGCTCGAGCCCGAGGTTGCTCATCACCGTGGCGGCCACGGTCTTCTTGCGCAGCACCCGCTTCGCCTTCAGGTGGCAGGCGCAGATGGCCAGCAGGTGGTCGCCGTCGATCAGCTCACCCTTCTCGGTGGCCATGACCACCCGGTCGGCGTCGCCGTCCAGGGCGATGCCCAGGTTGGCCTTGTGCCGCTTGACCGCCTGGATCATGCTGCCGGGATGCAGCGAGCCGCAGCGGCGGTTGATGTTGCGCCCGTCGGGCTTGACCCCCATCGGGTAGACCCGGGCCCCTAGCTCCTCGAACACCGCCGGTGCCACCTTGTAAGCGGCTCCGTTGGCGCAGTCGACCACGATGCGTATGCCTTCCAGTGTCAGATCCTTGGGCAGCACGTGCTTCAGGGCCACGATGGTCCGGCCGGCGGCATCGTCGATGCGATAGGCCTTGCCGATGGCCTGGGCGGTGGGCCGCAGATCGTCGATGGCGTTTTCGAACATGATCTGCTCGATCTCGGCCTCGGTCTCGTCGGGCAGTTTGAAGCCGTCGGCGGCGAAGAGCTTGATGCCGTTGTCCTGGAAGGGGTTGTGCGAAGCCGAGATGACCACGCCGGCGTCAGCGCGCATCGAATGGGTCAGCAGGGCGATGCCGGGGGTCGGCAGTGGACCCACCAGCAGCACGTCGACGCCCATGGAGCAGATTCCGGAAGCCATGGCCGTCTCGAGCATGTAACCCGACAGCCGGGTATCCTTGCCGATCAGCACGCGGTGGCGGCGCTTGCCGTGGCGGAACAGGTGGCCCACCGCCCGGCCGAGGCGCATCGCGATCTCGGAGGACATGGGGTAGACGTTGGCTTCCCCGCGTATACCGTCGGTGCCGAAAATGCGGCGCATCAATTCCTCCCCGCGCAGCGGATGGCCGCGGCGATGCGGATCACGTCGCGCATCTCGGCCACGTCGTGGACGCGGACCAGATGGGCGCCGCGCAGCACGCTGGCGGCCACCGCCGCCGCCGTGCCGAAACGCCTCTCCGTCACGGGCCGGTCGTCGAGCAGCTTGCCGATGAAGGCCTTTCGCGAAGGGCCGACCAGCACGGCGTGGCCGGCGTTTGTCAACTCGTCGAGCCGGTCCAGGATCATCAGGTTGTGGGCGGCGGTCTTGCCGAAACCGATTCCCGGATCCCAGATGATCCGGGCGCGCTCGACCCCGGCGGTGACCAGGTCTTCGGTGGCCCGCTGCAACATGCCGCGGATCTCGCCCAGCAGGTCGTCGTAGTGGATGGTGCCCCGCTGCATGGTATTGGGCCGGCCGCGCATGTGCATGATCACCACCGGCACGCCGGTGCGCGCCAGCAGCGGCGGCATGTCCGGGTCGAAACGACAGGCGCTGACGTCGTTGACCAGCGCCGCCCCGGCGGCCAGGGCGGCCTCGGCCACCGAGGCCTTGGTGGTGTCGATGCTGATCGGCGTCAGCGCATAGGGCGCCACGGCCTCGATCACCGGCAGCACCCGCTCGAGTTCCTCGGCGGCCGGCACCGGATCCGAGCCCGGCCGGGTGCTCTCGCCGCCGATGTCGATCACATCGGCGCCGGCCTCGGCCAGGGCCAGGGCCTGCTCGATCGCCCGCGAGCGGTCGAAGAAGCGACCGCCGTCGGAGAACGAGTCCGGCGTGACGTTGACGATGCCAATCAGCGCCACCCGGCGGCCGAAGTCGAGCACCCGATCCCCGCAGCGGATGGGCGCGGGAGCCGGGCGCGGATTGTGCGGCGGACCAACCATGGCCACAGGAATGCCGCTTGCGACCAGCCTTGTCAAGATGGTGCCGAACGGTAAGCGGTGGCTCGGTCAATCGAGCCGCAGGATGTGGGCCTGGATGTGGCGGCCGAGGTCGAGTCGGGCTGCCGAGCAGAACGGGGCGGAGCGGCGTTGGGTGGCTGAGCCGGGGTTGAGCAGCAAGGTGCCGTGGCGGTACTCGTGCAGCGGCTGGTGGCTGTGGCCGAAGACCAGCACGTCGACCTCGGGCCGGCCGCCGGGGTCGCAGAAGCGTTCCAACACCCGCCGCGGCAGATCGGCGCCGGGGCCCCAACCGTGGCTCAGACCGATGCGCCGGCCGGCCAGCTCGATCACCGTCTGCTCGGGCAGGCGGGCCTGCAGCGCGGGCGGGTCCATGTTGCCGGCCACCGCGTCCAGCGGGGCGAAGTCGGCCAGGGCGTCGAGCAGCTCGGGACAGACCGCGTCGCCGGCGTGCAGGATGTGATCGATTCCGGTCAGCTGAGGCTGCAACCGCTCGACGACCGCGGCCACCTCGGCAGCGCGGGCGTGGGTGTCGGAGACCACCAGCACCCGGGTCATGTCCGGGTGGGCCCCCATTCAGGCCATGCCTGGTTCGGGTTCCGGCTTGGACGGCAGGTGCTCGTCGGCATCCTCTTCGGAGTCTTCGCGCTCGCCGTCATCCGGCGGAATCAGCCGCGTCTCGAGCGGCTTGGAGCGGCCGATGCCCTCGCCGCGGATCAACTTGTCGATGTCGTCGCCGTCGAGCGACTCGTAGACCAGCAGGGCCTCGGCCAACCGGTGCAGCGCATCGATGTTGTCGCGCACCAGCTCGCGCACCCGCTCGTAGCAATCCTCGACGAAGCGCCGCACCTCGCGATCGATCTCCTGCGCCGTCTGCTCGCTGTAGTCGCGGTGCTGGGCGATCTCGCGCCCCAAAAAGATCTGCTCGTCCTTTTTGCCGAAGGTCAGCGGGCCCAGCTTGTCGCTCATGCCCCATTCACAGACCATCTTGCGTGCCAGATCGGTGGTGCGATCCAGGTCGTTGCCGGCACCGCTGGTCAGCTCGTCGAGCGTAAGCTCCTCGGCCACCCGGCCGCCCAGCAGCACGCAGATGGAGGCGATGGCCCGGCTCTTGGACATGGTGTGGCGATCTTCCTCGGGCAGCTGCTGGGTCAGGCCCAGGGCCATGCCGCGCGGGATGATGGTCACCTTGTGCACCGGATCGGTATCACCGATCAACTTGGCCACCAGGGCGTGGCCGGCTTCGTGGTAGGCCGTGACCCGCTTCTCCTTGTCGGAGATGATCATCGACTTGCGCTCGGAACCCATCAGGACCTTGTCCTTGGCCTGCTCCATGGAGCGCTGGTCGACCGCCTCGGAGTCGCCGCGGGCGGCGATCAGGGCCGCCTCGTTGACCAGGTTCTCCAGGTCGGCGCCCGAGAAGCCGGGCGAGCCGCGGGCGATCTTCTCCAGCTCGATGTCCTTGCTCAACGGAACCTTGCGGGTGTGGACCTTGAGAATGCCGAGTCGGCCGCGCAGATCGGGGTTGGGCACCACCACCCGCCGGTCGAACCGGCCGGGGCGCAGCAGAGCCGGGTCCAGCACGTCGGGCCGGTTGGTGGCCGCGATCAGGATAACCCCCTCGTTCGACTCGAAGCCGTCCATCTCGACCAGCAGCTGGTTCAGCGTCTGCTCGCGCTCGTCATTGCCGCCGCCCAGTCCGGCGCCGCGTGAGCGACCGACCGCATCAATCTCGTCGATGAAGATGATGCAGGGGGCCGACCGCTTGGCCTGCTCGAACATGTCG
>CAYVQE010000002.1:0-78110 GCA_964454005.1 uncultured Myxococcales bacterium
GGATCCCGCCGTCCCCCGCGTACCTCCGTCCCCCGGATCCCGTCCCCCGCGTACCTCCGTCCCCCGGATCCCGGATCCGGATCCCGGATCCCGGGATCCCGCGGATCCCCGCGGATCCCCTGGATCACCGGGCCGGCTCAATCTCGAGGCGAGGGGCAGCTTGCTTCGCCGACGCCCGGCGGTGGGTCGGTGGGCCGGCAGCGGGCGGCCAGGGCGCTGGTTGGTAGATCGCGGTAGGCGCGGCAGAAGGCCTGGCGGGCGCAGCCGGGGCGGTCGGCCGCGGCGCAGCTCAGGCCCCGTTCCATCCAGGCCCGCGGGTTGCGCGGGTCGCGCGCGACCGCCCGGCGGGAGTGCTCCAGCGCCGGGGCGATGGCGCCGGCGGCGCGGGCGGCGGTGGCCCGGGAGCGGGCCACCTCGGAGCCCAGCCGTTGGCCAAGCGGCCACAGCCCGAGCGCCAGCGCCAGCCACAACACCGCGCCGGCCGGCCAGGGCAGGCGCCAGCGCACCGGGCCCAACCGGCTGCCCAGCGCCAGCGCCACCAGGGCCAGCGCCGGCGGATGGAACAGCACCGGCGCGGCCAGGCCGCCGGCCACGGCCGCGGCCAGCACCCCCAGCGCCGGGCCGCGCCAGCGGGCCCGGGCGGCCGGGCGCAGCAGGACCAGAGCCAGCAGCCACGAGCCCAAAAGCACACCGGCCGGGCCCCAGTCGCACAGCAGCTCGACCGCATCGGCGTGGGCGTGGCGCAGGTCGCTGGCGAAATGGGCCTGCTGCGGATGCGCCTGCAGGTAGTCGCGCTGCCACTGCGGCCAGCGGCGGGCGAAGCCCTCGGGCCCGTGGCCGAACCCGATCAGATCGCCGGCGTTGTGCAGCGCCACTTGCCAGATGTACAAGCGGCCGGCCGCGGTGCCGCCGGCATCCCCCAGATCGGCCAGCCGCCCGCCCAGCCGGGCGCGGCCGGCCAGCGCGTCCAGCCCGGCGCCCAGCCCGGCGCCGGCGACCAGCGCCAGCAGCACCGCCGCCAGCCCGCGCCGGCGCAGCCAGGCCGGCAGGCCCACGGCGCCCATGACCCAAGCGCTGCGGCTGCCGGTCAGCAGCAGCGCCCCGGCCAGCAGCGCCAGACCGGCCCGGCCCCACCAGCGGCCGCGGCCCGGCCGCTGCTCGCCCGCGGCCGCCCCATCGCCGACCCAGGGCAGCAGCAGCGCCAGCACGCAGCCGAACAGAGTCGGGTTGCCCAGCGTGCCCACCACCCGCCGGCCGCCGAAGGCCTCCAGCCCGGCGTTGAACACCTCCAGCCCGGCCGCCTGTAGCCAGGCCACCGCGGCCAGGCCCACACCCAGCCGCGCCAGCCAGGGCCGTAGCGCCCGTTCGTCGACCGGCCGCGCCAGCCAGACCAGCGCCACCGCCGCCAGCCAACCGGCCCAGCCCTCGACGCGGGCGGCCGTCTCGGCCGGGCGCAGCAGCAGCAAGACCACCGCTGCCAGGGCCAGCCCGGCGCTGACCGCGTCGGGCTCCAGCCGCCGGCGCCACCAGACCGCAAGGCCCAGCCCCAGAGCGCCCGCCAGCCAGATCACCTGCTTGGGCAGATCCAGCCGATCGGTCGCCAGCCACCATAACAGCAGCACGACCGCGACCAGCGCCACCAGCCAAGGCGCCAGGGCCTCCTTCGGCTCGCTCCGCGCATCATGGGACGCCATCGCGGCTCCGGCCCGACCCGCCCTGCCGCTCGGGCCGACACAGTTCATTCGACACTGGCCTCAGGAGCTGTCGCCAAACGAAATGCTTCGCAAAGGGTCCGGCTGGAAGCGGGGTCATGCGAACAGCATGCGGTCGCCGGGCTTCGAATGGCGACACGACCCTCGCAGTCGGACCGAGCTGCGGTCGGGGATGATTCGGACGCATCGGCCCGGGCCCCGAAGCGCCGGCCGCCGGCCGGCCGCGCTCAACGCGGCACCGGGGCGATGCGCAGCTCGGCCGCGAAATCCCCGGCACCGGCAGCGGGCTTGCTCAGCAGGGCCACCCAGCGGCCGTCCGGCGACAGGCAGGCGCTTACCGGACCATTTTGACCGGAGCGGCCGGAGAACTGGAACAGCCCCTGGGTCGACAGCCCCCAGCGCTGCCCGGCGCGCTGGAGCACGAAGCCGTGCTCGGCGACCCCGATCAGCCGGGCGCCGCCGACCTGTTGCCGGCACTGCGACCGCGCGTACTTGTGCGGGGTTTTCCAGGAAGAGACCTCGCGCAGCTCGCCGATGGGCTCGACCGCGCCGGTGTCGGGATCGATCAGGCTCCAGCGCTTGTATTCGGGAAAGCCCACGTAGGCCAGCACCCGGCCGTCCCGGGCCAGCAGGGTGCGGTGGATGCCTTTCAGCTGGCCGATGCGGCGCACCGGCGCCTGCGCTCTGGCCGGCGCGGTGTAGAGGCCGGGCTCGCCGTCCTCGTAGCGCGAGTGGCCCCAGCCCACGGTGTCCTTGCCCAGCCAGAAGGGATGGTAGCCCTGGCCGCCGAACACGTGGATGCTTTTGCCGCCGGTGCCGAGCACCCAGATGCCGAGCTCTGCACGGTGACGCGAGATTGCCGACTCATGGCCGTAGTAGGAGTAGGCCGCGTTGACCACCACCCGCCGGCTGTCGGGCGACCAGGCCAGCGCCGGTGTCGAGCCGTGCAGCCGCAGCCGCGCCTGCGGCTGGACGAAGGCGGTCAGCGGCTTGCCGGCCCCTTGCTGCTGCAGGCCGGCCAGGCCCCGCCCGCCCGAGCCGCCGTGGCCGCGCCGGCCCAGACCGCCGGTCTCGCCCGCCTGCGGCCGAGCCCCGGCGGCAGCCCCGCCGGCGGACACGCGCCGGGCGCGGCTGCGCGCCTGGGCGGCGCCGGGCACGCGCAGCACCCGCAATGTATAGGCCTGCGGTTTTTCGGTGCGCGCCAGGTAGGCCAGGTGGCGGCCGTCCGGCGACAGGCAGGGCGCCACCGGCCCGGTCCAGCGCTGGTCGACGTAGCGATGGCGGAAGATCCAGGCCTTGGGTCCGGCCAGTCTGTAGGTCCGCCCACCGAGGCGCAGCCGCACCCGGCCGTCGGCGTCGAGGTCGGCCTCGACCCCGCCGGCCCGCCGCCGGCACTGCGACACGATGTGCTCGGCGGGCGTGTCCCAGGAGCCGGGCTGCGGGCCGGAGTCGCCCGCGAGATCGATATAGCCCAGCTCGCCGCTGTCCGGGTCGAGCCGCTTCCAGTCGTTGCTGGTGTAGATCAGCAGCCCGCCGTCCGGAGTGGGATGGGCCCGGTGGGCGGACTCGATGCCGGATACCGGCTTCGGCTCGGCACCGGGGCGGGCGGCGGCCAAAAAGACCCCGCCGCGCTCACCGGTGTAGTAGTCGTTGACCCAGCCGACCATCCGCTTGCCCAACCAGAAGGGGTGCAGCGCGGTCTGGAACGCCAGCTTGAAATGTCGACCGCTGTGGACGTCGACCACGTGCACGCCCAGCTCTTCGGCGTGCACCTTGCGCAGCTGCTGCGGGCTGTATACGCCGAAGGCGGCGTTTGCGGCCAGCCGGCGGCCGTCGGGCGACCAGGCCAGCGACGGCGTCGAGCCGTGCAGCCGCAGCTCCACCACCGGCTTCAAGCCGAGCTGCCAGCCCGCCGCCCCGTCACCGGCCTGCAGCCCGGCGGCCAGAACCACCCCGGCCGCGATCACCAACGGCACCAGACAACGCCAGCGACGTGTGCTCTGCGCTCCGCAATCCATGGCTTCCTCCCCGTTGGATCGCCCCGGCCGCTGGAGGCGGCTGTCGGCGATCCGGTGGTCTCAGCGATCGCGCCGAGGATAGCAGCTCGGCCGACGCGAGACGAGCCTTCGGTTTCAAAACCGGTTTGCCGATTGGACCCGCGGCCCTCCCGTGGTATATCGGAGCCATGCCCGCGGCCATCGAACCGAACGCCCTCGAAGGATTGATCCGCCGCAACTGGTTCGCCCTGCTCGAGCGCTGCCGGCGCCTGCTGCCGGCCGAGGCGGCCGAGGAGGCGACCCGCTTGAGTCTGGCGCGGCTGGTCCAGCGCCGGGGTGCCGCGGCCGAAGGCGAGTGGATGACCGAGCTGTACGCCGAGGCCACCGGCCTGTGCGCCGAGCGGCTGGCCGGCCACAGCGGCCGCGACGCCGTCTGGCGCTGGCGGCTCGAGCAGCGGCAAAACGCCGCAGCCGAAGCCGAGGAGCGAGGGGCGGACGCAGCGGATGCGGCCGCCGGGCACCCCGCGCCGCAGCCGGAGCGGGCCGGGCCCCCGCGCGAACTCTGGCCCGAGCTGCTCGACCGGCTGGGTCCCGACTCGCGGGCCACCATGATCTACCGCCATCTCGACGGGCTCAAGCCGACCTCCATCGCCCGGCTGACCGGCCTGTCGCTCGAGCGGCTGGAGGCGCGGCTCGAGCGGCTGACCAAGGCCGCCGACTCCTTCTTCGACAGCCACGGCGAGCCGCCCCTGGCAACGCCGGAGCCGACCGACTGCGCCGACGCGTTCGAGCGGGCCCGGCTGCTGGCCGATGAGCGCGAAGGCCTGGAAGCCGTGCGCGACCACCTGGAGCATTGCACCGACTGCGCCCGCGCCATCGAGACCCGGCGCCAGCGCCAGCGGGAGCAGCTCGACGCCGAGACGCTGGCCGAGGTGCGCACGCGGGTGGAGCAGTCGCTGGAGCGGCTGGCCTTCGTCCCCCGGCGCCGCCGGTTGGGCCCCGGCGCCGCCCTGATGGCCTTCGGCCTGGCGCTGCTGGCCGGCCTGGTGCTGTGGTCGTCGCTGCCCGATGCACCCGATCCCCAGAACGACCCGCTGGCGCGCCAGGGCGGCTACGGCCTGGAAGTGCTGCTGACCCGGCCCGACGCCGACCGGCCGCTGCAGCCCGGCGAGCGTTTGGCCGGGGGCAGCCGCCTGCGCTTTCGGCTGTGGGCGCGCAAACCCATGGTGGCCGGCCTGGCCGCGCTGCCCGAGTCCGGCCCGGCCGAGCGCATCCGCAACCGAGAGCGCGACACCTTCGCGGTTCCCCCGGGCCAGCAGATCGAGCCCGGGGTGAGCTACGCCATCGGCGACGAGCCCGGCCTGCTGCGGATCTTCGCCATGTTCTGCCCGCTGGCCACGCCCTTGCCCTACCTGCCGCAAACGCTGGAGTACGCCTACCGGGTGGGCCCCGACGGCAAGCGCGATCTGGCGCGCGATTTCAAGGGCGCCCCGCGCCACTGCCAGCTGCGTTCGGTGCTGCTGCGCCGCAGCGGCGGTCAGTCCGGACGCATCGCGCCCCTGGATGCGAAGTAACGGCGGGCGCTGTTCAGATGTGCCCTTGGGGGGCTTCGGGCTACTGCACGAAATCGCCGTTGAGGATGATGCGGCCGCCGTCGCGGGCCGGCTCGTAGTCGCCGACGCCCAGCGCGGTCTCGCCCGGCTCGATGCCGGGATACCGCTCGAGGTCCCAGGCCGGCTGTAAGGCCAGCAACTGGGCCAGCCCGCTGTCGACCTGCGCGCCGAGCACCGCGGCCAACAGGTGCTCGCCCAGCAGCTGGCGGACCAGCGCGGCCTCGGCCGAATCGAGCGCCGCCGCCTGGCCGGCCACGGTCAACGACAGGATCTCGACCTCGCTCCAGTCGACCGCCGGCCCGTCCAGCAGCAGTTGACCGTCGGCGGTGGCCGCCAACCCGCTGGCCAGCGACAGGCTGGCAAAGCCCGCGGCCTCGACGTCGTCGCCGCCGCGGCTGAACTCCAGCGCGAAGTGCACATCGCCCCAGCCCACGTTCAGCTGGCCGTCTTCGGCGCAGGGACCCAGCAGCGGCGGCAGCCAGGGCTGCAGCCTGACGGACAGCCCGGCGACCCCCAGCTCGGGCGGCAGGGCGAAGGCGTCGCCGGACAACTCGGCGTCGCTGCCCCCGGCGCGCCAGATGGCGAACAGGACCTGGTTGGCCAGATCGACGGCGGTGGCCAGCTGCACCGCCTTCTGCCCGGTGGGGTACCCGCCAAAGCCCGGATCGGGCTCCAGGCAGCCGCCCAGCAGCCCCACTCCCAGCAGATCGTCGTCGGCGTGCTGCTCGACCACCGGATCGGGCTCGGCCACGGCGCGGCCGGCCATGGTCAGCCAGCCGCCGAAGCCGGTGCGGAACAGGATCTCGTCGATGCGGGTGGTCAGCTGCACCTGGGTCAGCGGCGGATCCGGCTCGGCGGCGAAGGGCGCGGCCACCTCGAGGGTGACATCGGTGGCGAAGCCGGCCAGCAGATCGGTCAGAAACGGCACGATGAAGCAAACCGGGTTGTCCGGGTTGCGGCACTGGAAGGCCATTTCGAGCACCGGCTCGATCAGCGGCAGCAGGGCGTCGATCAGCGGCTCGACCACCGCGTCGGCCAGGTCGCCGACGAAGGAGGCATCGATGGTGTAGGTACCCAGCTCGAGCTCGTAGGAGGCGAACTGCAAGGTGCCCAGGTTGAAGGTCAGATCCTCGAGCGCACTGACGTCGACCGCGCCCTGGCCCAGGGTCAGGTCCATCCGCGCCAGCGAGACCAGCGGCTCGTGGGTCTGGCGATCGAGACCCACCACCAGGTCGGCCTGGGCCTGCATCTCGGCCACGTCGAGGCCGGCCAGCACCGGGGTGTCGATGACCGAGGTGGCCGAGGCCAGCGGAGCGGGAATGGGGCTGCAGGACTGCAGGTAGTCGTAGAGGCAGTCGTGCGGCGGATCCGGATTGCAGATGCTCTGCGCCAGGTAACACAGAAAGTCCTGGCTCTGGGGATTGTCGCCCGACAGATCGACCCAGCCCAGCACCTGCAGCGTACCGGTCATGCCCAGGTTGCTGCGCAGGCCCGGATGGTCGGTGTTCTGCGTATCGGTCCAGGGCAAAAACGACACGTCGGTCTGCACCCCGGCGCCGTATGAGTTCAGCTCGTCGACCTTGGCCATGCCGGCGCTGACCTCGCGGAAGGCGAACTCGAGGGTGAAGGTGCCCACCAGCTCGAAGCTGACCTCGGCGAAGCCGGCCAGATCCTGGGTCCACTGTTCGTGGAACAGCGGAAACTCGAACACCAGCGGCTGCTGCATGGCGGCGAAGTCCAGGTTGTTCAGCGCCAGCTCGAGCAGCGAGGCCACGTCCTCGATGGCGGGGCAGGCGTAACGATCGTCGGCGCCGAAGCCGCACGGATCGTAGGGCGGGTCGTCCAGCGGCCGGCCGCGGTCCAGGGCCAGATCGGTCAGCAGCGCATCGTGCTGCCCGCCGGCGAAGGCGTCCGGCTCGGCGCCCGGATAGAAGAACTCCGGCGCGTAGTGGTAGGCGCGGCTGAGCGCGGTCGCATTGCCGGCCGCATCGACCGCCTCGACCACCACCACGTTCAGCCCGGGCCCGGCCGCAACGGTGGTGGCGAAGCCGCCGTTGGCCTGCACGGTCACCGGGACGGCCGCCTGATCCTGGGTGCGCACGGTCACCGCGGCCACGCCCGAGGACCCATCGCCGACCGAGCCGCGCACCACCACCTCGGGCTCGGCGGTTTCCTTGCGGATGGTGTCGCCGCGCTCCGGCACCTCCAGCGCGATCTCCGGGCCGGTGTCGTCGACCCGCAGGGTGCGGCTGGCCGACAGGCCCCAGGGCTGCTCCAGGGTGACCGTCCATTCGAAGGCGCCCTCGCGCAGGAAGCGGTAGTGCTGGCCACCCAGATCCTGGACATCGGCCGCGGGCGGCGCCTGCCAGCCGGCCCCGACGCCGGTCACCTCGCGGCCCGCCTCATCGGTGATCCGGTAGCTCAGCGCCACCTCGTCGCCCACCGCGTAGTAATCCTGCTCGGGGTCGACCAGGATCTCGAGCTCGGCCGGCACCGGCTCGGCGGTCAGGGTGACCGAATCGGTCAGGTTGGGCTGCTCGACCAGGCTCACCGTCCAGGTGAAGTCGCCCGGCTGCAAGAAGGAGTACTCGTCGCGGCTGCCGATCGTCGCGGCCACCTGCTCGGCCGGCGGCACCTGCCACTCGGCCTCGTAGCCCTCGAGCAGGATGCCATCCCGATCCAGCACCACGTAACCCAGCACCACCGCATCGCCCACCCGGAAGCTCTCCTGCGGCGGGCTGACGGTGATGCGCACCTGATCCGGTATCCGCGTGATCTCTTTCAGCCGCGAGTCATCACAGCCCAGGGCCGCGGCCGCCAGCCACAGGCCCACCAAGCAACTCAGTTCAATCCGCTTCATGGCTCTTCTCGCCCCCGGTTCGCGCCACGGTCCGCGGCCGCAACGCGGTTACTGGTCGTTTGCCGACTTGGGCACTCGCCCCTATATACACCGAAAACGCCCCGGGATAAAAGAGTGCTCCGTCTGAGCGGTTCTTGCCAAGAAAGGTGGCTCCGGTACAATCGGGATGCCATTGCGAACCGGGAGCCGTGCGCTCATGACCACCGAAGCCCACCGACGCCTGCTGCTGATCGAGGACGACGCGCGGTTACGCGCTACCCTGGCCGAGCTGCTGCGCCAGTCGGGCTTCGAGGTGGCCGAGGCCGAGGAGGGCGAGGAAGGGCTGCGGCTGCACCGCCAGCATCCGGCCGATCTGGTCATCACCGACCTGATCATGCCCGGCCGCGAGGGCATGGAGACCATCCTCGAACTCAAGCGTATCGAGCCCGGGATCAAGATCATCGCCATATCGGGCGGCGGTCGGGTGCGCGCGGCCGAGTATCTGCCGGTGGCCGCGGCCACCGGGGCCGACCGCGTGCTGGAAAAGCCCTTCGGCATCGAGCG
Source organism: uncultured Myxococcales bacterium (assembly GCA_964454005.1). GTDB lineage: Bacteria > Myxococcota > B64-G9 > B64-G9 > B64-G9 > CAYVQE01. The sequence continues at coordinate 8,726 of CAYVQE010000002.1, forward strand.
CCTGCTCGAGCTGATCCGCGATCTGCTGGCGGCGGATTGACCGGGTCGATTTCCCGCCGCCGGCTGTAAGCCCACCGCCGGCAGCCGCGACCAAGCAACAGCGGCGGATGATGTCCGCCGGTAGTGGAGTGTTAGCGGGAGGCCCGGGTCCGGCTCGACCGCAAATCCCCCGGCGTTCGCGACCGGCCCGGGCCTCCCTGTTCATGCAATCGGCTGCTCGCTGTCTACGTCACGGGTTGCGGTGATCGTTGCGATCGTCCGGTTCAGCCGATACACTCGGACGAACGCGTCGCGTTGGCGAACCGGTACGCACCGGATGCGAACGGGCCCGAACTGGAGGGCGGCACCATGGCCGAGCAGCCGGCAGGCGAAGCCCAGCCGCAGGTGGTCGAGGACGCCGAAGCGCTGGCCATCGCAGGTGCGCAATGCCTGTTGGGCTGGATCGCCGAGGACCAGCACGACGAGGGCATCTGCCAGCTGGCGCTGTCGGGCGGGCGCACCCCGCGGGCCATGTACGACCGGCTTGGCCAGGGCTCGCTGGCCGAGACGGTGGACGTGGATCGCATCGAATTCTACTACGGCGATGAGCGCGTGGTACCGCACGACGATCCCCACAGCAACCACCTGCTGGCCCGCGAGCACCTGTACGAGCCTTTGGCCATCAAGCCCGGTCAGGTCTTCCGCATGGAGGTCGAGCGGGCCGACGGCGCCCAGCGCTATGCTGCGGTGCTGCCCGAGCAGCTCGACGTATTGCTGCTGGGCATGGGCTTGGACGGGCACATCGCCTCGCTGTTTCCGGGATCCGATGCGTTGGAGGAAGAGGACCGGCGGGTGGTGCGGGTCATGGGCCCCGAGCCGCCGCGCCAGCGGCTGACCATCACCCCCCCGGTGATCGCCGCCGCCCGGCGGGTGCTGGTGCTGGTGACCGGCGGCGCCAAGGCCGAGGCGGTGGCCCGCGCCCTGCACGGCGCCTGGGATCCACTGGCCACCCCGGCCCAGCTCGCCCGCCACGGCACCTGGATCCTCGACCGCGCCGCGGCCACCGGGCTGTAGCGTTCATCCAGGCTGCACGTCCGGGGCGGATCGGGCAGCCTGATCGGCGAATGGGAGGGGACATGGAACGCTCCATCGTCATCATCGGACTGGGCCAGCTCGGCGAGCTGTTCGCCCGCGGTTTTTTGCGCTGCGGTCACCCGGTGGTGCCGGTCATGCGCCATCTCGATCCGGAGGCGGTGGCGACCAAGTACGAAAACCCGGCGCTGGTGCTGGTGGCGGTCGGCGAACGCGATCTGCCACCGGTACTGGCCGGCATGCCCGCGCCCTGGCGCGACCGGGTGGGCCTGCTGCAGAACGAGCTGCTGCCCCCGATCTGGCAGGCGCACGGCATCGAGCACCCGACCGTGATGGTGGTCTGGTTCGAAAAGAAGCCGGGGCAACACCTGCGCGTACTGCGACCCACCCGGATTCACGGCCCCGCCTCGGGCCTGTGCTGCAAGGCGTTCGAAGCGCTGGATCTGCCGTGCACGACCCTCGGCTCGCGCGCCGATCGGCTGCGGGCGCTGGTGCTCAAGAACGTCACCATCCTGACGATGAACATCGCCGGGCTGGACGTCGGCGGCACCCTGGGCGCGCTGTGGAACGAGCACCGCGCATTGGCCGAACGCGTGGCCCGCGAAGCGATCGCCGTCCAGGCCGGCCTGGCCGGCGAGCCGCTGGAAGCCGACGCGCTGCTCGAGCAACTGGGCCAGGTGTTCGCCGCCAATCCGGATCAGAAAGCCACCGGTCGGTCGGCCCCCGAGCGACTGGACCGCGCCCGCGCCCAGGCCAAGGGCCTCAACATTTCCACCCCCGAGTTCGACCGGATCCACCAGGCGGTGGCCGGGCTCGATTGCGGGCGCGATTGATCGCCACGCTCAGTCGCCGGTGTACTCGCCGGCGGTGCGCAGCTGGTCGAGCTTGTCGTTCTCGAGCTGCTTGAAGTCGACCTTGCCCACCAATGTCTTGGGCAGCCCGTCGCGGAACTCGATCTGCCGCGGGCAGGACCACTTGATCATGTGCTCGCGGCAGTGGGCGATCAGCTCGCGTTCGAGTTCCGGGCCGGCCCGCTGCGGGTCGGTGGGCACCACGAAGGCGTGGACCCGCTCGACCTGCTTGGCGTCCGGCAGGCCGATGACGCAGGCCTGGTCGACCGCCGGGTGCTCGCACAGCACGGACTCGACCTGGGCCGGGTAGACGTTCATGCCCGAGGACTTGATCATGCGCTTGAGGCGCAGCTTGAAGTAGAAAAAGCCGTCTTCGTCCATGCTGGCGATGTCGCCGGTGTGCAACCACAGCCGGCCGTCGGGGTGCTGGCGCAGGGTGGCGGCGGTGGCCTCGGGGTTGTCGAGGTAGCCCAGCATGACCGCCGGACCGCTGACGCACAGCTCGCCCTCCTCACCCACCGGCGCCTCCTCGGTGGTGTCGAGGCGCACCACCTTGGCCAGCATGTCCGGGAAGGGCACCCCGATCGAGCCCTCGCGGTACTCGCCCAGCGGCATGCACATGATGGCGGTCACCGCCTCGGTCAGGCCGTAGCCCTCGAGCAGCTTCAGCTCGCCGCCGCGGGCGGCCACCAGCGACTCGAACCTCTCCTTGACCGCCCGCGGCAGGTGGTCGGCGCCGCAGAATGCACCGCGCAGACAGCTCAGGTCTGCCTTGGCCAGCCTGGGCTCGCGGGTCAGCGCATCGTACAAAGTGGGCACCCCGACCACGATCGAGGGCTTCTGCTTGCGGATCAGCGCCGCCACCGATTCGGTGGTGAACTGCGGCACCAGGATGGCCTTGCCGCCGCCCATGAACACCGCGTTGATGCACACCCCGAGGCCGAAGCCATGGAAGATGGGCAGGATGGCCAGCATGGTGTCGGCCTCGGTCATGCCACCCCAGGCGGCCGCCTGCAGGCCCTCGGCGATGAAGTTGCGGTTCGACAGCAGGATGCCCTTGGGCTCGCCGGTGGTGCCGCCCGAGTACATGATCACGGCCGGCTCCTCGTGGCCCATCGCCACCGGCTCCGGCTCGGGCAGGTCGGCCCGCATCAGCTCGTGCCACCAGCGCACCTCGGGATCGGGCGGCACCGGTTCGATCTTGCGACCCTTGGTCAGCCGAAAGCCCAGCCCCTTGAGCCGCGGCAGGAAGTCCGGCAACCGGCACAGCAGCAGGGTCTCGATCGGCGCCTCGCTCATCGCCTCGCGGAAAGCCGGGTAGAAGGCGTCCAGCGTCAGGGCCATCTTGGAACGGCTGGCTTTAAGGTAGAAGGCGATCTCGCGCGGCGGCGACAGCGGGTGGATCATCGAGCAGACCGCACCCAGCTTGTTGGCCGCGTAGAAGCAGATGATGCCCTGGGGGCTGGTCGGCATCGAGATGGTGATGCGATCCCCGGCACCCAGCCCACAGGCGGCCAGCGCCCGCGTGCAGGAATCGATCTGCTGGCCGAAGCGGCCATAGCTGGCCCGGGTGCCGAAGAAGTCCCAAGCCTCGGCGTCCGGCACCCGCTCGATGGTGCGCGCCAGCGCGCCGTAGAGGCTGACCTCGGGATAATCCAGCGATTCGGGAACGTCGCCGTAGAAGCGTAGCCAGGGTCGCTTTTCGACCATGCGCGGATCCTCAGCGGTGGCTCCAGCCCACCCGCAGGAAGAACGACTGGTAGCGATCCGATGTCTCGCCCAGCGCCCGCTCGTCGAACACGAGCTGCAGCTGCTCGTAGCCGGCCGACAGGTGGACCGCGCCGAACAGCTCGGCGAAGACCTGCGCGCCGAAGCGCAGCCCGTGGCCGGCACCGGCCAGCCGGTCGGCCGCCCACACATCGATCAGCCCATCGGCCCGCAGCGCCAAGCCGAACCAGGGCCGCCACAGCCACAGGTGTAGGCCCAGCCCGGCATAGGTATAGGTGTAGCGGGCGCTGAGCACGTCGTCGAACTTCTCGTCGATGGCGCTGGCGGTGGCGCCGTAGCCGCCGCGCAGCAGCACCGTCGGGCCGGTGGCGATGGTGCGCTCGAGCAGATGCTCGAAATCGAGCCGGTAGACCAGCCCGGCCGCCCAGTGCTGGACGTGGGCGGCCAGCTTCTCCGGCCGCACCGCCGAGGCGTACTTCAGACCGAACCCGCGCTCGAAGTGGCCCTCCAGGCCCAAATCGCGCAGGAAAGCCAGCTCGGTGAACGTGCCCCCGAACAGCCGCCCGGCGATGCGCAGCCCGGGGAAGGGATCGGCCTGGTAGCGCGGGCTCAGCCCGGCGCGCTGCAGCATGCTGGCGCCGACGGCCAGCCACAACTGCGGCACCGGCCCGGGCGGGCCCGGCGGTGCTGCAGGCGCCGCCGGCTGCTCGATCCCGACCGCGGCGGCCGGCGAGTCGGCCTGCCCGGCGGGCGCTTGCTCGCCGGCCGGGGCGGCGGCCGTGACGGTACCGTCCCCGGCACCATCCTCGGCACCATCCTCGGCACCGTCCTCCGCTGCGGCATCATCGCCAGCGGCCGGCGGCCCGTCGCCGGCGGCGGCCCCGGAGCGGGGTCGGTTTTTGTCCAACAGCCGGGCCCACTGGGCGCGCCGGGCCGCGTCCTCTTTCCCGGTCTCTTCCGCCGCGCCGTCCTGTTGCTCATCCGCCGCATCCCCCGCCGCGCCGGCCTGGGGCTCTTCCGCCGCCGTGGCCGCATCTCCGGCCGCCGCCTCGTCCCCGGCCACCGGCGCCAGCGGCACCAGGGCCACGTCGCTCTGTTCGTCCCCGCCGTCCGACGCCGGGGCGTCTGCGGCCGCGGCGTCTTCGGGCCCGCCGGCTGCGGGTTCGTCTTCCGCGGCGGCCGGCGCCGCCTCCGGCGCGCCGCCCTGGCCGGCGGCGTCGACCGGCACCAGCGGCACCAGGGCCACCGCCGCATCCTCCCCTCCGGCCCCGTCGCCCGCGGCCTCGTCGGCGGCAACCGGCGGCGGTTCGCCGAGCGCACCGATCACGGCGGCGGCCAGCTTGCCGATGGTGGCCTTGCGCAGCCAGGGCTTGGCGTTGCGGTAGGCCTTCTGCAGCGCGACCCGGCCGTCCGGCCCGTAGAGGTAGAAGGCGATCTGGAAGCGCCGGCCGGCCTTGCGCGCCCGGCAGGTCAACACCCCGTCGAGGTCCATGTCCTCGGCCAGCCGGCGAATGCCAGCCGGGCGCAGCGCGCGGCGCGCCAGGCGCAGCTGGCGGGCGCGCTTGAGGTAGGCGCGGTAGCCGGTCAGGCTGCGGCCCTCGGCGCGCAGCGCCTGGCGCAGCCGCACCACCACCCGCCGGCCCATGCCGGCGCCGCTGCGGTCGCGGCAGGCGGCCACCATCAGCTCGCCCGCCGCCGCCGGCCGGGCGGCCGCCCACAGCAGCAAACCGGCCAGCCAAACCGCACCCCAGCGGCACAGACGACGCGGATATGGAGATCGGCTCGCATCCATGGTCCGCTCCCAACGCTCGAATCGGATTTCGATCGCCTACACCATAGCCCAGCAACGTCCATCCGAGCAAGGTCGGGCGCGGGGGAGGCGACTTCTGGCCGGTCGGCCAACTCGGTCGGAACCCCCTACAGCGCGGATCGCTCGATCGGTGTTGTTGACCGCCAGCCAGTCGTCGTCCGGCTCGTCAGCGAGCAGCCGCACCGGGGCGTACCCGACCGAGCCGTCCGGCCGGAGGAACTCCACGGACACACCGTTGACCAGGTAGTGGTGGAACTCGTGGCTGGCGTCCACCAGCTGCGGCGAGGAGAGGCCAACACCTTGCGGAAGGCCTCGTCGATCGCGGAGGCGGGCACGTCCGGGTTGAGGCGGGCCAGGGCCGCGTCCTCGACCTCGGATTCCGTGACTTGGACGGGCTCATTCCACCCGCTCCCGCTGGCCATTATGCGCTAACTGACTGGAACTAAACTCCTTCTTGTTGCTGCTCACCGGCGAGCGACAAGGTGACTTGTGGCTCGGAAACCCCGAAAAGGCGAGCTGCAAACAACCTTGCCGTCAACATGTTCACCTCAAACCACCTCGGCCCCTTCGGTGATGTTGATTAGCTCCCGGAAGCACAGGGTGGCCGGCCGCCGGCCCGCGGACTCCCGCAGCACCCGCAGGATGCCGTGGTCCCGGAGCAGGGCCAGGATGCGCTGGGCCGTCGGCCTGGGGATGTCGCCGAGCTTGAGGAAGTCGGTGGAGGTGAAGATCGGTCGCTGGAACAGGAAGTCGATCGCGAAGATCGCGTACTGGGAGCGGGTCAGGCCGGAGATCTCGGTCTTCTTCTCCTCGTACAGCTTCAGGATCTGGCGGGTCTTGTCCTCGTTGACCGCGGCCTGCTCCTTCACGGCCTCCAGGAAGAAGGCGCACCACCCGGTCCAGTCGTCGTCGCGGGACACGGCGAGCAGGCGCTCGTAGTACTCCTCGCGGTGCGCCTCGAAGTACGCGCTGATGTAGAAGGTCGGCTGGCGGATGAGGCCGGTCTTGTTCATGAACAGCGGCACGCACATCCGGCCAAGCCGGCCGTTGCCGTCGAGGAAGGGGTGCAGGGCCTCGAACTCGGCGTGGAGCAGGGCGAGCTGGACCAGGCGGTCGGGTACGTCTTCGTGGATGAACTTCTCCCAGGTGGACATGGCCTTGGGTAGCTTGTCGGCCGAGATGGGGACATACCTGGCCTCCTCGATCGTGCAGCCCGGCGGGCCGATCCAGTTCGGGATCTTGCGGTACTCGCCCGGGGCCTTGCTGTGCCCGCGGACGCCATCCATGAGGACCATGTGGGCCTCCTTGATCACGCGCTGGCATAGGGGCAGCTCGTCGAGCAGCTCGGCCGCGCGCCACATCGCCCGGCGGTAGTTGATCACCTCCCAGATGTCGGCCTTGCGCTCTTCTTGGCCCTCGAACATGTCGGCCTGGGCCTCGAACTCCAGGACCTCGCCCATAGTGGCCTGGGTGCCCTCGATCTTGGAGGAGAGCACGGCCTCCTGAGTGGTCAGCGGCGAGAGGAAGAGATTGGCGTTCGGTACTGCGGATAGCACGCCCTCATACCGGGCGAGGGCGGCGGCGGCCGGGCCGATCAGCGGGATCAGGCGTTCCCACTGGAGGCTCGCCGGTGGGAACTTGCCGGCGTGGTACTGGACGGGCTTGGCCATGGTCATCCCTCGTACCAGGCGACGGCGGCGAGGGCAAGTCGGGCGCGGGGGAGGCGACTTCTGGCCGGTCGGCCAACTCGGTCAGACCCCCTACAGCGCGGATCGATCCAGCGCCCGGGCTCAGACCTGGCGCCGGGCCCAGCCGCCGGTGCTGAACAGCACCACCAGCAGCAGGCCCTTGATGATCGAGGTGCCCGAGATGGCCCACCACACCCCCTCGACCCCCCAGCCCAACCCGTCCGCCAGGGCATAGGCCAGCGGGATGCGCGCCAGGTTGAACGCGACCGCCACCAGCATCGGCGGCAGGGTGTGGCCGGCGCCGTTGAAGCCGCCGCCGAGCACGATCTCCAGGCCCATGAAGACCTGCGACCAGGCCAGGATGCGCACGTAGGTGGCGCCGGCGGTCACCGTCTGCGGATCGCCGCTGAACACCGAGGCGATCTCTTCGTCGAGTAGGAAGAAACAGCTAGAAAAGACCAGCAGCACGGCCGATGTCAGACCGGCCGCGCTCCAAGCGAAACGGCCCGCGCGGGCCGGCTTGCCGGCGCCCAGATTCTGGCCGACCAGCGCCGCGGTGGCCAGCGCCACGCCGATGGCCAGAAAGAAGCTCATGCCCTCGACCGTGTGGCCGATGCGGATGGCGGCCACCTGGTGTGCGCCGTAGCTGGCCGGGATGCGCACCAGCACCATGTAGACCCCCGGGAACAGCACCATCGACAGCCCATGGGGCGCGCCGATGCGCACCACCGCCAGCAGCTGACTCCAGCCCCAGCTCACCCGTTCGAGCAGGTGGACCCGGATGCGGCCCGGCAGCAGCGCCGGGCGCAGCCGCTGCCAGCCGCCGGTGCAAGCACCCAGCCGCCGGCCCCGGGCCAGCAGCCACAGGCCCAGCGCCACCCAGACCGTGCGGGCGATCACGGTGGCCAGGGCCGCGCCGGCCAGCCCCAGCCGCGGCAGCGGCCCCACCCCGACCATCAACAGCGGATCCAGCCCGGCGTTGATCAGCAAGCTCAGCGCCATCAGCCACATCGGCGTCAGGGTGTCGCCGGCGGCGCGGAATACGGCGCCGATGGTGAACGACAAGAAGAGCAGCGGTGCACCCAGCAGCAGCACCCGCATGTAGTCCAGCCCGCCCGAGCGCATGGCGCCGCTGGCGCCCATCAGATCGAACAGCGGCGCCAGCGCGAACCAGACCCCGGCGGCCACCACCAGCGACCAGACCAGGGCGTAGCGCAGGCCGCGGGCGGCCACCTGCTCGGCCGCAACCCGCTGGCCTTCGCCGATGCGGCGCGAGACGATGGCGGTCAGCCCGACCGAGATCAGACCGGCCAGCCCGAAGGTGGCCCACAGCACGTAGCCGCCCTGGCCGATGCCGGCCAGCGCGTCGCGCCCCAGCAGCCGGCCCACCCAGACGGTGTCGATGATGTTGTAGGCGTTCTGCAGGTACATCATCAGCACCGACGGCGCCGCCAGCTCCAGGATGACCGGCAGCAGGGGTCCATCGGCGGTGATGCGGTTGTCCGCCGCCGGCGGGTTGCACTCAGCGGCGCTCGGCGGCCTCATGGTACTCGGCGTCGATGTTGATGCGCCAGACGTCGTAGCATCCGGGTGGTTCGGCCAGCAGGTTGCGGGCCGCCAGCAGACCCGAGTAGAGCGAGTGATCCATGTTGTTGTACTTGTACAACCCGCCCCGGCCGGCCGGCTGCAGGTTGGCCAGGCCGTCGATGGCGCGGCGCACCCGGGCGTAGGGCGCGGCGAAGCCCAGGTAGTAGGTCGGGTAGGAGTCGGTCTCGCGCACCACCCAGCCCGGGCCCAGCGCCCCGCGCGGCACCAGGCCCATGCGCACCACCTCGTCGCCGGCCATGGCGATCAGGTCGGCGTCGTCCATGGCCCAGACCTCGTCGTTGCGGAATACGAAGTACTCGACGCTGATCGGGCTGACGCCGGCCGCTGCGGCCATGCGCGGTGAGAAGTTGCTGTAGTTGGCCAGCCGGGCCATGCGCACCTGCGGGTCGTGGACGTAGATCCACTGATCCGGGAACAGCTCGGCCCGCTCGGCCACCAGGTTGACGGTGATGTGATCGCGGTAGTACAGCGCCCGGCATGCCTCCAGCACCTCGGCCGGCGGCGGCGGGGCCAGCATCTCGAGCAGACGGGTCAGCGGCAGGGTGGAGACGAAGCGATCGGCCGCCACCCGCAGCGGTCCGTCCGCGGTCAGCGCCTCGACCGCCGCGATCCGATCGCCCTGTCGTTCGACGCGTTGCACGTCGGTGTCGAAGCAAAACGCGACTCCGGCGGCCGCAGCCCGCTCGGCCATGCGCTCGTACATCTGCCCGGCACCCAGCACCGGGTAATCGAACTCGTCGACCAGGGTCTTGGGCCGGGTGCCGAGGGCCACCCCGAATGCGCTCTTGGCCACCCCGAGCAGGTCCAGGCCCTTGATGCGCTGGGCCGCCCAGTCGGCGCCGATCTGGGAGCAGGGGATGCCCCAGACCTTCTCGGTGTAGGTCTTGAAGAAGCTCTCGTAGAGCCGGGTGCCGAACTTGGCCGCCACCCACTGCTCGAAGGTCTCCGCTCGCCCGGCATCGCGGGCCACCGCCGCCCACAGGTAGGAGGCCAGCGCCCGGGTGGCGGCCACCGGCCCGAGCTTGGGCAAGGCGTCGAGGGCCGATACCGGGTAGAGATAGAAGCGCTGGTCGTAGAAGATGCGCGTCAGCCGCTGCACCGGCTGGAAGTCCTCGCCCAGCATCTCGTGCCACAGGGCGTCGACCTCGCGATTCTGGGTGAAGAAGCGGTGCGGGCCGACATCGAAGCGGTGGCCGTCGAAGCGCTCGGTGCGGGCCAGCCCGCCGGCGCTGGCATTGCGATCCAGCACCACCACGTCGCTGTAGCCGCCGCGCGACAGCTCCAGCGCAGCAGCCAGCCCGGCGGGCCCGGCGCCCAGCACACAGACCTCCGCGCTTTGCTGCCGCGGTGTGGCTTTCGGTTTGGCCGGCGCTGTCAAGCTGTCCTCCCTCCTCCGGCGGCGAGCCCAGCCGGCGCCGCGTTTTCGCGGCACCCGGATTATACGGGCCGGCCGAGGCCGACGCCAGTCGCCGGGCGATCAGGCGATCGGGCAATAGGCGATCAGGCCATCAGGTGGAGCGGGCCGGCGCCGGAGCGTCCTTGCGCTTCGCGCCCCGGCGGCGCAGCCGGCCCAGCAGCTCGGCCGCGTCGTCGAACAGGCTGTAGACCACCGGCACCACCACCAGCGTCAGCAGGGTGGACATGATCAGCCCGCCGATCACGGCCACCGCCATGGGCGCGCGCATCTCGGCGCCGTAGCCCTGGCTGACCGCGATGGGCAGCATGCCGAAGACCATGGCCGCGGTAGTCATCAGGATGGGCCGCAGCCGCACCGGCCCGGCAGTCAGCAGCGCCTCGGTGCGCTCCAGCCCGTCGCGCCGGCGCAGGGTGTTGGTGTAGTCGATCAGCAGGATGGCGTTCTTGGTCACCAGACCCATCAACATGATGATGCCGATCATGGCCATGATGCTGATGTGCTGGCCGGCCAACAGCAACGCGCCCAACGCGCCGACGACCGACAGCGGCAGCGACATCATGATGGTCAGCGGATGGATCAGACTCTCGAACTGGCTAGCCAGCACCATGTAGATCATGATCACCGCCAGCGCCAGCGAGAACAGCAGGTGGCCCATGCTCTCCTCGGCCACCCGGGCTTCGCCCGAAAACCCGGTCTGGATCTCGGGCGGCAGGATCCCGGCGGCCACCCGGCGCACCTCGTCCAGCGCCGGGCCGAGCGCCTGGTCCGCGGTGAGGTTGCCGAGCACCGTGATCTGGCGCTGGCGGGCCTGGCGATCGATCTGGGTCGGGCCGGTTCCGGTGCGCACCGCGGCCAGGTTGGGCAGCGGGATCAGCCGGCCGGTGGTGGCCGAGCGCACCTCGAGGTCGGCGATCTGCTCGGCCCGGCGCCGCGCGTCGCCCGGCAGCCGCACCCGGATGGGAATGTCCTCGCCGTCCAGCCGCAGCTGCGATGCCTCGACGCCGCCGACCAGGGCGCGCACGGCCTGGCCCACCGCGGCGGTGACCACGCCCAGCCCGGCAGCCCGCTCGCGGTCCATCACCACCTTCACCTCGGGCTTGCCCGCCTCCCAGGTGGTGTCCAGGTCGACGAAGCCCGGCCGCTGCTCGAGCGCGGCCACGATCCGGCGGGTGTAGACGTCGAGCTGCTCCAGGTCGCCGCCGCGCACGTCGAACTGGATGGCGGCGTTGCGCATGCCGGAGTCGCCGCCGACCAGCCCGATCTCCTCGACCGACACCTCGACCGCGCGCAGGTCGGCGAACTGCCGGCGCAACCGGTCCATGAAGGCCTGCTGGCCCAGTGCGCGCCGTTCCTTGGGGGTCATCTTGACGAAGACCTTGGCCACGTTCTGCTTCTGTTGGGCGTCGGCGCCGATGGTGGTCACGGTGCCGGCCACCAGCGCCTCGTGATCCCGGATGCGGGCGGCCAGTCGGCCGGCCACCCGCTCGGTCTCGGCCAGGTTGGTGCCGGTCGGGGTGGTGACCACCACGTTGAAGCGCGACATGTCGAACGAGGGGATGAACGAGGTGGGCAGCAGGCCGGCCAGGTAGAGGCTGCCGGCGAAGACCGCCAGGGCGCTCCCCACGGTGGCGATCCGGTGGCGCAGGGCCCAGCCGATGAGGGCCCGGTAGCCGCGGTCGAGCCCCCCCAGCACCCGCTCGATGCCGCGGTAGAACCAGTTGTCGGCCGCCGGTACCAGAAAGCGCGAGGACAGCATGGGCGTCAGGGTAAACGAGACGAACAGCGAGATCAGCACCGCCACCGCCACGGTCAGGCCGAACTCGTAGAACATCTGCCCCACCATGCCCTGGGTGAAAGCGACCGGAACGAATACGGCCACGATGGACATGGTGGTCGCCAGCACGGCCAGGCCGATCTCGCCGGCGCCCTCACCGGCGGCGGCCATGGCGGACTTGCCCTGCTCCAGGTGGCGGTAGATGTTTTCGATGACCACGATGGCGTCGTCGATCAAGATGCCGATCGACAGCGTTAGCGCCAGCATGGTCAGGGTATTGAAGGTAAAGCCCATGGCCAGGATGAAGGCGAAGGTGCCCACCACCGAGGTCGGAATGGCCAGCGCCGCGATCAGGGTCGAGCGCACGTTGCGCAGGAACAGAAACACGATCACCACCGCCAAGAAGGCGCCGAACAGCATGTCGAACTGCACGTGCTCGATCGAGGTTCGGGTGAAGGTGGTGTTGTCCACGGCCACGAGGGCCTGGTAGCCGGGCGGAAACTGCTCGGCCAGCTCGGCCAGCCGGGCCTTGACCCGGTCGCCGACGCGCACCGCGTTGGTGCCCGATTGCTTGCGCACGCTCAGCACCACCGCCTGGCTGCCGTCGAGCGCGGCGGACGAGCGGCGCTCCTCCAGGCCGTCGGCCACCCGGGCCACGTCGCGCAGCCGCACCGGCTGGCCGCGCACCTGGCGGATCTTCAGATCAGCGATCTCGGCCACCGAGGCGAACTCGCCATCGACGGTGACGGTGAACTCGGTGGAGCCGGTGGTCAGCCGGCCGCCCGGGAAGTCGAGGTTGCTGGCGGCCAGGGCTTGGATGACGTCGGTGACGCTGAGCCCGCGCACCTCGAGCTGATCGGCATCGACCCAGACCTTGATCTCGCGTTCCTGGCCGCCGACGATCTCCACCGTGCCCACGCCCGGCAGCGATTGCAGCGGCTCCTGGACGCGCTTCTCGGCGAACTCGGTGATGCGGTCGATGGCGCCCGGTCCGCCCACCGCCAGCGTCAGGATGGGCATGGCGTCCAGGTCGAGCTTCTGCACCTGGGGCGGGTCGGCGTCCTCGGGCAAGTCGGTCTCGATGCCGGCGATCTTGTCGCGCACGTCCTGGGTGGCCTGATCGATGTCGCGATCGAGTTCGAACTCGATGATCACCTGCGAGACGTTTTCCACGCTGACCGAGCGCAGGGTGCGCACGCCGTTGAGCGTGCTGACCGCATCCTCGATCCGCTCGCTGATCTCGCGCTCGACCGTTTCCGGATCGGCGCCCGGGTACACGGTCACCACCGTGGTCAGCGGGAAGTCGACGTCGGGCATCATGTCCAGCCCGATGCGGCTGTAGGACACGGCGCCGAAGACCAGCAGGGCGGTGATCACCATGGCGGTGAACACCGGCCGGCGGATGGATACGTCGGACAGGAACATGGCCGCCGCTCCTAGCCCTTGCGCCCGGGCGCGGGCTCGTCCGCCTCGGCCGCGGCCGGTTCCGCCCGCACGGCCTCGCCTTCGGCCAGCTCGGCCGCGGCGGTGACGATCAACCGCAGGCCGGCCGCCAGCCCCTCGCGCACCACCACCCGATCGCCGTCGGTCTCGCCGAGCACCACCGGGACCCGCTCGGCCCGGCCGTCGCGAGCCACGAACACGAAGGGCCGGCCGGCGTCGCGGCGCACCGCCCGCAGGGGCACGAACAAGACGTCTTGGCTCTCGCTGCGCGTCAGCTCGATCCGGGCGAAGGCCCCGGCCTTGATGGCTCCGTCGGCGTTGTCCAGCCGTACCCGCGCCTCGAAGGTCTGGGTGCCGGGCTGGATGCGGTCCGAGGCGAAGATCACCTGGCCCTCACGCTCGACGCCGGCCGAATCGACGCGCACCCGGGCCGGCTGGCCCTCGCGCACCGCCCCGGCTTCGCGCTCGGGCAGGAAGGTCTGCACCTCGAGCGCGGCGGTATCGACCACCTTGATCAACATGGTGGGCGGCATGGACGGGGCGTACTCGCCGACCTCCTTGAGCACCATGGTGACCACCCCGTCGTAGGGGGCGCGCAGCACGCTGTCGCGCGAGGCCTTGCGGGCCTGCTTCAGCGCCACCTCGGCCTGTAGCACCTGGGCCTTGGCGCCGTCGTGGGCGGCGACCACCTTGTCGTAGTTGGCCCGCGGTACGGCTTTGTTGGCCAGCAGCCGTTCGAAACGCTTCTTCTCGCGGGCCGCCGCGTCCAGCCCCACCCGGGCGGCGGCCAGCGCCGCCTCGGCCTGCTCGACGCCGAGCGCGAAGCTCGAGCGATCCAGCCGCAGCAGCGCCTGGCCAGCGGTCACCCGGTCACCGCGCTCGACCGCGATGGTCTCGATGCGGCCGGGCACCGAGGCGGACAGCAGGCTCTCGCGCCGCGGCAGAGCGGTACCGCTGGCCCGGATCAGCGAGCGATGGGCCTCCGGTCGCAGGGTGACGGTCTCGACCGAGCGCGTGCGCGCGGCGCGGTCGGCCGGCGCGGCCTTGGCCTTCGGCTCCACCGTGCCCGAGCCCTGGCAGCCGGCGGTCAGCAGCAGGCCCAGCCCCAAAACGGTTCCGATCGCGGTGTGGCGTCTCACGGGATCACCTCCGGTCTCGCTCGGTGGATGCTGCGCTCGGCGCTCCTGCCGCGGCGGTGGCGGCTGGCTCGGCAGGCGTTCGACCGACCGCCAGATCCAGCGCGGCCAGCGCCATGCGGTGGCGGAAGGCGGCATTGTCCGCCGTGACCAGGGCGCGGGTCAGCCGCGACTGGGCGTCGAGCACGTCGGTCGACGTGGCCTGCTGGGCGGCGTAGCGCTCCTGCTCCAGCCGCACCTGCTCGCGGGCCTGCTCCAATGAAGCTTCGGCGATGCGCATGCGCTCGGCGGTCAGCTCGATCTTCAGCCAGGCCCGGCGCACCTCCAGGGCGATGGCCCGGCGCAGCTCCTCGCGGCCGGCCCGGGCGCGCGCCAGCTGCGCCTGGCGCTGCTCGACCGCGTAGTAGGTCGCGCCCCACTCCCAGACCTTGAAGTCCACCACCACGCCGCCGGTCCAGGTGGGCGGCTTCATGATGGAGCCCTCGTTGTGCTGGTACTGGCCCAGCAGGCTGACCTGCGGGATGTAACCCTGCCAGGCGGCCCGGACGCCGCGCTCGGCCTGGGCGATGCGCAGGTCGAGTTCGCGCAGCTCGGGCCGCGCCCCGGCGGCTGCGGCCTGCAGCTCGGCCAGCGGCCCCGGCCGCTGCGGCTCGCGAGGCAGCGCGGGCGCGGCGATGCGCACCTCGGCCGCCGCCGGCAGCGCCAGCAGCATGGCCAGCGAGGCGCTGGCCAGCTGCAAGCCCTGGCGGGCCTCCAGCCGCTGACCGCGCAGATCGGCCAGGCGCACCTCGGCCTGGAGCAGATCGTTGCGCTCGATCAGGCCGGCGTCCAGGTAGTGGCGGGCGCGCTCCACGTGGGCGGTCACCGTCTCGATCGCCCGGTCCAGCGCCCGCAGCCCGGCCTGGGCCTGCAACCAGCCAAGCCCGGCCTGGCGCACCTGGAAGGCCAGTTGGCTGCGCTGGCGCTCGACCGCCACCCGGGCCGCGTCGACCTGCAGCTCGGACAGCCGGTAGGCCTGGTAGATGCCCCACAGCGGCGTCAGCGGCTGTACCAGCCGGGCGGAGATGGTCACGTCGTAGCGCTCGTTGGCGAACAGCTCGTCCAGGCTACCCAGGCCCGCGGCCAGCCCCTCGCCGAGTCCGACCAGCCCGCCGACGATGGCCTGGTCGACCGCGTCGCCCTGGGCCTGGGCCACCTGCTCGACCTGCTGCAGCTGCTCGACCGCCGGGCCGAAGTCCATGCCCTCCATGTCGCCGCCGAACGACGGCGGTGCGTCGAAGAGCATGGCCCGGGTCTCGAACTGCAGCTTGGGGCCGAACTGGGCCCGGGCCTGCTTGCGCTGTGCCTCGGCCGCGTCCACCGCGGCCCGCGCCCCGCGCAGCCGCGGGCTGCGCTCCAGCGCCAGCGCCACCGCCTCGTCCAGCGTCAAGCGCAGCTCCGTCCCCGCCTCCGTCCCCGCCTCCGTCCGGTGCGCCGGCGCGGCCCGGTCGCTCTTTTCGGGCTTTTCGGGCTTTTCGGGATCGAGCGCGGGCCGGTCGGCCCGGGCAGCGCCGGGCAGCAGCAGCACCGCCGCCAGCAACCCGGCAGCGGTGCGCGGCAGCCCGCAGAGTCCAGCACACATGTCCAGCACCCTCTCGCTTCCGCCCCCCGCTTCGTCGAACCCGCCCCCGATCGCGGCCACCGTCTCGGGCTCAGCGCCGGCGCAGCCCGTCCAGGCTGAGCACCATCAGCTTTTCCAGCGCCTCCATGCGGTCGGCCGGAAACTCGCCGTTGAGGATCATGTCGCTCAGACCGCGCAGCCCGGCCGCGAACATCAGCGCCACCAGCTCCGGATCGTCGATGGCGAACAGGCCCTGCTCGACCCCGCGCTCCAGGATCGACTGGATCAGCAGGCGGATGCGAACCTTGAAGCGCTGCGCGGCGCGCTCCACCTCGGCGTAGGCGGCCTGCCGTTCGCGGTGGGTGATGCCCGGCAGCTCCGAGATGCGTCGCATGTGCAGCAACAAGGTGCGCCCCACCGCGGCCAGCTGCTGCTCGGGCCCGCCGGCCGCGGCCACCGCGGCCTCGATGTCGGCCAGCACCTCCTCCATCTCCAGCTCCGCCACCGCCTGCAATAGCTCGTTCTTGCTGGAGAAGTAATAGTAGAGCGACGAGATCGCCAACCCGGCCTTGGCGGCCACGTCCTCCAGGGTCAGCTTGCGGATGCCGTGCTGCTCGAGCACGGTGCGGGCGGCCTCGATCACCTGCTGGCGCTTCTGCTGTCTGCCGCTCGCCATCGACCAGGCCTCCGATTTTCGAGGTTTCGAGTTTTCGAATTTTCGAAAAAATACTACGTAATTTCGAAAGCCGGTGTAGAAATATACGGTCCGAGGGGACGCGGTCAAGGTTTTTTTTAGGCTTCGAACCGGGCCGATCAGCCCGGATCGGGTTCCAGCCGCTCGATGGCGAACAGCACCGGCTGGCCGGCCAGGCGCACCGACTTGGCCGACTGGGTATCGAGCTGCTCGTCGGCCAGGTACTCGCGGGCCAGGGTCTCGCCCTGGATGTAATCGCCCCACTGCGCGAGCGCCGCGGCGGCCTCGCCGGCGGCGCTGTAGCGCAGCCGGATGCGGTCCTCGATGGCCAGGCCCTGCTGCTTGCGCAGGTTCTGCACCTGGCGCACGAAGTCGCGGGCGGCGCCCTCGCGCTCCAGCGCGGCATCCAGGCGCACGTCCAGGCCGACGAAGGTGCCGCCGTCGACCGCCACCGCCAGGCCCTCCGGGCCCTGGTGATCGAAGTACAGATCGCCCGGCTGCAGTTCGACCGCGCCGCCGGCGATGGTGAGATTCACCGGCTCGCCGCCGGCCAGCGCCGCTTCCAGCGCGGCCGCGTCCCGATCGGTCTGCTCGGCCAGGGCGGACTGCAGCGCCTTGAGCTGCTTGCCCAAGCGCGGCCCGAGCTGTTTGCGGTTGGGCTTGCAGCTGGTGGTCACCGGCGGGGCGCCTTCCAGGATCTCGATGCGCTTGACGTTGAGCTCCTCGGCCAGCACGGCCCGCAGGTCCTCGCGCTCGAGCACTTCGCGCTCGGCCGCGTCGGCCGGACGTACCGTGAGCCGCGCCAGGGGCTGGCGCACCTTGAGGTTTTCCTTGTTGCGCAGGCCCAGGCCCAGGTTCTTGATGCGGATCAGCGCGCCCACCCGCCGCTCCAGGTCCTCGTCGATGCAGGCCTCGTCGAGCTGCGGGTAGTCGAGCAGGTGGACGCTGAGCGGGGCGTCGGACACGGCGGCGCGCACCATGTTCTGGTAGATCTCTTCGCACAGGAAAGGCAGCACCGGCGCCAGCAAGCGGGTGCAGGTGTGCAGCACCTCGTACAGGGTGGCGTAGGCGGCCTGCTTGTCCCGGTCGGAGCCGCTCTTCCAGAAGCGCCGCCGCGAGCGGCGCAGGTACCAGTTGGACAGGTCCTCCTCGACGAAGTGCTCCCAGCGGGCCATCAGGGCGTGGAGCTGGTAGTTCTCGAAGCAGTGGCGCGCATGGCCGACGAGCTGCTGCAGCCGCGACAGGATCCAGCGGTCCAGCCGGGTGCGTTCGTCCAAAGCCACCTGGTACTGGCCCGGCCGCACCCCGTCGACCTCGGCGTACTGGATGTAGAAGGAGTAGCAGTTCCAGAAGGTCAGCAGCTTGCGCCGGATCTCCTCGTCCAGGTGCCGCTTGCCGCGCTGCTCGCGGCGGCGGTGGATGTCGGGGAAATTCAGGTTGTGCACCGGGTTCTGCGAGGCGAAGAGGTAGCGCATGATCTCGGCGCCGATGGTGGCGGCCGCCTCGTTGAACTCGATGGCGTTGCCCAGGCTCTTGTGCATCTCCTGGCCGTACTCGTCGCGCACCAGGGCATGGCCCAGCAGGGTGCAAAAAGGCGCCCGATCTTCGAGCATGGTGCTCATGGCCAGCAGGGCGTAGAACCAGTTGCGGAACTGGCCCGGGAAGCACTCCAGCACCAGATCGGCCGGGAACCACTGTTCCCAGTAGGCGCGGTCTTGGTTGTAGCCCAAGGTCGAGTAGGGCACGATGCCGGCGTCCAGCCAGGGGTTGCCCACGTCGACCACCCGCCGGGCGCGGCCGCCGCAGGCCGGGCATTCGATCTCCACCTGATCGATCCAGGGCCGGTGCGGGCTGTGGCCGTCGAAGTCATCCCAGCCGGCCACCGCCCGCTGCTCCAGCTCTTCGCGCGAGCCGATGACGTCGAAGTGCTCGCACTGCTGGCAGACCCAGATGGGCAGGGCCAGGCCCCAGTAGCGTTTCTTGGAGATCATCCAGTCGCGCATGTTGCGCAGCCAGTCCAGCTCGCGCTCCTTGCCGAACTCCGGGATCCAGCGGATGTCCTCGACCACCCGGGCGATCTCGTCGCGCCAGGACATGTCGATGAACCACTCGTCGACCAGCCGGAACAGCACCGGCGTCTTGCAGCGCCAGCAGTGCGGATAGGCGTGGGGGTAGTCCTCGCGGGCCACCAGCAGGCCGCGCTGTTTCAGATCGTCGATGATGGGCTTGGCCATCTCGGAGGCGTTCTGGCCGCTCAGCCAGTCGAAGCCCTCGATGTAGCAGCCGCGCTCGTCCAGCGGGGCGATGGCCACCAGGCCCAGCTGCCGGCCCAGCTCGTAGTCCTCCTTGCCGCAGCCGGGCGCGATGTGCACGATGCCGGTGCCCTCGCTGCCGGTGACCATGTCCCAGGCGATCACCCGATGACCGGTGGCGGCGCTGCGGTCGACCAGCGCCTCGTCGGCGAAGGGGTGGCCGCCGGCGGCGGTCTGGGCCGGTAGCTGATCGAAGGGGCCGTCGTAGCCCAACCCCACCAGCTGCTCGCCCTCGACCGAATCGAGCACCTCCACCGGGCCGGCCGCGGCCACCAGGTCGGGCAGGCTGCGCAGGCCGGTGCGCCGGCCCTCGGAGTCGCGGCTGCGGTCGTTCTCCCAGTTCTCGGCGCCGACGTAGTAGGTCCAGTCGCCCTGCCGGACGCGGTAGTAGACCCTCGCAGGATGCACCGCCGCGGCCACATTGGAGGTCAGCGTCCAGGGGGTGGTGGTCCAGACCAGCAGCGCCTCGCGTTCGCGCTCGCGCAGCGCGAAGCGCACCACCACCGAGGGATCGCGCACCTGCAGGTAGCCCTCGTGCATCTCCATCTGGCTCAGCCCCACAGCGCAGCGCGGGCACCAGGGCATGACGTCGAAGCCCTTGTACAGCAAGCCCCGCTGGTGGCACTTCTTCAAAAAAGACCAGATGGTGTAGTTGTTCTCGGGGCTCATGGTGTAGTACGAGTCGTCCCAGTCCATCCAGTAGCCCAGCCGGATGGACTGCTCGGTCTGGATGGCCGAGTACTTCTCGACCCGCTGCTTGCACTTGTCCACGAAGCGATCGATGCCGTAGGCGACGATGTCGTCCTTGGACGAAAAGCCCAGCTCCTTCTCCACCTCCACCTCGACCCACAGTCCCTGGCAATCGAAGCCGTTCTGGTAGCGTTGCTGCTGGCCGCACATGGCGTGGTAGCGCTGGAACATGTCCTTGAGGCTGCGGCCCCAGGCGTGGTGGACACCCATGGGGTTGTTGGCCGTAATGGGGCCATCGAGAAAAGACCAGCGCGGTCCGCCGGCGTTCTTGCGCCGCAACGCGTCGAAGGCCTGGGTCTCGTCCCAGAAAGCCAGCAGGCGCTGTTCCATCTCGGGGAAATCGGGGATCCGTTCGACCTTGCGATACATCGAGTCACCTCGAAGCGGTGCGGGTTCAACCGACCTGCCGGACGGGTTGTTTCGCAGCCTGTCCGGTTACCACAGAGCGCCGCGGCGATCCACTGGATCGGTGGTCTACAGGCAATCGAGTTGCTTGGAATCGATCCCGGGCAACAAGCCGACGAAGGCGCGCAGATCGTCGGCCAGCGGGTCGAAAAGCTCCAGCGCGGCGCCGTGGTCCGGGTGGGCCAGCCGCAGCCGATGGGCGTGCAGGCACAGCCGCGGCAGGCCGTAACGGGCGCGGAAGGGCCGGTTGATGCGGCCCTTGCCGTAGGTGGTGTCGCCCAGGATGAAGTGGCCGGCGCGGGCCAGGTGGCGCCGGATCTGGTGCCGCCGGCCGGAGCGCAGCCGGGCACGCAGCAGCGTCAGCGGGCTCTCTTCGCTGCCCTCGATGACCCGCACCCGCCGAAAAGAGGTGCGCGCCGGCTGCTTGCGGCCGGTCTCGCGGTTGGTCAGCGGCCGGTCGATCTCGAAGCGCCCGGGCGCCCGGCCGACCGCCAAACACAGGTACTCCTTGATGGTGCCCGGCGCGGCCAGCGCCGCTTGTAGGGCGCGGGCGGCATCGCTGCTGCGACCGAAGACCACCACCCCGGAGCAGGCCCGATCCAGCCGGTGGACCGGGTAGAGCCAGTCGCCGCCGAGCTGATCGCGCACGAGCTGCAGCAAAAACGAGCGGTCGCGGGCCTCGCGGCTGCGGTGGACCAGCAGCCCGGCCGGCTTGGCCACCGCCACCAGCCAGTCGTCGCGATACAGGATCGGGATCACGTTTCCCCGGGCACGCAGGCCTGCTCCGGCGGCGGCGCCTCCTTGCCCAGCAGCGGGTGCAGCCGCTCGGGTTGGCGGCGGCGCAGCTGCGACAGGAAGCGCTCGCTGATGCGGGTGGCCTGCTCGGCGTAGTCCTTGCCGTCATCCAGCGGGATCACCCCCCCGGCGATCATGCCGTGGCCGCCGCCCTGGCCGGCGCGGCCCAGCATGCGCCGCATCACCCGCTCGGCGCGGGCCTGGGGCAGGGTCGAGCGCAGCGACAGCACCATCTGGCCGCCGTGGCGGCCGCTGACCAGGCACCAGGTGATGCGCTCCATGGCGGCCAGGAAGTCGGCCACCTCGGCCACCACCTCGGCCTCGTCCACGGCGCCGATGTGGCAGATGCAGGTGTTGCGCGAGATCATGACCTGGCGCATGGCCCGGGCGATGGTCTTGTAGTACTCGCGGGTGCGCGGCGGGTGGCGGATGCGGCCCAGCACCGCCACCCGCGCCAGCGAGATGACCCGCTGGTAGGCCTCGCGGTCGGCCCGGCTGGCCTCGCGGCCCAGATCCTGGGTCTCGGAGATGATGGCGTAGGCCACCGCGGTGGCCAGATCCGGCGTCAGCTCCAGCCCGCAGTCGAGGAAGTAAGCCAGCACCAGGCTGGCCGAGCAACCGCTATCGGGCCGGATGTCGGTGAACTCGGCCGCGGTGGTCTTGCGCCGCGGGTGGTGGTCGATGACCACCTGGCAGCGCTGGTGCCGGTGGGGAAAGGAGTTGTTGCCGGTGCCGGGCTGGGTGTCGATCAAGGCGTAGCGATCGGAGTGCAAGAAACGCAGCCGCGGTCGGCGATCCAGCCGCCGCAGCGGGATCTTGAGATGGCGCACCAGGGCCCGGTTCTCGGCCCGGCCCAGCCGGCCGCCGTGGACGATCTCGGTATGCAGCCCGGCCGCCTCGCCGATATGAGCCATTAGCCAGCCGCCGGCGATGGCGTCCGGATCCGGGTTGTCGTGCAGGAATACGACGAGGCGCTTGCCGCCGGCGATGGCCTCGCGCAGAGCCTGGCATTGGCTGTCCATGCGGCCTCCCCTGGCCCCGGTTGTACCCTTTCGGGCCGGGTGGCTGCAAACCCGAATCCGGCCGGCCACCGGCGGCCTCAAGTCCCGCCGGCGGCGGCCGATTCCATTGCCGGAAGGGTGGGTTTGCGCCATGGTTGGGTGGCGACCGCCAGCGCAGTTCGACGGCTACGAGCTCGAGCGGCTGCTGGGCCGCGGCGGCATGGGTGAGGTGCATCTGGCGCGCGACAGCCTGCTCGAGCGGCCGGTGGCCATCAAGTTCATCTCCACCCCGCGGGTCGACGCCGCCGCCCGGCAGCGCTTCCTGGTCGAGGCCCGGGCCATCGCCCGGCTGCAGCACCCCAACGTGGTGGCCATCTACCGCATCGGTCTGGTGCAGGGCTACCCCTACCTGGTCTCCGAGTTCGTCCGCGGCCGCTCGCTGCAAACCTGGCTGCGCAAGCTGGAGCCGGCCGGGCTGCTGCGCGCCGCCCAGGACATCGCCGGCGCGCTGACCACGGCCCACCGCCAGGGCATCATCCACCGCGACCTCAAACCGGCCAACGCCATCCGCGGCCAGGACGGGCGGACCAAGCTGCTCGACTTCGGCATCGCCAAGTTCGTCCAGGCCGAGGGTCCGGAACACACCGGCACGCCCGCCGAAGCACCCGCAGCCGCGGCCGACCCGGAGCCCGGCGATGACGCCACCCCGGCGCTGCCGCCGCCGGCAGCCACGGCCCCCGCCGGCGAGGCCGCAGGTGACAGCGAGGACGCCACCCCGGCCCTGCCGCCGCCGGCCGCAACGGATGCCGCGAGAGACCTGGCCGAGGCAGCCAACGGCTCCTCTGACCCCTCGGCTGACCCCTCGGCTTGGCTCGGGGCCGAAACGGACGCCGGCGATTTGACCGATCCGGGCATGCTGATGGGCAGCCCGCGCTACGCCGCGCCCGAGCTGTGGCAGGGCCGGCCGGCCAGCTTCCGCTCCGACATCTACTCCTTCGGCGCCCTGCTCTATGCCCTGTGCAGCGGCCAGCCGCCGCACCCCGAGAAGGACCCGGCCCGGCTGCGCCAGCAGGTGCTGTTCAGCGACGCCCGGCCGCTGGCCGAGCTGCGCCAGGACCTGGATCCGGCCTTCTGCGCCATCGTGGACCGCTGCCTGGCCCGCGACCCCGAACAGCGCTATGCCGACGGCAACGCCCTGCGTTCGGCTCTGGCCCGGCTGGGTGGGCCCGAGCACGAGCGCGCCCTGCCGGCCGGCAATCCCTACCGCGGCCTGCGGCCCTTCGAGGCCGAGCACCAGGCCCTGTTCTTCGGCCGCGACTCCGAGATCCGCATGATCCTGGACCGGCTGGTCAGCGATCCCTTCGTGCTGGTGGTCGGCGACAGCGGGGTGGGCAAGTCCTCGCTGTGCCGCGCCGGGGTGCTGCCGCGGCTCGGTGGCTGGCTCGACGAGCAGCGCCGCTGGTCGGCCGCCAGCCTGGTGCCCGGGCGCCAACCGGTGGCCGCGCTGGCCGCAGCCCTGGCCGGCTGGCTGGACCAGGACGAACGGGACTGGGCCCGGTGCATCGAGCAGGATCCCGGCGGCGTGGGCCGGCGGCTGCGCCAGGCGCTGGGCCGCGACCGCGGCCTGGTGCTGTTCATCGACCAGTTCGAAGAGCTGCTGACCCAGGGCGAGCCGGCCGAGCGGGCCGCGGTCGGCCGGGCCCTGGCCTGGCTGGCCGCGCCCACCCCCGGGCTGCGCCTACTGGCCACGGTGCGCGGCGACTTCCTCAGCCGGCTGGCCAACCTGGAGACCTTCGGCGACGAGCTGTCGCGGGCGATCTACTTTCTGCGGCCGCTGAGCGCCGAGCGCATTCGCGAGGCTGTACGCGGCCCGGCCCGGGCCAAGGGGGTGGAGTTCGCCTCGGCCGAACTGGTCGACGAGCTGGTGCGCTCGACCGAGCGGGCCGAGGGCGGCCTGCCCTTGCTGCAGTTCGCCCTGGCCGAGCTGTGGCAGGCCCGCGGGCCGGCCGACACCATCGGCGAGCAGACCCTGGCCGCGGTGGGCGGCGTGCGCGGTGCTCTGGCCCGCCACGCCGATCGGGTGCTGGCCGGCTTGCCGCCGGCCGAGCGCGAGACCGCCCGCGGGCTGCTGCTGGCGCTGGTGCGCCGCGACGGCACCCGGCTGCGGCGCTCGGCCGAGGCCCTGGGAGCCGACCAGCCCAGACGCCGGGCCGTGCTCGATGCGCTGGTGCGCGGCCGCTTGCTGGTGGCCCGCCAGCGCGAAGGAGCCTACGCGGTCGAGATCGCCCACGAAGCCCTGGTCGACGGCTGGCCCACCCTGGCCCGCTGGCTGGCCGACGATGCCGAGGCGCGCCAGGTGCGCGAGCGGCTGCAGCAGGCCGCGGCCGACTGGCAGCGGCTGGATCGCGACCCGCAGCTGCTGTGGGGCGGCCCCCAGCTGCGCGAGGCCGAGCGGCTCGACGCCGCGGCGCTGGGCAGCGCCGAGCAACGCTTTTTGCTGACCTCCCGGCGGCGGCGGCGACGGCGGCGCCTGGTGCGCATCGGCGCTGCGGCCGGCTTGCCGCTGCTGGTGCTGCTGATCTGGGCCGGCCTGAGCCTGCAGGCCCGGCTGGAACACACCGCCCGTATCGACGCCAGGCTGGCGCAGGCGCGCCAGCAGATGGATGCGGCCGCCGCACTGGCCGCGGCGGTGGACGAGCAGCACCGGCGGGCCCTGGCCCTGTTCGACCGTCCCGCCCCCCAGGCGGCCGAGGCGCTATGGGCCGCCTGCCGGCGCGACGCCGGCCGGCTGGCCGCGCATTACCGCCAGGTGTCCCAGCTGCTCGAGGCCAGCCTGTCGCTGGCGCCCGAGCGGGCCGACGTGCGCCGGCTGTTCGCCGACCTGCTGGCCGCCCGGGCCCGGCTGGCCGATCGCTTCCACGACCGCCAGCGGCGCGATGAGCTGCTCGGCCGGTTGCGGGTCTACGACCGCGGCGGCCGCCGCCTGGCCGCCTGGCAGGCGCCGGCGCGGCTGGAGCTGGCCATCGCACCGGCGAACAGCAAAATCGAGCTGCAGCGCGTGCGGCGCCGCGACGACGGCCGGCTGAGCCGCGAGCCGGTGCGCAGCGGCCGGCTCGACGCCGGTGGCTGGCGGCTGGAGCCGGGCGGCTACCTGCTCAGCGCCCGGGCGGACGGCCGGGCCCCGGTGCGCCAGTCACTGCGGCTCGAGCCCGGCGAGCAGCGCAGCCTGCGCTGGTCGCTGCCTTCGGCCGCGAGCGTGCCGGAGGACATGGTCTGGGTGCCGCCGGGTCGCTTCCTGGTGGGCACGGCCGTGTCCGACCGCCAGCGGCGCGACTTCTTCCACAACGTACCGCTGCACCCGGTGCGCACCGGCGGCTACCTGATCGCGCGCCACGAGACCACCTTCGGCCAGTGGATCGCCTTTCTCGAGTCGCTGCCGCCGGCCGAGCGCCGCCAGCGCCGGCCGCGGCTGAGCAGCGGCGGTTTCCAGGGCGGGCTGAGCCTGGAGCGGCTGGCCGGCGCCGACTGGCAGCTGACCCTCAAGCCGGCCGATCGCGCCTACCGAGCCCGGGCCGGCCAGCCCATCCACTACCCGGGCCGTGAGCGCCGCGCCCGCCAGGACTGGCTGCGCATGCCGGTGGTGGGCGTCAGCGCCGCTGACGCGGCCGCCTACTGCGCCTGGCTGCATCGCTCGGGCCGGGTGCCCGGCGCCCGCTTGTGCACCGACCGCGAGTGGGAGCGCGCCGCCCGCGGCGGCGACGGCCGCCCCTATCCCCACGGCTGGCGGCTGCGACCCGACGACGCCAACCACGACGCCAGCTACGGCCGGCGGCCCGACGCCATCGGCCCCGACGCCGTCGGCTCCCACCCGCGCTCGGCCAGCCCCTACGGCCTGCACGACATGGCCGGCAACGTCTGGGAGCTCACCCGTTCCGCTTACGGCGAGACCGGCTTGACCGCCCGCGGCGGGGCCTACAACTTCGGCGCCACCTCCTGCCGGGCCGCCGACCGCGAGGAGATCCAACCCGCCTTCCGCGACGCCTCGGTGGGCTTTCGCGTCTGCGCCGACCTGGAGACAGCGGCCCCGCCGCCTGCGGCCAACAGGCCGAAAGTGCAATGATCCCGGGCCCCGCGCGCGGGTCTGCGACCACCCACCCGGTCGCCCCGACCCGCAGCAGCAGCCCGAGATCCCGCCTGTTTTCCGGATCGGCGTCCCGCTCGGCAAGGTGTCAGCCACCTTCCCGAAAACAGACAACAGATTGAAAAATATAGAATAAGGTCATTTCTGGCCTCGGCGGCCCGGTCTCTCGCCCCGGCCCGACCTAACCTGGCACCTTCATTGCAGAAAAATCTTCCCGAACCAGGTACCGCGAGGAGGTGCCCCATGGAATCGAAGCGCTCGGCGATGATCGGAATGGTCGGACTGCTGGCCGGTGGGCTGCTGGCCGCGGCCCCGGCGGCGGCCGAGGACACCGAGCTGGTGCGCGTCGGCGGCCCGACGAAGAATCTGATCGGCCGCGATCTGAACGGCGTGCACTGGAACGGCCACCTGCTCGACGGCCGCCAGGTGACCGCGGTCTACCTGGACTCGGCCGAACTGGACAGCGATAGCCTGAGCCAAGTCGAACTGCGCCGCAGCCGGCTGTGGGGCCGCCGCGTCAACGGCGGCCGCGTTCCGCCACGGCGAATGGTCGGGGCCACCTTCGAGGCCCTGCTCGACGACGGCAACCTGCTGCGGCTGATGATCGAGCAGGTCGAGCGGGCCGGCGGCGAGGGCGGCCGGCGCCTGCTGCACTACCGCGTCAGCTACGAGAGCCTGCAGGGCTGGCGGCCGCTGTGCGGCACCGATGCTGACGGTGCCGAACGCTGGGCCATCCCGCTCGACGGCCGCTGGAACCTGAGCCAGGGAGTGACCGGCGGCGGCGACCACGTGGCCGAGCCGGGGACCTTCACCTTCGCCTGCGAAAACTTCGTGCTGGCCAAGTGCGTCCGCGCCGGCTACCGGCCCTGGGTGCGGGTGTGGTACTGGCTGCCCGGCGAGGGCTTCCAGGTCAGCACCCTGGCCGATCACCACCA
Source organism: uncultured Myxococcales bacterium (assembly GCA_964454005.1). Lineage (GTDB taxonomy): Bacteria > Myxococcota > B64-G9 > B64-G9 > B64-G9 > CAYVQE01. Next base: position 35,885 of record CAYVQE010000002.1, read on the forward strand.
GGCCTGCACCCGCCTGCTGCGCGCCGACTACTGCGGCGACGGCACCAGCCACACCGACGACGGCATCTGGGTCAACATGTACGACGCTCTCGGCGTGCGCATCGACGTCGACGACTGGCCTTTCGAGGCCGAATGGACGCCGGACGGGGCCGCCTGCGTGGCCAGCGGCCGGCTGCCGGAGACGCCGCTGCCAGCCTGCGCCGCAGCCTTGGCGAGCGACGCCTGCGGCGATCCGGACCATTTCGAGCAAGACAGCCTGCTGTTCAGCGAGGTGGCCCCCTGAGGCCCGCGCCGCGCGTGGCGGAACAAAGCGCCAGGAGGCGGTGATGAATGCGCGCGAGCCCCAAAACGAACGAGCCGGCAGCCGCCGCATCGACCAGCAGCTGAGCGAAGACGAGTTGCGCGCACTCTACACCGGGCTCGAGACCCTAACAGCCGATGCCTTCCCCAAGACCTGCCCCTGCTGCGGGCGCACCTTTGCCACAGCCGAGGATTTCCTGTACCGCGAGACCTCCTGCGTACCGCTGAAAAGCGGCTTGCGAGCCGCCAACGGTGCGCAGCAGCAGCCGGTGGTCGAGCTGTTTCGCAACTGTCCCTGCGGCTCGACCCTGCTGGCCACCTTCCGCGAGCGCCGCGACCGGTCGCCGGCCGGCCGCCGCCGCCGCGCCCGCTTCGGCCGCCTGCTGGCCATCCTGGAGCGCGCCGGCATCGACCGCGACAGCGCCCGTCGCGAGCTGCTGGCCCTGCTGCGCGGCGGACGCAGCCCCTACCTGGAACGCCGCGGCATCCGATTCGCCCAGCGCACCCGCACCGGCTGAGACCCGCTCGCGCAGCCATTGTCCCCGGCCGGCGGCCGTGCTACCGTGGCGGCCGCTCGTGGATCGGCTTGATACTGGAGATCCCAGGGGAACTTCGGTTTGGACGGGGAGAGACACTTGGCCCAGGGCAACCGCATGAGCCGCATGGTCGCGCACGTCAACCGCCTGCCCGGACCGCTGCGGCCGGCGGCGCTGAGCGCGGTGTTCGGACGCATGGTGCCCTTCGTCGGCACCGCTGGGCTGCGCATCGAGCGCATGGACCCGGAGCGGGTGGTGGTCCGGCTGCGCAACCGGCGCCGGGTGCAAAACCACATCCATACCCTGCACGCGGCCGCGGTGACCCTGGCGGCCGAGACGGCCTCGGGCTTCGTCTTCGGCCAGAATCTGCCGGACGACAAGCTGCCGCTGATGAAATCGCTGCAGGTCGACTTTCTCAAACGCAACCGCGGCGGGCTGCGGGTCAGCGCCAGCCTGGGCGAGCTGCAGCGGAGACAGATGCTCGACGAGCCCAGGGGCTCGGCGGCCGTGCCGGTCGAGGCGGTCGATGATGCCGGCGAGACCACCGTGGCCTGCCGCATGATCTGGGCCTGGGTGCCCAAGAAGCGCCAGGGCTGAGCCCGCTGGGCCGATCGGCCAGCCGAGACGTTCGGAGCTTGTATGAGCAGCCCGGGACTCTACATCCATGTGCCCTTCTGTACCAACGAGTGCGCCTGCTGCGAACTCGAGTCCGAGCACTCGCTGGAGCGGGTGCCGTTCTACCTCGGTGGGCTCGAGCAGCAGGTCCAGCTCGAGCCCGGGCCGCAGGGACCCTTCGACACCCTGTACCTGGGCGGCGGCAGCCCCTCCTGCATGAGCGCCGCCGACCTGCAGCGGCTGCTCGAGTCGGTCCAGCGCTGGCTACCGTTTGCCCCGGCGACCGAGGTCACCGTCGAGATCGATCCGCTCGACGCGGACCGCGACCTGCTGACCGGCCTGCGCGGCGCCGGCGTGACCCGCGTCCAGCTGGCGGCCGACGGGCTGGTGCCCGAGATCGGCCTGCCGGTGGATTCCCGCTGCCCGGCGGGGCGGGTCGACCGGGCGGTGAAGCTCATCCGGGACCTCGGCTTCGACGCGCTGGGAATCGACCTGCTGTGCGAACCGGGTATGCCCGGAGCGGTCTGGATGGCCACGGTGGAGCGGGCGCTGGAGTACCAACCCGAGCACCTGACCTGCCACGGCGTGACCTTCATGGCTCCCGGAGCGCTGGATGCGCCGGATGCCGAGGAACGCGCTGCCGAGGTGCTCTACGGCATGACCTGCGATCGGCTGCAGGCGGCCGGCTACGAACATTACGAATCCGCCTCCTTCAGTCGCGGGCCCGCCGAACGGCTGCGCCACAACCTCAAGTACTGGCACGGTGAGGCCTTCCTCGGCCTGGGCCCGGGCGCCCAGTCCTTCGACGGCTGCAGCGAGTGGTGGAACCTGAGCCGGCTCGACGCCTGGCTGGGACGGCTGGCCGGCGGCCAGCGCCCCCTGGCCGGCCAGCAGCGGCTCGACCCCGCCGGGCTGCGCCGGCGGCGGCTGGCCAGCGGGCTGCGCTGCGCGGCCGGGGTGGATCGGGCCGACCTCGACGCCGAGCCCGCCCTCGCCCGACTGCTCGAGCGGCTGCAAGCCGCCGGCCTGGTGGCGACCTGCAACGGCCACGTCCAGCCCACCCGGGCCGGGCTGTTCCGCGCCGAGGGCATGGCCCAGTTGATCGAGCAGCTGGGCTGACTCCGAGCGGAGGTGTGCCGTGTGGATGTGGATCGCGACCGGGCTCGGCGGGCTGCTGCTGATCGGCTGGCTGGTGGGCTGGTGGCGCCACACCACGCGATCGCGCGCCCTCTGGCGGGCGGTGGGCCGCGGCGCCCTGGAGCCGGCCGCCTCCGGCGGCGCCGAGGCCGGCCGCGAAGGCGAGCGCTTCGATCCCGACATGCTCGCCGGGCTGTGCGCGCCGGCGCGGCGCTACCTGCAACACGCCATCGCCGCGGGCACGCCGCTGGCCGGCGCGGTAGAGCTGGCCGGTGCGGGCGAGATCCGGCTAGGCGAACGCTTCCGGCCGCTGCGCTACCGCGAGCGGTTGGCCGCCGGCCAGGGCTTCGTCTGGCAAGCCGCGCTGCGCTCACCGGTGCGGGTGGTCGACCACTACCTCGACGAAGAAGGCGGCCTGCACGGGCTGGTGCTCGGCCTGCCGCTGATCAAGGCCGCCGGAGCCGACGTGACCCGTTCGAGCCGCCACCGCTTCGCCATCGAGCTGATCTGGCTGCCGGCCGCGCTGCTGCCCCGGGCCGGGGTGGAGTGGGAAGGCATCGACGAGCAGCGCGCGCGGGCCAAGCTGCTGATCGACGCCGAGCCCATCGACCTGGAGCTGCAGGTGGCCGCCGACGGCCGGCTGGAACGGGTGGAGATGATGCGCTGGAGCGACCAGCGCCCGCCCGGCGCCGAGCCGGCGGCCGGCGACGGGCGCTGGCGGCTGCAACCCTACGCCGGCCGGGTGCTGGCCGAGGCCGACCACGGCGGCTACCGCATCCCGACCGAGGTCGAGGTGGGAATGCTGGCCACGGCCGGCGCGGCCGACATCACCCCAAGCATCCGCCTGCAGGTCGACAGCGCCCGCTTCGGCTGAGACCGCGGCCCGGCCGCTCCCAGCCCGGGATTGGCGGCAGGGGCAGACGCTCAGATCACGAAGGGGATCAGGGCCTTTCGCTCGGCCGGGTAGTCGGTGAAGCGCTGGCGGTACCAGCGGTGGATGGCCAGCGCGCGCGGGGCCAGGTTGGCCGCCGTCCAGACGAAAAAGCTCATCGCGCCCAGGTTCCAGCAGGCCAGGGCCCAGCCGCCCCACTGCAGGATCTCGCCCAGGTAGTTGGGCGCGCTGACGAAGCGGTAGAGCCCGCCGCGCGGGATCTTGTAGCCGGTCTCGCCCGGGGCGCGCAGGTGGATCAGCACGTGGTCGGCGTGCTTGTTGATGGCGAAGCCCGTGGCGAACAGGATGACCCCGGCGATGAAGCGCGAGTCCCACAGCCAGTCGGCCGCATAGCCCGGGCCCAGTTGGAACAACCAGCGGCCGTTCAGGTAGGCGTTGCCCAGGTTGAACACCACCGCCAGGGCCACCGTGAGCACGGTGGTCTGGCGCCGCTCGCCGCGCAGCCGGAAGGGGAAGATGAAGGCGCGGTGGATGTAGTGGATCTGCCACAGCGCCAGCAGCAGCAGCGGCACGGTCTCGGCGCGCCGGTCGCCGATGAACCACAGGGCGAACATGCCCAGGCTGGCCGGCGCCTCCTGCAGCACCCAGCCCAGCCGGTTGCTCATCCGCGGGCCCCAGCCCGAGCGGGCGAAGCGGCCGTAGGGGGCGTCGACGAACAACAGGCTGGCGAAGGTGATGCCGGCCAGCACCAGCCAGCCGTAGGCGAACAGGCGATAGAACTCGGCCTCGGTCATGGCCCGGTATCACTACGCCGTTCGGGGCACGGCGGTCAAGTCCCGCACCACGGTGGTTGACCGGGATGCGAAGCTGATCCAGGGTGTGACGGCTATGGACCCCCGGAGCGGGACGAAAGGAGAGCGACCGTGCTGCGGCGAAGACGCATCATCGGCTGGTGGTTGGTTGCGGGCCTGTTGGGCGCCTGCGAAGGCGGTGGCCAAGAGGCCCCGGAGCTTGTCTACACCGAGCAGCGCGCGGTCTGCGCCGACCGCAACCCGCTGCGCAACCTGTACTGGGGCGATCTGCACGCCCACACCGGGCTGAGCTTCGACGCCTGGGCCTACGGCGACCACCACGGCCCGGACGCGCTGTACCGCTTCGCCCGCGGCGAGGCGCTGACCGTAGAGCCCGGGAGCCGCAGCCTGCAGCTCGAACGGCCGCTGGACTTCGCCGCGGTGACCGATCACCAGGAGTACCTGGGTGAGATCGAGCTGTGCACCGTGCCCGGCTCGCCGACCTACGACAGCGACACCTGCAGCCGCTACCGCGAGGGCCAGGTGGGCAACGTGGTCAACTTCGGCATGCAATTGGCGATGGAGACGCCGGACCGTTTCGACGACGTCTGTCATCCGGACGTGGCCACCTGCACCGACGTGGCCATCGAGGTCTGGGGCCGCATCCAGGACGCCGCCGAGCAGCACTACGATCGCAGCGCGGCCTGCGAATTCACCACCTTCGTCGCCTACGAGTACACCAATGCCGTATCGGTGACCAACCTGCACCGCAACGTGATCTTCCGCAACGCCGTCGTGCCCCAGCTGCCGCCGTCCTACTTCGAGCAGCCCGAGGTCTGGGGCCTGTGGCGCGAGCTGGACGAGACCTGCCTGTCGGCCGGCAGCGGCTGCGACTGCATCGTGGTGCCGCACAACTCCAACTGGTCCAACGGCAAGATGTTCTACCCGGATTACGACGATGCCGCCGGCGGCGCCGCCGAGCGCCAGCGGGCGGCCTTCCGGGCGCGCATCGAGCCGCTGGTCGAGATGTTCCAGCACAAGGGCGACATGGAGTGCGAGCGCCACCTGGACGGCCTGGGCGGCGAGCCGGATCCGCTGTGCGACTTCGAGAAACAGCGCCACCCGCCCTTCGACGACTGCGGCGAGCAGCCCGGCGCCGGCGGGGTCAGCCTGATGGGCTGCGTGCACCGCTACGAGTTCGTGCGCAACGTGATGAAACTCGGCCTGCAGGAGTGGCAGCGGCTGGGGGTCAACCCCCACCGCATGGGCTGGATCGGCTCGACCGACACCCACAACGCCATCCCCGGCCACGTCTCCGAGACCGACTTCCAGGGCCACGTGGGCTCGACCGACGACACCGCGCTCAAGCGGCTGGGCCCCGGCAACATGACCCACCACGGAGTGCGCTACAACGGCGGCGGGCTGGCCGCGGTGTGGGCGGTGGAGAACTCGCGCGACGCCCTGTTCGAGGCTTTCCGCCGGCGCGAGGTCTACGCCACCTCGGGCCCGCGCATCCGGCTGCGGTTGTTCGCCGGCGGCGATCTGCCCGCGGATCTGTGCAGCGCCGAGCAGCGCACGGCCACGGCCGACGACCGCGGCGTGCCCATGGGCGGGCGGCTGGAGCTGGGCCGCGCCGCGGCCCCGGCCATCGCCGTCTGGGCCGAGGCCGACGCTCAATCCGAGCCGCTGCAGCGCATCCAGATCATCAAGGGCTGGGTGGACGCCGGCGGCGGCGTCCACGAGAGAGTGGTCGAGGTGGCCGGCGACCCGGACAACGGCGCCGGGGTTGATCTGGCCACCTGCCAGACCAGCGGCCCGGGCTCCGATTCGCTGTGCGCGGTCTGGCGCGATCCCGATTTCGACCCGCAGCAGCCGGCCTTCTACTACGCCCGGGTGCTGGAGAACCCCAGCTGTCGCTGGAGCGTGCGCCAGTGCAACGCGCTCGAGCCCGAGGACAGACCGGAGTCCTGCTCGGATCCGAACTTCTACCGCGCCATCCAGGAACGGGCCTGGACCAGTCCGGCCTGGTACTATCCGGAATGATCCGACCGCGCTGCGATTGGCGATTGACGAAAATCCCCGGCTGCGATTGAGATCGCAAGCATGCGGTCCATGTCGCCAGGCGCCGGCAGCGCGCGGCCCCATTTTTTCGGCCACCGGATCCGGGGGGCGATTCAACGCCGGGCGGCGCGGTGGCTCGCCAGCGCCGGGCTCGGCTTGCTGTTGCTCAACACGGCCGCTGCTTGCGACGACGACGCCGGGCCGGCGGAGGCCTTCCACTCCGCCCCGCTCGAACGCCCCGAAGCCCCGCCGCCGGGGGTGCTGCACCGCGCCGCCCGTGCCGGCGATCTGGCCGCGGTGCGCGCCGCGCTGGCCCAGGGGGCCGCCCCCGACGCCCGCGACAGCCACGGCCGCACCGCGCTGCACGCCTACTTCTCCAAGCACAACTGGCAGCTGCAGCCGGAGCTGCTCGAGGCCCTGCTGGCCGCCGGCGCCGATGCCGGCGCCCGCGACGGCGCCGGCACCACGGTGCTGCAGGCCGCTGCCGAGCGCAGCCGGCCCGAGGCGATCGAGCGCTTGCTGCGCGCCGGCGCCGAACTCGAAGCCACCGACGCCCGGGGCCGCACCGCGCTGCACCACGCGGCCGCCGCCGGCCAACTGCGCAACACCGCTGCGCTGTTGGCGCTCGGCGCCGCGCCGGACGCGCTCGACGACGAGGGCCGCAGCCCGCTGCACGCGGCCGCGGCCGAACGGCACTGGGCTGCGGCGCTGGCGCTGATCCGGGCCGGCGCCGACCCGACACGGGGCGACGGCTACGGCGACACCCCGCTGGACTGGTTGACCGGGCGCTGTCTGGACGAGCTGGACCGGGCCGCGGACGACGCCCGGGGAGACTCCTGCCTGCGCATCGAGGCCCTGCTCAGCCCCTGCCTGCACCGCGCCGCGGCCGGCGGTCGACTGGCGCCGGCGGTGCGCCTGCTGGCCCGCGGGGCCGATCCCTCCGAGCGCTACGCCTTTTTGCCCGGTGCGGGCAGCGCCGGCAACGCGCTGCACGCGGCCGCCCGCGGCGGCCACGCCGGCCTGGTGCGGGCCCTGCTCGACGCCGGGGTGGCCATCGACAGCCGCACCGCCAACGGCTGGACCGCCCTGCACCTGGCGGCCTGGGCCGGCCGGCGCGAGGTCGTCGAGCTGCTGCTGGCCCGCGGGGCCGCGGCGACCGCCCGCACCCGGGCCGGCCAGACCGCGGCCGCCCTGGCGGCCCGGCGGGGAGACGATTCACTGGCAAAGCGCTTGACTGTAGATGGGGGGCCTTGACGCGCCGGGCGCTTTGAGGCCAGTCTCGACCAGCAATCTCCGAAAGGAGCCATCGCGATGCGGACCTTTTTGGTTACGGTCTCTGCTGTCGCCGCCTTCGCCGCGCTGGCGCTGCCCGCCCGGGCCCAGTACTGCCCCGATCCCGCGGTCATCCAATGCGGCGATCAGGTCAGCGGCAACACCGACGGCGGTCCCGACTGGCTGGTCGATTACAGCTGCGACGTCAACCAGTGGAAGGGGCCCGAGGCCCACTACCTGCTGGCCATCGATCAGTGCGTCGAGCTGACCATGACCCTCGAGCCCTCGGGCTTCGACGCGGCGCTGTTCGTGCTGTCGCGGGTGGCCGGCACCTGCCGGGCCGACCTGTGCCTAGCGGTGGCCGATTCCGGCCTCACCGGCGGGACCGAGGTCATGGAGGCGAACGCCGCGCCGGGCGTCTACAGCCTGGTGATCGACGGCTACGAGGGCTTTCTGGACCCCGGTTACGGGCCTTATACCCTGACCATCGACTGCACGCCGCACCCCGAGTGCAACGACGCCGACGGCGACGGCTTCTACGCCGACGACGGCAGCTGCCCCTGCGGCGACGACTGCGACGACGACGATGCCTCGCGCCACCCGGCGGCCTTCGAGGTCTGCGAAGACGGCATCGACCAGGACTGCGACGGCTTCGACCGCCAGTGCCCGAACTGCAGCCCGACCGGCGATCTGAGCTGCGACCTGGCCGGCTCGACCGACATGGGCGCGCTGGACGACAACATCCACGACTGGTGCGGCCTGGGCGAGAACAACTGGTACGGCCAGGAGGCCATCCTGACCCTGCAGCAGGCCAACCCGGCGGGGGTGGTGTTCGCCTCGGACAGCGTCGCCGACATCGACCTGTTCGCGGTGCGCCCGGCCGGCCCGGGCGTCTGCGACCCGGAGCGCTGCATCACCTGGATCATGACCGATTCCGGGAACGAGAGCATCGCCGTCTACGCCCACGCCGACCAGACCATCTACCTGGTGGCCGACGGCTGGGGCTACGCCAGCCCGGAGTTCGACTGGACCGTCACCTGCTACGACGAGACCTGCAGCGCCGGGCCGGCCACCGCCTGCGGCCAGACGGTCGCCGGCGATACCAGCAACGGCAGCAACGCGGTCAACGTCTACGACGGCATCGGCTATACCCTGCCGGCGGCCGAGGCGGTCCACACCTTCAGCCCACAGGGCGATGCCCTGATCAACCTGGGCCTGGATTTCGGCGCCGGGCTCGATCTGGCCTTGCTGGTGCTGGAGGACAGCGGCCGCGGCTGCCACCCGGCCGACCTGGTGGCGGCCGCCGATCTGGACAACACCATCATCGGCGGCAACGAGTCGCTGACCTTCCAGGCCGTGGCCGGGGTTACCTATTACCTGGTCGTCGACGGCTGGACCGCGGCCGACGCCGGGCCCTACGACCTGACCCTCGACTGCGTCTCGATCTGCCCGGCCGGCACCACCGACTGCGGTGGGGTGTGCGTCGACACCCAGACCGACCTGGACCACTGCGGCGGCTGCGGCCAGGCCTGCGCCTTCGCCCACGCCGCGGCCGAGTGCGTCGGCGGCGTCTGCCAGCTGGGCGCCTGCGACGCCGGCTGGGGCGACTGCGACGGCGATCCGGATACCGGCTGCGAGGCCGACCTGAGCAGCGACGCCACCTGCGGCTCCTGCGACAACAGCTGCACTGCCCCGGCCTTCTGCCACCAGGGCGCCTGCACCGAGCAGTGTCCCGGCGAGCTGACCAACTGCGACGGGGTGTGTGTCGACACCGATACCGACAGCGCCAACTGCGGCTCCTGCGGTCACGCCTGCAGCTTCGACCACGCCGCGGCCAGCTGCGCCGGCGGTGAATGCCAGCTGGGTGCCTGCGAGGCCGATTGGGGCGACTGCGACGGCGTGGCCGACAACGGCTGCGAGGCCGATCTGTCGACCGACCCCGACTTCTGCGGCGACTGCGCCACCTCGTGCGGCGGCGACACGCCCTTTTGCGTAGCCGGCGAATGCAGCGGCCAGTGCCCCGGCGACCAGACCAACTGCGACGGCATCTGCGTCGATACCCAGACCGACGCCGACCACTGCGGCGGCTGCGGCCAGGCCTGCGCCTTCGCCCATGCCGCGGCCAGCTGCGCCGGCGGGGTCTGCCAGATGGGCGGCTGCGACGCCGGCTGGGCCAACTGCGACGCCGATGCGGCCACCGGCTGCGAGACCGAGCTGGGCACCCTGGACGACTGCGGCGGCTGCGGCGACGCCTGCGCCGCGCCGCACGCCGAGAACAGCTGCGTCGACGGCAGCTGCCAGGTCGGCGGCTGCGACGCCGGCTGGGCCGATTGCGACGCCGATGCGGCCACCGGCTGCGAGACCGAGCTGGGCACCCTGGACGACTGCGGCGACTGCGGCGACGCCTGCGACTTCGCCCAGGCCGATGGCGCCTGCGTCGGCGGCGTCTGCCAGATGGGCGACTGCTGGGCCAACTACGCCGACTGCAACGGCGATCCGGCCGACGGCTGCGAGGCCGACCTGCGCTCGGAGGCCAGCTGCGGCTCGTGCGACAACGCCTGCAGCGAGACCGAGGACTGCGACGGCGGCGAGTGCGTCTCGAGCTGCCGCGATCTGGACGGCGACGGCCACCAGGCCGAAAGCTGCGGCGGCGACGACTGCAACGACTACGATGCCAACACCTACCCGGGCGCGCCCGAGGTCTGCGGCGACGGCATCGACCAGGACTGCGACGGCCAGGACCAGCCGTGCGGCGACTGCCACGACCAGGACGGCGACGGCCACCAGGACGCCGCCTGCGGCGGCAGCGACTGCGACGACAGCGACCCGGACGTGCATCCCGGCGCGACCGAGATCTGCGGCGACGGCATCGACCAGGACTGCGACGGCCAGGACCAGCCGTGCGGCGACTGCCACGACCAGGACGGCGACGGCTACCAGGACGCCGCCTGCGGCGGCAGCGACTGCGACGACAGCGACCCGAACGTGCACCCCGGCGCGGCCGAGGTCTGCGGCGACGGCATCGATCAGGACTGCGACGGCCAGGATCAGGCCTGCGGCGGTTGCACCGACGCCGACGGTGACGGCCACACTCCGGTCAACTGCGGCGGCCTGGATTGCGACGACGGCGACCCCAACACCTACCCCGGCGCCGAGGAGATCTGCGGCGACGGCATCGACCAGGACTGCGACGGGCTCGATCCGGCCTGCCCCGACAGCGGCGGCTGCGGCTGCAGCCACCGGCCCGGCCGCGCCGGCGGTTGGCTGGCGCTGCTGGCCTTGCTGGGCTCGGTGGGCTCGGTGGAATACCGCCGCCGGCGCCGCTGTTGATCCGGCAGTGAACCCGCGTTCGATCAAGGCGATGGCCGCAAAAACGGTTGCATTCGGCGCCCGATTGTCGGAGGCTGCTGTCCACTGGGTCATGCCCGGCGCAACGTCGCCGCAGACGGCAGAGCCGCAGGGAGGCCAACCTGACTGCTGAAACGCGAACCCGGTCCCGATGGGGTATCTGGCTGGCGGCCTGGCTGGCGGCCTGGCTGGTCCAGGTGGGCACAGCCGGTGCCGTATCCGGCACCGGTGATTTCATCGGCGCCCGGCCGATGAGCATGGGCGGTGCCCACCGCTCGATCGTCACCGGCAACGACGCCATCTTTCTCAACCCGGCCGGGATGAGCCTGTTCAAGCGCTACTCGTTCGAGATCCAGTATCTGGTCAAGCCCCACTGGGCGGCCAAGGACGGACCGGACGAGCACATCTTCAACTCCTCGGTGGTCGACAACCAGTTGGCGCCCTTCGCCACCGGCCTGTCCTACACCCGGGTCGAACGCGGCAAGAGCAAGAAGGGCAACCGCTACGACATGGCGTTCTCCTACGCCCTGTCGAACAACCTGATGCTGGGCACCAACGTCAAGTACCTCAACTACGACCGCGACGGGAATACGGATGCGGTCGATGCGGTCACCCTGGACGTGGGCATGTTGCTGCGGTTCGACTTCGGGCTGCACATCGGTGTGGTCGGCTACAACCTGACCAACACGGCCGACTACCTCGATCATCCCATCTCGATGGCCACCTCGATCATGTACTCGCCTTTTCGGTCCCTGGAGCTGGCCTTCGACTGGAGCATCAACTTCCAGAAGCCGGCCGACCCGGACGAGCCGCTGGGCCAGAAGAAGACCGGCTACTCCTACCACTTCGGCGCCGAGTATTTGCTGATGGGCCAGATCCTGCTGCGGGCCGGCTACGTGATCGAGGGCAGCGACCCGCGGCTGGAGGATGAGCAGTACTGGACCGTGGGCGCCGGCTACGTCTCCAAGTCGATCGCCATCGACTTCGGCTACCAGGGCTCGGTGTACCACAGCTGGAACAACACCTTCGGCGTGCTGGTGCGGGTTTTTCTGTAGGCTTAAGCCGCCCAGCCCGCGGGGCGGGCTATTCTGAGGATGGCTTCAGGCTACTGGGATCAGCGCGTCTTCCGACTGCTGCGGTGGGTGAACACCCAGACATCGCCACGGTGTTGTTCCACCGCCGGAAAGGCCACCAGCAGCCCCCAGGGCCCGGCCGGCCGCGCCCGCCAGGGCTGCACCGCCGAAGTGGCATCGAGATCCACGGTCCAGCGGGCATCGTCGTCGAAGCCGCCCCCGGCGCGCCCCGAGCGGATCTCCAGCCGATCGGGCTTGCCGGCCGAGCCGGCCCCGGCCCGGCCGATGACCACGTCCGGCCGCCCGTCGCCGTCGAAGTCGCGGCCGAAGATCGGGTAGGTGCCGCCCAACTCCTGGTTGGCGCTGAAGTCGACCGCGAACGAGGACGACAGCGAGAAGTCGGGCCGCCGGCGCAGACCGCCATCGTGCGCCAGGTGGACGTGGAAGGTGACGTCGATCTTGCCGGTCAGCAACACCTGGCTCATGGCCATGATGCCCATCTCCACGTGCGGCCGCACCAGATCGGACCGGCCGTCGCCGTCGACGTCGACCGGCCGGGCCAGACCGCCGTAGCCCGTCGAGCGAATCAGCAGATCCGGCTCGGCCCGGTAACCGTCGTCGTCGCGGGCCAGGTGCACCCAGACCTCGGAGCGCATGTTGGCGATGCCGCCGGAGGACTTGTTGAACATCAGGTCGGCACGGCCGTCGCCGTCGAAATCGGCCGCCGCGCCGCGCAGGTGCACCCCGCGGCGGATGCGTTCCTCGCGGCTGAGAACGGCGAGGCGTTGGTGCATTTGCGGGTCGGCTGCAAAGCCGCCATCTTTTTGGGCGCGGAATACGGCCACCGCCTCGCGGCTGAAAAAGATCAGGTCGCGCCGGCCGTCGCCGTCCTGGTCGATGGCCTGAAACCGCGGCAGCACCAGCTGGAACATGGACGAGAAGTCGCGCCCCGGCCGTTGGTTCTCGGCCGCGGTGTAGACCCTGGTCCGGAACGGAACCCGCAGCATGCGCTGCAGGGCGAACTCCGAGCCGCAGGTGTATAGCGCCATGCGGCCGATGGGCACCGTGGGCACCAGCAGGCCGCAGCCATCACGGCCGCCGCGATCGACCAGCAGGTCCATCGGCGGCAGCCTGTCCTCCTGCGGCTGCGCCGCCAGGGTCATGGCCGCCAGCAGGCGCTTCGGTCTCTCGGTCAGCCAGCCCTCGCTGCGACCGGACAGCGACCAGACCCCGTCATCCATCAGCAACAGCACGTCGGCCCGGCCGTCGCCGTCGGCGTCGCCGACGTCGAAGGCCACAGCGCGCTCGGGCAGGCTCAGGATCTGCCGCGGCCGGTCGCCCAGCCGCTGCTGATCGAGGGCGTACAGCGACAGGCGGCCGCGGCTGTCGGGCGGCAGCCCCTGGCGCCAGAAGACCAGCACCTCGCGAACGCCGTCGCCGTCGACGTCGGCCGCCCGCACCGCCACCACCCGGCCGGGCACCTTGATCTCGGCGCGCTCCAGCCCGACCGGCGCGGCCGCTCCGGCGGCCGCGGCGGCCAACAGCAGCCAGGCGGTCAGAACGACGGCCATCACGCCGACTCCGGCGGCCGGCCGGCCATCGGCGTGAACAGCCGCTGGCCGGTCAACTCGTTGACGCCCACGTAGATGTCGATGCCGAACACCCGCCGCAGCCGCGCATAGGTCATGACCTCCTCCAGCGGGCCGCTGTATGCCAGCTCGCCCCGGTACAGCAGCGAGAACTGGTGCCCGTAGGCGGCGGCCAGGTTCAGGTCGTGCACGGCGGCCAGCACCGCGGTGCCGGTCTGGCTGCGCACGCGCTCGATCAGCTCGTAGAGCTCGACCTGGTGGCGGATGTCGAGATGCGCCGCCGGCTCGTCGAGCAGCAGCAGGCGCGGCTGCTGGGCCAGCGCCTTGGCAACCACCACCCGCTTGAACTCACCGCCGGACAGCTCGGACATGCGCCGGCCGGCCAGCTCCTCCACGCCGGTGGCCCGCATGGCCTCGCGGGCCACCTGGCGGTCGGCCTCGCCGTCGAGCGCCAGCGGCCCGCGGTGCGGCACCCGGCCGAGCAGCACCACCTCTTCGACGGTGAACGGGAAGGCCACCTCGAAGCGCTGCGGCACCACCGCCACCTGCCGCGCCAGCTGGCGCCGGTTCCAGCGGCTGCGATCGCGGCCGAACAGGGCGATACTGCCGGCGGCCGGTTCCAGCGCCCCGGCCAGCAGCTGGATCAGCGTCGACTTGCCCGAGCCGTTGGGTCCCAGCAGGCAGCCGAAGGCGCCCACCGGCAGATCCAGATCGATCCCGCGCAGCACCGGCCGCTCGCCGTAAGCGAACTCCAGCCCCCGCACTTGCAAGGCCAGCTTTTCGGTCGTCTCGCTCAACTCCTTCGAACCTCCGCTGCCGAAGGCACAGTCTACCCAGCACCGCCCCCGGATGCCACATCGGCGCAAGCCGCCGCGCGGTGCGCGCTCCGTTTCTGGAGCGCCGCCGGCCGGGGTGGTAGCATACGGGCGATGAACGGGGTCTTTCTGTCTGGCGGGGGCGCCCGTGGCGCCTACGAGGTCGGGGTGCTCAAGACCCTGTTGCGCCACGGCCCGCCCATCCGGGTCATCGGCGGCGCATCGGTCGGCGCCATCAACGCGGTGCTGGCCGCCACCGGCCAGCTCGACGAGTTGACCGAGGTCTGGCAGAAGCTGTCCACGCTCAAGATCTGGCGCCCGCGGATCGACGTCTGGAAGCTGCGCAGCTGGACCTCGCTGACCGACAACCGCGGTCTGGCCGAGCGGCTCAAGCGCAACGTGCACTGGGCCAAGCTGGCCCACGCCCGCATCCAGGTCTTCATCAGCGCCACCAACATCAGCCTCAAGCGCGCCGAGACGTTCTCCAACGCCGACATCACCTACCGCCACGTGATGGCCTCGTCGGCCATTCCGATCCTGTTCCCACCGGTGCGCATCGGCAAGTATTGGTACGTCGACGGCGCCTTCAGCTTGCTGCGGCCGCTCAAGCCGCTGCTGCGCGCCGGGGCCGAGCGCATCTTCACCGTGTTCCTCAGCCCGCGCCGGCCGCGCATCCGCGACCTGACCAACGTGCTCGATCTGTCGGACCGGGTGCTGGAGGTGATCCTATCCTCGGCCATCGCCGGCGACCGGGAGCAGATCGAGGCCACCAATGCCGAGATCCTGCGCCTGCGCTCCAAGGGCATCGACCCGGGTCTGCTCGAACACAAGCCCTACCGCCGGGTCGAGGTGATTTCCATCTATCCCTCGCGCGATCTGGGCACGGTCAGCTCCTACGTGCGCTTCTCGCGCAGCCGGGCCCGGGAGCTGATCGAGCTGGGCATGACCGACTGCCACCAGGTGCTGACCCGCAAGGGCCTGGTCTGAGATCTCCTGTCGAGCTTTTGCCCGGGGCGAGCGGGGCCGGCTCAGTCGAAGGCCACCTGGTGGCGGCGGCGCAGCAGCAGCAGGAAAAACGGCCCGCCCAGAAAGGCGGTCACCACCCCGACCGGCGGCTCGGTGGTCAGCGGCACGAACAGCAGCCGGGCGGCCAGATCGGCCAGCACCAGAAAGGCCCCGCCGGCCAGCGCCGAGGCCACCACCAGCAGCCGGTGATCGGGGCCCAGCACCAGCCGGCACAGGTGCGGCACGATCAGCCCGACGAAGCCCACCAGCCCGGACACCGCCACCGCCAGTCCGGTCAACAAAGACGCGCTAAAGAACACCCGGCGCTTGAAGCGCTCCACGTCCACGCCCAGGTGCGCCGCCCCTTGCTCGCCCAAACTCATGGCGTTCATGCCGGCGGCCTGGGCCACCAGGACCACCACCCCGACCAGCACCCCGATGGCCAGCCAGCCCAGGGTGGAGTAGGCCGGCGCGTTGAGCGCGCCCATCAGCCAGAACAGCATCTCCTGGGCCTTGTCGGCCGAGACCACGGTCTTGAGGAACATGATCACCGCCGAGGCGAAGGCGTTGAACACCACGCCCACCAGCAGCACGGTGGTGGTGTCTACACGGCCGGCCACCCGGCCCAGCCGGTAGACCAGCAGGGTGGCCGCCACCGCGCCCAGAAAGGCCGCCGGCGCCTGCAGCAGCAACCCGCCGCCCAGCAGCCCCCCGGCCACGGCCAGCACCAGGGTGCCGCCCAGCGCGGCCCCGCCCGACACGCCCATGATGAAGGGATCGGCCAGCGGGTTGCGCAGCAGGGCCTGGAAGGCCACCCCGACGGCGGACAGGGCCATGCCCACCAGGCAGGCCAGCAGCGAGCGTGGCAAGCGCAGCAGCAAGAAGGTGGCCGCAGCCGGGTTGCGCTCCGGCTCCAGCGGCCACAGCTCGGACCAGGCCACCCCGCCCGGACCCAGCAGCGCCCCGGCCGCCAGGCTGACCACCAGCAGCAGCGCCAGCGCGGCGTTGATCCACAAAAATCGCTTCCAGCTCAACACCCGCCGGCCGTCTGTACCACCCTCGCTCACGCGCGCATCATACCCGAGCCCCCGGCGATTCCCAAACGCGGTCCGGGCACGCGTCCGGGATTGCCACCCGCGGGCGTACGCCGATCTGCGACCATCAGCGATCGGTCGGCACCCCGCGGCGGCCTCGGTCAGCGTTCGCGGTGGCAATGGTGGGCTGCGGGGGCTGCAGTTGCCACCGGCTGACCGGACTTCCAGGTCACGGGCACGGCTTGCCAGAGGGCGCGCAGCAAGGCGCAGTGCGACAGCCGCAGCGCGCCGTAGTCGAGCGCCGCATGGTCGCCGACCGCGGTGGCCGCCAGCAGGTGATCGCCGTCCCAGACCAGCGCGGTCGGCCGGCCGTGGAGCTTGATGCGGTCCAGCCGTTCGCCGGTCGCCAGCGACCACAGGCCCACGGTTCCGTCGCAGCTGGCCACCACCAGTGTGCCGGCCGGGCCGCCCAGCAGCCGGGCGACCGGCACCCCGGGCAGGTTTTGCAGCCGCCGCGGTGCGCCACCGGCATCGTCGAGCACCTCGACGGCGCCGTTGAAGCGGCCCACCGCCAGGCCGCCGGGGACCCGCAGCGCCGTGCTGGCCACCTGCTCCACCGGCCAGCTGCCCCGCGGCCGGCCGCCGAAGCCCAGCGCCTCCACCCGCTGCTCGCCGATCAGGTAGATCTCCGCCGGGCCCCGGGCGGCCCCGATCAGCTGCGCGCCGAGCGCGCGCGGCGGGCGCCCGGGGCGCAGCAGCACCGCCGACGCCCAGCGCGACGAACTCTGGAACAAGCCCACGCAAGCGCCGGCGACGGCGATGGTATCGATGTACTCGCGCTCGGCACAGCGCAGCAGAAGCCGGTCGGTCGAGCGCTGCCACAGCTCGAGCGCCTGCTGCGGATCGATGCGGCAGACGGTGTCTTGCTGCGGGCCGAGGCTGGTGACCAGCGACCCGGCCTCCAGCGCCGCCCGCCAGCGGGTGCCGGCCGGCGGCTCGACCGGGGCGCCGCTGCCCGGCGCGATCCAGCCCTGGTGGGTATGAAGCCGCGGCGGTCCGGTCAGCAGCAGATCGCTGCGCCAGTGGGGCAAACCGCTGCGGGCGTGCCACAGGCGAACCCCCGCCGCGTCCTCGGTCAGGGCGTAGCGGCCGTCTGCGCTGAAGGCGAACGCCGCCGCCGGTCCGACGGCGTTGAGCATCACCGAACGCGTCCCCCCGCGGTCCAGATCCCAGATGCGCCGCGGCAGGCCGTCGCCGGGCGCGGCCCCGAGCAGAACGCCGGCGGGGTGGACGGCGATGGCCCGGTGAGACACGGCCAGCACCGAGTCCTGCTGCGCCAGCGCACGGCTGGTCTGGCGCTGCAGGTCGATCTCCAGCAGCCGCCCCGCGTCGCCGCCGGCATAGAGCCGGCGGCCTTCGGGGTGGAAGGCCAGGCCGTGCGGCCGCGGTGCCGGACCGGCGATCGCGAGCGCATGCGGCCGGGCGGTGCCCGCAGCGGCGTCCAGCTCCCACAGCCGCAGCCGCCGGCCGCCGAAGCTCGCGGCCAGCAGGCCGTCGTCGGGCCCGAACGCCAGCGCCAACACGTTCTCACCGGTGCCGACCAGCCGCTGCGCCGCGGCCTGCGGCCGGCCCTCCCGCAGGCGCCACAGGCGCACCCGGCCGTCCGCGCCGCCGGCCGCCAGCCAGTGGCCGGCCGGCGAGAAGGCCACCGCGGCCAGCGCGCCCGCGCCGGGATGCAGCTCCGCGCTCACGGTGCGCCGTTCGGTACTCCACAGGCGTAGGGTCCCGTCCTTCGAGGCCGAGGCCAGCAGCCGGCCATCCGGCGCGAAGGCCAGATCGGCCACCCCGCCCCGGTGGCCGCGCAGCTCGCCCAACGGGGTGCCGGCCGGGCCGCTCCACAGCCGGATGCCCCCATCACCGAACACCTCGGCCGATGCCACCAGGTCGCCGGCGGGCGCCACCGCCGCCGCCAGCCAGATGCCCCGGTGGCCGGCCGCAGCGCGCGGCATCCGCTCCGGCTGCAGCGACCACACCCGGATGCGGCCGTCGCGGGTGGCCACCAGCAATTGCCGGCCGCTCGGCGAGAAGGCCAGCCCGGAGGCCGGGCTGGCCCGTGCCGGGAAGGTGCGCAGCCGGCGGCCGCCGGCCACCTGCCAGACCCGCGCCGCCCCATCGGCCCCGCCGGCGGCCAGCCGGCGGCCGTCCGGGGCGAAGACCAGCTCGTGAACGGCCGTGTCCAAACCACCGGGCGCCGCCTCCAGCGCTGTACGCAACGACCCGCCGGGGGTGCCGGGCTCGATCGCGTAGATCCGGATACGCCCGCGGCGGTCCCCGGTGGCGGCCCGCGCGCCGGCGGCATCCAGGGCCACCGCAGTCACCGGCTCGCCGTCCAGCAGCGCCAGGCGGCGGCCGTCGCTGGCGTCGATCAGCACCGGTCGCCGGTCCGCATCCAGGGTCGCCAACCAGGGCCGCTGCCGGGCGCAGGCGACCCGATGGCCGAGTCCCTCGGACTCCCGCGATGTCGCCTCCAGGGGCAGCCGCCAGACGTGCAGATCCTCGCCCACCACCGCCGCCAGCCAGCGATCGCGACCGGCCAGACACAAGTCGAAGACCGATTTGGCCGCCGGCTGGCTGGCGACGATGGCCCCGGTTCCTTCATCGAACACCGACACCACCGTTCCGGCGGCCGCCAGCAGCCTCCCGTCGCGGCTGTAGTCGGTTGAGAAGTAGACCCCGGCGGTCTGCAGCGATCGCAGCGCCTGGCCGGTGCTCGCATCCAGCACCTCCAGCGGCCCGCCGGGGCCGATGGCGATGGTCCGGCCGGTCGGCGACCAGGCGGCCCCCAGCACGTGGAACAGCTCGGCCTCCCAGACCAGGGGCTGGCGCTGCAGCCGGGACCACAGCGCCCGGCTGGACAGGCTGTCGTCCCGCTCCAGGGCCATGCGCAGCCGGGCCCGGGCCTCCAGAACCCCCCCGCGCTCGCTCGCCGATCGGGCCGCCGCCAGCAGGGCCTCGGCCTGGCCCTGCTCGGCTAGGCCGCGCTGGTGCTGGGCCTCGGCCCGCCGCTGCTCGAGCGAGGCGGCCACCAGCAGCGCGATCGCGGCCAGAGCGGCCAGTCCCCCCATGGCGGCACCGATGAGCCAGCGGCGGCGGCGCTGCCGGCGCCGCTGCCGGCGTTGGCAGGCGGCTAGGAAGCGGCGGGCCACGGCCGGCAAAGCCTCGAGCCCGGCCGCCCGTTGCTGCGCCTCGCGCAGCGCCCGGCCGTCCCAGAGCTCGGCATCGCGCTGGCCGCGCCCCTGCCACAGCCGGGCCGCTTGCTCCAGCTCGGCGGCGAAACGCAGGTCCTCACGCGCCTCGGCGCGCCAGCGCCGCAACCGCTGCCAGACCAGCGCCAGCGATTCGTGGGCCAGCTCGATCTCGCGCTCCTGCTCGTCGCTGGTCGCGGAGGCCGCCGGCCGGCGCTGCGCGGCCAGCAGGCGCGCGTCGATCAGCCGGTCGAGCACCCCGGCCGCATCCGCCGCCAGGCCGTCGAGCAGATCGGATCGCGGCAGGCTGCGCCGGGTACCCTCCGGCGTGACCAGGCGCAAACAGATCTGGCGCGCCAAGCGGACCCGCGGGGCGGACAGGCCGGTCAGCACCGCATCGGCGTGCTGGGCCAGGGCTCCCTCGACACCGCCCATCTCCTCGTAGGCCCGCCGGGTCAGCAGCTGGTGCTGCCGATCGCGCCGCTCCCAGAGCTGCTGGCCGGCGAACTGCAGCAGAGCCAGGCCGGCCGCCTCGTCACGAACCGCGGCCACCATCTCCTCGGCCAGCAGGTCGTCCTCGAAATCGCAGCCCGAGCCGCCGACCGTATCGCGCAAGATGGACAGCAGCGTCCGGTCGTTCGGCGGGCGCAGCACCAGCAACCGATCCAGAGCCGCCGCGCCGCCGCTGCCGGCGGCCAGCCGGCCCAGAAAGTCCTCGCGCAGGGTGCAGATGACCCGCAGCGGACCTTCGGCATCGTCGGCCGCGATGAGCACCGCGCGCAGGAAGGCCTCGCGGGTGGCGCCGTCGTCGGGCTGGGCGAAGACCTCCTCGAGCTGATCGACGAACAGCAGCACCTGGGCCTGCTCGCGCTCGGCCAGCTCCAGCAAGTGCAGCACCAGCCGGCCCGGCCGGCGCCGCAGCTCGGCGGCCAGCTCTGCCGGGTCGCCGGTCGCGGCAGCTGACCGCGATCGGCCCTCGGGCGGCGTGCCGATGCCCCCGCCCGACTCACCGCGCAGCAAGCGCAGGGCCAAGGCCTGGAACGGATCGCGGCCGGGCCGCAGGCCGAGCACGCGCCAGCGGCCGCGCTCGCGCAACCGCGGTATCACACCGGCCTGGACGAAGGAGCTCTTGCCCACCCCGGAGGGCCCGACCACCGGCAGCACCGGATCGCGGCGCAAGCGCTCCAGGCAGACGGCCACCTCTTCCCCGCGGCCGTAGAACCGATCCGCCTCGCCTTCGGTAAATGGCAACAGCCCGCGGAAGGGGCTCTGCCTTCCTGGCCGACCCCGGCGACCGTCTCCGGCCAGCCACCGCGCCAGCCGCGCCTCCAGCTCTTCGGCCGCCGGCCGCTCGGCCGCAGCCTTGGCCAGACAGCGCGCCACCAGCTCGTCCAGACCGGCCGGTTGATCGGCTGCCGGCGGCAGCCGCGGCGCGGGCTCGGCCGCGGTGACTCGCTCGCCCAGCTCGGCCAAGTCGGTCAGCTCGGCCGCCGCGAACGGCCGCCGGCCAGCCAACAGCTCGTAGAGCATCACCCCCAGCGCCCAGACATCGATCGGCGGTCCCAGCGGTTCGCGGCGCCACTGCTCGGGCGCCATGTAGGCCGGGGTGCCGACCATCCCACCGGTGGTCAGCGGCCCGGCGGCCGCGGCCGGCTCGGGCGCCTCCAGCGCGGGATCCGGCTCCAGCGGCTTGGCCAGGCCGAAGTCGACCACCCGCAGCCGGCCGTCTGCGGGCAACAGCACGTTCTCCGGCTTCAGGTCGCGATGCAGCACCCGGTGGCGGTGGGCCTCGGTCAGGGCCGCGGCCACCGCTCGGGCGATGCGCAAGGCCTCGGGCACCGCGCAGCGCTCCTGCTCCAGGCGCTGGCGCAGGGTCTGGCCGGCCAGGTATTCCAGCGCCACCCAGGGACGGCCGCACCAGTCGCCCACCGCGTAGATGGTGACGATGTGGGGGTGGTTGAAGCGCGCGGTCAGCTGCGCCTCGCGCCGGAAGCGCTCGACCGCCTGCGACTCGCCGAGCGCCGCGGGCAGCACCAGCTTCAAGGCCACCCGGCGGCCGAGTTCCAGATCGCGGGCCAGGTAGACCTCGCCCGCTCCGCCGCGGCCGATCAGCCGGATGATCCGAAACCGCTTCAGGCGATCGCCCGACTCGAGCCGCGCTCGCTGCGAGCGCTGATCACCCATCACCGGTTGCCCCACGATCTCGCCCTCGCTGTCGATGGCATTCATCATGCCCACCCGACCGCCGCCGGTCAAAGGAAGCGTCTGGCCGGCCGGCAAGGAAATGCCGCCCGGGGCAAGTTCTTGCCGCCGGCGCCAGGCCCCGCCGGCAGCAGGCCCAGCCGGCGATGCCGAACATCGTTTGGAATCCGAAAGGATCGGCCATCCGGCCACAGATGGCACACCGGCTGCATCGGCTGCCGGCGCAAACAGCACGGAAAGGAGGCGAGCCGATGAGACGAGCCGAAAGGGCCCTGTTGTGGCCAGCGCTGTGGCTGGTACTGGTGGCGTGCGGCTGCGGTGGCGGTGGCAGCAGCCCGCAGGAGACCTGCAGCGACGGCCAGCAGAACCAGAACGAGACCGACGTGGACTGCGGCGGCGTGTGTACGCCCTGTGCCAACGGATTGGGTTGTTTGACCGACTCCGATTGCGCCAGCGGCAACTGCGACAACGGCCGCTGCGCGCTGCCCGGCGAATCGTGCACCGTGGGCGAGACGCGCTGCAACGCCGACGGCAACGTGGAGACCTGCGCCGACCCCGGCGACCACTGGGACGAGACCGCGTGCGCCCGGGGCTGCCAGGTGGTCGCCGGTCAGGCGCAGTGCATTCCCGAGCCCGGCTGCAGCGAAGGCCAGACCCGCTGCTCGGCCGGCGGCGATCTGGAGACCTGCAACGCCGACGGCCAGTGGGAGATCACCGACTGTCCCCACGGCTGTGTGACCGAGGGCGGTCAAAGCCGCTGCGCCGATGCGCCCAGCGCTGCGCTGCCGGGCCACGTCAAACAGACCGCCGGCGGCTGCCAGGTCGACTCGGCCGGGTTCCGGGCGCGGTTGTGCATCGGGGCTCCGTTGCCCGGCGGCACCACCGGCAACGGCGCGCTCCGCGCCAGCCCTGGCCCGGCCGCGGCACCATGAATACCGAGCCTGAAGCCAATCCACACCACCGATCGAGAAGGGAGAACGCCATGAAGATCCGAACCGTCTTGGCCATCGCCTGCTGGCTGCTGCCAGCGCTTAGCCTGGCCGCTGCACCGGCATGGATCCCGGTGCAGGCCTACCTGACCGACGCCGACGGCAACCCGCTGGACGGCGAGCACGACATCGACCTGCGGCTGTATGACGCGGATGCCGGGGGCGCGGCCCTGTTCGACGAGAACCACACCGTCATGGTCGAGCAGGGCCTGGTGACCTTGTACCTGGGAGCCAACCAGGCGCTCGACCTGTCCCTGTTCCGCGATCAGGACGAGCTGTACCTGGGCATCGAGATCGACGGCGACGGCGAGATGAGCCCGCGGCTGACGCTGGGCTCGGTGCCCTTCGCCGGCCACGCCCGCTTCGCCGACGATGCCATGACCCTGCAGGGCCACACCCCGGCCGACTTCCGCACCAGCGGCGATCCGGTCGGCTGGGCCGATCTGAGCGACGTGCCGGCTTGGGTCAGCGACGGCGATGACGACACCCTGGCCGGGCTGAACTGCAGCGAGGGCTACGTGGCCAAGTTCTTGTCCGGCGCCTGGCAATGCGCCCAGGACGAGAGCGGCATGGGCGCCCACACCCACTCCGGCGACGACATCACCTCCGCGGTGGCCGTAGCCCAGTCGGCCAACAGCGCTCCCTGGGCCGGGCTGACCGGAGTGCCGGCCGGCTTCGCCGACGGCGTCGACAACGTCGGCGACGGCCTGGGCGGCTCGGGCACAGCCAACAACCTGGCCCTGTTCACCGCCGCCGATGCGGTCGGCGATTCGGTGCTGGTCCAGGACGGAACCTACATCGGCGTGGACAAGACCCCCGAGGACAAGCTGGACGTCGCCGGCTCGGTCCGCGCGGGCGCCTTTCGCTCCGCCATCGGCAGCCTGGACGTGGACCCCGGCACAACCAACACCGAAGTGCTCTCGTTCTCCGGCCGCTCGGTCTACATCGTCAAGGCCTCCTGGTCGGGCAGCATGATGGAGGGCACGCGGGCCTGGTTCGTCATCACCCACAACGACATGAACCATTTTACCGGGCATCCGACCATCATCGAGATCGGCATGACCAGCGGCAGCTACCACTACTCCAGCACCCTGAACCTCGGCGTGGACGCCAACCTGCCCTACAACCAGCTGCGCCTGTCCTGCGAGCGAAGCCACGGCGGCGACACGCGCCCCTGCCTGTGGTCCACCACTAGGGTAGCCGCCCGCTGACCCGCGGCGCCGCCGTCTGCCAATACGATCTTGGCAAGCAAACGCCCCCGCGCTAAAGTAATCCAGTTCCACACCTGGATCCGAGACGCGAATGCCCGGCCGCAGGGGGGGCAGCCGCGCTCAGGGGGCCGCACCATGTCCGTCGAGCAGCGGAATGAGACCAACCTGCAGACCCGCCGGTTGAGCGACGAGGATGTGCTCCGCCGCGGCCGGGAAGGGCCGGGCCAATCCGCCCGCAGCCCCATGCTGCTGGTCATCTACGACCGCGACGGCATCCGGGCGGTGCCGCTGGCCGCCGGCCGACCGCTGGTGGTGGGCCGGGCCCGGCCGGCCGGGGTGGTGCTGCGCGATGCCAGCCTGTCGCGGCAGCACGCCCGGTTCGAGCTGGTCGACGGCGCCGTCTGGCTCGAGGATCTCGGCTCGACCAACGGCACCCGGGTCGACGGCCGGCGCATCGACCGCCTCCACATCACCGCCGACAGCACCATACAGCTCGGCGGCGTGCCGGCTGCCCTGCATGCGTTCGATCCCGCGCTGCCCACCGGTACCGCCCTGGAGAGCCACGATCGCTTCTGCCTGGCGCTGGAGCGCGAGGTCGCCCGCGCCCGATGCTTCGGCCGCAGCCTGGTGCTGGTGCTGCTGCGCTGTCGGGCCGGCGGCGAGACTCCGGTCAGCGGCTGGTTTCCCGGAATCCAGGCCGCGGCCCGGCCCTTCGAGCAGCTGGCGCTCTACGGGCCGGATACCATCGAGTGCCTGCTGCCCGAGATGGACGGGCAGCAGGCGGCGGCTCGGATCGAGCCGCTGTTGGCCGAGGTGGCTGGCTTGCGCGCCGGGCTGGCCGGGCTGCCCGAGAGCGCGGGCTCGGCCGAGACCCTGTTGGAGCTGGCGCGCGAGGCCCTGGGCGCCGCGCGCGACGACCGGCCGCTGGTGGCGACGCCGGCCGCAGCCGACGTGCAGGAGGCGGCTACGACCGACACCTCTCAGGTGGTGGCAGGCCCGGTCATGCGCCGGGTGCTCGCCACCGCCGAGCGGGTGGCGACCTCGTCCATTCCGGTGCTGCTGGTGGGCGAGACCGGCGCCGGCAAAGAGGTGGTGGCCCGCACCATCCACGACAGCGGTCCGCGCAGCGATCGGCCGCTGCTGTGCGTCAACTGCGGCGGCATCCCCGAGCAGCTGGTCGAGTCGACCCTGTTCGGCCACGAAGCCGGCGCGTTCACCGGCGCCACCCAGCGGCGCCAGGGCGTGTTCGAGGCCGCCGACGGCGGCAGCGTGTTGCTCGACGAGGTGGGCGAGCTGCCGCCGGCCGCCCAGGCCGCCTTGCTGCGGGTGCTCGAGAACCGCCGCTTCTGCCGGGTCGGCGGGACCCGGGAGGTCGCGGTCGACGTGCGCACCCTGGCCGCCACCCACCGCGACCTCGATGACCTGTGTCGCGAAGGCGCGTTTCGCGAGGATCTGCTCTACCGGCTCAACGCCATGACCCTGGAGATCCCGCCGCTGCGCGAGCGGACCGGGGAGATCGCTCCGCTGGCCCAGCGCTTCGCGGCCGAGGCGGCGCGCGAGGACGGCCGCGCCCCCTTGGCCATCGCACCCGCCGCGCTCGAGCTGCTGCGCGCCCACCGCTGGCCCGGCAACGTGCGCGAGCTGCGCAACGCCATGGCCCGGGCGGTGGTCATCGCCGACGGCGATCGGATCGAACCGGCCGATCTGCCCGATCGGGTGCGCGGCCCGGAGCCCGGCGGGCCGAAGGCGCCCGCCGGCCCACCGGCTGCCGACCGGGCCCTCAAGCAGCAGGTGGCGGCATTCGAGGCCGAGCTGATCCTCGAGGCCTTGGTGGCCTGCGACTGGGATCGCAACCGGACGGCCGACCGGCTGGGGCTACCGCTGCGCACCCTGGCCTACAAGATCCAGGCCCACCAGCTCGGGCGCGGCCAGCGCCCGGATCGAGACACCTGAGCTGCAGCCCTGCCCGGCCGGCGCTTTGGACCGCCATGGCCGTTGCCCGGTCGCGCTGCGGCGTGATACTGGTGGAAACGGATCGGTCCCACGCAATGGTTGGCCGGCTGGCCGCAGCCGGCGACTGGGGAGGTCGTCCCTGCCATGTCGCTCGACGCCGTGCTCGACCGCCACCCCGCCCTGGGCGATCTGTTGGATCGCAGCCCCGAGCTGCGCCCGGCGGCCGAGCGACTGGTCGACTGGGGGCTGGTCGGAACGCTGGACCGCTACCTGGACGACGCCGGCCCGGCGGAGCTGGGCACCTTTTTGTCCGAGCTGGAGCGCGTCGATCCCGAGCGGCTGGCCATCCACCGCCGGGCGCTGCGCGAGCCGCCCAGCGATCCGTTGGGCCCCGAGGACGTCGAGCCGGTGCGCCTGGTCACCCTGGATGAGCAGGCCGAACGCGAGGCGGCCGATACCGCCGCCGGGCTGGAGTCGCTGCGCTCCGGCCGCTGGGCCTCGCTGGCCTTCGCCGGCGGCTCGGGCACCCGCTTTTTTTCCCAGATCGAGGAGCTGGACCGGGCGCTGGCCGAGCCCAACGAGCGGCTGCGGCACGAACGCTTCGACGTCACCGCGCCCAAAGGCGTGTTTCCCATCTCACCGGTGGCCGGCCTGAGCTTCTACGAACGCATCGCCGCCGAGGCCCTGGCCGCGGGCGTGCGCGTCGGGCGCCTACCCTGGGTGCTGCTGCTGACCTCGCGGGTGACCCACGAGCGCAGCCTGGCCTACCTGCAGCAGCGCGATCTGTGGGGCATGCCAGCGGCGGGCTTCATCGCCTTTCGCCAGGCGGACGAGCCGCGGCTCGACGCCCACGGCGACCTGGTGGTAGCCGATCAGGAAGGCCATCTGGCCTGGACCGGCGACGGCCACGGCGGTGTCTACCGGGCCCTGCTGGCACCCGGCGGCGACGGCCCCGGGGTGCTCGAGCGGCTGCGGGCCGACGGGGTCGAGCAGCTGGTGATGCACAACGTCGACAACGCCGCCGCGCGGCCCTTCGCCCCGGCCCGGCTCGGCTTCCACCTGCGCGACCGCGCCCTGTTCACCGTCTCGGCCACCCGCAAGACCGATCCGGCCGAGAAGGTGGGTGTGCTGATGCGGCTGAAGGCCAGCGGGCGCATCGAGGTGGTCGAGTACAACGTGATCGACCGCGCCCTGGCCGAGGCGCGCGACGGCGCCAGCGGCCGGCTGTTGCACGAGGCCGGCAACATCAACACCAACCTGGTGGCGGTCGAGGCCATCACCCCGGACATCGATCCCACCCTGTACACCGGCAAGCGGATCACCTCGCGCCGCGGGGTGGTGGCCTCGAACTCGCTGGAAATGCTCAACCAGCACCTGACGCGCGAGCTGCCGGCCGATCGGGTGCGGGCCTACGAGGTGCAGCGCCGGGACTTCTTCATGCCCACCAAGAACGTCAACGGGCCCGACTCGGTGGCCAGCACCAGCGCCATGCTGTCGCAGCGTTTCGCTCGGCTGCTCGGCGCCGCCGGTGCCAGAATCGACCCGGCGGCCATCTGCGATCTGCATCCGGCCTGCGGCGACGGCCCCGCGGCCCTGGCCGAACGCGGTCTGGGCCCGGGTTGGCAGCTCGGCGCCGGCTCGCGGCTGTACCTGTGCGCCCGGCTGGGCCTGGCCGACGGCGCACCGATCGCCGCCGGTCCGGTGACGCTCGAGCCCGGCGCCACCCTGATCGTCGATGCCCGCCGGCCCTATGGTGAGCCGCGGCTGGGCCCGAGCCGCCTCCTCACCCTGGCGACCGAGCGGGCGTCGCGGGTGCAGCTCGGCCGCGGGCTGGTCGTCCGCGCGGGTGTGACCGTGCGCTTGCGGGTCGGGCCGGGCGCCCGGCTCGAGGTGGCTGACGGGCGGGTGTTCGACCGCGACGTCGACGTCGAACTCGGCCCGGGCGAGTCGCTGCTGATCTGACCGGCGATCCCTTGGGCGCTCCAGCCCGCAGCGCTCAGCGCCAGCCGGTCAGCGCGGGCCAGGCCAACAGCGCCAGGGCCAGCACGAAGAAGGCCACCTGCAGCTTGATGTTCCACCTGAACCAGCGCTGGAACGGAATCTTGGCCAGCCCCAGGGTGCCCACGGTGACGCCCGAGGTGGGGATGATCATGTTGGTGAAGCCGTCGCCGAACTGGTAGGCCAGCACCGCGGTCTGGCGGGTGATGCCCGATAGGTCGGCCAGCGGTGCCATCAGCGGCATGGTCAGCGCGGCCTTGGTCGAGCCCGAGGGGATGAAGAAGTTGAGCAGCATCTGCAGCCCGTACTGCACGTCGGCGGCCAGCACCGGTGGCAGCTCGGAAGTGCCGGCCGCCAGGCCGTGCAACAGGGTGTCCATGATGCGGCCCTGCTCCAGCACCACGATGATGCCGCCGGCGAAGCCCACCACCAGCGCCGCCGAAGCGATGTCCTTGCAGCCGGCCACAAAGGACTGGGCCAGCTGGTTGGGCCCCATGCCAGCGATGATTCCGGCCGCCAGGCCCATGGCCAGAAAAAGACCGGCCAGCTCCTGGATGTACCACTGCCACAGGATCACGCCCAGGATCATGAACACCACCCCGGCCAACAGCACCAGCAGCACCAGGCCGTGGCGCCAGTGGAAGTCCTCGCCGTCGACCCGCTGGCGCTCGAGCTCGGCGCGGCGCTCCTGATCCAGATCGTACATCGGGCTGCGGGTCGGGTCGCGCTTGACGCGGGCGGCATAGATCATCACCCAGGCGATGGTGAAGGCGGTGATCAGCAGCCACACCAGCACCCGGTAGCCCATGCCGCTCAGCGGCTCGATGCCGGCCAGGCCCTGGGCGATCTGCAGCGTGAAGGGGTTGAAGAAGGCGCCGGCGAAGCCCACCCCGGCGGCCAGGAAGGTCAGGCTGACGCCGACGATCGAGTCGTAGCCCAGGGCCAGGGCCATGGGCACGAAGATCAGGGCGAAGGGCATGGCCTCTTCGCACATGCCGAACGCGGCGCCGAAGAAGGAGAACAGGGTCATCACGATCGGGATCGCCAGAAACTCGCGCCCCCGCAGCAGGCGTACCAGGCGGTGGATGCCGGCGGTGATGGCGCCGGTGGCGTTGAGCATGAAAAAGGCGCCGCCGACCACGAAGACGAAGGCGATGATCTCGGCCAGTCGCAAAAATCCCTTGATGGGAGCGGTGAACACCTCCAGCACCTGCGGCCGCGCCTCGACCCGCTGGTAGGTTCCCTCCACCAGCACGGTGCGGGTGGTGCCGCCGACCTCTCTCTGGCGCCGCTGGTACTCACCCCCCGGAACGAACCAGGTGGCCACCGCGGCCAGCAGGATCAGGATGAACACGATGGCGAACACGTCTGGAATCCGTTTCCACATCCTACCCGCTCCCCGGCCCGCCTTCTGTGCTATGCTATGGCGCCATGGATCAGATGACGATCATTACCGAGTACACCTTCGCCGAGATGCCCAAACGCCGCCTGCTGCATCTCTTTCGCGCCGGTGCCAAGCTCTACAAGATATGCGAGAATTCCGCCTGCGATCAATACCAGCAGTACCAGCCCATCAGCTCGGACCAGGAGCTGATGACCTACTGTTTGCGCTGCGGCCGCAAGGTGCTGCGCTATGGGGTGGAGGAGCCGGGCTCATAGCAGGTGCCGTGGCAGGCGCCGGCTCTGCGGCCGCGCCGGCCGGGCCGAGCTTCGCTCCTTAGCAACCGTCTTGGAGGTCAATTCCGGATCGAGCAGCCAGTCGGCCAGGTGGCGCACGGCGATGCTGCCCGGGCCGGCCAGGGCCCGATCGCCCAACCCGGCGCCGTCGGTCAGCAGCAACCCGGCTGCACAGCCGCAGTCGGCCATCGCCTGGCCCAGCGGGCGCGGATCCGGCTCGGCGCGGCCGAGCTGCAAATCGATCGCCAGGTCCGTGCGGCGGCCGCTTTCGATCACCAGCCCGTGGCGGTTGCGTGCCCGCCAGGCCCAGGGTCGCAGCCCGGCGCGCAACGCGCAGTGCAGCACCGCGGTCCAGGCCAGACCGGCCCGGGTGGGCATCTCTATATCAACCGATATGTCACCCTGTTTGGCAGAAGGCGTCTGCCGCAGCGCCCAGGCCAACCCGGTGTCCGCGGCAAAGCACAGCCGGGCCGCCTGGTTCGGCCGCGCTCGGTCCTCCAGGCGGGTCACCAGGTGGATCAGGCCGGCCGCTTGTAGGTGGGCCAAGAAGCGCCGGGCCTGGTCGACCGAGCGGGTCAGGCTGCCCTTGAGGCGCGAGGCCGAGACCGGCCGGCCGGTCTGAGTCAACAAATAAACCGACATGGCGGTCAACATATTTGCATCGCGCACCTGTTGTCGCAGCAGCACGTCCTGCATCAGGCCGGCGAAGAAGACCTCGATCAGGCTGCGCCGCCGGCCCTCGGCCGATCGCTCCACGGGCAGGCCGCCGGCGCGCAGGAAATCGTCCAGCCTCTGCCGGGCGGACTCTATATCAACCTTTTTGTCGGTGTATTCTTTGATCCAGGCGCCCAGATCGAGCGGCAGACATTCAACCGCCGCCATCCCGGCCGGGGCTGCCCCGGCCACCGGCCCGGTGGCGGCGGCCGCCACCGCCAGCCTGCGGCGCGCCCAGACCTGCCGCGCCCAGTCGGCCCAGTGGTCCAGCCGCTCCACCCCGTCCAGCAGCAAAAGCTTCAGGCCGGTCCCTTCGGCCAGCAGCGCCTCCAGCCCGGCGACCGAAGGCCGCGGTGCCCAGAGCGGATCCTCCAGATCGACGAACAGGATGGCCCGCCGGTCCCAGCCGCGGGCGGCCGCCCGGCCAGCCAGCTGGCGCAGCAGGGTGGTCTTGCCGGTGGCCCGCGGGCCGCGCACCAGCGCCAGCCCACGCTGATCCAGCCCGGCCTGGAGTCGCTCTAGCTCGGCCCGGGCGAAGGGCCGGGCTCCGGGGTAGCGATCCCAGCCCGACCAGCGGGCGATGGCGGCAGCGCTCAGCAGGGGGTGGCTGCTTTGTTTATCATGCGGCATATCGGTTGATCGAACCACAGGAAGCAGCGCCGGTCAATCCTTTCGTTCGGCCCCGAATGCCTCTATCTCGGGATGCAGCAACACGGTCAGCCGCTCCAGCCCCTCGACCAGCCGGGGACCCGGGCGGAACCACAGCGCCGAGTCGAACTGGTGGATGCGGCCGTCGCGTACCGCCGGGATGACCTTCCAGCGCTGCCAGAAGGCGCGCACCTCGGCCAGCTCCATCGAGGCGCCGGTGCCCGAAGCCGACGCGTCCACGATCACCTCCGGCGCCAGCGCCACCACCGCCTCGATCGGCAGCTTGGGATAGCGTACCTTTGCATTCGACATGGCGTTTTCCGCCCCGGCCGAGCGGATCATCCAGTCGGCGAACGAGCCCGGGCCGGCCGCCACCAGCGGCCGGTGGCCGTAGACCAGCAGCACCCGGGGCCGCTTCAACTCGGCCACCCGGCGGGCCACCCGGGCGGCCCGGCGCTTCATGCCGGCGATCAGCTCGGCCGCCTGCGGCTCGCGGTCCAGCCACCGGCCCAACTCGGCGGTGGCGCGGTAGACATCGTCGATGGCGTAGGCCGGCAGCACCAGCACCGGGATGGACAGGCGGCTCAGCCCGCGCATGCGCTCGCGGTTGCCCGAGTTGGGCACGCAGACCACCAGGTCGGGCTTCAGCCCGGCGATGACCTCCAGGCTGGGGTCGAGAAAACCGCCGACCTCGGGCAGCTGCTCGACCTGCGGCGGGTAGTCGTCGTAGCGGGTCACCCCCACCACCCGTTCGCCCGCCCCCAGGGCGAAGACGATCTCGGTCAGGTTGGGGGCCAAAGATACCAACCCTTTTATCGGTTGCTTCGGGCGAGCCGGGCCCAGGAAGGTCGGCTCGCCCGGCGGACCGGCCGCGGCCGGTCCGCCCGCCAAGGCCCCGGCCAGCGCCAGCATCATCAGCCTTTGTCTGCGCGTCTGCATGGTGAACTCCCTCGAAACCGCGGTCACCTGTCGCTGTCCGCATACAACGCCCCGCGCGGCGTCGTGTCAAGCCGAGAAACGAAAAACCGGGGACCCGCTAGAAGCGGATCCCCGGCTCGCCTGCGGGCTCGGCCCGCTCAGTTGCCGCGCTGGCCACCGCCCTTGCCCAGGGTGGTGGGCCCTTGCACGGTCAGCTGCGGCCGCAGGCGCATCAGCAGCTTGGCGCCGATGCCCTTGACCTCGGCCAGATCCTCCACCTTGGCGAAGGGCTTGTGGTTGCGGTACTGCACGATGGCCTGGGCCTTCTTCACCCCGATGCCCTTGAGCAGCTGCAGCTGATCGACCGAGGCGGTGTTGATGTTGACCACCCCGCCACCGCTGCCCCCGGCCTGGGCCGCGCTCGCACCCAGGCCCAGCGCGGCGATCACCACCAGCGCCAGCAGCAGACCCGCACGATTCCAAACGCTCTTGTTCATGATCCTCTCCTTTTCATTTTGGTTCTTACCAAACCCAGCTCGATCCGTTCCCTTCTCGCTCCGGTCCCCGGAGCCTCAGCCCGCTGCCCGCTCCTCCCGCTCCTGCCGCTGCCGGATCTGCAGCTTGCCGTTGACCGGCAGCGCGTCGAGGAAGACGTTGAACGAGCCGTCGCGGTTGGTGAAGCAGGTGCCCACCCGCAGCCAGATCGCCTTCTCGAGCCCCTCGCGCTCGATGATGGTGAACACCTCCTGCATGGTGCTGTTCGCGGCCATGTCGGTCTCCTTTCCCGCAGATCTGCGATCGTGGAACCAGCGCGGGAGCCACCCCGCTGCGCGCGCAGGCCGAAAATCTGCAATGGGTGTGCCAATGTGGGCAGAGGTGTGGGCGGGTGTACCTGTTCTACTTCTCGAACAAGGACTTGGGTGCTCCGCGGGCGGGGCCGGACCCGGAAGCTCTCTTCGCGGGGTGTCCGGATTCCGGACACCCCCCCCGGTCAATGCAGGATTTCGTCGTGCGGTCCAGCGCCCGAGATGTCGATGGTGCCGAAGCGGCTCTCGTAGCGCTCCACGTTGTCCTGCAGCGCCTTGAGCAGCCGCTTGGTGTGCTTGGGGCTGGATAGGATGCGGGCGCGCACCTTGGCCTTGGGCTGCTGGGGCTGGACGAAGATGAAGTCCATGACGAACTCGGTCTCGGTGTGGTTGACCAGGGCCAGGTTCACATAGGCCCCCTGGGCCATGTCGTCGTCGAGCTGGATCTGCAGGTTGACCTTCTTGCCCTGCTTGTCGTTCTGTTCAGCCATGCCGCCTCCCAGTGCGGTGGTCGGTACTCGAAGGATCCCGACACCCGCCAGTCGTCGGGTGAGCGCCAATTGTAGCAGAGCAGCGGAATCGATCCCAGCCGGCATTGACTTGGCGCGCGCCGCTCAGTACCATTTTCAGCGCCTCCATCCAGGGGCGCGTCCAGGATCGTTCCTCCGTCCGGCCCCGCACCTGCGGCCGCGGTGGAAGGAGTTGAGCCATCAAGGCCCGCGATCTCCAGAAGCTACAGCAGCGCCTCGAACAAGACCCGGCCGATGAAGAGGCCTTCGTCCGCCTGTGGGACCACCACGTCGCCGCCGAGGACTGGCAGGCCACCGCCGACCTGCTGGCCGGCCGGATCGAATCGTTGACCGACGATCGCGAGCGGGTGCGCGCGCTGCTCAAGCTGGCCAACCTGCTCGACGACAAGCTCGGCGACATGAACGCCGCGGTCGATGCCTACCACCGGGTGCTGGCCGTCGATCCCGACAACCGGCGCGCCCTGTGGGCGCTGGGCGTGCTGTACCACGATCTCGAGGACTGGGAGAAGGTCATCGAGATCTACCTGCTGCGCATCGGTCTGGCAGAGAGCCTGGAGGAGAAGCTCACCCTGCGCTCGCAGCTGGCGGCCATCTACGAGCAGCGGCTGCAGCAGGAGGACCGGGCCCTGATGGAATACATCCGGGCGGCCCGGCTGGCGCCGCAGAACGTGCGCATCCTGCTCAACATGGAGCAGCTGGCCACCCGGACCGAATCCTTCCGCGAGCTGCTGGCGGTCTACGAGGACGTGGTCGAACGCATCGAGCGGATGGAGCTGCGGGTAGCGCTGTATCTCAAGCTGGCGCGGCTCTATACCATCCACCTCGAAGACGAGCAGACCGCCGCCGGCTACTACGACCGCGCCCTCGAGCTGGCCACCGGCCAGCCCGACATGCTGTTCTCCATCTCCAACATCTACGGCGAGGAGGAGGAGTGGGAGGAGTTGATCGCCACCTACACCCAGCTCATCCGCCACGCCGAGGCGCCAGAGATCAAGACGCGCCTGCGCCGCGAGGTGGCCCGGCTCTACCGCCAGGGGCTCGATGACCCGGCCGCGGCCTTTTACGAGCTGGTTCGGGTGGCGCGCTACAACCCGGCCGAGCCCGGGCTGGTCGACGAGCTGTTCGTCCTGGGCACCGAGACCGAACGCCACCTCGAGCTGGCCGCGGTGCTCGAGGACATCGGCCCGCGATTGGAGTCGACCGCGGCCAAGGTGGCCCTCTACTCCCGCCTGGCGCGGCTGCACCTGGAGGACCTGCAGAACGCCGAGCAGGCCCGCGCCGTCATCGGCCGGGCGCTGGAACTCGATCCGACCGACCTGTCCGCCCAGCTGGTGCGCTTCGATCTGCTCGAGGCCGGACGCGAGTACGAGGCGCTGGCCCGGTCCCTCGACGAGCTGCTGGCCCGCGGCGGGCTGCCCGGCGAGGTGACCAAGCAGCAACGCCGGCGCCTGGCCCGCCTGTACGAGGAAAAGCTGGGCCAGCGCGAGCGGGCGGTGGAGCTGTACCGCGAGAACATGCGCGAGCCCGACGAGCCCGACGGCGGCGAGGAGCGCCGGGAAATCCTGGAGCAGCTGTACCGGCGCCAGGGCATGTTCGAGGAGCTGCTCAAGCTGCTGGCCGCCCGGGCCAAGGAGTCCGAGGACCCGCAGGAGCTGACCGCGATCGCCATCGAGATGGCCGAGGTGTACGAGAAGCAGCTCGACCAGCCGGAGCGGGCCTTCTTCGAACTGCTGCGCGCGGCGCGGCAGAACCCGGGTGCGCGGACGCTGCTCGATGAGCTGTTCCGGGTGGGCCAGGCCGCCGGCCTGGAGACCGAGCTGATCGCGGTCTGCACCGACCTCGGCGGCGCGCTCGACGATCCGGCCGCGGCCGAGCTGCAGGTGCGCCTGGCGCTGGCGCTGGAGACCATGGGCAATCCCGAGGATGCGGCCGAGCACTACGAGCGGGCGCTGTTGCTCGACCCGGTGCAACCGGTGGCTTACCAGAAGCTGCGCGCTCGAGCCGAGAACCATTTCCAATGGGATCAGGTGGTGGAGATCGATCTGGTGCGCGCGGCGCGCATTACCGATCCGCGCGATAAGGTCGAGCTGCTGTTGACCGCGGCCGAGCTGCTCGAGGAGCGGCTGGCCGACGCGGGCCGGGCCGCCGACGTCTACGACCGGGTGCTCTCGCTCGAGCCCGAATCGGCGGCCGCGGTCAAGGCCCTGGCGCGGCTGCGCGGTGAGGCGGCCCGGGCGCTGACCGCCCAAAGCCAGGCCGCAGCGCCAGCCGCGTCCGGCACCGAGACACCGGAAGAAACGGAAGAGGCAACGGGGACGCAAGACGACGTGGCCGAGGTGGTCTCGCCGCCGGCCGCCCCGGCGACCCCGGTTCCCGACGAAGAGGAGCCGGCCGAGGTGGTCTCGCCGCCGCGACCGCCCGTCGAGCCGGAGCCGGCGCTCGATGGACGCCAGATCGATCAGGGCGGCGAAGAGGAAGAGGAGCTCGAAGAGGTCACCGACGTGGTCACCCTGCCCCGGCGCGGGGGCCGCAGCGGCGGGGCCGAGCCCCGGCCCTGGGAAGACCGCGAGCCGACGGTGGTCGACGCTCCGCCGCCACAGGCGGCGGAGCGCCCGCCGAAGCCTCCGGCGAAGGCGGGCACCACAGCAAGCAAACCCGAAACCACCCAAGAACCTCCAACCGAACCGCCCCCGCCGCAGGCTACGGCGGTCAAGACCGAACCCGAACCGGAGCCGAAACCCGAGCCGGAACCGGAGCCACCACCCCCGCCGCAGGCTACGGCGGTCAGGACCGAACCCGAACCGGAGCCGAAACCGGAGCCGAAACCGGAGCCACCGCCCCCGCCGCAGGCTACGGCGGTCAGGACCGAACCCGAACCGGAGCCGAAACCGGAGCCGGAAGCCGAAGCCGAGCCGCCGCCTGCGCCTGAGGCTGCGGCCGGGAGGGAGGAGCTGCTCGACGCCGGGGACTACGATCCCGATCTCGACACCGGCCCGCTGGAGGAGGAGGGCACCCGGCCGGCGGCCGCGCCCGATCCGGTCGAGGCCATGCAGCGCATCGTCGAGGCCGACCCGGCCGATGCCGGCAGCTGGGAGAAGCTGGCCGAGCACATCCAGCAGCGCGACGGCGACGAGGCGGCCTTCGCCGCGCTCGAGGGCGGGATCGAGCAGGTTCCCGCCGCCGCGGACCGCGCCCGGCTGCTGCGCCGCATGTCGCTGCTGGCGCGCTCGTCCGGGCTGCGGTTGCGGCTCGGCGAGCGGCTCGAAGCGATCGAGCGGCTCGATGACGCCGAGTCGTCCTACCGCAGCGTGCTGCGCTCCGAACCCGCCCAACCAGCGGCGCTCGACGGCCTGGAGCGCATCTACCGCAGCCGCGGCGCCCTGGACCGCTACGACGCCATCCTGACCCGGTCGCTCAACGGGGTGACCGATGCGCCCAGCAAGCAGGCGCTGCTGCACCGCCGCGCCGCGCTGCGCCACCGGGAGCTCGACCGCGACGACGACGCGCTGGCCGATCTGGAACAGCTGTTGCTGATCGACGACGGCGATCGCGAGGCGCTGGCCTCGAGCGAGGACATCCTGGAGAGCCGCGGCCGCTACGACCAGCTGATCCAGGCCTACCAGCGCCACCTGCCCTTCAGCCTGACCACCGCCGAGCGGGTCGACCTGTTGTGCGCCATCGCCATCCTGTACGAGAACCAGCTCGGCAACAGCGACGAGGCCATCGTCCACTACCGCAAAGCCCTGGAAGAGGATCCCGGCCACTGCTCGGCGCTCGACTCGCTGGTCGGGCTGCTCGAACGCCGCCGCGACTGGCTGGGCGCCATCGAGGTGCTCGGCCCGGCCATCGAGCGGATCGACGATGTGGATCTGGCCGGCGAACTCCACTGCCGCATGGGCAAGATCCTGGAGGAGCAGCTGCTGCGGCCCGAGGAGGCCGAGGCGGCCTACCGCCGGGCGATCGACCGCGAGCGACCGAACCCGGACGCGCTGCTGGCGCTGCGCAGCCTGGCCCGGCGCCGCGGCGATTGGGTCGAGGTCATCCGACTGGGCAAGCTGCGGCTGACCGCGATCGAAGACCCCGAGCAGCGCTCCGAGCAGCTGCTGGATCTGGCGCGGATCTGGCGCGATCGGCTGGACAACCAGGCCGCCGCGTTGGACTGCTACGAGCAGCTGCTCGAAATCGATCCGGATAACCTGGAGGCCACCCGCGAAGTGGCCGGCCGCCGGTTCGAGGCGAAGCACCACGCCGAAGCCCACCAGCTGCTGGCTCGCCTGGCCGAGCGCGGCTCGGCCCAGGGGTTGGAAGCCGGAGAGCTGGCCGGGGTGCAGCTGAAGCTGGCCCAGACGGCGGAGGCGCTGGAGCGGCAGGACGAGGCCGGACAGGCCTACGAACGCGCCCTGGAACTGGCGCCGACCGACCACGAGTTGCTGACCCAGTACGGCTACTTCCTGGCCCGACAAGAGCGGTGGCAGCGGGCGGTTGAGCTCTACGCCGCGCTGCTGGAGCGCCACGGCGCGTCCATGGAGCCCGAAGAGGTGGCCGATCTGCGCTGCTTGATGGCCCAGGGCCACGACAAGCTGGGCCAACCCGAGCGGGCCGCCGCCCAGTACCGGCTGGCGCTCGAGGCCAATCCGCGCCACCTGCCCGCCCTGCGGGCGTCGATCGAGCTGGCCCATCAGCTCGGCCGGGTGCGCGACAGCGTGGAACTGCTGGGCCGGCTACGCCAGCTGTTGCCCTCGCCGACCAGCCGGATGAAACTGTCGATCCAGATCGGTGACCTGCTGGCCGGCCGGTTGCACGATCCGCAGGGGGCGGCCGAAGCTTACCAGGAGGCGCTCGAGCAGGAGCCCAACAACTCAGAGTTGCTCGAGAAGCTGCGCCGCAGCCTGGTCCACGCCGAACGCTTCTCCGAGGCGGTCGCGGTGCTCGGCCGGCTGGCCCACCTGGCCGAGACCGACCGCCAGCGGGCCCGCTACCTGCGCATCGCCGGCGACATCCAGCGCGAGCGGCTGGACGACGATCGGGCCGCGCTCGACTCCTACCTGGCGGCGCTGGACGCGGCCCCGTTGGACAAGCGGGCCAACGCGGCCGCGGTCAAGATCCTCAACCGGCTGCGCGATTGGCCCCGGCTGGCGCGGCTGTACGAAGAGCAGCTGCAGCGGTTGCCGCCGCCCATCGCCGGGCAGGACGATCGCCGGCTGGGCATTTTGACCGAGCTGGTCGAACTCTACCGCTACCGGCTCGAGGACCGCCAGCGGGCCATCGGCGCCTGCGAGCAGCTGCTGGCCATCGATCCGGGCCGGATCAAGGTGCGCGAAGATTTGGCGCGCCTGTCCGAGATGCAGGGCGATACGGATCGGGCCATCGAGCTGCACCGGTCTTTGATCGCCGACAGCCCCTTCTCGGTCGACTCCTACCACGCCCTGCGCCGCATCTACGAGACGCGCGGCCAGGCGGACCGCACCCTGTGTCTGGCCGCCACCCTGGCCTTTCTGGACGAGGCGGACGCCGACGAGCAGGCCCTGCACAACGAGCACCGCCACGCCCTGCCCATTCCGGTGGGCCGGCGGATGAACGAGGCATTGTACAACCGCCACCTGCTGCATCCCAACGCCGCCGGTCTGCTGGGCGAGATGCTCAGCTTCGCCGCCGACTTCGCCCGCACGCTGTTCAGCGTCGAGCACAAGGAATTCAAGCTGCGCAGCCGCGATCGGCTGAATCTGCAAAGGCCGGACGACAAGCTGGCCGAGGTCATCCGCGGCGCGCTCGCGCTGCTCGGGCTGCCGGCGCCCGAGTTCTACAGCAAGGGCGGGTTCATCAAGGGCATCATGGCGGTCAACACCTCACCGGTGGCCGTGCTCTACTCCGAGGACGCCGTCCGGCGGGCCACCGTGCCCGAGCTGCGCTTCATGGTGGCCCGCGCGCTGGCCTTTACCCGACCCGAAAACCTGCTGGCCGCCAGCCTGACGCCGAAGCAGCTGCGCACCCTGCTCGAGGCCATGGTCGAGCTGGCTTTTCCGGGCGGCCCCATCCATCCGGTGGCCGAGGAGGTGACCGGCCTGGCGCGCAAGCTGCAACGCCAGATACCGGAGCGCAAGCAAGAGCGGCTGCTGCAGCTGGCCGACCAGTACCGCGGGCTGGCGGAGGAGCTGTCGATCCGGGACTGGCTCGAGGGCGTCGAGCACAGCTGCAACCGGGCCGGCCTGGCCTTCAGCGGCGACCTCGAGGCCGCGGTGCAGGTGCTCAAGGCCGCGCGCGTGGTCAGCCCTTCCGGCTCGCACCGGTCGTTGATCCGCGAATTGATCTTCTACTCGATCTCCGAGGACTACTTCGCCCTGCGCGAAGCGCTGCAGGCGGCCATCTGAGCGCCCGGGCACCGAGCGGTCGATGCGCCCCCCTCCCTTGTGGCTCTCCGCCGCGCTGATCGCGGCCACGGTCGGGTTGGTCTACCACGACAGCCTGGATCATCCCTTCGTCTGGACCGATCACGCCGAGATCGAGCAGGGTGCGCTGGTGCCCGGCGACCTCGAGGAGCTGGGCCGCATGTGGCTGCTGAGCAAGGGCCGCGCCAAGCCGACCGCCCGCGCGGCCTACGCCACCAGCGACCCGGCGCGGCGCCGCTGGGACTACTGGCGCCCGGTCAAGGCAATGACCTACGGGCTGGACCAGGCCGTCGGCGACGGCCGGCCCTGGAGCTACCACCTGACCAACCTGCTGCTGCACGCCGGCGCCTGCCTGGCGCTGCTGCTGGCACTGCGCCGCATCGCCGGGGAGCGCTGGCCGGGCGTGGCCGAGGGGGTGGCCCTGCTGCAGGCGGTGGCGCCGCTGCACGTCGAGGCGGTGGCCTGGATCAGCGCTCGCTCCGACGTGCTGGTGGCCGGCTGCGGCTGGCTGGCGGTCTGGGCGATGCTGCGCGGCCGCGGCGCCACGAACGCGCCGCGCGCCTGGGTCTGGCGCGCCGCGTCCGCGCTGCTGCTGGTGCTGGCGATCGGCGCCAAGGAGACCGGGCTGATGTGGGTGGGCATCCTGGCGGTGGTCTCCGCATTGATCGCCGCTCCGGCCCGGCCCCGCCACCGGTTGGGACAGGGGCCAGCGGGCCACGGCGACCAGAACCGCTCCGCCGGCCGGCGGGCAGCGAGTGGCTGGCCAGCAAGGCTCTGGGCTTTTGATGGCGTCTGGCGCCGGCTGCTGCGCGACTGCGGGCTGCCGGCGGCGGCGGCGGCGGCGATCGCGGTGTGGCGCCTGGTCGCGGTGGGCGACATCCAGCTCGCCGCGATGGGCGGCGAGCGCGTGCTGGGCTTCTGGAGCGTGCTCGACCTGCTGGCGCACAACCTGTTCCACAGCTTCGTGCCGCTGGGCGGCGGCGTGGCCGATACGGTGCGGCGGGTGGGCGGCCCGACCGCGGCCGGGCTGGCCGGTGCGCTGCTGCTGGCGGCCTGGTGGTTCGCCGGTTGGCGCCTGCGCCGGGTCCAGCCGCTGGTGCTGATCGGAGCGGCGGGCTGGACCTTGGCCATCCTGCCGGTGGCGCAGATCGTCGAGCTGCTGCACCCGCGCGGCGACCGCTACCTGTACCTGCCGGCGGCCTTCGCCGGGCTGGTCTGGGCCAGCGGCCTGCGGGCGGTGGCCGACCGCTGGGCGCCGGGCGGCTGGCGCCGCGGCCTGGCGGTGCTGCTGCTGGCCGTCGGCCTGACCGGCCTGGCGGCCGGCGCGCGCGCGGACCTGGCGGACTGGGCCGCTGAGCGGCGCCTGTTCGCCGTGGCCGTGACGCGCCAGCCGCACTGCATCGAGTGCTGGAACAACCTGGCCTTCGCCGAGGCCCAGGCCGGCCGCTACCGCCGGGCGGTGGCCGCCTGCCGGACGGCGCTGGCGATCGATCGCAGCCGGCTCCACGGGGCCCGCGATCCGTTCAGCCTGCACTGGATCCTGGCCAAGGCCTTGCTGCTGCTCGACCGCGGCGCCGAGGCGATCGTCCCGCTCGAGCGGATGGTGGTCCATGCCGGCGCCGCCCCGGCCACCCTGGCCATGCTGGCCGAGGCCTACCTGCAGGCGGGACGGCCGGCCCACGCCCTGGCCGCCGCCGAGCGGGCGCTGGCCCGGCGGCCCGACGATCGCCGCCTGCGGGCGCTGGTCTACGCGGCCGCCCGCGCCGAGCACGATGCGGGCTTTCCGTGGCTGTTTTGCTTTCCAGAGGGGTGCTTGCAGCCCGAACGCGGCCGGCCTGGAGTATTCCCGCCCGAATAGACTAAACTGAAGTTCCTGGGGGACTTCGGACTAAAAATTTTCGGACTATCAGCTCATTCGCCGGTCGCGGCCAACTCGGCGGTCTGGCCGTCGTCCAGCGGCAGCAGCCGGGGCAGCTCGTCGCGGGCCAGGATCGCGCGCACGTCGCGGGCGTAGGGACCGTGGGGGTTGTTGCGCAGGTAGCGCCGGTAAGCCAGCCGGGCCATGCGCTCCTTGCCCAACCACTGGTAGATCGAACCGGCCAGCACCCACAGCCCGGCCTTGGTCCCGACCTTCTGCGCGCCGCGATCGAGCACCTGCAGCGCCACCCGCTCCTTGCCCTGCTCGAACAGGCACAGCGCCAGGCCGTAGTAGCCGCCGGTGTGCTTGGGGTTGGCGTGCACCGCGCGGCCGAAGGCGATCCCGCCGGCACGGTATTCGCCCCGGCGGTAGAGGCGCCAGCCCTTGCGCAGCTGGGTCCTGGCCACCGGCGTCAGCGCCGGGGCCCGGTGGCGCCGGCCGCGGTGGGCGATCCGCTTCGGCTCCACCGCCGTGCCGCGCGCCTCGTCCGCACCCGCTTGCGGTGCCGGCCCGTCCGCCGGCTTGCCGGCCGGCTTGCCGGCCGGAGCAGACGCGGCGGCCGG
>CAYVQE010000002.1:78210-81673 GCA_964454005.1 uncultured Myxococcales bacterium
CGGCCGGAGCAGACGCGGCGGCCGGCTGGCTCGACGGCGCAGCGACCTCGGCTGGCACGGCGCGCTGCGGTACGGCCGCCGGGTCGGGTTTTACCGCCGCTTGCCCGCCGGCGCTGGCCGGGGCCGCCGGCGGGGTAGGGCGCGGCTCGGCCGCCGGCTTGCCGGCCGGAGCAGACGCGGCGGCCGGGCCCAGCGCGTAGGCCAGCGCACCCAGCACCAGGCCTCCGGCCAGACCGGCCAGCGCCCCCCGGTGCCACCAGCCGGGCTGCTCGATCTCGAACTCCTCCGAATCGGGAGCGGTCATGCGCCCGATGAAACCCTCGACCAGCTCCTCGGCACAGAAGGTATCGATCGCCAGCGCCTCGTTCATCTCGGTCCTCCTCATGGCTGTAATCTTATCATGCAAGAAGCAAACCAGCACCCGCCATCTCCGGCCCGCAGATAGCCCTGGCGGCCGAAAAGCCAAAAACATCGACCAAACCAGACGGTTGAGTGAATTGTTTGCCTCGACCGGTGGTGGAGCTCAGAGGCGAATCGGCAGCCACCCGCTCGCTGGCAGCCCTGGCCGGGCAGCTTCCGGGTCCGCATGCACCCAACCCGGGTCGAACAGCACCTGCCTGGCGTCACCTCGTACCATGGCGCGCTGGCTCGCCCGGACCGGTGACCCGGCCGCCGACGACGCCGGGACCGCCGGCCCGCGGGCTGCGGGCTGCGTTGACGCCGCGGCCGGGCCGTGCGAGCATCGCAGCCATCCCCCCAGCAAGGAGGTTGGGGTCGATATTCTTCGAGTATCGACACCCTCCCAGACGAGGAGGCTGCACCATGGACATCGACCAGACCCTGCGGTTCTTCTCCAACGCGCGCTTTTTGCGCATGCTCGACTCGGACGGCCGCCGGCGGCTGCTCGACGCGGCCGAGGCCCGGACCTACAGCGACGGCCAGACCGTGATGGCCGAGGGCGAGCCCGGCGACGCATTGTTCATCATCGTCAACGGCATCGCCAGCGTGGTGGCCGACGATCTGGGCAGCGAGAAGGAGGTGGCCGAGCTGACCGATGGCGCCTTCTTCGGCGAGATGGGGGTGATCACCGACCAGCCCCGCTCGGCCACGGTGCGCGCCCGCGGCGACCTGTCGGTGCTGCGCATCCCCAAGCGAGCGGTGCGCGCGATCCTCGAGGACTACCCCAAGGTCAAGGAAGTGGTGGCCAAGATCGGTCTGGCGCGCACCGAGGACACCATGGGCAAGATGCTCGAGGATTGACCGGCGACGGGCTGCGCGCGCCCGGCTGGTCGGTGCCGGTGGTTGGATCGCTCAGAGGGCGGTCTCGAGCTCGCCGGCCTGATGGCGCAGGTCGGCATCCTCAGCCGTCTGGCCGATGGTGCGCAGCCGCTCCTTGAGGCTGGCGCGGCGCGGCACCTTGGCCGTGGTGGGCAGCAGCTGGTTCATCCGGCCGACCGCCTTGAGGATCAGCTCCTCGTCCGGGTGCTCGATCACCCGCACCAGCACCTGCCAGTCATCCGGCAGGCCGAACTGGCCGACCATGTCGTCGATGGCCGCCTGCAGCGAGCGGGTATCGCCGGCGTCGACCACCGCCCGGATCAGCTTCAGCCGCGAGGCCGAGCGGTTGGCGTTCTTGGGAATGCGGCCGTTGCCCTTGCGCCGCTGGCTGGACTTGCCCTCGTCGGCCGGCTTGGCTTCTTCGGGCGGGGCCTCGCGGTTGGGCTTCTTGATCAGCTCGCCGGCCAGCCCCTGATCGAATAGCCGATTCAGATCGGCTTTGTACTTGTCGTAACGGGTGGAGTGCCCGCGCACCTCGTTCTTGTTGCGGCCGCCCTTGCGCCGCCCGGAAGACCCTTCGCGCTTGCGATCGATCTCGCGCCAGCTGGGCCTGTCGTAGCCTGCCATTCGTGCTCCTTGTTCACCTGCCGTCTGCAATGTTGGACTTGCTTGTGTAGATACTGCCGGATTGCTCCCCCAAAGATTATTAATAGGTTCTACCCGCCAAAGCGTCAACCCCAATCGGTCCGATTTCCGCCACCCGCCTGGACCATCCCGATCGAACCCAGTCGCGGTCGCCCCCGCCTGCCGGCCCCGTCCCCCGGGCGGCAACTCCGTCCGGGTTGACAGCCTGGAAAGCGGGTCGGTAGGATGATGGCCTTCACCGGTCCGAACACGACCGGAGGCGGGGTCATTTCGAGGTCCAAAGAGACCGAACAGTCCTAGCGAGGAGGAGCCTTTCGATGAAAGCGATTCGAACCATCGCCATTGCCTGCTGTAGCCTGGCCCTACTGCTGCCCGCAGCCACCCAGGCCCAACCCATCTGCCCCAACCCCACAGCCATCACCTGCGGCGATTCAATCGAAGGCGATACCACCGACGGCAGCAGCAACATCACCGACTACAGTTGCATAGAATGGACCATCGACGGTCCTGAGTCCTACTTCCTGTTCACGCTCAATGCCGAAGCAACGGTGACGATCAACCTGGCAACCGACTACGATCCAGCCTTGACCGTCCTGCCATACAACGGCGCGGCCGACGACTGCGATCCGG
This sequence comes from uncultured Myxococcales bacterium, assembly GCA_964454005.1. Lineage (GTDB taxonomy): Bacteria > Myxococcota > B64-G9 > B64-G9 > B64-G9 > CAYVQE01. Next base: position 80,764 of record CAYVQE010000002.1, read on the forward strand.
CGGCCTGTATAGAAGGAACTGATTCCGGGGGCAATACTGAGACGCTGACGCTCGACAATCTAGCAGCCGGGACCTACTACATCGTGGTGGACGGCTATGACATCGACGACCTGGGGCCCTTTACCCTGGAGGTCGTCTGCGAAAACTGCACCGACGCCGACGGCGACGGCTTCAACGCTTACGACCCCGACACCTGCGCCTCCGGCACCGACTGCTGCGACACCGGCGACGAGGACAGCCCGGGTTGTACCGCGGACACGGCGGATGCGATCAACCCGGACGCCGATGAGGTCTGCGACGACGGCATCGACCAGGATTGCAACGGTGAGGATCTGCCCTGCAATCCCACCTGCAACCCGGCCGAGGTGGTGCAGTGCGACGACGTGGTGGCCGGCAACAACGCTGCCGCCGGCTCGACCCAGTACTTCGACAGCTACGACTGCATGCCTTACGGCCACGCGGCACCGGAGTACGCCTACGAGTTCGTTCCGCAGCAAGACGCCATCTTGACGGTCACGCTGGAACCCGAGGCCGGCTTCGACTCGGCCCTGGCCCTGATCGAGGACACCGGCGACGGCTGCGTGCCGGCCGACTGCGTGGCCGGCGACGACGCGTACGGCGACGAGGTGGTGAACTACAACGTCACCGCCGGTACCACCTACTACATCATCGTCGACGGCTACAACAACGAGGTGGGCGACTACACCCTGTCGGTCATCTGCGGCGTGTGCGAGGACCTGGACGGCGACGGCTTCTTCGGCTACGACGCCGACATCTGCCCCGCCGGCGACGACTGCTGCGACGTCGGCGACGAGGACAGCCCGGGCTGCACCGTGGAAGCCGCGCCCAGCATCAACCCCGGCGCCTGGGAGATCTGCGAAGACGGCATCGACCAGGACTGCGACGGCGA
>CAYVQE010000002.1:81773-122933 GCA_964454005.1 uncultured Myxococcales bacterium
CCTTCCAGGCGGTCGGCGGGGCCACCTACTTCGTGGTGGTCGACGCCTGGGACGCCGCCGAGCAGGGCGCGTACGACCTGACCGTGGAGACGGTGCTCGACTGCGGCGAGCTGACCCAGTGCGACTGCCAGTGCTTCGACACCCAGACCGATCCCACCCATTGCGGTGACTGCGACACCGTCTGCGAGTACGACAACGCCACCGCGCTGTGCAACGCCGGCTCCTGCGAGATGGGCGCCTGCGACGCCGACTGGGGCGACTGCGACAACGACGACAGCAACGGCTGCGAGGCCGACCTGCTGACCGATCCCAACTTCTGCGGCGACTGCGACACCCAGTGCTCCGGCGCCACCCCGTTCTGCGTCAACGGCGTGTGCACCGATGAATGCCCCGGCGATCTGACCAACTGCGGCGGCGTGTGCGTCGACACCCAGACCAACGTCGACCACTGCGGCGGCTGCGACAACGCCTGCGATCTGGCCAACACCGACGAGATCGACTGCGAAGCCGGCGCCTGCGTGGTGGTCAGCTGCAGCGACGGCTGGGCCGACTGCGACGCCGACGACAGCAACGGCTGCGAGACCGAGCTGGGCACCGTGGATGACTGCAGCGGCTGTGACGACGCCTGCGAATACGCCAACGCCGGCGCCGCCTGCGAGGACGGCAGCTGCGTGATGGGCGCGTGCGACGACGGCTGGGCCGACTGCGACGACGACGACGCCAACGGCTGCGAGACCGAGCTGGGCACCGTGGACGACTGCGGCGGCTGCGGCGACGTCTGCGCTTACGACAACGCCACCGCACTGTGCACCGAGGGCAGCTGCGAGATGGGCGCCTGCGACGCCAACTACGGCGACTGCAACGCCGATGCGGCCGACGGCTGCGAGACCGCGCTGTCCTCCAACGACAACTGCGGCGCCTGCGGCAACGCCTGCGGCCCGCTGGAGAACTGCACCGGCAACGAGGCCGACGGCTACGCCTGCACCGACACCTGCATCGACGCCGACGAAGACGGCTTCGCCGATGCCGACTGCGGCGGTGCCGACTGCGACGACGCCGACCCGGCCATCAACCCGGATGCCGACGAGGCCTGCAACGGCATCGACGACGACTGCGACGGCATCGTGGACGAAGGCTTCGACGCCGACGGTGACGGCTACAAGACCTGCGGCGACGAGCCCGACTGCGACGATACGGACCCGAATGTGCACCCGGGCGCGGTCGAGATCTGCGAAGACGGCATCGACAACGACTGCAGCGGCGGCGACGCCGAGTGCGGCTGCGTCGACGCGGACAAGGACGGCTACCAGGACGCCGCCTGCGGCGGCCAGGATTGCGACGACAACAACCCGGACATCCACCCGGACGCCAGCGAGGAGTGCGACGGCATCGACAACAACTGCAACGGCGAGATCGACGAGGGCGACGCCTGCGAGGGCGGCATCGGCGGCTGCGACTGCAACACCAGCAACCGGGGCACCACCCCGGCCGGCCTGACCTTGCTGGCGCTGATGCTCGGCCTGATACTGCGGCGCCGCGCCGGCTGAGCGCCGAACAGAGCGAGCGGCAACCGACCCCTCCTGCGCCCGAACGGGCGCGGGAGGGGTTTTTTCTTGACGATCGCTGTGCGGCTGCTGCAATAACCGCCCGGGAGCGCGCATGGCCGATCCGTTCCAACACCTGCTCGACCGGCTCGGCCGCGAGCATCGGGTGCCCGTCGCCGGCGTAGTGGACGCCGCCCGGCCCTGGCTGGCGGCCCGGCTGGCCACCGATGCGGCCGGCGCCGGCGGCCCGTTGCTGTGGCTGGTCGCCGACGAGCAGCGGGCCGAGCAGGCCCAGGCCGCTTGCCGCTACTACCTCGGCGCCGACCCGGCCGAGCGCACCGATCCCTTTGCCCTGGCCTGGAGTTTTTTTCCACTCCACCAGCTGTCGCCCTACGACGATCTGTCACCCGACCGCGAGGCCACCGGCGAACGCCAGGCCCTGCTGTTCCGGTTGCTGCAGGGCGAGAGTCCGGCGCTGATCGTTGCCTCGGTGCCGGCGCTGATGCGCCGGGTGATCGATCGGGCCAGCCTGGACTCGGCCAGCCGGCTGGTGCTCGCCGGCGAGACGCTGGACCAGTCCGAGCTGGCCCGCTGGCTGGTGCGCGCTGGCTACCTGAACGTGCCGCTGGTCGAGGAGCCCGGCACTTTCGCCAGCCGCGGCTTCATCCTGGACGTGTTCAGCCCGCTGCTGCCGCGGCCGGTGCGGCTGGAATGGTTCGGCGACGAGATCGAGGCCATGCGCACCTTCGATCCCGACACCCAGCGCACCGCCGATCCGCTCGAATCGCTCTACCTGGGGCCGGTGGGCGAGATCATCCAGGAGCCGGCTTCGACCGAACGCGCCTTGGCCGAACTGGACGCGCTGGGCGCTGCGCTCGATGCCGCCTCCCACAAGCTGCTGGCCCACCGGCGCAACCTGAAGGAGGGCCTGCGCTACTTCGGTATCGAGGCCCTGCTGCCGGCTTTTCATCCCGAGCTGGGCAGCCTGTTCGACTACCTGCCCGACGACACCCGGCTGCTGCTCGACGACCCCGGCGAGCTGGCGGCCGCGGCCCGGCGCGGCTGGGAGCGGGTGGCCGCGGCCCACGCCGAGGCCCGCGACAACGGCGAGGTGGTGTTCCCGCCCCGACGCCTGCTGCTGGATCCGGCCGAACTCGGATCCCGGCTGGAGGAGCGGCCCGGGGTCACGCTGGGTGCGGCCGAGCACACGGCCGAGCCGGTGGCGCTGGGCTGTGAGGACATCGGCCCCCTGCGCCGGCAGATCCGCGAGGCCCGGGCCGATCAGGATCCCCTGGCGCCGCTGACCGACCGGCTCAAGGACTGGCACCGGCGCGGCAACCGGACCGTGATCGCCGCCTCGCGCCCCGGCCGCGGCCGCCAGCTGCAGCGCATGCTGCAGGATCGCGGCCTGGCGGTGCGGCTGGAGGCCGAGCCCTTCGACCTGCACTGGCTGCAGCAGCACACCCCCAACCTCTACGCGCGCATCGCACCGGGCGAGCTGCCGGCCGGGTTCGTCTGCCCGGCAGAGCGCGCCGCCCTGCTTCCGGACTCGGCCGTGTTCGGCCGCTCGGCCGGCCGCGCCCGCCGCGAACCGCCCGGCCGCCAGGCGCTATCGCTCAAACCCGGCGAGCTGGTGGTACACCTGGATTTCGGCATCGGTCGCTTCGAGGGCCTGGTCAAGCTGCAGGTCGGCGGCAGCGAAGCCGATTTCCTCCACCTGGTCTACCGCGACGGCGACAAGCTCTACCTGCCGGTCACCCGAATGAGCCGCATCGAGCGCTACACCGGCCCCGAGGACGCCGAGCCGCCGCTGACCAAGCTGGGCGGCAAGACATGGGAGCGCACCAAGCAACGCATCCACCAGTCGCTGCTGGAGATGGCCGACGAGCTGGTTCGGCTAGACGCCCAGCGGCGCAGCCGCCAGGGCCGGGCGGCGGCCAAGCCCGACGACACCTACGCCGCGCTCGAGGCCTCCTTCCCCTACGAGGAGACCCGCGATCAGCAGCAGGCCATCGCCGAGGTGCTCCAGGACCTGGAACGCCCGCGCTGCATGGATCGGCTGGTCTGCGGCGACGTGGGCTTCGGCAAGACCGAGGTGGCCATCCGGGCCGCCACCCTGACCGCCCTGTCCGGGCGCCAGACCCTGGTGCTGGTGCCGACGACCGTGCTGGGCCTGCAGCACCTGGCCACCTTCCGCGACCGGTTGGCCGCCTTGGCCATCCGGGTGGGCATGTTGTCGCGCTTGGCCTCGCGCCGCGAGCAGGCTGAGCTGATCGCCGCGCTCAACGCCGGCCAGCTCGACGTGCTGATCGGCACCCACCGCCTGCTGGCCGACGATGTCCGCCCGCCCGATCTGGGGCTGCTGATCATCGACGAGGAGCACCGCTTCGGGGTGCGCCACAAGGAACAGCTCAAGCGGCTGCGCTCCGAGGTCGACGTGCTGACCATGACCGCCACGCCGCTGCCGCGCACGCTGCAGATGGCGCTGCACGGGCTGCGCGACATCAGCGTCATTCGCACCCCGCCGCCCGGCCGGCGCGGCATCCGCACCTTCATCACCCGCTTCTCGCCGCGGGTCATCCAGGAGGCCATCCGCCGCGAGCGGGCCCGGGGCGGGCAGGTGTTTTTCGTGCACAACGCGGTGCGCTCGCTCGAGACCATGCGGCGTTTCATCGAGCGCGAGGTTCCCGAGGCGCGGCTGGCGGTGGCCCACGGACAGATGGGCGAGCGCAAGCTGGAGCGGGTCATGGGCGCCTTCGTGGCCCACGAGGTCGACGTGCTGCTGTCGACCTCGATCATCGAGTCCGGGCTGGACATCCCGTCGGCCAATACGGTCATCGTCAACCGGGCCGACATGTTCGGCCTGGCCCAGCTCTACCAGATCCGCGGTCGGGTGGGCCGCAGCGCCGAGCGGGCCTACGCCTACTTTTTGGTTCCCGGGCTCGATGCCGTCACCGCTGATGCCCGCAAGCGGCTCGAGGCGTTAGCCGATCACTGCGAGGTGGGCGCCGGCTACCAGATCGCCAGCCGCGACCTCGAGATCCGCGGCGCCGGCAACCTGCTCGGCCGGGCCCAGTCGGGCCACATCAAGGCGGTGGGCTTCGATCTCTACAACCGCTTGCTGGAGCGGGCGGTGATGGAGATCCGCGGCCAGGCGGACCAATCCGGCCCGGATCCGGAGATCAAGCTGCCGGTGCCGGGCTATCTGCCCGAGGGCTACCTGCCCGAGATGGACCAGCGGCTCGACTTCTACGCCCGGCTCAGCCGGGCCGAGGACGAGCAGCAGGTCTACGCCATCGAGCAGGAGCTGGCCGACCGCTTCGGATCGCTGCCGCCCGAGGCACAGAACACCATCGAGCTGGCCGCGCTCAAGACCCACCTGCGCCGGGCCGGGGTGACCGAGCTGTCGCTGCGCGCCGGGGCGCTGCAGCTGGCCTTCGACCCCGGCGGCGCGGCCTTCGATCCGGCACCGCTGGTGAAGCTGGTCTCGGAGCAATCCGAACGGGCCCGGCTGGATCCCGCCGGCAGCCTGCTGGTGGAACTCGATCCCGAGCAGCGCACCGATCCGCTGCCCTCCGCGCGAGCGGTGGCGGCCCGGCTGGCCGACCTGGTCAGGACGTGATCTCTTCGAAGCTGGGGCCGCGGGGCGGATGCGGGGTGGCCACGGCCAACCGCCGCACCAGCCGCTCGAGCTTCCGGCGCGACGGCCCCCCGCTTCGGTCGAAGCGCACCCCGAAACCGCGGTCGGGCTGGCGCCAGACCACCTGGCTGGACAGGTCGATGGGCTCGACCTCGCCCGGCGGGTAGAGCCGCAACAGGATTTCCGTCCCGAGGGCAGGGGGTTGGGCCGAATCGATGAACAGGCCACCGGTCGAGATGTTGCGGGTGTAATCGACCACGAAATCGGTGCTCGAGCGGTAGGTCACTTTCATGATGGTGGCATAGCGCCGCTGCCGCCGCGCGCGCGGGCCCGCCGGCGGGCTCGCTGGTCGCGAGCCCAGCAAGCGTTCGCGCTTCTCGGCCTCGGACGGCAGCAGGCCGACGCCCACCTGGCTGAGACCGCCGGACGCGCCGCGGCACCACAGCACCACCCCGCGCAGCCGGTGTTGCTCGGCCGCCCCGCCGATGACCACCTCGAGCTCGACCAGATCGTCTTCCGCGAGCAGCTCGGCGGTCTCGATCAGCAATCCCCCGTGCGGAAAATCGGACAGGTAGCGATTGGATAACTCCTCGCGATCCCGCAGCGCGACGCTTACCCTGTGCATGCGTGTCGCATCCCTTCGCTCGACCATGGGGCCACCCCCCGGGCCGAGATCAAGCTATCGCTTATCGACCCGCTGGTCAACCAGCTCGGTGGCGAACCCGAGTTGTCGGGCCACCCAGCGCAAGCCGGCATCCAGGCCGCAACGGTGGGCCAAGGGACCGGCCGCATGTCCGGCTGCCAGCTTCAACCGCCAGGCGTGCAGAAAGAAACGCCCCTCCAGACCGGCCAGCGGCGCGCCGCCGTAGAGCCCATCGCCGGCCACCGGATGGCCCAGGTGGGCCAGGTGGGCGCGGATCTGATGGCGCATGCCGGTGCGGATGCGCACCGCGCACAGGGTCCAGCCGGCCGACCGGACGAGCGGTTCGACGGCGGTGCGGGCCGGCCGCACCCCGCGCAGCCGCTGCCGACCATCGGCCACCGCGACCCGCCGCGAGCGCCGGTAGCGGGCCCCGAGCGGTCGGTCGACCAGCGCCGGCCGGTCCAGCTCGCCGCCGACCAGGGCCAGGTAGCGCTTGTCGATCGCACCCTCGGCGAAAGCGCGCCGCAGCGGGGCGTAGGCGCCGGGGCTGGCGGCGGCCAGCATCAACCCGGCGGTGTCCCGATCCAAGCGGTGCACCAGCGCCGGCTGGTCGGCCGGGCCCACCGCGGCCAGCTCGGGCCGCTGCTCCAGCAGCCAGCCGGCCAGCGAGCCGCGGCCGAACACATGCATGCCGGCCGGCTTGAACACGGCCAGGTGACCGGCGGTCGCGGCCAGCAGCAGCGGGCGGCCGGGCTGCGGCGCGGGGTCGGGCTCAGCCATCCGGCTCGGTCGGCAGGTCGCGCACCTTGGGCGGCGCCGGCTCGGGATCGTCGGGTCCGCTGTGCGCTGGGCCTCGGCTTTCAGCGGCCGCATCCGGTTCGGCCCGGTCTTCTGCGGCCGGCTCGCGGGGCTCGAGCGCCAGCGGGCCGCCCTGCCAGCCCTCCAACAGCCAGGCGCCGTTGATCAGCTGCCAGGTCTCGCGCACCATCTCCTTGCGCAGCACCGTCGAGGGCAGCTGGGTGTAGCGCAGCTCGACGCGGAGCCGGGCCCGCTCGCCCTGCGACTCCAGCTCGACCTTGCGCACCTTCCAGTCGGTGATGCTCAGATCCTCGCTCAGATCCTCGAGCTGATCGCGGAACTCGGCCCGGCGCCGCGGGTCGACGCGGGCGGCGGCGTCCTCGTTATACTGCCAGCGTAGGTCGTGGTGGAATCGATCCACCACCCCGGACAGATCGCTGCCCTTGGGCTGGGTGAAGCTCTGGCAGGCCCCGGTGGTCAGCGCCAGCAGCAGCAGGACGGCCAGCGGGCCGGGACCCGGCCGGGTTTGACCGCGGCGCCGGGGGCGTGGTAGCCCATCTCCCAGGAGGAAGCGCCCATGCCCGACTGCCTGTTTTGCAAGATCCGCGACGGCGAGATCCCGGCCGACATCGTCTACTCCGACGACCACTGTCTGGCTTTTCGCGATCTGCACCCGGCGGCGCCGGTGCACGTGCTGGTCATCCCGCGCCGCCACATCGCCAGCCTCAACCAGGTCGACGCGGCCGGCGCCGAGGCCATCGGCGCCCTGTTCGCGGCGGTGCCCGCGGTGGCCGCCGAGCTCGGCGTGGCCGAGGGGGGCTACCGGGTGGTGGTCAACTGCAACGCCGACGCCGGTCAGGAGATCTTCCATCTGCACTTCCATCTTCTGGGCGGCCGCCAGCTCGGCTGGCCGCCGGGTTGAGCCTATCCGCAGCGCCCGTGCTCGCCACTCTCAGGCCGGCCCGGCGGGCTCGCCCCCGTCGCCGCCGTCGCCCGCTTCGGGCTGTTCGGCTTGTTCGGCTTGTTCGGACTGTTCGGACTGTTCTGCCTCGCGCTGGGCGAGCAGGTGGTAGTTGACCACGCCAGCGGCGTAGAAGTAGGTCAGCACGAAGCCCAGCACCAGCGCGAAGACCCCCATCAGCGAGATGAACACCATCCAGCCGGCGATGGTGAACTGCCAGCCGGCGCCCGCGCCGGGCTGCAGCCCGGTGTCGTAGAGCAACGCCCACAAGGGGAACATGCTGCCCGGCATGGACAGCAGGATCTGCGAGTACTCGCCGCCGCCGACCAGACCATCGACCCGGCCGATCACGCCCATGGCCGAGCCGACCAGCCAGGTCAGCAGCCACAGCAGCAGCCCGCCGACCACCGCGGCCACCAGCAGGTGCAACGCGAAGGGGCCCGGGTGGCGGCGCAGCTTGGCCCACAGGTGGCGGGCCAGAGCCAGCAGCCCCCGATCGCCGGCGGCCGGGATGTAGGAGAAGGTGGAGAACCACATCAGCACGCCGACCAGCACCACCAGCAAGCCCAGGGCGAATACCAGGGCGTAGAACAGACCGTACAGGATGGGACCGGCGTAGGGGATGCGGGCCAGCAGGTGAAAGGCGGCGATGCCGGCGGCCAGGCCCACCATGGCCAGCACGAACAGAAAGGGGAAGCCGACCACGGTCGCCAGCCGCTGCTTGACGAAGCCGATGCCCGCGCCGATGGGCAGGCGGCCGCCGTGGCGCATCTCGCGGTCGGTCTGGGCCGTGGCGATGCCCAGGCCCAGGTAGAGACAGGCGAAGTAGAGCACGAAGCCGACGATCAGACCGATGGTCACCGCCAGCCGGCTCTCGGTCAGCATGGCCAGCCAGCCGACCAGGATCAGCAGCGCGCTGCCGGCGAAGGCGCCGGCCGCGGCGGCCAGCAGCTTGCGGATGTCCAGCGGTGCCTGCAGGGCGTAGAACAGGTCGCGGAAGCGAAACCGCTCACCGCTGCGACCGCAGCCGACATAGGGCAGGCGCCAGCCGCCCCCGCCCGGATTCCTCGCTTTGCTCGGCTCATCCGGTTGGCTCGGTTTTGCCGGCTGGCTCGGCTGGCTCGGTTCGTCCGCTGCGCCGACCGCCGCCGCGGCCGGGGGTGCGGGCTGCTGGGCCGGCGCAGCCGGCTCCGGTTCTGCCTCGGCCGCTGGCCTCATATCGGTGGCCGCGCCGGTCGCGTCCGCTGCGGGCCGGGGTTCGATCAAGGCGTCGGCTTCGGGCATCTCGGGCTCGGTGGCGCCGTCTTGCGGGCGCACCGGCGCCTTGATCTTGATGGCGAAGCCGCACTTGGTGCATTCGACCTGGGTGCCACCGGCCGGAATGCTGTCGTCGTCCATGCTATGGCTGGTGCCGCAGGCCGGGCAAAAGAAGCGCATGGGTTCGATCCTCCCGCAGGTGTGGATGGCAGATGGTGCCCCGAGAAAAGCATCGGGTCCGCGCCCTGTCAACCGACAGCTGGAACCGGCCGCGGCGGCCGGACGAAAAAACCGGGGCCAAATTTTTGACACCAGCTGCATGTAGGATACAATGGCACATGTAGGTTGAAAAACCACCAGCGGCCGAGGAGGGTCCCATGCAGCCGACGACCGAAAGACGCGAGTTCCTGCGCGCCGACATGAACGTCTTCCTCAACGAGGAGAGCCGCACCGCCCGCATGCTGGCCAAGACGGTCGACATCTCCGAGCGCGGCATCCACTACGTGATGCCCATGACCGCAACCGGCCGCGACAGCACCGAGGTCACCCTCGAGTTCTGCCTGCCCGGCGACGAGCAGCCGGTGCACGTGCTGGGCCGGGTGGTCTACGACCGCTCCGACCGCTTCAAGCAGGCCACCGCCATCGAGTTCACCATGCTGGACTCGAGCGATGCCGAGCGCATCCGGCGTTACGTGGGCGCGCGCAAGCGCGCCGAGCTGTTCGAACAGATGCGCTCGCAGCACCTGCTGCAATAGCGGCCGGCCGCGGTGGCCGGCGGGGCTGTTTGGATTGCGGCCAGCGGCCTGCTCCACTATCCTGTAGCCACGACCGACAGGAGGAGCACGCCATGGCCAGACACCTCGCCCTCGCCTGCCTTTTCGCCACGCTGTCGCCGGCGGCTCTCGTCTCGGCACAGGTCGCCGAACGGGGGGACAAGATCGCCGTGATGGAGCTGCGCAAGGACGTCGACATCCCGGACGGCACCTTGCGCACCCTCAACGAGCTGCTGCTCAACGAGTTCCACCAGCAGGGCAAGCTCGAAGTGGTCGGCGCCTCGGACATCAAGTCCATGCTGGCCCATGAAGAGACGCGGCGCATGTTCGCCACCTGCGACGACAACTCCTGTCTGGCCGAGATCGGCGGCGCGCTGGGCGTGCAGCTGTTGGCCGCCGCCAGCCTGGGTGCGGTGGGTGAGCAGTACGTGTTCAACATCAAGATCCTGGACGTCTCGCGGGCCAAGGTGCTGTCGCGCGCCAGCGAGCTGATGGACCGCGACGACTCCGAGCTGATCGCCGGTATTCGCAAGGCGGTAGGCAAAGTGCTGGCCGCGGTGGTCGGCCCGGTGCTGGCCGACAAGCAGCCCGCAGACGCCCCTTTGGCACCCACCGACGACTCCCCGGACGAGTTCGCATCCGCCTGGTCCTGGGCGCCCTGGGTCTCCCTGGGCGTGGCCGTGGCGGCCGCCGCCGGCGGTGCCGCCCTGGGCGGGCTGGCGCTGTCCGACGCGGCCGACGCGCGCGCCGAGCCGCGCGACAGCGATGCCTGGCGCAAGGCGGCCGATGCGGCCGAGAACAAGGCCCTGGGCGCCGACGTGTGCATCGGCGTCGCCGGCGCGGCCGCGGTGACCACGTTGGTGCTGTTTTTGGTGCGCCCGTCTGCCACCGAGACCGAGGCCGCGCTACAGGTCGAGCCCAGCGCAGCGCTGCTGCCCGGCGGTGGCGCCGCCGGGTTGACCGTCCGCTTCTGAGCCCTGGAGGACGCGATGCGATCCCTGAGCATACTGGTATGCTGCAGCGCCGCGCTGCTGCTGGCTCCCGCCTGCTCGCTGGTCATCGACACCGAGGGCGAAAACGCCAGCCCCAGCTGCGACGACGGTGCCCAGAACGGCGACGAGACCGACCTCGACTGCGGCGGCTCCTGCACGCCCTGCGCCGACGGACAGAGCTGCGAAAACAACACCGACTGCCAGAGCGGCGACTGCCGGGACGGCAGCTGCGCCGCGGGCGGCGGCCCGCGCTGCGATGACGGCGAGCAGAACGGCGACGAGACCGACCTCGACTGCGGCGGTGCGGACTGCGATGCCTGCGCCGACGGCGCCGCCTGTGAAAGCGACGGGGATTGCCAAAGCCAAGACTGCTATCAGGGCAGCTGCGCCGATGCCGATCACTGCAGCAACACGGAAAGAGATCGGGACGAGACCGACGTCGACTGCGGCGGCTCCTGTGCGCCCTGCGCCGACGGGCTCCTATGCGCGGTCGGCTCCGACTGCCTGAGCAACAACTGCGTTGGAGGGGTCTGCGTCTCGGATGCCCATTGCAACAACGGGACGATGGACGAAGACGAGACCGACCTCGACTGCGGCGGCTCCTGTGCGCCCTGCGCCGACGGCCAGGGCTGCGCGCAAGACACCGATTGCCAGAGCGGCCTGTGCGATCCCAATACCGACAGCTGTGTGGCCAGCGACGGGGATACGGACTTAGACGGCGTGGACAACGGCGCGGACAACTGCCCCTTCGACAGCAACGGCGGCCAGGCCGACGGCGACGGCGACGGCGCGGGCGACGCCTGCGACAACTGCCCGGAGGACTACAACGCGCACCAAGGCGATCACGACGAGGACGGCATCGGCGACGCCTGCGACCCGGTCGCGATCGAGGAGTTGCGCGATCCAGGCCGCATCGATACCCAGGTGCGGCTGAGCGACCTGTCGGTGACCAGCCCAATGGCAGCGATCGACGAATATTCGATCTGGCCGGATACCTTCTGGGTGCATGAGCCAGACGGTAGCGGCATCCGGGTCCGCGACCAGAGTACGGCCAACAACTACCTGCCCGGCTGGACGATCAACATCCGCGGCTTCTTGCGCCACGACGTTGACGCCGGCTACTGGATCGAGACCATATGGGCCGAGACCGTTGGGGGCACCGACTACCACGAACCACTGCCCGAACCCCACCAGCCAAGTCCAACGGCCTCTGATCTGGCCGGCAGCCCGGAGGATTGGGTCGCCGCGGTGGTGCGCTTGGACGGAGACAGTGAAGTGCTCGAACTGCCGCAGGAGGCCGACTGCCAGGCGGGCTACACGGTCAGCTGGGGCGGCTGCGACTTCGAAATCGGCTCGCTGTTTCGTCGCGAGTACCAGTACGATGTCACCGCCTTCGACAGCCTGACCGGGATCTGGCGGCGCAAGGCGGGCGGTGGCTACGTGCTCGAACCGCGCGGCTGTGCCGACATCGGCGACGGCAGCGCGCACTGCTCCTGTCCGGCGGGGGTCACCGACCTGCCAGTACAACGGATCCAGGACCGCGGCCGCCCGGATCGGACCTTCCAGCGCTGCCAGCTCAGCTCGCTGGGCCTGACAGTGACCGGCATCGTCGCATTCAGCGAAGAAATACACGGGGTCTACGTACAGGAGCCCTCGGCCGATGATCAACGCGCTTACAGCGGTGTCATGGTGTTGACCGATCAGCCAGTGGATCCACTGCAGCGCTGGGATCTGGTCGAAATCAGTGGCGTCTATACCGAGTCTTTCGGCAAATCCCAGATCACGGCCGCCTTCGGGCTAGGCGACATCAGCCTCGCGGATCCGAATCCAGCGAATTCTATCGACCCGGTGGTTTTTGCACACCTCGACGATCTATACCAGACCGAACACGGGATCGAGAGCTACGAGGGCGTGTTGATCCGGGTCGACGATCTGCAACTCGCCGACACCAGCGTACTCGCCGGCGGCGATTACGGCGACTTCGTGGTCGAAGCCACCTCGGATCCCGAAGGCCACGGCAACCAGCTGATCGTGGGCTGGGACTTTCGCCATGGCTTCGCCTGCCCGGCAGAGCAGACGCTGGAGGAGCTGGTCGGCTGCACCCACTACGATGACGACGATCGGGTATCCGCCGGCGTGGGTTTCACCTTCACCAGCATCACCGGCATCCTGGACTTCGCCGACGGCAAGTATCGCCTCGAGCCCAGGGATTGCAACGACTTGCAGTACGATGCGGCCGATCCGGTCTGCGAGGACTGGTGACGCGCTGTTCAGCCCTGCTCGTCGACCGCGAAGCGCGGCACGATGTCGACCGGGATGTCGGCCAGCGCCGCGAGCCGCGATTTCATCTCCGGGCCCAGCTGGCCGTGGCGCTCGATCAGCTCGCCGGCGGCTTCGTAGTCGCCCTCGGCCTCGATCATCAGCACCTCGTGGGCCAGATCGCGCACCACCTGCGGCGCTTTGCCGAGATCGACTGAAAATCGTTTTTCATCAGGGTGATAGCGGTATGCGCCGCGCTCGAGCAGGACGTTGAAGACGATGGCGTTGGCCCGGCCGTGGGACTCGTGGACGCCGAAGCGCACCGAGCGGAAGACGCCGGCCAGGAAGGTGACCAGCCCGCTCTCGGCCAGCTCCTCGTCCAGCACGCCCTGATCGACCAGGTAGAGCGTGTTGTACATGCCCAACACGTCGGCCTTGGCCTCCTCGATGGCCGAGTAGTGCTCCTCGAGCAGCCGGTTGACCGTGGTGCGCTCGCCGTCGCGCTCGATGAAGCCCGGGCCGAGGCCGTGGGAGACCTCGTGCATCAGGGTGTGGTTGAAGTAGGCGTCGAAGGACAGCAGCGGTCGCTGCTCGGCCAGCAACACCCGCTCGGCGATGGGCTTCAGGATGCGGTCGAACTTGGCGTGGCTGATGTTCTTGAGCATGACCTTCTTCGAGCCCTTGGCCTCGCGCACCCGCTCGTCGTTGGGCAGGTTGAACGCCAGCGTCTGCACCCCGGCCCGGGTATCGCCGGCCGAGTAGATCAGATCCACCACCAGGATCGGCGAGCTCAGCCCGCGGTCGAAGTTCTTGTGCTCGTCCGGGATGGGCAGGTTGCGCTCCATGGCCACCAGGTGCTCGGCCACCCGGGCCAGCTTCTGGCTCTCCGCGGCATCGCGGATGGTGATGAAGCTCTCGAAGGCCGCCTTGTAGTTGAACAGCCGGTCCTCGTAGACCTCGTAGGGTCCGATGGTCACCTCGAGCAGGGAATCGGACACGTCCATCCAGGCCATGTCGCTCTCGTAGTAGTCGTTGGAGCGAAAAGCGGCCGCCCGGGTGCGCAGATACCGCGCCAGGCTGTCGTTGCCCACCAGCGCGGCGGCCCGCTCCAGCAGCCCGGCCGCCTCGGCCAGCGGTTCGGCGTAGTGCTCGGAGTAGGGGGTGGCCTCGAGCCCGCCAGCGCGGCGGCGGATGACGGTGAAGTTGGACTCGAAGGCCCGGCGGTCTTGCGGGTGGTCCGCCAGGTGCTCCCGCCACTGCTGCTTGCTCATGTCGACCGGGTAGAAGTTGGCCCCCAGCGGCTTGGGCGGCACCAGATCGCGGCCGTCCGGGGCGGTGGCCCGCATGAAGGGCGCGAAGTCGTCCAGCCGGTCGTAGGCGCCGTAGTTGATCCGCAGGTGGTCCGCCAGCAGCCGTTCGGCCGCATCGCGCGGCTCGGCCAGCCGTTCGCGCAGGACCGGTCCGTGCGGCGAGGCCTGGCGCCAGAACAGGTCGTCGATGATGCGCGAGGCCGCCACCAGCGCCTCGACCGCCCGGCGCTGATCGGGGTCGAGCCGCCGGGCATCGTAGCCGATGCGCACCGGGGCGTAGCGGGCGAGCTTGCGCTCGAGCACGGCTATCGGGTGCGCGGGATCGATCACGATCTCCTCCTCGTCGGCGGCCGGCGCGGCCGCCGAGTCCGCTCGCTTGTCCCCGTCGTGCGCGCAGCCGAGCAGCGAGGCAGCGAACGCTGCGCAGCAGAAACAGGCCACCTGGATGGATTTGCGCATACCGGTCCTCCCGCTCAATCGCCGTTCTTCTGCGACCGCACCCATTCCATGAAGTGCTTGCCGCACATGCCCTTGGCGTAGTTGGTCCGCTCGCACCCGTCCACGCTGCACACGCCGCCGCCGCGCTTGGCGGTGCGGCGGTTGGACTTGCGCGCCTGCTGGGTGCGGGCCTGCTCGAGATCTGCGGGGATCGGTTCGCCGCGGTCTTCGGCCCGCTTCTGGGCGTAACGCAGGCGCTGGTAGTGCTTGGAGCACAGTCCGCGGGCCCGGGCCGGCATGTCGCAGTCCGGCTGGTTGCAGGACTTGGCCTCCGCCGGTTGCCCGGAGCCGGCGGCGCGCTGTTGCTCCGGCTCCGACGGCGCGGATGGGCCGCTGTCGCGCGCATCGAAGGCGGCGATCCGCTCGGGCAGCCCGCTGCGCTGCAGGCGGCTGCTCAGCGACTGCGATAACCGTTCGCCCAGCCGGTCCGAGACCCGATCGAGCAGCTGGCGCAGGCGTTGCGGATCGGCGAGGGCTTCTGAGAGGCGCTCGGAGTTCACTTCTTGGCCTTGTCGGTCTTGTCGGTCTTTTCGTTCTTGTCGCTCTTGGCGACCGGCTCGCCGCTCGCCTCGGTCTGGCCGGCCTGGCCGGACTTGTTGAAGACCCCGCCCCCGGCCCCGCCGGTGCCGGATCGGTCGTCCATCTTGCAGCCGCCATCGAACAACACGCCCTTCTCGATGTACAGCGACGGGGTCTCGAGGTTGCCCTTCAGCCGGCCCTTGCCGCGCAGCTCCACGCCCTGCTTGGCGCGGACGTTGCCCTGGACCTCGCCGTTGATGATGATGGTGCCGATGTCGATCTCGGCGTCGACCCGGGCGCCCTCACCCACCACCAGCACCGAGTCAGACGCGATCTCGCCCGAGAACACGCCTTCGATGCGCAGCGTCCCTTCGAACTGCAGCTTGCCTTCGAACTCCGATCCCTTGCCCAGGATGGTGGTGATTTCGTCGGTCTTCAGGGTCACCGGCCTCTCCTTTTTGGCTGCGGGCTGGGAACGCACCGGCGCCGGCTGCTGCCAGTCCGTTCCAGAAGCCTCGTCCGCGACATCGGTCTGGATCCTGTCCTTGCGAAAAAGTGCCACCGGACCACCTGCCGTCACCGCCGCTCGAGCACGTCGAGCACGCGATCGAACTCCTCGTTCGAGTAGTAGTGGATGATCAGCTTGCCACCCCGGCGCTTGGGCTGCAACTCGACCTTGGTGCCGAAGCGACGCTGCAGGTCCTCGACCAGCTTGCGCTGCGCCGGCCCGAGCGGGCGGGACTTGGCGGCGGCCGGTCGCGATCGGCTGGAGCGCTTGGCCTGATTGCGCACCAGCTGCTCGCAGGCGCGCACGCTCAGGCCTTCGCGCACCACCTTGCGCGCCACGGCCTTGCGGCCGCTGGCGCTGTCGATGCCCAGGATGGCGCGGGCGTGGCCCATCGACAGCTCCCCGGTCAGCAGGTGGTTCTGCACGTCCTCGGGCAGCTTGAGCAGGCGTAGGGCATTGGCCACGGTCGAGCGCTGGCGGCCCACCCGGGTGGCCAGGCTCTCCTGGGTCAGACCGTGATCCTCGATCAGCTGCCGGTAGGCCTCGGCCTCCTCTAGCGGGTTCAGGTCCTCGCGCTGGATGTTCTCGATCAGGGCCAGCTCCAGCGCCTCGGTGCCGCTGATGTCCTGGACCACCACCGGCACCCGCTCCAGGCCGGCCAGCCGCGAGGCCCGCCAGCGGCGCTCACCGGCCACGATCTGGAACCGGCCGTCGTCCAGCGCCCGCACCACCAGCGGTTGGATGACCCCCTTGGCGCGAACGCTCTCGGTCAGCTCGCGCAGCCTGGCCTCGTCGAAGCTCTGCCGCGGCTGCTCCTCGTTGGGCACCAGCTGGTCGATCGGACACTGGAACAAATCCTGGCGATCGGGATCGTCCGCCCGGCTCTCGGCGCTGGCCGGGATGAGGGCCTCGAGCCCCCGGCCCAGGGCCTTGCGTTTGGCTGAAGACATAATAAAGCCTTTATTAACCTGAATTTACCGGGGCTCTCCAACTCGTCGATTTTATTGTCCCCCCCTTCCGGCGGGGAACTCCGGATTAACGGTTACTTGAGTCCAGACAAGATCTCCCGCGCCAGGGCCGTGTAGCTCTCCGCGCCCCGGGAGCGAATGTCGTACAGCAGCACCGGCTTGCCAAAGGACGGGGCCTCGGACAGCCGCACGTTGCGCGGGATGGCGGTGCGAAAGACCTGGCCGTCGAAGTAGGACCGCGCCTCCTCGGCCACCGAATGGGCGATGGCGTTGCGGGTGTCGAACATGGTCAGCAGGATGCCGTCGATCGCCAGCCGCGGGTTGATGCCGGCCCGGATCATGTCGATGGTGCGCAGCAGGTTGGACAAGCCCTCGAGCGCGTAGTACTCGCACTGCAGCGGCACGATCACCCCATCGGCACAGGCCAGCGCGTTGACCGTCAGCAGGCCCAGCGAGGGCGGGCAGTCGATCAGGATGAACTCGTGCTCGGAGCGCGCCGGTTCGAGCGCCCGGCGCAGCCGCGATTCCCGCTCCGGAGCCTCGACCAGCTCGACCTCGGCGCCGATCAGATCCGAGTCCGCGGGCAGCAGCTTGAGATGCTCGAGTTCGGTGTCCAGCATCACCGCCCCGAGCTCCACTTCGCCCAGCAGCAGGTGATAGAGGCTGCGCCGATCCGGATCGGCGCCATGGCCCAGCCCGGTGGTGGCGTTGGCCTGCGGATCGCAATCGACCAGCAGCACGGGCCGTTCGGCCAGGCTCAGGGCCGCGGCCAGATTGACCGCGGTGGTGGTCTTGCCGACCCCGCCTTTCTGATTGGCGATGGCGATGATGCGTCCCATGAGCGCGTTCCGCTGCCGCGCAGCGGTAGTCCGGCTGCGCGACGGTTGTTCATCCAGCGACGACGGGACCCGTTTATTACCACAGCGCCGAGAAGCGGTCCAGCGTAAAAATTGGCGTAAGCGTTCACGGCAACCATCGCCAAGTGGCTGGAAACATTGCCGCGAGCGAACGACGGCTCGCTCGCGCGGCGCGCATCAGCACGCCGACATTGGGGGTGAGCCTCGAAAAACCACGCTTTTTCGAAGGGGTCTGGGACAGACTTCCCGACACTTACAAATTGGCCTACCCCGCTGCGCGGCGCAGGGCCACCAGCCAGCGCTCCAGCCCGCAAAAGGGCAGCCGATAGCGCTGCTCGCGCTCCAGGCTGAAGCCGGCCGGCAGCCCGGCCGCCCGCCAGTCGGCCCGGTCGTCGCCGCTGCCGTGGGGCTGGCCGGCCATGATCCACAACCGGCCGCCGGGCGCTACCAGGCGGCTGCCCTGCTCGACCCACAGCGGCGGCGGCAGCGTCGCCCGCGACACCACCTCGTCCCAGACCGGCTCGGCCCGGTCGGCGGGCTGCGGCCGCCGCCCATCGGTCGTCCAGCCCAGCCGCTGCCAGCGAACCTCCAGCCCGCTAACTAGCCCCATGGCCCGGGCCGCCTGGCGCAGAAAGCTGACTCGTTTGCGCCGCGCCTCGGTCAGGGTCAGCACCAGCTCGGGCCGCAGGGCCTTGAGCACCAACCCGGGAAAGCCGGCGCCGGAACCCACGTCGTGGACCCGGGCGGCCATCCCCAGCGCCGGGAGCAGCACGGCCGAGTCCAGGTAGAGCCGCTCGGCCATGGCCCGGGCGTCGCGCACCGTGGTCAGGTTGACCTTGTCGGCCCAGCGCAGCAGCAACCGCTGGTGGGCCGCCAGGCGCTCCAGCGCGGCCGGCTGGAGGTCCAGCCCCATGGCCTGGCCGCCCTGCTGCAGGTATTCGGTGAAGTCCGTCACCAGCGCATCTCGATCGCGGCCGTTCAGCTCAGCCGGCCGGCCCTGTTCCACGTGGAACAGTCCCCGGGCCGCGGCCCAGGGCCACGCTGATGACCATCAGCGCCGCCGGGGTCATGCCGTCGACCCGGGCGGCGGCACCCAGGTTGCGCGGCCGCTCTCGGTCGAGCTTCTCGCGCAGCTCGCTGGACAGGCCGGCCAGGGCTTGATAATCGAACTCGGCCGGTATGCGCCGCTGCTGTTGGAGCCGCAGCCGTTCGGCCTCGCGCTGCTGGCGCTCGATGTAGCCGGCATACTTGACCCGCACCTCGGCCCGCTCCAGCACCTCGGCCGGGTATTCGCGTCCCAGCCGGGACACCAGCCCACCGATGCCCACCTCGGGCCGGCGCAGCAGCTTCTCCAGGCTGGGCCGCTGGCCGTGGGGCCCGGCCGCCGCCCGCGTACCGGCCAGCTCGACGCACAGGGCATCGGTCAGCTCGAGCCGTCGGCGCCGCTGCTGCCGGGCCGCCGCCGGCACCAGCCCCACCTGCTCGGCGGCCCGGCCCAGCCGATCCCAGGCGTTGTCCTCGCGCAGCAGCAAGCGGAACTCGGCCCGCGAGGAAAACATCCGGTAGGGCTCGCTGGCGCCGCGGCTGACCAGATCGTCGATCATCACCCCGATGTAGGCCTGGCTGCGTTCCAACACCAGCGGTTCCTGGCCGCGCAGGGCGCGGGCCGCGTTGATGCCGGCCAGCAGCCCCTGGCCGGCGGCCTCCTCGTAGCCGCTGGTGCCGTTGATCTGGCCGGCCAGGTAGAGTCCGGGGACCGCGCGTAGTTGCAGGTCGTGGCCCAGTTGGGTGGGATCGACATAGTCGTACTCCACCGCGTAGCCGGGCTGTACGATCTCGGCCCGCTCCAGCCCGGCGATGGTGGCCACCATCCGCCGCTGGGTCTCCAGCGGCAGCGAGGTGGAGATGCCGTTGGGGTAGATCACCTCCTGCCCGGCAGCGGTCGGCTCCAGAATGACCTGGTGGGCCCGGCGATCGGCGAAGCGCACCACCTTGTCCTCGATCGAGGGGCAATAGCGCGGGCCTCTGCCCTGGATGACGCCGCCGAACAGGGGCGATCGATCCAGTCCGGACCGGATGGCCTGGTGGGTCTGGGGGTTGGTGCGGGTGAGGTGGCAGACCACCGCCGGCGCCAGCCCGGCCGGCCTGGCCGCGGCCTCGTGGGAGAAGGGCAGGAAGGGCGCCTCGGACGGCTGGGCCTCGAGCCGGCTGAAATCGATACTGGCCGCTTCGAGCCGCGGCGGCGTGCCCGTCTTCAAGCGGCCGACGCGAATGCCGCGCTGGATCAGGCTGGCGGTCAGCCGCTGCGGCGCCCGGTCACCGACCCGGCCGCCAGCGGTCGACTCCAGGCCGGTGTGCATCAACCCGCCCAGGAAGGTGCCCGTGGTCAGCACGGCCACCCGACAGCCGAGGCGCCGCCCGTCGGCCAGCACCACCGCGGCCAGACGCCCGGCTGCATCCAGTTCCAGGTCCTCGACGCAGCCGGCGATCAGCTCCAGACCGGCACAGGCATCCAGGCTGGCGCTCAGCCAGCGGCTATAGCCGCCCATGTCGCACTGGACCCGGCGGGCCCGCACCGCTGGCCCGCGGCTGGCGTTGAGGCGCCGAAAGTGGATGGCGGTCGCATCCGCTGCCCGGCCCATCTCTCCGCCGAGCGCATCGAGTTCGCGGACGATCTGGCTCTTGCCCAGCCCGCCGATGGCCGGATTGCAAGACATCTCGGCCACCCGATCCGGATCCAGGGTGATCAGCCCGACCGCCAGGCCCAGCCGGGCACCGGCCAGCGCGGCCTCGCAACCGGCATGGCCGGCTCCAACCACCACCATATCGAAGACCGTTCCACGTGAAACCAACCGAATGCTCCTGCCCGGGGAAGCGGCCGCTGCCGGCCGCCGCCGGCTCATCGGTCAGGATCCCTGCATGCACTGCTCGGTGAGCGCTTCGCGG
This sequence comes from uncultured Myxococcales bacterium, assembly GCA_964454005.1. GTDB lineage: Bacteria > Myxococcota > B64-G9 > B64-G9 > B64-G9 > CAYVQE01. The sequence goes on from CAYVQE010000002.1 coordinate 102,247, forward strand.
TTCTGCGCGATGTAGGCGTCGACCTCGGGCTCGGTCAGGCCCAGGTCCTCGAGCACGCCCTTGAAGACGAAATCGAAGCCCGAGTCCAGCCGGCCGGTGGTCAGCTCGTACTTCAGCTTGACCACCGCAGCCGCGTGGAGGCGCTCCTGCTTGCTCTTTTTGCGGCTGGTGGTCATTCCGCTCGATACCCGCGGTGGCAGGCCTGGACGCGGCCCGCGTTCAGTCCTTCTTCTCGGGCTCTACGCAAAGCACCCGGTAGGCGCCGCCGCCATGGCTGTACGTGCTCACATCGCTCCGATCGACCAGCGCCAGGTGGAGCAAACGCCGATCCTGCGAGTCCATCAGCCCCACCTGCAGCGGCTTATCGAGCCGACCCGCCTTGGCGGCCAACTCCTCGCCGAGCAGCTTCATCTTGGCGGTGCGATCCTCGATGTCGCCGGTGAAGTCGACGATGAAGCGCCGCTGATCCTCGCCCCGGCTGGCCACCACCCGGTTGATCAGGTACTGCAAGGCGCCGCGCAGCTCGCGCATGTCGCCGCGCCGGGTGTCCGGCACCGCGTCTTCGAAAGCCGCGGTCAACAGCACCTGTTCGCCCTTCTCGGTCACCTCGACCGCAGCCGGGTAGGCCAGCCCCTCCAGCAAGCGCTCCAGCACCAGGGCCGCGAAGCGCTGGGGCTGATCGCGCAGCCGCTCCACCTCCTCGTTCCATTCGTGCGAGGTGGGCTTGGGCCGGGCCTGCTCCGTGTTGTAGTCGACCAGGATGCCCACCTTCTCCGGTTGCAGCGGCTGTCCGAAGCGCTGCGGCAATTGCTGGTAGTCGAGGTCGGCGACCGGTATGCCCAGTCGCTTGGAGGCCTTTTGCAAAACCTCCGGCAGGTCGATCCCAAAGAATTCCTTGCGCATGTTCGTTCCCCTGGCGTTGCGGGCCGCTTCTGGCCGGCGTCAGGTCCCGCCGGCCCCTTCGAGCGCCGCCTGCTTGCGGTCGCGCATCTTGTTGTAGATCAGCTGATGAGCGATCGACAGCAGCGAGTTGACGAAGATATAGAGCACCAGCCCGGAGGGCAGGTAGAGCATGATGAAAGTGAAGAAGGCCGGCATGATGTACAGCATCATCTTGGCCTGCTGGCTGTCGGCGCTGGTGGGCGACAGCCACTGCTGCAGAAACATGGTGCCGCCTAGCACGATGGGCAGGATGTAGTACGGATCGCGGTAGGACAAATCGCCCAGCCAGCCCGCTATGAACGGCGCCTGGTACAGCTCGACCGAAGAGTACAGCATGCGGTAGAGCGCGATCCAGATCGGCATCTGCAGCAACATCGGAAAGCAGCCGCCCATGGGGTTGATCTTGTGGGTCTTGTAGAGATTCATCATCTCCTGGTTGAGCTTCTGCTTGTCGTCGCCGTGCTTCTTCTTCAACTCCTCCATCAAGGGCTTCAGCTTGGCCATTTCGCCCATCGACTTCATGCTCTTGTGGGTCAGCGGCAGCAGCAACACCTTGATGACGATGGTCAGCATGATGATGGCCAGCCCGTAGTTGCCGAGAAACGAATAGAAGTTCTTCAGCAGCCACAGCATCGGATGACACAGGAAGGCGAACCAGCCGTAGTCCACCGAGCCGGTCAGCCGGGCCGGCTTCTCGGGCTTGCCCACCCCGCCGCGGATCTGCTCCAGCAGGCTCATCTTCTTCGGTCCGGCATAGATCCGGAAGCGATGGCTGGCGCTGGTGCCCGGGGGAATGTCGGTCTCCGGGTACATCAAGCTGGCGATCAACAAATTGTCGTGCCGGGCGGAGATGCGGCAGACCGCCCGATCGACCTCCAGCGGCACCGCCGCCATCAGGAAGTACTGCTCGTTGATGCCGGTCCAGTTGATGTTGGGCTCTTCGGTGCGGGCCTCGCCCGCGTTGAGCTTGGCCACCGAGGTGCAGCCGGAAGACGAGGGGATGGTCTGCTCACCCTTCATGCACATGGGTGTGCGCGGCGCGCTCGGTGCCCCGAAGCAGCCGGTCTGCGCCGGTGGGGCGTAGTTGGCGAACAGGTCGAGGATGATCTGCTCCTCGATGCTCGATTCGGAGCGGTTCTCGAGCTCGACCTCGAGGTCGATCTGGTACTGCTCGGGCGAGATGCGAAAGCGCTTGGTGATCACCGGCGTGTTGGCGTCGGTCGGATCCTCGAGGAGGAAGACCACCTCTTCGGCGCTCTGGGATACGATCCGCCAATCCTGATAGGTGCCTAATTTAAATGAGCTATTTTCTTTCCTGAACCGGATCGACAGCGGCAGCCGGCCCTCCTGCTCGGTCGAGACCAGGTTCTCGGGCCCCAGGTCCGCGCCCGGTCGGTTCTCATCGCGCTCCTCGTAGTTGAACAGCTCCATGCGCTTGAGCGCTGCACCGTGGCTGCTGAACACGGCCTTGAACCGCTCACCCTCGATCTCGGCCAGCTGCTCCGGGCCCAACTCCGCCGCAGGCGCGCTGTCGCTATCCGGCGCGGGCGCAGCCTGCTCGGCGCCGTCCGGTCGGTCCGGCCCGGCCGGCCCGGCCGGCCCGGCCGGCTCGCCCTGCCCGGCTGCGGTCGCCCCGTCGGGCAGCCCGCCGTCCGGTGCCGCGGTCGGCTCGGGGGTCTCCATGAAGAACATCGACCAGATGAGCCAGACGGCGATGCACAGCACGATGGCTATGATGGTCTTCTTTTCCATGACCTCACCTGTCTTCGGGTCGCGGCCCGCAACACCGCGCGGTGTCAAGGGACGGGGTCGAAGCCGCCCGGATTCCAGGGATGGCAGCGCAGCAGCCGCCGCAGCCCCAGCCAACTGCCCCGCAGCAGGCCGTGGCGTTGCAGCGCCTCGATGGTGTACTGCGAGCAAGACGGATGGAAACGGCAGCGATTGCCCAACCACGGCGAGACCAGCAGCTGGTAGAGACGCAGCAGCGCGATCAGGGGCCAGCTCGACCAGCTCATCGGCGCGTCTTTCTCATGCAAGAGCCCAACTCGGCGACCAGCTCCCGGTAGCCCGGACGGTTGCGGGTGCGCTTGGGGACCACCACCAGATCGACCCCGCGCGGCAGCAGCGACCGGTTGCGCCGGAAGACCTCGCGCACCAGCCGCTTGATCCGATTGCGCTGCACGCTGTTGCCATACTTCTTGCTGACCGCGATTCCCAAGCGGGTCCGCCCGACGCGACTGGGCTTGAACAGGATGAGCAGGCTTCGGGTATGCAGCTTGCGGCCGCCCCGCTGGACGCGCAGGTACTCACCGCGCTTGAGCAGGCGGGAGCACTTCGGATACGACTCGCCTTCGTCCGCAGTTCGCGCGCGGCGCTCACTTGTTGGACGAGAGCTTGACCGCGAGCCTGGCCCGACGTTTCCGGCGGCGCCGTTGGAGGACCCTACGACCACCCTTGGTTCCCATCCGCGCCAGAAAGCCATGCTGCCGCTTGCGCCGGCGGCGGCTCGGCTGATAGGTCCGTTTCACGACCGATCACCCCTTTCCACGACGCGGCCGCTGTCAATCGGCGGCGGGCGTCGCATGCGAAGCCCGGAATTTGAACCACAGTGCGCGCTGACTGTCAAGTTCGAAAAGGTTTTTCCGCGCTCCCGATCAGGGACGCTCTTTTTTTTGCTTGCATCGGTTCGGCGTCTTTGCTAGACCGATGCTCCGCTACAGCGTTTCTACGGGTGGGCAGTGGTGTGCAGGAGGTGGAGAACAGCTGTCCTCTGCCTGTGGTAAAACTTATGTATCTGTTTGATTTGTTTGGATTAAGCTTTTTTTCCACAATTGTGAATAAAACGGCCCTGCCGAACGGATTTCGCCGTTTTTTCAAACCTGTCGAACCCGGCTGGTGGCGTGATCGCCGGGCGATCGCACCGGCGTCGGTCTTGCCGAAGGACGGTCCTGAGGATGGAGCGAATTTGGGCCGATGTTCTGGGGGCCATCGAGTCCCGGGTCAGTCAGAAGAATTTCAGCACCTGGTTCCAACCGCTGAAGTTCCTGGAGTGCGAGGACGACACCGTCTACCTGGGCGTGCCCGATCGCTTCACCCGCGACTGGATCAAGGACCACGGCTTCAAGGACATCATTCAGGATGAGCTGTCCACCCAGGCCAGCCGCGAGATGCGGGTGGTGCTGCGGGTGATCGACATGCCCGAGCGAGCCGCCGAGCTCAAGGCCATGCACGATGCTGTGGAGCAGCCGGACGCGGCCGGTCCTTCGTCCGAGCGGCGATCGCCCTCAGAGGCGGCCCGCGATCAGGGTCTCAACCCGCGCTACACCTTCGAACAGTTCGTGGTCGGCTCCTCGAACCAGCTGGCGCACGCGGCCTCGATGAACGTGGCCGAGAACCCGGCCAGCGCCTACAACCCGCTGTTCATTTACGGCGGGGCCGGGCTCGGCAAGACCCACCTGCTCAATGCCATCGGCCATCGGATACTCGAGGATCAGCCCGACTGCCGCATCATCTACATCTCGACCGAGACCTTCGTCAACGAGCTGATCCACTCCATCCGCAGCGGCCACACCGACAGCTTTCGCGACAAGTACCGCTCCAACTGCGATCTGCTGTTGATCGACGACATCCAGTTCATCTCCGGCAAGTCGCGCACCCAAGAGGAGTTTTTCCACACCTTCAACAGCCTGTTCGAGTCCTACCGCCAGATCGTGATCACTTCGGACCGCAATCCGCAGGAGATCACCGAACTCGAGGATCGGTTGCGCACCCGCTTTCAGTGGGGCCTTATCGCCGACATCCAGCCGCCCGAGATCGAGACCCGCATCGCCATCCTGCAGAAGAAGGCCGACGGCGAGGGGCTCGATATCCCGGACGACGTGGCTCTGTTCGTGGCCTCCTCGGTCAAGTCCTCGGTGCGCGAGATCGAGGGCTCGCTCAAGCGCCTCGGGGCACTGTCGTCGATGCTGGGCAAGCCCATTACGCTCGAGTTCGCCAAGGAGGAGCTCAAGGACATCATCGGCGGTGGCCACGCGCTGCGCATCGACGATGTCCAGAAAGCGGTCTGCTCTTTTTTCAACCTGCGTTTGGCCGACCTGAAGGGCAAAAGGCGCCAACGCTCGATCTCGCGTCCGCGCCAGATCGCCATGTACCTGTGCCGCAAGTACCTGACCAACGCCACCTTCCCCGAGATCGGCGCCCGCTTCAACAAGGACCACTCGACCGTGATCAGTGCCGTGCAGCAGGTCGACAAGCTGAGCCGGACCGATCCTTCGGTGCGCGAGGCCATCGAGGCGGTGCGCCGCCAGCTCGGCCTGTGAGAAAGGCTGTGGAATGGCTGGGGGTAGCGCAGTGGACGAGCGGTGGATAAGCCGCTGGCCGGATCCGGCCCCAACCGACACACAGTTTTTCCACAGAGGCTTGTGTTTGGAAAATCCTTTTGCTAGATTGCCTTGGCCGACAAACCCCGCATTCACCAGGGCCTACTATGACTTCTATGGTTTTCTGTTTCTTAAGAATCTACCCCCAGAAACCGCGATCGCGCTCGGTGGAAGAGCCGGCGCTGGGATCGAGGAGAGGCCATGGAATTCTCCATCCAAACCGATGAGCTGACCAAGGGCTTGTATCGAGCGCAAGGGATCGTCGAGAAGAAAACCGCCATGCCGATCCTGTCCAACGTGCTGTGCGAAGCAGCGGCCGACGGTCAGGTCTTCATCACGGCCACCGACCTGGAAGTCGGCGTCCACGGCAAGCACCCGGCCGAGGTGGTCACCAGCGGCGCCATCACCATCAGCGCGCGCCACCTCTACGACATCGTGCGCTCGCTGCCGGCCGAACGGGTGACCCTGAAGAAGCTGCCCAACAACTGGGCCCAGGTGCAGGCCGACGCCGGGGGCCGCCAGATCGAGTACAAGATGCTCGGCATGGCGCCCGAAGACTTCCAGGCGCTGCCGGACGTATCGAACGCCGCCCTGTTCCCGGTCGACGCCGACATGCTCAAGCAGATGATCGACAAGACCAGCTACGCAGTGTCCAACGACGAGACCCGCTACAACCTCAACGGCGCCTACCTCGAGGCGCTCGAGGACGGCGTCTTTCGGATGGTGGCCACCGACGGCCACCGGCTGTCGATGATCGATGCAAAGCTGAGCCCCGAGCCCGAAGCGGTCAAGTTCGACCAGGGGGTGATCATACCCAAGAAGGGCCTGCTCGAGATCAAGCGCCTGATCGAGTCCGAGCAGACCGATTGCCAGATGGGACTGGACGGCAACAACCTGGTGTTCAAGATGCAGGACGTCACCGTTATCATGCGCCTGCTCGACGGGCAGTTCCCCGAGTACCGCCACGTGGTCCCCGATAAACAAAATACGAACCTGAGCGTCGAGCGCAAGCCGTTCATCGACAGCTTGCGGCGCATCAGCATCCTGTCGTCGGACCGGGCCTCCGGGGTCAAGCTGGTGCTGTCCGGCGAGCAGCTGCGGGTGACCACCTCGAACCCGGACCTGGGCGAGGCTACCGAGGATCTGGGAGTGGAAAACGCCAGCGGCGAAATCACCATCGGGTTCAACTCGCGCTACATGATCGATGCCTTGTCGGCCATCGACTCCGAACGGGTCGATCTGTCGCTAGAGGACGACCTGTCGCCCGGGGTGCTGCGGCCAGCCGAGGATGAGCACTATACCTGTGTCGTGATGCCGATGCGGATCTGATCTGCGGTCGTGCTGCTGCAGACGCTGAGAGTCGACGACTTTCGCAATCTCGCCCGCCAGCGCTTGGAGCTGGCGCCCGGCGTCAACGTGTTCGTCGGTGACAACGGCCAGGGAAAAACCAACCTACTCGAAGCCATCCATCTGCTGGCCAGTCTGCGCTCGTTCAGACCGGCCGGCACCCGTGACCTGGTGCGCCGGGGCGCAGAGCGGGCCGAGTTGACGGCCCGGGCCTGCTCCGATGACACGCCCATCCAACTCCAGCTGTTGCTGGCGCCGGGTGGACGGCGGTTGTGGGTGGGCCAGCGAGCGGTCAGCGGCGTGTCGGAGTTTCTGGGTCAGCTCAGCGCGGTGGCCTTCACCCCGGACGATCTATCCATGATCAAAGGTGCGCCGGCGATCAGACGGCGTTTTCTGGATCGGGCGGCCTTTCTTTTCCGGCCGGCCCACCTCGAAGCGGTGCGCCGCTTCGGCTCGGCGCTGCGGGCGCGCAACCGGCTGTTGGGCGACGAGCGCGATCCCGACCGGGCCCAGCTCGACGCATTCGGCCGGGCGCTGGCCGAGTGGGGCGGTCGGGTGGCCGCGGCCCGGCGCGCGCTGGTCGACGAGCTGGCCGAGCCGATGGCGCGCATCACGTCCGACCTGTCGGGCGGCGCGCTGGCGGTCGAGCTGGCCTACCGGCCCGGCTGGGAGGCGATCGCCGGGAGCGAGGCCGAAAGCCTGGAGAAGGCCCTGGAACGCAGCTGGCAGCGCGATCGGCGCCGCGGCGCGACCACGGTCGGACCGCAGCTGGACGATTTGGAACTGCGGCTCGACGGCGCCTCGGCGCGGCGGTTCGGCTCCCAGGGACAGCAGCGCGCCTGTGCGGTGGCCATGCTGCTGGCGGTGGTCGAGCGGGTGGTCGCCACCGGCGGCGAGCAGCCGGTGCTGTTGCTCGACGACGTGTCCAGCGAGTTCGACGCCGGGGTTCGCCGCCGGTTGTTCGCCCGGGTGACCGAGTTGGGCGGACAGGTGCTGGTGACCACCACCGACGCCGGGCTGCGCGACGAGCTGGCACCAGCCGCAGCCGGGCTGTGGCGCGTGCGCGCCGGGCGCATCGAACGGGAGCCGGCCGCGTGACCTTCGCCGATTGGAGCATCGTACTCGGCTACGCGGCGGTGTCGATCGGTATAGGGGTGGCTTTCTCGCGCCGGGCCGGACGCAGCCTGGGCGACTACTTCTTGTCGGGCCGCTCGTTGCCCTGGTGGCTGGTGGGCAGCTCCATGGTGGCGACCACCTTCGCCTCGGACACCCCGCTGGCCATCACCGAGTACGTCCGCGAGGACGGCGTCTGGCGCAACTGGTTTTGGTGGACGCTGGCCATCAGCCACGTGCTGGCGGCGGTGGTCTTTTCGCAGCTGTGGCACCGGGCCGGAGTGCTGACCGACAACGAGTTGATCGAGATGCGCTACAGCGGCCGGCCGGCGGCCTTTCTGCGCGGTTTCAAGGCGGCCTACTTCTCGACCCTGTACAACTTCATCGTCATGGCCTGGGTCACCGCGGCCATGTCGACCGTGCTGAGCTGTTTTCTCGACATCGATATGAAGCTGGCGGTGGTCGTATGCATGACCGTGGCCGTGCTCTACTCCTTGCTGGGCGGCTTTTGGGGCGTGGTGTTGACCGACATGCTGCAGTTCTGCGTCGCCATGGTGGGCTCGGTCGTCTTCGCCGTGCTGGCCGCGGACCGGGTCGGCGGCATGCAGCGGTTGGTCGACCGATTGTCGGTCTCGGGCGAGCACCTGCTGGACTTCGTGCCGGGCGCCGACGCGCCGCCGGAGTTTTGGTACACCTTCCTGGTCTTCGTGGGTCTGATGTGGTGGTCGAGCCACAACGCCGACGGCGGCGGCTACATCATCCAGCGCATGATGTCGGCCCGCGACGAACGCCACGCCCTGATGGGCACCCTGTGGTTCGCCCTGGCCCACTATGTGCTGCGCATGTGGCCCTGGGTGGTGGTGGCCCTGGTGTCGATGGTGCTGCTGCCCGAGTCGGGCGCCGAAATCGGCAGCCACAAGGAGGCCTATCCGGAGACCATGGCCCGTATTCTGCCCTCCGGGCTGCGCGGTCTGTTCGTGGCCGTGTTTCTGGCCGCTTTCATGTCCACCGTCGACACCCATCTGAACTGGGGCTCGTCCTACGTGGTCAACGACCTTTACAAGCGCTTCATCAAGCCGCAGGCAAGCCAGCGCCACTACGTGTTGGTGTCGAAGCTGACCATGCTGCTGCTGGCGGTGGTGGCCGGGGCGGTGGCCTTGCTGATCGACAGCATCACCGGGGCCTGGGAGCTGGTCTGGGCCATGGGCGCCGGGGTGGGGGCGGTGTTGATCCTGCGCTGGTTCTGGTGGCGCATCAACGCCTGGTCCGAGATCAGCGCCCTGGCCACCTCGCTGATACTGGGCGTGGTGCTGCACCTGCTGGACTGGCGTGGTGATGTCGAGGTGCCGTTGTACCTCAAGGCGGTGCTGGTGGTCGGCGGTTCGGTGGCCGTCTGGCTGCCGGTCACCCTGCTGACCCGGCCCGAGCCGAAAGCGGTGCTGGACCGGTTCTGCCGGCGGGTGCGGCCGCCCGGCCGCTGGCCGCAACGCAGCGCCCCGCACGGCATCGGACGACGCATGCTGGCCGCCTGGTTGGGCGGGGTGGGGTTGGTCTACGGCGGCCTGTTCACCGTGGGCAGCCTGGTGTTGCAGCGGCCCGGCCAGCTGGCCTGGACGTTGCCGCTGGGTCTGGCCGGGCTGGTGGGTCTGGTCTACGGCCTGCGCCAGCGGCTGCGCGCAGCGGCGGAATCGACCGAGCCGGACCGCCCGGCGTGATCAATAGGGCGAGCGGAATATGCGCCGACCGCCGACGTAGGAGTAGAGCACCCGTAGGTCGGAACGATCGAGCACCAGCAGATCGGCGTGCTTGCCGACCTGTATGCTGCCCAACCGATCGTCGATACCCAGCAGCTCAGCCGGCGTCAGCGAGGCGCAGCGGACGGCCTCGGCGTAGGACAGCCCGAGCTTGTCGATCGCATAGCGCACCGCGTCGATCATGGTCAGCGCGCTGCCGGCGATCTGGCCATCGTCGAAGCGGGCCGCCCCGGCCTCGTAGTGGATCGGCCGGCCGCCCACCTCGCCGCGGCCGTCGCGGGCGCCGACGATCGAGGTGGCGTCGGTGACCAGGACCAGGCGGTCCGGTCCCAGGCAGCGATAGGCCATGGCGGCCGCGGTCGGATGCAGGTGAACGCCGTCCAGGATCAGCTCGGCGAAGGTCGCCTCCGCTGCCAGCACCGCACCGGCGGCGTTGGGATCGCGGTGGTGGAAGGGCTTCATCCCGTTGAACAGGTGGCTGGCCAGCTTGACCCCGCCGGCGATGGCCTGCTGGGTCTGCTCACAGGTGGCGCTGGTGTGACCGATGGCCGCCACCAGCCCCATTTCGTGGGCCAGCCACTGGATCAGCTCTTCGGTACCGGGCAACTCGGGCGCCAGGGTGACGATGCGCAACCAGCCGCCGGCCGCCACCGCCAGCGCCTTGAGAGCGGCCAGCTCGGGCTCGATGATCCAGCGCTCCTGGGCGGCGTCGACCCGGGTGGGGTTGACGAACGGACCCTCCAGGTAGGCTCCCAGCACCCGGGCGCCGCCCGAGCCCTCGGTGGCGATCTGCTGGATGTTGGCCAGCGCCGTGCGCATCTGGGCCGGTGGGCTGGGCAGCACGGTCAGGCACAGCGACGTGGTGCCGGTGGCCTCGTGGGTGCGGCAGATGGTCTTCAGACCGGAGACGTCGCAGCTGCTGGCGTCCAGGCCGGCGGCGCCGTGGACGTGGACGTCGATCAGGCCCGGCGCCAGGAAAAAACCGCCCAGGTCGATGGTCTCGGCCTCGGTGGCCGGCAAATGGGCGGTCGGCCCGATCCAGGCCACCACCCCCTGGCGCACCAGCACCGCGGCGTCGTCGAGAATGTCCCGCTCGCCGATCACGGAGGCATGGGTGAAGGCGATGTCCATCGTCATTTCGGCCCCCGGCGGCGCGAGGTGGACGATCTCGAATACCCGCGATCGTGGCAGACCGAGCAGAGTTCTGTCAAGCGCGCGCCGACGGGGCGCCAGCTTGGTATATTACTCCAATTATTTCAGAAGGTTGCGCGGATGATTAGCCGTTGTTTTTCCTTTACTTGGCCCGGAGGCCATGATAGGCTCGGTCCGTTTCGGAAACGTAGTTTTTCCCCTGTCAGACGGGCAGTTGTGGATGACCATCGATAAAGAGACAGAACGGACAGAACCGATCGAAACCTTGCTCGATCAAGCCTACGGCGCGGACCAGATCAAGGTTCTCGACGGGCTCGAGGCGGTGCGCAAGCGGCCAGCCATGTACATCGGCTCGACTTCCAAGCTCGGCTTGCACCACATGGTCTACGAGGTGGTCGACAACTCCATCGACGAGGCCCTGGCCGGCTACTGCGACCAGATCAAGGTCACCCTCCACACCGACGAGCGGGTGACGGTCGAGGACAACGGCCGTGGTATTCCGGTCGACATGCACAAGACCGAGGGCAAACCCGCGGCCGAAGTGGTCATGACCACCCTGCACGCCGGCGGCAAGTTCGAATCCCAGGCCTACAAGGTCTCGGGCGGATTGCACGGCGTGGGCGTGTCGGTGGTCAACGCCTTGAGCGAAACCCTGCTGCTCGAGATCTTTCGCGATGGCAAGCTCTATCGCCAAGAGTACCGGCGCGGCGAGCCGGTCACCGCCTTGGAGGTGGTCGGCGAGACCAACCAGGCCGGCACCAAGTTGACCTTTCTGGCCGACCACGAGATCTTCAACGATACCGACTACAGCTTCGACGTGCTCGCCCACCGGCTGCGCGAGTTGAGCTTCCTCAACCGCGGCGTGCGCATTCTGTTCCGCGACGAGCGATCGGGCAAGGCCAAGGACTTCCATTACGAGGGCGGCATCAAGAGCTTCGTCGAGCATCTGAACAAGAACAAGACCGTGCTGCATCCGAACGTCATCTACCTCGCCGGCGAGCAGGGCGACGTGGTGGTCGAGGCGGCCATCCAGTACAACGACGGTTACCAGGAGGCCATCTACTCGTTCGCCAACAACATCAACACAATCGAGGGTGGATCGCACCTGGTGGGCTTTCGCTCGGCGCTGACGCGCAGCCTCAACTACTACGCCCAGAAGAACAACCTGCTCAAAAACCTCAAGGAGAACCCAACCGGCGAGGACATCCGCGAAGGCATCATGGCGGTGGTCTCGGTCAAGCTGATGCATCCACAGTTCGAGGGCCAGACCAAGACCAAGCTGGGCAACTCCGAACTCGAGGGCATCGTCAAGAGCATCGTCAACGACCAACTGGGCGCCTACCTGGAGCAGAATCCCGCGGTGGCCAAGACGGTCTGCAACAAGGGCATCCAGGCCGCCCGCGCCCGGGTGGCGGCCCGGCGCGCCCGCGAGATGGTCCGGCGCAAGGGCGCGCTGGAGAGCTTCAGCCTGCCGGGCAAGCTGGCCGATTGCCAGGAGCGCGATCCGGCCCGGGCCGAACTGTACCTGGTCGAGGGCGACAGCGCCGGCGGCAGCGCCAAGCAGGGCCGCGACCGCCGCTTCCAGGCCATCCTGCCGTTGCGCGGCAAGATCCTCAACGTGGAGAAGGCCCGCTTCGACAAGATCCTGTCCTCGGCCGAAATCGCCACCATGATCACCGCGCTCGGCTGCGGCATCGGCAAGGACGACTACAACCCCGACAAGCTGCGCTACCACCACGTCATCATCATGACCGATGCCGACGTCGACGGCAGCCACATCCGCACCTTGCTGCTGACCTTCTTCTACCGCCAGATGCCGGAGTTGATCGAACGCGGCCACCTGTTCATCGCCCAGCCGCCCTTGTTTCGGATCAAGCGCGGCAAGGAGGTCACCTACCTCAAGCGCCAGGTGGACCTCGATGACTGGCTGCTCGACAGCGGGGTGAGCAAGCTGCAGCTGCGCGTCGGCGACCCGCCCGGCGAACCGATCGGCGGCCAGCCGCTCAAGGAACAGTGTATCCGCATGCTGCGCTACCGGCAGGTGCTCGAACGGATCGGCAAGCAGAAGGACGCCCGCCTGATCGACGCCCTGGTCAGCGCCACCGACATGAACGCCGACTCGGTGCGCGACAAGCAGACCCTGATCGATCAGATCGAACGGATCGAGGCCTTTCTCGAGCAGCACAACCCAGAGGTGCTGCCGCTGTATCCGGAACTCGATCAGGATCCGAAGTATCCCGCGTACCGGCTGGCCATCGAGACGCACCACAACGGCACGCGGATGCACACCATCGTCGATCGCGAGTTCTTGATCCGGCCCGACTTCGCCGAGCTGCGCCGGCTGCGCGACGCGTTCGAAGCGGTCGGCTCGCCGCCGTTCGTCATCGTGTCCAAGGATGCCGAGCGCGAACTCGACCGCATCGACGACGTGCTCGATCGGGTGCTAGACGCGGGCGCCAAGGGCCAGACCATCACGCGCTACAAGGGCCTCGGTGAGATGAACCCGGATCAGCTCTGGGAGACCACCATGGACCCCGAGAGCCGCACATTGCTGCAAGTGCGGGTCGAGGACGCGGTAGCGGCCGACGATGTCTTCTCGATGCTGATGGGCGACAAGGTCGAGCCGCGCCGCGACTTCATCGAGAGCAACGCCCTGGAGGTCGTCAACCTCGATGTCTGAACAACACCCCACCAGCGCGGCCCGGGGCGGACGGGACGGCTGAGGTCGATCCGGTGACGCGCGCCGTGTTCATGGGCGTCGGCAGCCATTTGCCGGATCGGGTGGTGACCAACGACGATCTGACGGCCTGGATGGAGACCACCGACGCCTGGATCGTCGAGCGCACCGGTATCCGCGAGCGGCGGTGGGTCGCCGGCGAGGGCGGCGGCAGCGAACTGGCCGAGCAGGCCACCCACCAGGCGCTGGAGCGCGCCGGGGTGGCGCTCGAAGAGATCGATTGCATCGTGCTGGCCACCCTGTCGCCGGATCACACCTTTCCCGGTAGCGGCTGCTTTCTGCAGCACCGATTGGGCCTGGCCGGCATTCCGGCGCTCGACGTGCGCAACCAGTGCTCCGGGTTCCTGTACGGCCTCAGCGTGGCCGATGCCTGGATCCGCACCGGCGCCTACCACCGGGTGCTGCTGGTCGGCACCGAGGTTCACTCCACCGGCCTGGATGTGAGCACCCGCGGCCGCGACGTGGCCTGCCTGTTCGGCGACGCGGCCGCGGTGGCCGTGTTGGGCCCGGCCGCTCCGGACTCGCAGCGCGGGGTGTTGGCGGTGCGCCTGCACGCAGACGGCCGCTACGCCCGGTCGCTGTGGATCGAGGCGCCCGGATCGCGCTTCTACCCGCGGCGGATCGACGAGCAGATGCTGCGCGACGGCCGCCACTATCCAAAGATGAAGGGCCGCCACGTGTTCACCATGGCGGTCCAACGGATGCCGGAAGTCATCGGCGAGGTGCTCGCCGCCTGCGGTCACACGCTGGACGAGGTGGCCCTGATCGTGCCCCACCAGGCCAACCAGCGCATCACCGAGCAGGTGGGTCGCGCGCTGGGCGTCGAACCCGAGCGGATGTACTCCAACATCGAGCGGGTGGGCAACACCACCGCGGCCTCGATTCCGCTGGCGTTGTGCCAGGCCGAGCAACAGGGCCGCTTGCGACGCGGCGACCTGGTGGTGCTGACCTCGTTCGGCGCCGGCTTCACCTGGGCCGCGGCCGCGGTGCGCTGGTAGCCAACTGTCATCGGGCGGATCAGCCTAGAACGCTGACCGCGAAAACAACGGACGCCGAGAGATCATGGAAGCCGAAGTCGACAAGTCGAACCCGCAGATCAACATCGAAGACGAAATGCGCTCGTCCTACCTCGATTACGCCATGAGCGTAATCATCGGCCGGGCCCTGCCCGACGTGCGCGACGGGCTCAAGCCGGTGCACCGGCGCATACTCTTCGCCATGTATAGCGAAGGATTGTTGCACAACCGCAAGTACTCCAAATGCGCCGGCGTGGTCGGCGAGGTGCTCAAGAAGTACCACCCCCACGGCGACGCCGCGGTCTACGACACCCTGGTGCGCATGGCCCAGCCCTGGGCCATGCGCATGACCCTGGTCGACGGTCAGGGCAATTTCGGCTCGGTCGACGGCGATCCGGCCGCCGCTTACCGCTACACCGAAGCGCGGATGGAGAAGCTGGCCGAGGAGTTGCTGTCCGACATCGAGAAGCAGACAGTCGACTTCGTGCCCAACTTCGACGGCTCAGGCGAGGAGCCCAGCGTCCTGCCGTCGCGGTTGCCCAACCTGTTGGTCAACGGCTCGACCGGCATCGCCGTGGGCATGGCCACCAACATCCCGCCGCACAACCTGCGCGAGGTGATCGACGCGGCCATCCTGGTCATCCGCCGGCCCGAATGCTCCATCGACGAGCTGATGAAGATCATGCCGGGGCCAGACTTCCCCACCGGTGGGCTGATCCACGGCATCGATGGCATCGCCCAGGCCTTCCGCACCGGCCGTGGCGTGATAACGGTGCGCGGCAACGCCGTCATCGACGTGCATCCCAAGACCGGTCGCTCGACCATCGTGATCGACGAGATCCCCTACCAGGTCAACAAGGCCAAGCTGGTCGAACGGATCGCCAACCTGGTCCGCGACAGGAAGATCCAGGGCATCAGCGACGTGCGCGACGAGAGCGACCGCGAGGGCATGCGGGTGGTGGTCGAGCTGCGCAAGGATGCGGTGGCCCAGGTGGTGCTCAACCAGCTGTTCAAGCACACGCCGCTGCAGAGTTCGTTCGGCGCCATCATACTGGCCATCGTCGGCGGCCAGCCGCGGCTGCTCAACCTCAAGGAGATGCTCGAGCACTACGTGGCCCACCGGCGCGAGGTCATCCGCCGCCGCTGCGTCTACGAGCTGGAGCAAGCCAAGGCCCGGGCCCACATCCTGGAAGGGCTGCAGATCGCGCTCGACCACATCGACGAGGTGATCGCGATCATCCGTTCGTCCAAGGAGCCGGCCACCGCGCGCGGGCGGCTGATCGATCGGTTCGCGCTGAGCGAGAAGCAGGCCCAGGCCATCCTGGACATGCGCCTGCAGCGGTTGACCGGTCTGGAGCGCGACAAGATCGCCGAGGAGCTGGCCGCGTTGCGCGTCGAGATCGAGCGGCTGACCGCCATTTTGGAGGACGTCGAGAAGCTGATGGGCGTGGTGGTCGACGAGCTCGAGGAGGTGCGCGACACTTTCGCCGACGAGCGGCGCACCAAGATCGTGGGCGTCAGCGAAGAGCTGTCGATCGAGGACCTGATCGCCGACGACGATCACGTGGTCACCATCACCCACGCTGGCTACATCAAGCGCAGCCCGCTGGCGCTCTATCGCCGCCAGCGCCGCGGCGGTAAGGGCCGCACCGGAATGAAGGCGCGCGACGAGGACTTCGTCGAGGACGTATTCGTCGCCTCGGCCCACAGCTCGATCCTGGTCATCACCATCGGCGGCAAGGCCTATGCGCTCAAGGTCCACGAGGTGCCCGAGGCCGGTCCGGCGGCCAAGGGAACACCGATCGTCAACCTGGTGAGCCTGTCGGCCGAGGAGGGCGTGGCCTCGATCGTCCCGGTGCGCTCGTTCGCAAAGCAGGATGAGGACTTTCTGGTCACGGTGACCCGCAAGGGCTTCGTCAAGAAGACCCCGCTGGACGCCTACGCTCACATCAAGGCATCGGGCATCATCGCCATGGGGGTCGAGGCGGACGACCGCATCATCTCCTCCCGGCTGACCAACGGCCAGCAGGAGCTGATGATCAGCACCCGGCTGGGCATGTCGGTTCGTTTCCGGGAGCAAAACGTGCGCTCCATGGGCCGCACCGCTCGCGGGGTGCGCGGGGTGCGGCTGCGCGAGGACGACGCGGTGGTGGCCATGGAGGTCGTCGATCCGGGAGCCACCATCCTGACGGTGACCGATCGCGGCTACGGCAAGCGCACCGAACTCGATGAGTACCGGCTGACGGCCCGCGGCGGGCTGGGGGTCAAGACCTGCCGGGTGACCGAGCGCAACGGCCCGCTGGTCGGGTGCATGCAGGTCAGCGCCGACGACGATCTGATGCTGGTGACCAACGGCGGCATGGTCATCCGGATGGAGGTCAAGGACATCTCGCTGATGGGCCGCGACACCCAGGGCGTGCGCCTGATCGACGTCAAGGCGGGCGAGCGGGTGGTGGGCCTGGCCCGGCTGATGGAGCGCGAGGACGAGGAGATCGAGGCCCTGGCCTCGGCGAAGGATGCGCCGGCCGAACAGGAGGCCGAACAGGAGGACGAATCGTGAGACGCGGCCGCTGGGGCAGCGTTTTTTGCTCGCTGGCGTTCGTGCTGGGCTGCTGGTCCGATCCGGTCGAGCGGCGTTTCGATAAGGGCCAGAAGCTGCTGTTCGAAAACCGGCACGAGGACGCGGAGAGCCACTTTCTGGCCTTCGCCCGCGACATGGTCGACTCCCAACGGGCGGACGCCCGCCGCTGGCGCGCCCGCGCCCTGCACCAGGCCGGGCGCATCGGCCACCTCTACTTGGATCAACCGCGGCGCGCCGTCCAGCGGCTGCGCCAGGCGCTGAAGCTGCTGCCCGAGGGGCCGTTCGCCTTCGATGCCCGGCGCGAGATCGCGGACATCTATTACGACCGCTTGCTGGATTATCGGACCGCGGCGCTGGAGTACGAGCGGCTGGTCCACGAGTTCGCCGAACGCGACGGGATCGACGCCTACCAGTATCGGGTGGCCCAGAGCTACTTCCTGGTGCGCGACTTCGACCAGGCGCGCACCGAGGCCCGGATGCTGCTCGACAAGTGGCCCGAAGGCCGCTTTGCCGCCGAGGCCCGGCTGCTGATCGCCAACTCCTACTATCTGGAGCAACGCCTGGACAAGGCGGTCGCGGCGCACCAGGCCCTGTTGGCCTCCGGGCCCGACGTGCCGCTGCGGGCCCGCAGCCTGTTCGAGCTGGGCATCTGCTACCAGGATCTGGGGCACTTGCAAAAGGCCGAGGAGGCCTACCTGACCGCGCTCAAGGATCACCCGCGACCCGACCTGGTCCAGGTTCAACTCTCGGCGCTGCGCGAGCGCATGACCGAGGAGGGCGAGACGGCCAAACCCCTCTCCTACGCCACCGCCCGCACAGCACCCCGCGGCCCCCAAACCGCGGCCGGATCCGGGCCCGCACCGAAACCGAAACCAGAGCCCCAAGCCAAACCCGAACCAGGCTCGGCCCCCAAGGCCGATTCCGCACCCGGCTCCCAGGCCGGAGGCGAACCGGCGGCTCCGACCGGCCGCAGCGCCTCCGATTCCGAGGCCGAGCCGACCGCCGATGGGGACAAGTCGAAGTAACTCCAGGGGATAGCCCGACACAAAAAGGTTGATTCTGGGCTGCGACTGGGATATGACCCGAGGGGCGTGGGAGGTCGATGTGGCCAAGTTGCCCTCTGCGCTGCGCCAGGTGGCGCCTTATTTGAATTTGGGCGGCGTCCTGGCTGGATGTATCGTCATTGGTGCGCTCTTTGGGCATTGGTTGGACGGAAAGCTGGGAACCGAGCCCTGGTTTCTGTTGGGTGGTTCCCTGTTCGGAATCGCATCCGGCTTCTATCACTTTTTCAAGGTGGTGTTGCGGAAGCCGGACCGCGATGGGGCAGACGACTCGAAAGACGATCAAGGTGGTTGAGCGAGAGGCCAATCCGGATCGGACTGACTGCGACCCAGGACCGGGCCGCGGTACGCTGGTGGGCATGCTGGTGGTGTTGGCCGCCGGCGCCGCCGTGCTGGCCGCCCTGGTGCCCGCCTGGCATTCCGGTGGTCTGGCTACCTGGCAGCTCGGCGCGTTGACCGGCTTCGGCCTGTCCGGGCTGATGGGCTTGAGCAGCCTGTGGACGGTGCGCCGGGCCATGCGCTCCAGCGGCCAGGGCGCTTTCGTGCGGGCGGTCTTCGGCAGCATGTTGCTGCGGCTGCTGCTGGCCGGATTGTTCGTGGGCCTGGTGCTGGGCTTCGGCTTGCTGAACGCCGCCGGCTTCGTGGGCGGACTGTTCGCCGGCTTGTTGGTCTTCCAGGGCATCGAGATCGGCGGCGTGGCGGCAGCGGCCCGGCGGGCCGGCTAGCCGGCGCAAAGGAGCAGAAGATCATGTACGCTTTGGCGGCAGAGGCGACCGGCGACGTGGGCAAGGCGGTCGGCCACATGATCATGCACCACATCACCGACAGCGATCAGCTCGATCTGGGGTTCACCACCGTGGACCTGCCCCATGTGCCCACTTTCGAGGTGGCCGGCATCCCAGTCGATCTGTCGCTGACCAAGACCGTGGTGTTCATGCTGCTGGCCGGGGTGCTGCTGTTTCTGATGGCGCTGGTGGTGCGCCGCAAGGCGGCGGTGGTGCCCAGCGGTTTCACCAACTTCGTCGAGGCGTTCGTGCTGTTCGTGCGCGACGACATCGCCACCGAGACCATGGGCAAGAACGCCGCCAGCAAGTACACGCCCTACCTGTGCACGACGTTCTTCTTCATCCTGACCTGCAACCTGCTGGGCTTGATCCCGCTGGGCGCGAGCGCCACCGGCAACGTCAACGTCACCGCCGGCTTGGCCGTGGTGGCATTTTTCACCATCCAGTTCGCCGGCATCCGCAAGCTGGGCCTGGGCGGCTGGTTGGGCCATCTGCTGCCGCCGGGTGTGCCCTGGTGGTTGGCGCCGGTGATGATCGTGGTCGAACTGCTGGGCATGTTCGCCAAGCCGTTCGCCCTGTGCATTCGTCTGTTCGCCAACATGGTGGCCGGCCACGTGGTCATCCTGAGCCTGATCGGGCTGTTCTTCATCCTGGGCTGGGCCATCGCCCCGGTCACGGCCGGATTCGGGCTGTTCATGTACCTGCTCGAGATCTTCGTGGGCATGATCCAGGCCTACGTCTTCACCATGCTGACCTCGCTGTTCATCGGCTTGCTGGTACACGGGGAACACTGAGTCGCAGTCACGAGAATCAATCCTGAATCGCTGAAAGAAAGAGGAGGCGACACCAATGGAAGGGCTTGCTTACCTGGCGGCTGGAATCGGAGCGGGGCTGGCGGTCATCGGCGGTGGTTACGGCATCGGCCAGCTGGCCCGCGGCGCCATGGAGGGCACCGCGCGGCAACCGTCGGCAGCGAACGAAATCCGGACCTCGATGATCATCGCGGCCGCCCTGATCGAGGGCGTCACCCTGTTCGCCGAGGTCGTCTGCATCCTGCTGGCGTTCAAGTAGACGGCGAATGATCGATTTGGTCCGCGCCCGCTCGCGTCGGGCGCGGGCTTGAACGCGGCAACGACAAGGGAGGTCGACCATGGTCGACTCGATCACCCTGGGCCGGCTCCTGCTGGCCTCCAGCGACGGGGGCGATGGTGGCCTGGTCAGCATGCACGCCGGGACCATCCTATGGACCATCTTCATCTTCGTCATCCTGCTGATCGTGCTTGGCAAGTTCGCCTGGAAGCCGATCATCAAGGCGCTGAAACAGCGCGAGGAGCGCATCCGCGAGTCGCTGGAGAAGGCCGACAAGGTGGCGGCCGACTCCGAAAAGGCGATGGCCGAGCAGAAGGCGGAACTCGAGAAACAGCGCCGCGAGATGACCGAGGCCATGCAGCGCACCCGCGAGGAGGCCGAAAAGGGCGCCCAGGAGTTGCTGAGCAAGGCCAAGCAGGAGGCGGCCGACACCGCCGAGCAGGCCCGGCGCCAGGTCGAGGAGGAGCGCAAGCGGGCGGTCGAGCAGATCCGAGCCGAGGCGGTGGACATCGCCCTGCAGGCGGCTTCCCACCTGCTCGAACGCACCCTGGACTCCGACGATCACCGCAAGATAGTAGACGAGTACCTGGCCGAGCTGCCCGACAACCTGCAACGACACTGATTGGGGCAGCCCGCCGGCTCAGACCCCGCCCGCACCGGGCGGGGTCTTTTTTTGCAGTGCGCCAGGCATGGCGCGCAGCGCCGTGACTGGCGCTGTCAACCGGGGAGCG
>CAYVQE010000003.1:0-118513 GCA_964454005.1 uncultured Myxococcales bacterium
GCACCTCGACCAGGCCGGTGTTGTTCACCTTGCCCACCAGGCTGAAGGCCTTGGTGCCCTTGGACTTCTCGGTGCCCATGGCGGCGAACCAGTCGGCGCCCTTGCCGACGATGGGCGGGATGCAGACCCAGGTCTCGACGTTGTTGAGCACCGAGGGCTTGTCGTATAGGCCCTTCTCGGTCGAATGCACGTACTTGGGCCGCGGCTCGCCCATGCGGCCCTCGACCGAGCGCATCAGCGCGCTCGACTCGCCGCAGACGAAGGCGCCACCGCCGCGGTTGATACGCACGTCGAAGGAGAAGCCGCTGTCGAGGATGTTCTCGCCCAGCAGGCCCTTTTCCCGCGCGGCGGCGATGGCCCGCTCCAGCCGCTGCACCGCCAGCGGGTACTCGTGGCGCACGTAGATGTAACCCACGTTGGCGCCCAGGGCATGGCCGCCGATGGTCATGCCCTCGATGACCTTGAACGGATCGCCCTCCATGATGGAGCGGTCCATGAAGGCGCCGGGGTCGCCCTCGTCGCCGTTGCACAGCACGTAGACGGGCCCGCCCTCGGCCTCGGCCGCCTTGAGCGCCGATTTCCACTTGCGGCCGGTGGGGAAGCCGCCGCCGCCGCGGCCGCGCAGGCCGGACTGGTCGACCGCCTCGACCACCGCGGCCGGCTTCATCTCGAACAGCGCCTTGACCAGCGGCTGGTAACCGCCGTGGGCCAGGTAGTCGTCCAGGCTCTCGGGGTCGATCACCCCGCAGGCCTCCAGCGCCACCCGCTGCTGCTTGTTGTAGAAGTCGATGTCCTCGCGGCCCTTGAGCCGCTTTTTCTTCTTGCCTTTCTTGCCGGGCACCTGGAACAGCAGTTTCTCGATGACCTCGCCCTGCTGCAGGGTCTGATCGACGATCTTGGGCACGTCGCGCAGGCGCACCTTGCAGTAGAGGATGTCGTCCGGCACGATGTGGACCAGCGGGCCCACCTGGCAGAAGCCGTGACAACCGCTGGGCGACAGGTAGTCCGGCCCGCCGTTTTTGCGCTTGTCAGCGTGTGCCGCCGAGCAGTTCTCCAGCTCCACCTCGATGTCCAGACCGGCCTCGCGGCCCTGCTCGACCAGGGCCTGGTAGATCTCCAGCGCCCCGCCGGCCACGCAGCCGGTGCCGGCGCAGATGATGATGCGTCGTTTGACTTCCTGCCGCGCCGCGTGCATCTGCTCGCGGTGCGCATTGAGCTTGTCGACCGACTTGAACCTCATTATTCCTCGCCCTCCTCGTCCTCCTCGCGCGCGACGAGCTTCTTGGCGAGGTGCGGCTTGACCCCCGGATGGTACTTGCCGTCGACGATGACCACCGGCGCCATGCCGCAGGTGCCCACGCAGTTGACCGTCTCCAGGGTGTGGCTCAGATCCTCGGTCGTCGAGTTGGCCGGGATGCCCAACTCGCGCTCCATCTCCTCCTGGATCAGCTGTGCCCCGCGGACGTGGCAGGCGGTGCCCTTGCAGACCTTGATGATGGAGTCACCGCGGGGCACCAGGCTCAGCGCCCGGTAGAAGCTGGCCACCCCGTACACCTCGACCATGGGCAGATCGAGCTCGTCGGCGACGTAGCACAGGTGGTCTTGGCACAGCCAGTTGTACTCGTCCTGAATGTCCTGCAGCACGGGGATCAGCGAAGAGCGATCCTTGCCGTGCCGATCGATGATGCGATCCACTCCGACGAAGGCCATCTTCTCAGCCCTCCCGGCCCCGCAGCCCGTCGCGGTCCACCTGCTCGACGGACTTGAGCCAGCCGCGCACCTGGTCCTGGCCGTGGAAGGTCAAGCACCCGGTGGGGCAGGCCTCCACGCAAGCCGGTATCCGCTCCTGGGCCAGGCGCTCGATGCACAAGTCGCACTTGTAAATCAACTTGTCTCCGTCGTGGCGTACCACGCCGTAGGGGCAGGCCATCATGCAGCTGGCGCAGCCGACGCAGCGGTCGAGGTCCAGCAGCACCGGTCCATCGGGCCCGCCCTTGAACAGCGCCCCGGTGGGGCAGGCCGCCACGCAGGCGGCGGCGTCGCAGTGGCGGCACTCGGTGGGCACGAAGGCTTCCTGCTGGACCGGCGTCAGCGTCACCCGTGCCCGCGGGGCGGGCACTTCGGCCGCCGCCGCCAGCAGCTCCTTCGACACCGAATGCTCCACCGCACAGGCCAGAACGCAGCGTTTGCAGGTCACGCAGCGCTCGACGTTGACGTGCACTCGTCCTTTCAACGGATCACCTCCGCTCCAATCAGCTGGCCACCAGCTCGCCGACCATCTCGCGCGCCAGCTTCAACGATTCGGGGTGACGCATGACCAGCAGGTCCGCGCCGGCGGCCAGCAGGGTAGAGGCGGTCACCGCCTCCATCAGCACGCCGCGCTTCTTCGCGTCGCCCATGTTCATCTCGCCGTCGCCCAGCTTGGCTTCCTTGGTCTTCCAGACCTCGAAGCCCAGGTTGCAGTACATCGGAAACTGCAGCATGTCGTCCTGCTGGGTCAGGGCGGCCTCGCGGGCGCGCTCCATGACCGAGTAGGTGTACTCCAGGCCGTAGCCCAGCCCGCCCACGGTGGGGTCGATCAGGATGTTCTTGGCATCGACGCCCAGGTTGGTCAGCAGCACGTTGAGCTGCTTGGCCAGGTTGATGTCGATCGGGCTCGAGGCCACCAGCACGTGCTTGTAGGCCAGGGCCGCGGCGCCGAGCTGCTTGTGGTTTTTCTCCTCGACCGGCCCGATGCACAGGCGGTTGTTCTCCAGGGCCTCGGCCACCGCCCGCAGCACCTCGGCGTCCTTTTCCGGCGACGCCGTACCCCAGATGCAGACCGGAACGTCGACCGCATCGACGACCTTCTCAGCCACTTCGCCCGCGTGATCGGCGCCCAGATCCTTGTCGTTGGGGTTGGTGCCCGCCAGGTGCAGGTGAATGAAGTCGGCGCCCAGTTCGACGCCCTTTTTGGCCCAGGCGGCCGGGTCGGACCAGACGTCGCCGTAGACCTCCTTCAGCGCGTCGGCCCAGTCGTCGGGCTCGATGTCCCAGACCTCGATGCCGAACTTGGGCGGGTGCGGCATGTCGCCTTCGAAGGTGTAGAAGGGAAAGGCGGTCTCGCCGCCCACCTCGAACTTCTTGTCGCCGTCGCCGACCTCGATGGTCCGGATTTCACCCGAGTAGCTCCGCTTCGGCACCTCGATCGCCATGTCGACTCCTCTCTGCCCGCACGGGCAAGGCCAGATATCCCGCGATGACTATGCGCGAAAGCCAAGGGGCCGCCCCGCCGGGGGCCCCAAAAACGCAGACAGGCGACACCGAAGTGTCGCCCGTCGCTGCCTGCTAGGCCTTGGTCCGGCGCCGTTCGCTACCGTACCAGTCGTCGCTGAACCAGTAGCGCTCGCCGGTCTTGAGGTAGGCCATCATCTCTTTGCGGTCGCGCAGCTTGCCGCGCCACTTGTCGCCGCCCTCGGGCTTGCCCGCCTCGTAGTCATCCCCCACGACCTCGACTTTTTCCCCGTCGTGCTTCTCTTTCGCGACTCTCTTGTCCGCCATGGAAACCTCTTGAGTTTCAAGGTTATCGGACACGAAACCCATTGCTCCACCCAGGTTTTTTTAGCGAACCCGGTGGCACATTGCAAGCGAATTTTTCGCACGAACTCCCGCAGCCCGTCAATGCACTGATATTGATAAAAATATTTTATAAGTTAAATTCGAGATCCACGCCGTGGCTTCGGCGGCAGCAACGTAGCGGCTCAGATCTTGGCCAGCACCCGTTCCAGCGCTTCGTCCAGGGTCTGGATGAATGGGTTGTCCTCCGGCAGCTCCACCAGGGGCTGGCCCCTGGTGTCGGCCGCGGCGATGTCCTCGTCGGGCGGCAGCTCGGCCAGCAGCTCGAGCCCGGAGCGCTCCACCTCGGCCCGCACCTCGGGGGCCAGCTCGCCGGCCACCCGGTTGATCAGCAGCGCCCGGTGGCCGATGGACAGATCGAGCTCGTCGGCCAACTCCTCGATGCGCCGCGCCGCCCGGGCGCCCTTGACGGAGTGATCGGCCACCACCAGCATCAGGTCGACCTTGCGGGTGGTGCGCCGGCTGAGGTGCTCCATGCCGGCCTCGTTGTCGACCACCACGTAGCGGTAGTCGGCGGCCAGGGTGTCGAGGAAGCGGCGCAGGATGTTGTTCAGGTAGCAATAGCAGCCCGGCCCTTCCTGGCGGCCCATGACCAGCAGGTCCATTCCCTTGCTCTCCATCAGGGTGGCGTGCATGTTGCGTTCGAGCACCGCCTCACGGCTCATGCCGGCCGGGATCTCCAGCCGGTCGCCGAAGAACTGCTCGCGCATGGTGCCGATGGTCTGCTCGACCTCGATGCCCAGCGCCTCGCCCAGGGTGTAGTTGGGGTCGGCGTCGACCGCGAAGATCGGCGTCAGCTCGCGGCGCAGCAGGTGGCGCACCAGCAGCGCCGCCACCGTGGTCTTGCCCACCCCACCCTTGCCCGACACCGCGATCAGCTTGCTCATCCCTTTAGCGACCTCCCTCCGCGAACCCATGGAACAGGCCATTTTAGCGAGCGGCCCCCATCGGCTGGCTGAGGGCAGTGTAAGTCCGTCCACCCGCATCGTCAAACCGCGCCGCCTGCGCCAGCGACCGCCAACCGCATCGCGATGCCAGCGGCCAGCCGGTCTTGTGGCCGGCCGCCTGAGCTGCTATGTATCGATCATGAAGGCGGAATCGGTCATCTGCGTCGGCCTGCTGGCGGGACTGGCGGCCTGCTCGAGCGGCGGCGGCAGCGGCGAGTCGCTGCTGCTGACGTACAACGTGGCCGGCCTGCCGGAGGGCTTGTCCGGCTCACAGCCGGCCGAGTTCATCCCCCAGATCAGCCCTGAACTCAACGGCTACGAGCTGGTGCTGGTCCAGGAGGACTTCTGGTATCATCAGCAGCTGGCCGCCGCGGCCGAGCATCCCCATCGCTCGCAGCCGATGTGGCCCGAGCCCGATCTCGAACAGATGGGCGACGGGCTGAACCGGTTCTCACGCTCGCCCTTCGACGACCACCGGCGTGACACCTGGTCGGCCTGCCACGGCGTCTTCGACTCCGGCAGCGACTGTTTGACCACCAAGGGCTTCGCCAGCGCCTGGCATCGGCTCGGTCCGAATGGGGCTGCTCGGGTGCTGGTGGTCAACCTGCACCTCGACGCCGGCAGCGCCGACGGCGACCAGCAGGCGCGGCGCGAGCAGGTCGAACAGCTGATCGCCGCGCTGCAGGCGCGGGCCGCCGACCAGGCCCTGATCGTCGCCGGCGACACCAACCTCAAGCCCGAGCGCGCCGACCGCCCGCTGGACGCCGTGGCCTTCGACCGGCTGCTGTCCGCCACCGGCCTGCGCGACAGC
The DNA here is from genome assembly GCA_964454005.1 of uncultured Myxococcales bacterium. Lineage (GTDB taxonomy): Bacteria > Myxococcota > B64-G9 > B64-G9 > B64-G9 > CAYVQE01. The sequence continues at coordinate 5,374 of CAYVQE010000003.1, forward strand.
TGCCGGGCGCTCGACTGCCCGCAGGAGAGCATCGACCGGGTGCTGTTCCGCTCCGGCCCCGCAGTCCAGCTCACCCCCCTGCGCTGGAGCCGCCCGCCCGAGTTCGTTACCGAGCAGGGCGAGGATCTGTCCGACCACCGCCCGGTGGCGGTGCTGTTCAGCTGGGCCCGCTCATCCGGCTAAACGGCCCGCCTCGCCCGTCCGCTGCACCCCTTCCGCCTGTTCCGGCCGGCATGCTGTGGGTGCTGCTGCTCGGCGGCTCCTGCAGCGACTGCTTCACCAGATTCAATGCTTCCGAGACCGGGATCGTCCATCGCGCCCGCCTAAGACCTCCCGAACTGCCGGCGATCGACACCCCCATCGGAGGCTCGGGCCAGGACGTCACCATCCCGGTGCACGAAGCCAGCGGCGCAGCGGCGAAACGAAAGCCCAGAGGCAATTCGGCCCCCGGAAAGTGGTCCTGCCAGATGGCGAGCAGGCGGTCGCTGATGTCGGCGGACACTGAGCCTCCGGTGCGGATCAGGGATCGACGCAGGTGGCTTCGGCTCCGGAGGCGTCGCACACCTGGCCGTCGGTGGCGCAGTTGAGGTAGTCGGCCCAGACGCGTTGGCCCTGGATCTCGATGCAGGTCTGGACCACGTCGCCGGCGCAGCGGGTGGCGTCGGCCTCGCACTCGTGGCCCACACACTCGGCCTCGCCGAAGGCGTCGTCGCAGAAGGGCTTGTCGGTGGTGGCGCAGTCGAGCTCGGGGGCCCAGTCGGTGCAGCCGTCGGCGCCCTCCATGCAGCGCTCGATGACGGTGCCGTCGCAGCGCTGGCGATCGACCGGATCGCACTCGTTTTCGCAGGGCTCGACACAGGTGGCGTCCAGGCCCTCGGGCTGGTTGCAGGTCTGGCCGTCGAGGGCGCAGTCGACCTCGTCGACCCATTCGAGACAGCCGTCGTCGCCCAGGCCGCAGCGCTGCACGACCGCTTCCTTGTAGCAGCGGGTGGCATCGGTGGTGGGACAGTCATCGCTGCAGGCTTCGACGCAGGCCGGCGGATCCTGGGTGAAGTCGCAGGTCTGCCCGGCGGCGCAGTCGGCGTCGCTCTGGCAGCCCTCGTCGCCGTCATCGCCGGAGTTGCCGCAGCCGAGCAGCAGGCCGCTGGCGGTCAGCAGGACGAGGCTGGTATGGGCGAGGCACATGGCATCTCCATGGGCTGTGGTTCGACCTGGTTCGAGTTTAGCGCCCGGGCGGGGGCCGCGACAAGAGAAGACGGGAGAAGTCGTGCGCCGCGGCCGTGCAGCCCGGCCGCAGGGCGGCGCCAGCGCGAACCCACTAAACCAGCAATTGTCCGGAAATGCAGGATTTCGATCGGGCGGACGGCGGCGCTCGGCCGGCCCGGGGGATGCTTGACAGCCCCGGGCTTGGGGTGTGTACTTCGAAGGCCGTGGAATCGGTGGCGGCGCGCGGGGCGGCCCGCAGCGTCGCTGGTTCGTTCTGCCTCGAGTGAAGGAAGGGTGCAACGTGGACGTTACTGAAAAGACGGATTCGCAGCGGGATGCGGGTGAGGATCGCGGCGGGCCGGCCGCCGGGGCGGACGGCGGCGCCGGTCAGACCGAGGGGCTGGTGCCCGCGGGCGGGCTGGCGGCCGTGGATCCCGAAATACAGGAGCTGATCGGCTACGAGGCCGAGCGCCAGCAGCGCAAGCTGATCATGATCGCCTCGGAGAGCATCTGCCCGCCGGCGGTGCGCGAGGCGCTGGCCAGCGAGTTCAGCCACATCTACGCCGAGGGCTACCCCTCGCCGCGCACCCTGGACGAGCCGCCGGAGCTGCTGGAGTCCTACGCCTACCAGCTGGCCGCCTACCGCCGGCTGGGCAACCGGCGCTACTACAAGGGTTGCGAGTACGTCGACTACCTCGAGCAGCTCTGCCGGCGACGCACCGCCGAGGTCTTCGCCAACGAGTTGGAGTCGGCCGACGACATCTTCGTCAACGTCCAGCCGCTCAGCGGCGCGGCGGCCAACAACGCCGTCTACAACGCCTTCGTCGATCCCGGCGATACCGTCATGGGCCCCTCGCTGGTCCACGGCGGCCATCTGACCCATGGCAGCGAGGTCAACCGCTCGGGCATGAACCACCGAGTGGTCTCCTACGAGATCGCTCGCTCCGGCCAGCTCGATTACGACGCCATCGAGAAGCTGGCCGAGCAGGAGCGGCCCAAGCTGATCATCGGCGGGTTCTCGGCCTACCCCTGGGACATCAACTGGGCGCGCATGCGCTCGATCGCCGATCAGGTCGGCGCCGTGCTGCTGGCCGACATCGCGCATCTGGCCGGGCTGGTGGCGGCCGGCCTGCTGAACAGCCCGGTGGGCCACGCCCACGTGATCAGCTTCACCACCCACAAGACCATGTGCGGCCCGCGCGGCGCCATGCTGCTGTCGACCGACCCCGACATCGCCAAGAAGATCGACATGGGCGTCTTCCCCGGCGAGCAGGGCGGGCCCCACATCCACGTGCTGGCGGCCAAGGCGGTGGCCATGCGCATCGCCGCCAGCGATGCCTTCCACCGGCTGCAGCACGGGGTGCAGAGCAACGCCCGCGCCCTGGCCGACGGGTTCGAGGAGCACGGCCTGCAGTTGGCCTACGGCGGCACCAACACCCATCTGTGCCTGATCGACCTGCGCCGGGTCCAGTGCGCCACCGGCATGCCGCTCAGCGGCGAGGTGGCCTCGCGGCTGCTGGACATGTGCGGCATCGTCTGCAACAAAAACACCATCTTCGGCGACACCAACGCCACCCACCCCTCGGGCCTGCGCTTCGGCACCACCTGGGTCACCCAGCGCGGCCTGGGCCCCGAGCACATGCAGCGGCTGGCCGCGCTGGCGGCCGAAGCCCTGTGCAGTATCCACCCCTTCGGCTACATGGGCGGCCAGGTCGATCTGGGCCGCGGCAAGAAGAGCCGCGATCTGATCGACGCCATCGCCAAGGGGGTCGGCGAAATCGTGGCCGAGGCCGCCCCCGAGCCGACCTGGCGCCCGGAGGGCCCGCCCAGCGGCTACCCGCACTTCACGCCGCCCGAACACGCCGGCCTGCGGCAGACGGCCCTGGCGCCGCTGCACAAGAGCCAGGCGGTGGCCATGACCGACAAGGACGGCTACGAGGTGCCGGCCCACTTCGGCGACGCGGAGCGCGAGCGCTCGGCCCTTGCCAGCGGAGCCGCCCTGACCGACTCGGGCGGCGAGCTGCTGGTCGAGGTCAGCCGCGGCCGCGCCGCCCAGCTGCTCGAGTGCGCCTGCGCCTCGCGCGTAATGTCGCTGGATCCCGGCCAGGCCGAGCCCACCCTGCTGCTGCACGCCCAGGGCGAGCCCATCGCCCGCGCCCTGGTGCTGCGGCTGGCACCGGACGCGCTCGGCGAGCGCTACCTGCTCAAGGTGCGCGCCGCCCAGGCCGACCGGGTGCTGGCCTGGCTGCGCGATCTGAGCGACGGCTACGTGCTGCACGACGACGACATCTGGCTCAAGGCCGAGGGCCCGGCCGTGATCGAGGACATGGCCCGGCCCTCCGACGGGCGCGCGCCCATGACCTGCCTGGGCCTGCGCGGCCCTGGGGCCGACAACGTGATCGAGCCGGTGTTCGGCATCCAGGTGCCGGGCTGGGGCCGGGCGGTCGAGGCCGAGGGCTGTCTGGTGCTCAACCGGCCGCAGGGCACGGTGCCCGGCTTCGAGCTGTTCGTGCCGGTGCCCCAGGCCACCCGCATCTGGTCACGGCTGATCGAGGCCGGGGCCCAACCCACCGGCTACGAGGCCCTGGCGGCCACCTTCCCCGAACGCCAACCCGAGCCCGAGCGTGGCGACGGCCGGGTCGACTTGAGCAAGCCGTACTTTATCGGCCAGAAGCCGCTGCTGGCCGAGGCCGCGCCGGCCGAGGCGCCGCCGGCATTCGCCTTCGAGCCACCGCCGGACCAAGAGCTCAAGCGCACCTGCTTGTTTGCCGAGCACGATAAGCTGTGCAAGCCCAAGCAGCTGGTGCCTTTCGCCGGCTGGCAGATGCCGGTGATGTACGCCGGCATCCTCGACGAGCACCGGGCGGTGCGCGAAAACGCCGGCCTGTTCGACGTCAGCCACATGGGGCTGCTGGAGTTCAGCGGCCCGCACGCCGAGCTCTTCCTGGACCTGGTCACCAGCAACTACGTGCCGTTGCTGCTGCCCGGCCAGGCCCATTACTCCTATCTGCTGGCCCACGACGGCCGCTGCATCGACGACATCATCGTCTACCGGCTGGCGCGCGAGCGGTTCATGGTGGTGGTCAACGCGGCCAACGCCGACGAGGACGAGGCCTGGTTGCGTGCGCTGGCCGCCGCCGAGGTGCTGCTGGATCCGGCCAACCCGCGGGCGCGCATCGGCGGTGAAGTGCACATTCGAGACCTGAAGGACCCGGGCCTGTGCGGCGAGCAGGCCAGGGTCGATCTGGCCTTCCAGGGGCCGCAGACGCTGGCGGTCATGGGCAAGCTGATCGAGAGCCGCTCCTTCCTGCTGGGCATCGAGCGGCTGCGGCCCTTCGAGCTGTGCTGGGGCCAGCTGGCCGGCAAGGACGTCACCGTGGCCCGCACCGGATACACCGGCGAGGCGCTGGGCTACGAGGTCTTCGTCCACCCCGACCAGGCGCCCGAGCTGTGGAACGCGCTGCTGGACGCCGGCCAGAGCTACGGGGTGCAGCCCTGCGGGCTGGGCGCGCGCGATTCGCTGCGCACCGAGGCCGGCTTCCCGCTGCACGGCCACGAGCTGGCCGGGCCCCACGCCATCAGCCCGATCGAGTCGGGCTACGGCAAGTACGTCAAGCTGCACAAGCCCTTCTTCGCCGGCCGGGCCGCCATGCTGGCCGGCTACCGCAAGCGCGAGCGGCGGGTGGTGCGCTTCGAGGTCGACGTCAAGGGCGGCAAGGTGCTCAGGCCGGGCAACCCGGTGCTGGCCGGACGCAAGAACGAGTACGCCGGCGTGGTCACCTCGGCCACCAGCACCGGCCAGCGCCAGGTGGGCCTGGCCCTGCTGGCCGCCAAGGCCGCCCGTGAAGGCAGCAAGCTGCAGGTGCTGCCGGTGGCTGCGGGCGATCGCCAGCCGCCGGCGCGCTCGCCGCTGGAGTTCGACCATGGCGACTGGATGGTCATCCCGCGCCAGGCCACCATCCGGTCGCGTTTCATGGCTCCGGGCGAGCAGCCGCTCGACTGAGCAGCCGGCGGTCTGCGAGCGAAAGGAGGGGCCATGGCCCCGCGGGTGGTGTTGGCCGGACACAACGTGGACCGCGAAGCCTTGCAGCGCCGGCTGGCCGGACAGGACGCCGCCGCGGCCGGCGCCCTGTCGCCCGAGACCCTGTCGGCGGCCTACGCCCGCATCAGCCGTGATCCGCGCGACGTGCCCGAGCTGCGCGCCGACGCCCGCCAGGAAGTGGACCGGGCCCGGCGCTCCAACCGGACCATCATCTTCCAGATGGGCCACGCCTCGGTGGCCGAACACGCCTGCTTCAACCTGGACGTGATGGATCTGAGCCGGCTGGCGGTCGAGGCGCTGGAACACCACCGGCTGGCCTCCTACACCGAGAAGTCGCAACGCTACATCCGGCTGGAGGGCGACTACGCCGTACCGGCCGAGCTGGCCGGCGGACCGCTGGAGGGCGAGCTGCGCGCGCTGGTGGGCCGGCTGGCCAGGACGTACCGCGAGCTGACCGCGGCGCTCACCGAACGCGCCGCCGCCCGAGCCCCCGAGGCGCGGCGCGCGGCGATCGAGGCGCGGGCCAACGAGGACGCCCGCTACGTGCTGCCGCTGTGCGCCACCGCCCAGCTGGGCATGACGGTCAACGCCCGCACGCTGGAGACCATGATCGCCCGCTGCGCCTCGCACCCGCTGGCCGAGGTGCGCGCCCTGGGCGCGGCGCTGTACGAGGCGGTGGCCGAGCAGGCGGCCTCGGTGGTGCGCTACACCGAGCCCACCCCCTACCTGCGCGACGCCGGCCCCGCCCTGGCCGCCCGGGCCGCCGAGTGCCTGCCGCCGGATCCCGGCCGGCCGCCGCCAGCGGTGCGGCTGGCGGCCAGCACGCCGGAGGCCGACCGCCACGTGGCGGCCGGGCTGCTGCACGCCGCCGGCGGCTGCGACTTCGAGACTTGCTGGCAGGCGGCCGGCGCGCTCGCGCCCGAGCGCACGGACGCGCTGCTGGCCGAGATCTTCGGCCGCATGCAGCCCTGGGATCAGCTGCCGCGGGCCTACGAGCTGGTGCAGTTCACCTTCGAGCTGGTGGTCAGCGCAGCCTGCTTCGGTCAGCTCAAGCGCCACCGCATGGCCACCCTGACCAGCCAGGCCTACGCCCCGGCGCTGGGCCGCACCGTACCCGACGCGATCGCCGACGCCGGGCTGCAGGGGCCGTTCGACCAGGCGCTGGACGCCGCCGAGACGCTGTATCGCAAGATCGCCAGCCACCGGCCCGAAGCGGCCCCCTATGCGCTGACCAACGCCCACCGCCGCCGGGTGCTTTTCGCCATCAACGGCCGCGCCCTGGGCCACTTCGCCCGCCTGCGCTGCGACGCCGAGGCCCAGTGGGACATCCGCCGGCTGGGCGCCGCCATGGTCGAGCAGGTCCAACAGGTCATGCCCCGCGCCGGCGCCTTCTACGGCGGCAAGGACTGCTTCGACGAGCTGCGCACCGGGCTGGGCCTCAGTGAACGTCCTGTTTTGCCTTGACTTCCGAGTTCAGACGGCGCTTTGCGGTCAGCTCCTCCGAATGGGTCTGACGCCACCTCTTCGCCCCAGACCATAACCTACTCGGAACACGTCCGGAATGTTCACCCGGCCATCCTTCAATTGCATGAAAACGCCCAGATCCTCGAGGTCTTTCCGTACACCGTCGGGTCCATCATCGAGATGTGCTGGCGTGAGCCCCTCCTGCTCTGTGAGCGCCTTATTGGAAAGGGCGTTCACGCCACCTTCTTCCTTCCATCGATCAGCTATTTTCTCGAATGGGCAAGGAACGACTATGCCGCGCAGTGGTTGCATCAATGCATCAACCCAAGGATGGTCTTCCTGAATCTCGCGTCTACGTATCGAGGAAGCCTCCTGTACACCTCTTTTGATACTCTCGTAGTGCAAGGGCCAATCGTATTCCTGATACCGATCCTGCGAGTCCTCTGCCGCTTTCCTGAGGGCTGCGATGAAAGAACGAGGGCTCGTCCTGCCCTCGGCATCGGCGAGATGATTGGGGACCCAGGTATACGGAAAACCGCGGCGCCGATCGCGACCCATGAATGGACCTGTAATCGCATGAAATGCAGTTCTCTGAACCTGCTCGTCCCTTCTCAGCTTGTCGATAGGCAGCCAAATGGTTTCTCCAGCCACCGATATTGACTTCCAATATTCACAAAAGAAGCTCTCGTTTCCTTTCCTGATACTGTCTTCAGTCCAATTTCCCAAATACTGAAATAGAAGTCCATAGAGTTCTCTAGCAGGCCAACTCAACTCAATCTTGGAAGAGAGCACCTTCGATGCATCAGGAAAATCTGCAACGGCCCCCTCATCTAGCTGATCTGTCCTCAGAAAACACTTGGCCCGCAATCGTCGATAGGAGCGGAGATCCAGCGTGACCTGCAGCAATCCCCGGATAAGCCGGTGCATCGTAGACCAGTTGGAAGCGCTGCGATCCAAGGCATCGAAAAGAATAATCCAGTGCTTATCTCGATCGACCAATTTCTGATCGTGCCTATAGAGTATATTCTCCACCTCCTCCGGATTCTCGGATACGTAGGCAACTTTTTCACTCCAGGAGTCACCGAGCTTGACATTTCGTCCCACGAGTGCCTGCACGATCACCGTACGCCATACAAGCCGCGGTTCGTACTTTTCCGCCACCAGCTTTTCAAGTAAATCGCGGCCGGGATAGGAACCAGGCAGTGCGCGCTCGCCATAGCCAACTTCTATCTCTGCGTCTTCTGTGAGACCGGTTCTCGACTCGAGTTTGCCGACCAATTCACGATAGGCAGGTTCCTGGAGGGCCGCCCACCAGAAACTTTTTCCCGCGCCCCGCATACCCATGACAACCTGTGTATCCGGATGCAGTGCCTTGGCGTGTGAAGCTGGCACATAGGTGAAGCGAACCTCCGGCATTCCTCCATACAAGGACGTTTCGTCCGGCAAGGTCTCGATAATCGCCTCGCGAGAGAATCTGAGGGGCCGTCGAATTCTTCCCATTTACTGCTCCGTATCAATACCAAGAAGTCGATCCAGCCCTTCCAGGAATCGACCGTATGATGCAGAAATCGTCTGCTCGTCCAAGCCGTCGAGTCTGGTCAGCGAGGCAAAACCACGATTCCAGTTTATTTCCAGAGGATTGTGTGGCGACTCAGGATCGTCCAGATCGTAATTGAATCCCTCAATCTCGCCTTCAGGCAGTTCGTCGAAAAGGTATTGCGTAAATAAATCCCATGCCTCTTGGCGAAATCCCGATAGGTACTCATCGCGATTGGTCTCCGGAACCAGCGCCGATACCATTTTCAGTCGTTCGCGGATTTTGTAGGCGGCGCCCAGTCGTACCCAATAATCAAACAGCAGCCGATAACCGGACCAGGTCTGGTTGGACCCCAAACCGAAAAGAAGAACCACCGATGCCAGTTCGGTGACGGCTGTCGACGCCAAATCAGGGAGGCCCGATCGGGTGTCGAGCAAGACGACGTCCGGGATGTGTCTGCTCTCGAGCTCAGTCAGCATCCGAATCAACCTCTGTTCCCAAGTCTCAGGCCTGCCGTCTTTCATCAAGTCGAGATAGCAGCGGCCTAGCTTGGCGATGAACTCCCCCGGATCCTCGCCGTGGCTGGGCACGACCCGAATCTCGCCCGAGAGATCATCCGCGAGTGGGCTCCTGGCGATCATATCATGCAGAGCCCTGTCCCCACCGCCGACTGCATCTTCGACGAACCAGTCCACGATCCCGTAGCTGGGTCGACCGCCTTCCGGCAGGATGCTCGAGGAGAGACCGGGTGCTTCCAAATCGAGATCGACCACCAAGACGCTCTTGCCTTGAGCAGCCAAGTGCCAAGCCGTCACAGCCGCGGTGGTCGACCTGCCGACACCGCCTTTGAGCGAATAGAACGCCAGTCGCTGAATCTCGCTGTCTTGTGACACACCGTCGACGGTAGCCCAAGACGTTCCGGTGACCTGTCGATCGATCAAGCGCAAAGCCGGGGACTCCGATCGAATCTCCTGATACGGCACATCCTCCAGGTCCCTGGCGAGTTCTCCTACCTCCTCACCATAGAGAATCATTCGATCCGGAGAATAGGCTCGCGGTCCCAAGGCATTGACTGCTTGATTCGCCAACTCGTTGAACGCATCTGCCAGTTGCCCCCCCGGCGCCGGTCGCTCCGCAATCAGGAATCGGATTCGTCCCCAGAGATCACGTAGAACATAGATCGTGTCCAAACCGGACAACTCAGCCCTGAACCGACCGATGAGACCACGTAGCACCTCCGGCACCTGATCAAAGGTCGGTTCCCTCATGGCGAACTCCCGTCTACTCGAGCCTTTTCGACAATCTTCAACACGTCGAGGGCGCCAGCTCTGTGCTCATCGACTCGGGCCTCGTCAAAGCAACTTGAACTCGATCGGAAGTAGCGCTGATCGGCACTCCAATTCGAGAACGGATTTACCTTGGGCAACTCCGAAGCGTACCTCGCACCGGTTAGACCCTGACAAAACGAACGGAACACATCCCAGAGCCTGTTGATGTGCCTTCTGTGCTCTTTTTCCTGGGGACGCCCATCTCTGTCCAACTGCATACCAAGCGCCTGCATCACGGCTTTCAACCCGCACTCGGCCGCAAACCCGAAAAGCTGGTCGGCATTGGGCAACCGACTCGCGTCGCGCAAAACCTGGCCATCTCGCCAATGGCGTCTGGCCGAATCCAGGTAGTCCACATCTCGTATGCTGCCACTCGACATCTTGAATCCCGTTTGTCCGCTCAACCCCTTCCACAACCACGATCCGCTCGGATGCCCTGAAGCCCCACCGGGTCAAAAAGATGCCGACAGTCTATGTCATCCCGGGCGTTGGGTAAAGAGAAAGGGCGCCGACCTGGAGTCGGCATCACAGCGGCTATCCACCGACCCGGCCTGGGAATTCACCGGGCGCAACAGCCAGTTGACAGGAGCGATCGGGGCCGCTACCCTGCCCACCATGGCCCGTCAGGTCCGATGCCCGAACTGCGGGGGTGGCCATACCTTCGTCAATCCCGGAATCCAGATGGTGGTCTGCGATTACTGCCAGACCACCGTCTACTGGGACGCCGACAACGTCGCCCGCATGGGCGCCCAGTCGGTGCTGCCAGATGCCGACACCCGGCTGTACATGGGGGCCACCGGCACGATTCTGGGCAAGCGCTACGAAGTCGCCGGTCACGTGCGCTACGAGCACTACCGCGGCGGCTGGGACGAGTGGTATCTGAGCATCGAGGGCGGCAAGGCGGCCTGGGTCAGCGAGGACGAGCGCAACCTGACCCTGGAGCGCAAGCTCAAGCCCAGCGCCCCCTTGCCACCGCGCGAGCGGCTCACCCCGGGCATGCGGATCGAGCTGTCGGACCATCAGTTCACGGTGCGCGAGATCGGCCGGGCCAAGTGCGCCGGCGGCGAGGGCCAGCTGCCCTTCGCGGTGCTGCCGGACGAGGAGTACCCCTACCTCGACATCGCCACCCAGGACGGCCAGCAGTTCGGCACGGTCGAGTACGACGAGGAAGGTGCGATCCACGCCTACCTCGGTCGGCCGCTGGAGCACGAGCAGCTGACCCTGGACGCGCCCAAGCCGGAGCGTGAAAAAGACGTCAGCGATCAGGCCCAGGACGTCGATTGCCCGCACTGCGGCGCCCCGCTGGAGCCGCCCCGCAACCGCCAGGTCGAGACGCTGGTGTGCGCGTACTGCGGCGCCCAGAACGACCTGACCGGCGCCAAGGCCCGGGTGATGGGGGTCAACCCCGAAGGCGAGAAGCCCGGCTTCACCTTCGAGATCGGCCAGGCCGGCCAATTCGAGGGCGCCCGCTACGAGGTCTGCGGCCGGCTGGTCCACCGCGACGACGAGGGCTATGTCAGCCACGAGTACCTGCTGTGGAACCCGGAGCGCGGCTACCTGTGGCTGGGCGAGGAAGACGGCCACTACCAGCTGACCAAGCCGACCCGCCAGCGGCCCGAGCCCGATCCGCTCTCGGCCGGGCCGCTGCTCAAGCCCAAGTCGCCGATCAAGGTCGGCGACCAGCAGTTCGAGTTCTACGAGGCCTGCGACGAACGGGTGGTCTACGTCGACGGCGCCCTGCCCTGGCTGGCCTCGGTGTCGGACCAGTTCGGCAACGCGCTGATGGTGGCGCCGCCGCGGCTCTACGAGATGGAGTACGAGGGCGGTGAGGTGGAGTACTTCCAGGGGCGCTACCTGAGCGCGGCCGAGGTCTGGCAGGCCTTTGGTATGAGCGGCAAGCCGCCGCTGCCCAAGGGGGTTCATCCGGCCCAGCCCTACCGGCTGGGCGAGACGGCGCGTACGCTGATGATCGTCGGCGGCCTCTTCGCCCTGATCAACCTGGGCCTGCTGATCTGGTCCTACCTGCAGCCGAGCCGCGAGCTGATCTTCGAGACCACATTCGGCAACTCCATCTACGCCCAGGAGGCCACCTCGCACGAGTTCCAGGTCGGCGATGACGACGTCATGGCCATGGAGATCCACAGCCCGGTGCGCAATGGCTGGGTCTATCTGGAGGCGGCCCTGTTCGACGCGCAGGACAAGGTGCAGGCCGAGGTGGGCGGCGAGGTCTCCTACTACTCCGGCCCGGACTGGTCAGAGGGCAGCCGCACCGAGACGGTCCAGTTCCACGCGCCGCAGCCGGGAACATACCGCCTGATCGCCAAGGGCAGCCGCGGCGACAACCCGGCCGGCAGCGGCCAGGTCAAGCTCAAGCTGTACCAGGGCGGCATGCTGTCACGCTACTATCTGATCCTGGCCATCGTGCTGGCGCTGTTACCGGCCTATGCCTTGGCGCGCGAGTACCTGTTCGAGTCGCGCCGCTGGAGCCCGGTGATCGAGGACGAGGACGACGATTGACGAGCCAGGCGCGGGTCGCAGCTGGCTGGGCCGGCGCCGACTCGACGGGCTGCGAGGAGGTCGACATGAACTGGTGGGCAGCGATTCTGGCCGGCTCCCTGTTCGCCGGGGCCACCGGCGGCGGGCTATGGGCCTCGACCCAGGGCTGGGGACTGCCAGGCGAGCTGAAGCAGCCGGTCAGCGTGCGCGAGCAGAGCCGCAAGGGCGCGGGGCAACACCGCCGCAGCACCTACGGCTACTTCTCGCACCGGTCCCGCCGCCACCACCGGGGCGGCTACCACTTCGGCAAGTGAGCGCGTTCGGCCCGCAGGCCGCATACGCGCTATCGACCCGGGAGGACGGAATGGAGCAGTTCATCAACGACATCAGACCCTGGCTGCTGCTGTCGACGCTGATCTACGCCATCATCGGCATGCTGGTGTTCGGTCTGGCCTTCGCCCTGTTCAACAAGCTGATGCCCTTCAGCGTGCGCAAGGAGATCGAGGAGGACCAGAACACCGCGCTGGGCATCGTCATCGGCGCGTTTTTGGTCGGTCTGTCGATCATCATCGCCGCGGCCATCGTTTGATCTCCGCTGCGGCTACAGCGGACCACCGTCCTTGAGCGACGCGGCGGACAACTCCGCCCGCGACGGCCCCGCCGCCGGGCCCGAACAGCCGACCACGGCCGAAGCCGAAGGGGTGGACCGGGTGCGCGGCGCCCACCTGGTGCTGCTGCTGTCGGTCTTCGTGGTGGCCGCCTGCGGTCTGGCCTACGAGCTGCTGGCCGGCAGCCTGTCGACCTACCTGTTGGGCAACTCGGTGATGCAGTTTTCGCTGGTGATCGGGCTGTTCCTGTCGGCCATGGGCGTGGGCAGCTTCTTGTCGCGCTTCGTCACCCGACGGCTGCTGCGCACCTTCATCCTGGCCGAGATCGCGGTAGGCGCGGTCGGCGGCGCCTCGGCGCTGGTGCTGTTCTTCGCCTTCTCGATGCTGGACACCTACCTGCCGCTGCTGATCGGCTTGTCGCTGGTGATCGGCAGTCTGGTGGGCCTCGAAATCCCGCTGCTGGTGCGCATCGTCCGCGCCCAGGGACCGCTGCGCGCAGCGCTGGGCAACGTGTTGGCACTCGACTACCTGGGGGCGCTGGCCGCCTCGCTGCTGTTTCCGCTGCTGTTGCTGCCCTGGCTGGGGTTGGTGCGCGCCGGCTTTTTCTTCGGCCTGCTCAACCTGGCGGTGGCAGTGGTGGGCCTGGTGGTCTTTCGCCAACAGCTGGTCCGTCGCGGTCGGCTGGAGCTGCTGGCGGTCATGGTGGGCCTGGGGTTGCTGCTGGGGCTGGTCACCGGCGGCCGGGCCACCACCTGGCTCGAGGACGCCATCTACGAGGACGAGGTGCTGTGGGCCGAGACCACGCCCTACCAGCGGCTGGTGCTGACCCGCTGGCGCGATGACATCCGGCTGTTCATCGACGGCAACATCCAGTTCTCCTCGGCCGATGAGTTCCGCTACCACGAGGCGCTGATCCACCCGGCCATGGGGCTGCTGGCACGGCCGCGGCGGGTGCTGCTGCTGGGCGCCGGCGACGGCATGGCCGCTCGCGAGGTGCTCAAGTACCCCGAGGTCGAGCGGATCGATCTGGTCGATCTGGACCCGGCCATGACCCGCCTGTTCGCCACCCGGCCCATGCTGGTGGAGTTGAACGAGGGAGCGCTCACGGATCCCAAGGTGCAGATCCACAATACCGACGCCCAGCTCTTTCTGGAGCAATCCGACCGGCGTTGGGACGTGATCGTGATGGACCTGCCGGATCCCAACAACGAGAGCCTGGGCAAGCTCTACACCCGAAGCTTCTTCCGCCTGGCGGCCAAGCACTTGACCCCGCGCGGCATCCTGGTCACCCAGGCCACCAGCCCGTTCTACGCCACCGACGCCTACTGGTGCATTTTCAACACGCTGGCGGCGACCACCCTGACCGGTGAACTCGGCCGACTGAACGCGGTGGGCTACCACGTCAACGTGCCCTCGTTCGGCGAGTGGGGCTTCGTCATGGCTTCATTGCAGCCGCTGCAGCCGGAGCGAACCGAACTGCGGGTAGAGACCCGTTTTTTGACTCCAGCCATGCTGCCGACCCTTTTCGTCTTCGCCAAGGACATCGCCCACCGCGACACCCCCATCAACCGGCTGGGCAACCAGATACTGGTCAAGCTGTACGATAGCGGCTACCGCCGCTACAACCGCTGAGCGGACCACTGCCAAGGGGATTTCCAGCCGGTGACAGCGATTCGGGCAGGCATCATCGCCGTGGCGGCGGGGCTGCTGCTGGCAGCCGCGCGCGGCGACCTGTGGCTCGATGAGATCTGGTCGCTGTCGCTGGCCCAGGCGGCCGACTCCGCCGGGGACGTCTTCACCCGACTCCGCCACGACAACAACCACCCGCTGCACACGCTCTACCTGGTTCTGCTCGGTCCCGGCCAGCCCCTGTTCTGCTACCGAATTCCCGCCGTATTGGCCGGCATCGGCTCACTGCTGCTGTTGGGGCGGATCGCCGGGCGGTGGGGGCGGTTCGAGGAACTGGCGGTGCTGCTTCTGGCGGGCACCTCCTTCCCGTTGTTGCTGTACTGGTCCGAGGCCAGGGGCTATGCGCCGGCCATCTTCTGGAGCCTGGCGGCCTATTGGCTGCTGGTGGCCTGGCACCGCAACGGGCGCCATTGGCTGCTGCCGCTGCTGTGGTCGGCGGCGGTGCTGGGCACGCTGTCGCACCTGAGCTTCATCATCATTCTGCTTTCGCTGGCCTCTTTCAGCCTGGTCCGGGAACTCACCAGCCAGGCGCCCGGCTGGCGCAAGCTCGGCCGGCTGGCCGCGGCCCACCTACCGCCGCTCGCCTTTTTCACCTGGTTCTATCTGTTTTTCGCCCGGGACATGACCCTCGGCGGCGGACCGGTGCTCTCTTACTGGGACGTACTCTGCCGGGCGGCCGCCATGCTGACCGGCGCTCCGGACAGCGGCTGGCCGCGGATCCTCGCAGCGATCGGCATCGGCCTGGTGCTGGTGACCGGGACCGGCGCCATGATCCGCCATCGGGATCACTGGCCGCTCTACCTGGCCGTGCTGCTGATCGTGCCGGCACTGATGCTCTGGCTGACCAGACCTCGCTACCTGTACTTCCGCTTCTTCATCCTTTGCTTCCCCTTCTTCTACCTGCTGCTGGCCTACCTGCTGGGCCGGGCCTGGCGCCGGTTGCGCGGTCGTTGGCAATGGGTGATCGCGCTTCTGCCGGCTCTGATGCTCACCGGCCAGCTGTTCCGGGTGGTGCCGTTGATCGTCCACGGCCGCGGCGGCTACAGCCGGGCCGTAGCCGCGATGGCCGCGCGCACCGACCGATCGCCGATCACGGTGGGCAGCGACCACGATTTCAGGAACCAGAAGGTGCTCCGGTTCTATGCCGATCGGCTGGCCGCGCCCAAGACCTCCCGCTATATCGAACGGGACGCCTGGCAACGGGTCAGACCGGTTTGGTTCATCGCCCACAGCCAAGACGCCGGGACCGAACCGCCCGCCGAGCTGGTGGTCGGCGAGGCGGGCACCTATGGTCTTGTGGGCACCTATCGCTCGTGCCCGATCTCGGGTTGGGACTGGTTTTTGTATCGACGTCGCGCAGCGCCTGGCGATTGAGACACTTGAACTTTCGCCGCCGGCTGGGCCAGAATGAACCATCTCGTTCGGTTCTAACTCCGATGGTACTGGAGGTCATGCATAGCAGCCACGACCTGGATGCCGAGACGCGGTCCCGCGCTGCAAAGTCGCGCCAGCCCGGGGTTCACCTCAACCGATACCCGAGAGTACGGACGAACGGGTCAGAGGACCTGGAAAAGGCTGTCGAAAATTAGTATCCGCCACGGCGCCGGTGATAGCCTGGCAGTCCCGGCCAGCGGATCGGCATCCGCGGACCCCCCAGCAGTGACCGAAAACGCAACGGAGAAGGTCCATGGAACTGATCGCGAATCCGCTGGAAGTCATCCCCCGCCGGGCTTCCTGGCGCACCTACGACGGCGAGCCCCTGGCGGACGAACAGGCCCGGCGCCTGTCCGAACTGCTGGCCGAGCCGCCCAGCCCGCCCTTCGGCTCCCGGGTGCGGCTGCACCTGCTGGCCGACTTCGACGCCGAGGCCCGCGGGGTGAGCAAGCTGGGCACCTACGGGATCATCAAGGGTGCCCGTAGCTACCTGGTGGGCCGGGTCCGGAAAGGCCCCCAGGCCATGGTGGACTACGGCTTTGCGTTCGAGTGGGCCATCCTGCAAGCCACCGCCTTGGGGCTGGGTATCTGCTGGCTGGGCGGCACTCTGAAACGCTCGGCATTCGGCCGCGCGGTGGGCGCCGGGGAGGATGAACTGATCCCGGCCGTCAGCCCGGTCGGCCGGCCCAAGACCAAACGCCGCGTCCTGGACCGGGTCATGCGCTGGGGGGCCGGCTCGGCCCGGCGCAAGGACCCGGCCGCTTTGTTCTTCGCGGGCGACTTCGACACGCCCGCCGACCTGGCCGCCCTGGGCGACTGGGGCCGGGTCCTGCAAATGGTCCGGCTGGGGCCGTCGGCCTCCAATAAGCAGCCCTGGCGGGTGGTGGTCGGGCCCGACGGGCAGCGCTTCGATCTGTTCATACAGCGCAACGCCGGCTACGGTCTGCTCGGCGACGTGGACCTGCAGCGCATCGATGCCGGCATCGCCGCCTGCCACTTCCAGCTGGCCGCCCGGGCTCTGCAACTGCCCGGCCATTGGAAAGACGAAGAACCCGCGGGAATCCCACTGCCCGAGCGAACCGAGTACGTCCTGACTTGGGTGTCAGCCACCGGCTCTTGACGCTGCGCCAAAAAAGAGACCTCTCTCGAGACAAGCCTCCGCAATCTCGACAGGTTCGTGCCAAAACAAGTGTCAAGTGCCGGTGCCTGACACCCTGTGCCTTCTTGACCTGCTGGATGTCCGGGGATAAGGGAAAAGCCATGGAACGGGTGGCGATCATCGGCCCCGGGGCCATCGGTTCGCTGTTCGCCGCGCGGCTGGCGCGCGCCGGCGTGGCGGTGTCCCTGCTCGACCACCGGGCCGCACGCGCTGCCCAGCTGCGGGCTTCGGGAATCGCGGTGCGCGGGGTGGACGGCGACTACCGGGTCGAGCTGCCGGTGGTCATCTACGCCCGCGAGGTGGGCGCCGTCGACCTGGTGCTGGTCAGCGTCAAGGCCTACAACACCGAGGCCGCCCTGCGCCAGCACCTGGCCCTGGTAGGGCCCGACACCGTGGTCTGGTCGGTGCAAAACGGGCTGGGCAACGTCGAGGCCATGGGCCGGGTGGTGGCGCCCGAACAGGTGCTGGGCGGCTCGTCCACCATCGGCGCCAACCTGATGGGCCCCGGCCGGGTGCACCACGCCGGCGAGGGCGAGGTCATCCTGGGCGAGCTCGACGGCAGCCACAGCCCGCGGGCTGAACGGTTGGCCCGCCTGTTGGGCCGGGCCGGCTTCGAGGCCCTGGTCAGCGACGACATCCAACGCGTCATCTGGAACAAGCTGCTGGTCAACGTGGGCATCAACGCCCTGACCGCCCTGCTCTGGGTGCGCAACGGCGTGCTGGCCGAGCATGAATCGGCGCGGGCGCTGATGCGCGCGGCCGTCGCCGAGGCGGTGGCCGCGGCCGCCGGCCAGGGGCTGGAGTTCGACCGCGACAGCGTGCAGGCCCGGGTCGAGCAGGTGGCCCGGCGCACCGCCAACAACCGCTCCAGCATGCTGGCCGACATGCAGAACGAGCGCCGCACCGAGATCGACTTCCTCAACGGCGCCATCGCCCGGCTGACCGACGCCCCGGTCAACCGGACCCTGACCCAGCTGGTCCACGCCCTCGAAGCCACCACCGCCCAGCGTCAACCGATCGACGGTTGACGCCCCCGGGACCTGCCGTAAACTGGTGCCCGAACAGCCGCGGCCGTCAGCTCCGTCACGCCGGAGCGATGGACCGCAAAAGGAGCGGCACATGCCTTCTGAAAAGGTCGATCAGACCGCGCTCGGCGAGATGAAAAAAGCTGGCGAGCCCATCACCATGGTGACGGCCTACGACACCCCCACCGCCCGCATGGCCGACGCGGCCGGCGTGGACACGGTGCTGGTGGGCGACTCGGCCGCCAACGTGGTGCTGGGCCACGCCGACACCCTGCCCATCACCGTGGACGAGCTGCTGCACCACACCCGGGCGGTGCGCCGCGGCCTGGCCCGCGCCATGCTGATCGGCGACATGCCCTTCATGTCCTACAACGTCTCGATCGAGCGGGCGGTGGCCAACGCCGGCCGCTTCTGCAAGGAAGCCGGCGCCGACGCGGTCAAGCTCGAAGGCGGCGGCTGGGTGGCCGAGACCGCCGCCGCCATGGTGCGCGCCGGCATCCCCACCGTGGGCCACCTGGGCCTGACCCCGCAGACCGCCTCCAGCCTGGGCGGCTACAAGGTCCAGGGCAAGACCGCCGCCGGCGCCCGGCGGATCGTCGACGACGCGCTGGCGCTGGAGCGCGCCGGGGTCATCATGCTGGTGCTCGAGTGCGTGCCCGCCCGGCTCGGCAGCCTGCTGGCCGGCAAGCTGCGGGTGCCGGTCATCGGCATCGGCGCCGGCAACGGCTGCGACGGCCAGGTGCTGGTCTTCCACGACCTGGTCGGCATCGCCGCCGGCTTCACCCCCAAGTTCGTCAAGCGCTACGCCGAGACCGGCCAGCTGATGCAGGACGCCGTGGCCAGCTACTGCCGCGAGGTCAAAACCCGCGACTTCCCCGGCCCCGACCACAGCTTCGCCATCCCCGACGAAGAGTTCGCCGAACTCGAAAAGGCGCTCGGCTCTCGATCCTGAGCGGAGCCCGGCCGCATCACATTGCCCGAACTCGAACAAGTCGAGGCCGCTACGGCTCACCCGGGGATTCCCCACTCGGCCCTTTCGATCTCCTGCTCGATCACCCGACGACCGTACTCGGACTGGATGAGATCCATCGGGGGCTGACTGAGGAACTCGGGATTCGGCGTGGTCAGCCAATCCTTGATGTGCCCCCTGGCGTTCATCCCGTCCAACCGCTTGCTCAATTTCAGGAGGAAATCAATCTGGCCTCGCAAATCTGCGGCCGGTTGCACGGCTCCGGACTCCCAGCGGGCCACCGTTCGGGTCGACACATCGAGAAGCCGGGCGAACTCCGGGGCGGCAGCCGATCGCGATCGTGGGGGTTCAGTCGGTGGGACCGTTGCCGGCCTGGTCGAAATCCTCGGCGTCCTCGGCCATGAGCACGTCCAGGCCGCACTGCTCCATGCAGGCCTCGGTGGCGTCGTCCAGCTCGGCGCAGTCGGCCATCTTGAAGCAGCTGCTGATGCAGTCGAGCACCGAGTTTTTGAACATGCCCATCATGGCGTAGGCCTCGCCGCCCTCGTGCTGCATTTCGGCCACACACTGCTCCACGGTGATCTCGTCGCTGGCGTCGCATTCGACCATCTTCTGGCACATGTCCTCGAGCATGTCGTCGACCGGCTTGGTGGGCAGGCCGGTGGCGGCCTGCTCCATGCAGATGTCGCCGTTCTGCTCCAGCTCGGCGCAGGAGGTGTCCAGCATGCAGTTGCCCAGCTCCTCGTAGACCGAGCTGCGCAGCACGTCTCTCATGGCCGCGCATTGGTCCAGACACTCGGCTTCATTGTCCTCCGGGTAGCACTCGACCACCTTGGCGCAGACGACCGAGCAGCTCGGTCCGTCCGAGCCGCAACCGACCAGCGCCAGCGAAAGGCCCATCCCAGCCAACAGGGTTCCGCTCATCAAAACGCGTCGCATCATTTCCTCCACAGGGTTGGTTTTAAGTGCTGCTCTCCCAGCCATGCCGGCGACGGCCTCCAGGCACCGATGCGCTGCCCAGGCGGGCCATACGGAATGGCATGCGCCCGGAAATATAGCAAGGTCCATGCCATACCCAGCGGCAGACCCCGTTGTCGAGATCGGCCCACAACCGCAGCAACCCACCGAAAGAATACAACTAAGCCCCAAGCCCCGAACCGGCGGCCAGCGGCCATCACCCGGGCCGGCGCCGCCGGGGTGTATACCGAGCGTCTCGGGTGTGACACCGGCGCCATGGATGCGGTGGCCAGCGGCCGGCCGGGTCGCCGGCCGCGACCGGGCCCGCTCAGGGGTATCGACGCGCGCCCGGGATGGTCGTATAATGGAGTCATGGATCCAGAACCCCCTCCCGAAGACCAGGTTCCCAGGCGCGCGCAGCTCCGCCTGGCCGGCGTCGGCCCGGTGCGCGGCGGCAAGCTGCTGGGTTGGCTGGCGGCGGCGGTGCTGGCGGCGGTGCTGACGGTGCTGCTGCTGATCGGTCGCTGAACCGAGCAGCCGCCCGCTCAGTGCTTGAACGAGCGCTGGGCGGTGAACACCATGGTGGCCCCGGCCTCGTTGACCGCCTGAATGGCCTGGTGATCGTTGATCGAGCCGCCGGCCTGCAGCACCGCGGTCACGCCCTGGCGCAGGCCCACGTCCACCCCGTCGCGGAAGGGGAAGAAGGCGTCGGAGATCATGCTGGCGCCGGGCAGGCCGCCGCGCGCCTCGGCCACGGCGGCGTCGATCGCGGCGCGCTGATCAGCGTCGTCGAGCGCGTTGTAGGCCTTGGACCAGCGCTCGAAGCACAGCCGGTCGGCCAGCTTGCGGTAAGCCTTGTCGCGGGCGATCTCGGCCACGCCCACCCGGTCCTGCTCGCCGGTGCCGATGCCCACGGTGACGCCGTCCTTGACGTAGATGACCGAGTTCGACGTCACCCCGGCCTCGACCGCCCAGCCGAAGCGCATGTCGGCCCACTCGGCCGCGCTCGGCTCACGCTCGACCCGGTATTGCTCGCCGTCGCGTTCGGCTGCGGCCAGGCGCCAGCGCTCGGTGTCGAGCTCGGGCAGGTAGGACAGCTGCAGCACCAGCCCGCCGTCGATCAGGCTCTTGAAGTCGACGAAGCGGCTGGCCGCGTAATCGCCGAGCCGCTCCATGGCCTTGATCTCCATGATGCGCAGGTTCTTGCGCCGGGCCAGGATATCGACCACTCCCGGCTCGAAGCCCGGCGCCACCACCACCTCGGCGTAGCGGCCGGCGATCTCCTCGGCGGTGGTGGCGTCGACCGGCCGGTTGCAGGCGATGCAGCCGCCGAAGGCCGCTACCCGATCGGCCAGGTCGGCCCGCACGTAGGCCTCGGCCAGGGTCTCGCCCAGGGCCGCTCCGCAGGGATTGTTGTGCTTCATGATGGTCACCGCCGGGCGCTCCGGCGGCAGGTAGCGCAGGATGTTGAGCGCGTTGTCGGCGTCGGTCAGGTTGATCTTGCCCGGGTGCTTGCCGAACTGGTGCAGCTCGGCCGCGGTCACCAGCCCCTGGCCGGGCTCGACGCAGCGCACTTCGCCGATGACCAGGTTGCCGTTGACCAGCCGGTACAGCGCCGCCGGCTGGCCCGGGTTCTCACCGTAGCGCAGGCCCTTGTCCACCCCGTCGACCACCCAGCTGACCTTCTCGTAGATCAGGGTCTGGCGATCTTCGCCGCGGCCGTAGCTGATCTCGAGATCGGCCGGGAAGGGGTCGTCCATCACCGTGCGGTAGGCTTTCTTCAGATCCTCGGCCATGCTCAGGCTCCCTTCTCATCGTAACAGGCCTGCATCTCGGCGGCGGTCCGCTCGCCCAGCCAAGCGGCGATGGCCCGGTCGTAGGCGGCGGTGTGGGCGAAGGCCTTCTCGGCCAGCTCGAAGCGGGTGGCCAGGTCGATGCGCCCGCCGGCGGCGCGCATCTTGGCGATCAGCGCCCCGTAGTCGTCCGGATCGGTCACCGAAGCCACCCGCAGGTAGTTCTTGGCGGCCGCGCGCACCATGCAGGGCCCGCCGATATCGATGTTGGCCCGCGCCTGCTCCACGGTCACGTCGGGCCGGGCCACGGTCTCGGCGAAGGGATAGAGGTTGCAGACCACCATGTCGATCGGCACCGAGCCGGTGCGCGCCAGGTCCTGCTGGTGGTCCGGGTTGAAGGTCTCGGTCAGCAGGCCGAGGTAAATCTTGAAGTCCAGCGTCTTGACCAGCCCGCCCTGGGTCTCTGGCTGGCCGGTGTACTGCGACACGGGCAGCAGCTGCCGCGCTGCCGCTTCGGCGCCCAGAATCTCGGCGATGCGGGCGTGGGTGCCGCCGGTCGATAAAAAGCGGATGCTGTCGTTGATGCTGGCCAGGCCGTTGACGAGCACCGGCAGCTCCCGCTTGTCCGATACGCTGACCAGCACGTGGGCCGGTCGGATCCAGTCCTCCACCTCGCGAACGACGTTGCCTGCCATGACCACCTCCTGGGGCGTGTCTACTCGATCTCTTCCAGCGGATCCCGCTCGCGGCCGTCGATCAGCACCAGGCCGGCGGCCAGCCGCACCCGATCCTCGGCCAGCAAGCGGATGACCTGCGGATACAATCGGTGCTCGACGGCCAATCCGCGCCGGCGCAGGTCATCGAGCGTATCGTCGGGCCGCACCGGCACCCGCCCCTGGCGGATGATGGGCCCGGTGTCCATGCCGGCGTCGACGAAGTGCACCGTGATGCGCGTCTCGTCCAACCGGCGCGGATGCGCATCGAGCAGGCCCATGGCGAACTCGTAGCCGTGGGCGCCCTGGTAGGCCCGGGTATCGGCCGGGTGGATGTTGATCACCCCCGGCCGGCCGGCGCGCGGATCGGCGAAGGCCTCGAGCAGCACCGGGGTGACCAGCCGCATGTAGCCGGCCAGCACGGCCAGTTCGGGCTGGTAGGGCTCGAGCCGGCGCAGGATCGCGCGCTCGTGCTGCTGGCGCGAACCGCAGTCGCGGTGATCAACCGCCAGCGCCGGCACCCCGGCCACTCGCGCCCGCTCCAGGCCGCCGGCCGCCGGCTCGTTGGCCACCACCGCCACGGGAGCGGCCGGATAGCCCGGCGCGGCACAGGCGTCGAGGATGGCCTGCAGATTGGACCCGCCGCCCGAGACGAACACCGCCAAACGCAGCTTGTGACCCATGTCGGCCTCCCCGCTCATCGGACGGCCCGCAGCGCGGTCGCGCAGAACAAAGCACAAGCCCTTCCGGGGTGCAAGCGGAAATGGCTGCCAGCCTAACACCCCGAAAATAAAGAATTTTAGTCCAAGACTCCAGATGTCCGGTCGCCATTGACACCGCTTCGCCGGAATGTCTATGATGGGCGCACCTTCAGGCACCGACACCACGCTGGCCGGGCTCGAAAACGCGGGACGCGTGACAACCGATAGTCCGCTCGCCCCTTTTTCATCTTTCATCCAACCGAGGAGGAAAAAACATGGCATTGGATCCCACCAAGCACCAGGACTGGGAGATCGCCGAAGACGCCGAGAAGACGATGAAGCCCATCGAGCAGATCGGCGAGGAGCTGGGCGTCACCAAGAACGAGCTGCTGCCCTACGGCCACTACATCGCCAAGGTCGACTACGGCCGGGTGCTCGAACGGCTCAAGGACAAGCCGGACGGCAAGTTCGTCGAGGTCACGGCCATCACCCCGACACCGCTGGGCGAGGGCAAGTCGACCACCACCATGGGTCTGCTGCAGGGCCTGGGCCAGCGCGACAAGAAGGTCTCGGCCGCCATCCGCCAGCCCTCCGGCGGCCCGACCATGAACATCAAGGGCTCGGCCGCCGGCGGCGGCCTGAGCCAGTGCATCCCGCTGACCGAGTTCTCGCTGGGGCTGACCGGCGACATCAACGACATCATGAACGCCCACAACCTGGCCATGGTGGCGCTGACCGCCCGCATGCAGCACGAGTTCAACTACTCGGACAAGTTCCTGGAGAAGCGCGGCGTCAAGCGGCTCGACATCGACCCGCGCAACATCGAGATGGGTTGGATCATCGACTTCTGCGCCCAGGCGCTGCGCAACATCACCATCGGCCACGGTACCAAGAAGGACGGCTTCTTGATGGATTCGAAGTTCGCCATCGCGGTCAGCTCCGAGGTGATGGCCATCCTGTCGATCTTCAGCGACCTGAAGGACTTCCGCAAGCGGATGGGCGAAATCGTGGTGGCCTACGACAAGAAGGGCAACCCGGTGACCACCGAGGATCTGGAGTGCGCCGGCGCCATGACCGCCTGGATGCGCGAGGCGCTCAACCCCAACCTGATGCAGTCGCTCGAGGGCCAGCCCTGCCTGGTGCACGCCGGTCCTTTCGCCAACATCGCCGTGGGCCAGAGTTCGGTGGTGGCCGACAAGGTCAGCCTCAAGCTGAGCGACTACCACCTGACCGAGTCGGGCTTCGGCGCCGACATCGGCTTCGAGAAGTTCTGGAACGTCAAGTGCCGCTACTCGGGCAACACCCCGAACGTGTCGGTCATCACCGCCACCATCCGGGCGCTCAAGAGCCACGGCGTCGAGGCCGGCGCGCCGATGTGGGCGCCGGGCAAGGACCTGACTGACGTCTACAACAAGGAAAACCTGAAGTGGCTGGAGGCCGGAGCAGCCAACCTGGTCCACCACATCAACACGGTCAAGAAGGCCGGCATCAACCCGGTCGTCTGCATCAACGCCTTCCACACCGACACCGAGGACGAGATCAAGATGGTCAAGCGTATCGGCGAGGAGGCCGGCGCCCGGGTGGCGGTGTCGAAGCACTGGCAGTACGGCGGCGAGGGCGCGCTGGAGTTCGCCGATGCGGTCATCGACGCCTGCAACGACACGGTCGACTTCAAGTTCCTCTACGAGATGGACACCCCGCTGCGTGAGCGGGTCGAGCGCATCGCCCGCGAGGTCTACGGCGCAGCCGGCGTGACCTACTCGGACGAGGCCAAGAAGAAGGCCGAGAAGTTCGAGGCCGACCCGAAGTTCAACGAATACGCCACCATGATGGTCAAGACCCACCTGTCGCTGTCGCACGAGCCGGCGCTCAAGGGCGTGCCCAAGGACTGGCAGCTGCACGTGCGCGACTTCTTGACCTACGGCGGCGCGCGCTTCATCTGCCCGGTGGCCGGCACCATCAGCCTGATGCCGGGCACCAGCTCGGATCCGGCCTTCCGCCGCATCGACGTCGACACCGAGACCGGCCGGGTGCACGGCCTGTTCTAGAAACAACAATCCGAAACCAATACGGAAAAGGCGGGCTGGCCTCTGGGCCGGTCCGCTTTTTTGCCTTTCTGCGCCACCCGGGTCGATTTGACCGGCGCCCCGCGGGTCTGATAGGAGTCGGACCGAAATCGAGTTCCTGCAGCCCCCGCGGCCGCGGGGAGGAGGACGTGGATCCGGCATGCCCAACCAGATGGAAAAACTGAATGTAATCAGAAAGTTCAGCGGCAAGCAGCGCACTCCGGGGTTGCCGGATGCGGTCATCGAGCGCTTCCTGGCCAACGACCCCACCCTGGGCCAGGCCATCGACCTGGCCGAGGAGATGCACCGCCTCTTCAGCACCGAGCACACCGACTGGCTGCGCCGCGACGAGGAAGAGCTGCGGCTGCTGGTCCAGCAGCACTACGTCAACTTCTACCCGGATCCGGCGATCAATCCCTACGTGGCCCTGGGCGCGGCCGGACCCTGGATCGTCACCACCCACGGCGCCGTGCTGCACGACTCGGGCGGCTACGGCATGCTGGGGCTGGGCCACGCCCCAGGTGCGGTCAAGGAGGCGCTGGCGCGGCCCTGGGTGATGGCCAACGTGATGACCCCCAGCCTGAGCCAAAAACGATTGACCGATCGGCTGCAGGCCGAGATCGGCCACACCCGTAAAGACGGCTGCCCGTTCGCCAAGTTCCTGTGTCTCAACAGCGGCTCCGAGTCGGTCACCATGGCCGCGCGCATCTGCGACATCAACGCCCGCCGTCAGACCGACGACGGCGGCCGGCACGCCGGCAAGAAGATCAAGCAGCTGGCCATGGAGGAGGGCTTCCACGGCCGGACGACCTGGCCGGCCCGGGTCTCGCACTCGACGCGCCCGATCTACCGCCAGCACCTGGCCTCCTTCCGCGATCGCGACGATCTCGAAGTGGTGCCGATCAACGACGAGCAGGCCCTGCGCGACGCCTTCGCCCGGGCCGACGCCGAGGGCGTCTACTTCGAGGCCCTGTTCGTCGAGCCGGTCATGGGCGAGGGCGAGCCCGGCCGGGCCCTGGAGCGCAGCTACTACGACGCCTGCCGCGAACTGAGCCGCGCCCACGGTGCGCTGCTGGTGGTCGACTCGATCCAGGCCGCACTGCGGGCCCACGGCTGTTTGAGCCTGGTCGACTACCCCGGCTTCGCCGACTGCGAGGCCCCCGACCTGGAGACCTACTCCAAGGCGCTCAACGCCGGTCAGTTCCCGCTGTCGGTGCTGGCCATGACCCAGACCGCGGCCGACCTCTACGTCAAGGGCGTCTACGGCAACACCATGACCACCAACCCCCGGGGCCTCGAGGTGGGCATCGCCGTGCTCGACGCGCTGAACGACGAGCTACGCAGCAACATCCGCGAGCGCGGGGTCGAGTTCGCCGCCAAGCTGACGGCGCTCGGCGAGGAGTTTCCGGGCGCCATCACCGAGGTGCTGGGCACCGGGCTGATCCTGTGCGCCGAGATGAACCCCGAGCGCTACCGGGTGGTGGGCGACGGCGGCCTGGAGCAGCGGCTGCGCCACCACGGCATCGAGATGATCCACGGCGGCCACAACGGCCTGCGCTTCACCCCGCACTTCGCCATCACCGCGGCCGAGATCGATCTGATCATCGACGTGCTGCGCCAGGTGCTCACCGAGGCCGGCTGATCGGACCGGTCAGATTGAAGTGCCCGTGGAAACTCCAGGCGCGGGAGCTACGGCTCAGACCCTGGGCGCCGAGGTCAGCTGGGGCTTGGCGTAGGGTCGACTGGCCTTCTCCAGCCGGGCCGCGCAGACCTTGAGTTCCGGGATTTTGGCGATCGGATCCAGGGCCGTATTGGTCAGCACGTTGGCGGCCGCCTCCCAGAAGTGGAACGGGATGAACACATTGCCCGCGTCTACGCGATCGTCCACCTTGGCGGTAAGTTCGATCTGCCCGCGGCGCGAGATCACCCGGACCGGATCGCCGTCGGCGATCTGCAGCGGCCCGGCGTCGGCCGAGTTGATCTCCACGTAGGGCCCCGGCAGCAGGGCGTCCAGACCGGCGGACCGGCGGGTCATGGTGCCGGTGTGAAAGTGCTCCAGGGCCCGGCCGGTCATCAGCGCCAGCGGGTAGTCGGCGTCCGGCAACTCAGCCGAATCGCGGTGCTCGATGGCGTGGAACAGGCCCAAGCCACGGCTGAACCTGCCCACGTGCAGGATCGGCGTGCCCGGGTGATCCGGGCTCGGGCACGGCCAACACAGCTGCTCGCCGGCCCTCAGGCGCGCGTAGCTGATCCCGCCATACTGCGGCACCAGGCCGACCAGCTCGGCGAAGACGTCCTCGACCGAGTCGTACTTCCACTGCTGACCCATGCGGCCGGCCAAGTCGCAGATGATCCGCCAGTCCGGACGTGTGCCCGCTAGGGGCGGAATCACCTGGCCGGTGATCTGCACCCGGCGCTCGGTGTTGGTGACCGTGCCCAGCCGCTCGGCGTAGCTGGCGGCCGGCAAGACCACGTCGGCCAGCTTGGCCGTCTCGGTCAGGAACAGGTCCTGGACGACGAGCAGCTCCAGCTTCTCGAGCGCCTCGACCACGTGGTTCGAGTCGGGGTCGCTCAGGGCGGGGTTTTCGCCCATGACGTAGAGCGCCTTGAGGCGCCCTTCGGCCGCGGCTGGGATCATATCGGAGATGGTCATGCCCAGCTGGTCGTTGAGCGCGACGCCCCATGCCTGTTCGAACTTCTGCTTGCAGGTCGGGTCGGTGACCTTCTGGTACCCCGGGTAGACGTTGGGCAGACAGCCCACATCGCAGGCGCCCTGGACGTTGTTCTGGCCGCGCAGCGGGTTGACCCCGCCGCCGGCGACGCCCACGTTGCCGCACAGCATGGCCAGGTTGGCCAGCGACTTGACGTTGTCCGTGCCGTGGGTGTGCTGGGTGATGCCCATGGAGTACATGATGGTGGCCGGTTTGCCGCTGGCGTACAGCCGGGCGGCGGCCACGATGTCGTCGGCCGGGATCCCGGTGGTCTTCGAGACCGTGTCGGGATCGTACTCGGCGACCGCCTCGCGCAGAGCATCGAAGCCCTCGGTGCGCTCGGCGATGTACGCATCAGCGTGCAGGCCCTCGGCCAGGATCACGTGCATCAGTCCGTTGATCCAGGCCACGTCGGTGCCCGGCTTCTGGCGGCACCAGATGTCGGCCCTGTGGGACAGCTGGATGGCGCGCGGATCGAACAGGATCAGCTTGGCGCCCCGATCCAGCGCCCGGCGCACGCCGTGGCCGATGATCGGGTGGTTGTCGGTCGTGTTCGAACCGGTGATCAGGAAGACCTCGGCCGTCGCCAGGTCGGCGACGGAGTTGGTCATCGCGCCCGAGCCAAACGCGGCGGCCAGACCGGCCACCGTGGAGCTGTGTCAGAGCCGGGCGCAGTGATCGATACTGTTGGTACCCATCACTGCGCGGGTGAACCTCTGCATCAGATAGTTGTCCTCGTTGGCCACCTTGGCCGACGAAAAGGCGCCGAACGCCTCGGGCTCGACCTGCTTCAGGCCGGCCGCCACGAAGTCCAATGCCTCGTCCCAGCTGGCCTCGGTCAGCTCGCCGTCCTTGCGGATGAGCGGGGTGGTCAGCCGGTCCGGGTGCTGGACGTACTGGAAGGCGCCGAAGCGACCCTTGACGCACAGCAGGCCTTTGTTGACCGGGTTGTCCGGCTGGCCCCGGGCTCGGACGATCCTGCCCTTGCGGGTGCCCAGCAGGATGCCGCAGCCGGTGCCGCAGTATGGGCACACGGTGGCCACCTCGGCATCCGGCTCGGGGGCCACCTCATTGAAGGTCAGCGCCCCGGTGGGGCACTGGACCACGCACTCGCCGCAGGACTCGCAGGTGCTCGAGCGGATGTCGCCGCCCAAAAAGGGCCCCGGCTCGGACTCGGTCCCGCGGTGCAGCATGCTGATGGCCCCGAGGCCCAGAACTTCCTGGCAGACCCGGGTGCAGCGGGCGCACAGGATGCACTTGTCCATGTCGCGCGAGAAGACCGCGTTGGAGGTGTCCTTGCTGCCCTCGCGGCCGGTCTTGGGTAAGCCGTGCTCGCGCACGCCCAACTCGACCGACAGCTTCTGCAGCTCGCAGCCCAGGTTGGCGTGGCAGGTGAGGCAGTCCGAGGGGTGGTCGGCCATCAGCAGCCGCAGCACCATCTGGCGGGCCTTGTGGAGCTGCTCGCTCTCGGTGGTCACCTGCATGCCCTCGGTGATCACCGTGGTGCAGGCGGTCGGCATGCCCCGCAGGTTCTCGACCTCCACGATGCACATCCGGCAGCCGCCGTACGGCTCCAGGGAGGGATGGTCGCACAGCGTGGGGATGTACACGTCGTGCAGCCGGGCCGCTTGGAGGATGGTGGCCCCCTCGGGCGCAGCGATTTCGCGCCCGTCGATGGTCAATTTCACGTCAGTCATCTTTCGCCTCTCCCTATTCGATGACGACCGCATCGTCGCGGCAAACGTCGAAGCAGGCCCCGCACTGGATGCACAGGTCCTGGTCGATGGTGTGGGGCTTTTTCTTGGTGCCCGAGATAGCGTCCACCGAGCACTGCTTGACGCACAAGCGGCAGCCGTTGCACTTGTCCGGGTCGATGGTGAAGGTGATCAGGTCCTTGCAGGTCTTGCCCGGACACCTGTGCTCGTGGATGTGGGCCTCGTACTCCGAGCGGAAATGCTGCAGAGTGGTCAGGACCGGATTGGGGGCGGTCTGGCCCAGCCCGCACAGCGAGGTGGCCTTGATGGCCCCGCCCAGCTCCTGCAGGGTCTCGATGTCACCGGGATCGCCCCGGCCCTCGCAGATCCGCTCCAGGATGCCCAGCATCAGCCGGGTGCCGACCCGACAG
The DNA here is from genome assembly GCA_964454005.1 of uncultured Myxococcales bacterium. Lineage (GTDB taxonomy): Bacteria > Myxococcota > B64-G9 > B64-G9 > B64-G9 > CAYVQE01. Next base: position 35,398 of record CAYVQE010000003.1, read on the forward strand.
GGGGTGCACTTGCCGCAGGACTCGTCCTGGGTGAAGGACAGGAAGTAGCGAGCGACATCGACCATGCAGGTCATGTCGTCCATGATCACCAATCCGCCCGAACCCATGATGGAGCCGGCCTCGGCCAGGGTCTCGTACTCGATGGGCGTATTCAGGTACGCCTCCGGCAGGCAGCCGCCGGACGGGCCGCCGGTCTGGGCCGCCTTGAAGGGCCGGTCCTTGGGGATCCCGCCGCCCACGTCGTAAACCACCTGGCGCAGGCTGACGCCCATGGGCACCTCGATCAGGCCGGGCTTGTTGATCTTGCCGGCCAGGGCGAAGGTCTTGGTGCCGCGGCTCTTGCCCGAGCCCAAGTTGGCGAACCAGTCGGCCCCCTCGCGCAGGATGCTCGACACGTTGGCCAGGGTCTCGACGTTGTTGACGTTGGTGGGCTTGCCGAACAGGCCCTTGACCGCCGGGAATGGCGGCCGCGAGCGCGGCATGCCCCGCTCACCCTCGATGGAGGCGATCAGTGCGGTCTCCTCGCCGCAGACGAAGGCGCCGGCGCCCTCTTTGATGCGGATCTCGAAGTCGAAGCCCTTGCCGAGGATGTCCTCGCCCAGCAGCCCGACCTCGTGCATCTGGGCGATGGCGTTGCGCAGCCGCTGGACGGCCAGCGGGTACTCGGCCCGGATGTAGATGTAGGCCACGCCGGTGCCGATGGCGTAGGCCGCGATGCACATGCCCTCCAGCACCGCGTGGGGGTCGCTCTCGAGCACCGAGCGATCCATGAAGGCGCCCGGGTCGCCCTCGTCAGCGTTGCACACCAGGTACTTGTGATCGCCCGGCGCGTTGCGACAGAAGGTCCACTTGAGCCCGGTGGGGAAGCCGGCCCCGCCGCGGCCGCGCAGCTGGGAGTCCTTGACCTCCTGGATGACCTCCTCGGGCTTCATCGACAGCGCCCGCATCAGGCCCTTGTAGCCGCCCTGAGCCAGGTAATGATCCAGGGAGGTGGGGTCGATCCGACCGGCGTTGCGCAGGGCGATCCGCGGGATCTGGGGCCCCAGCACCGGCAGATCTTCGAGCCTCGGCACATCCGCCAGGCTGCCCTCGCCCAGCGTGCCGAACACGTACTTCTTGTGCGGCTCGCCCTCCACCAGGTGCCGCTTGAGGATCCGGGGCAGCTTCTTGCCGGTGATGGAAGCGTAGGACACCCGCGGCTGGCCGGGTGGCTGGATGTCCACCAGCGGCTCGGCGAAGCACATCCCGATACAGCCCACCTGGATCACCCGGGCCTCCACTCCCAGGCTGTCGAGTTCGCCGTCGACGCGCTCGAGCAGCTCGGCCGCTCCGGCCGCCAGGCCGCAGGTGGCCGAGCCGACGTAGATCCTGGGCACGTCGAGCGCCTGCAACGCTGCCCAGTCCTTCTCGGCTGCCTCTATTCGCTGTTCGAGGTTCACGATAGCCCTCTTCTCCTTCGGCGGGGTCGGCCGAGCGCACCCCGCGCAGTTGCCGTCGGACGCGGCGTCCTCGGCCAACCTACTCACGCAGGTCGTCTACCGCTTTCTTGAGCGACGAGACCGACTGCCGGCCCAGAACCTTCTTGTTCAGCACCACCACCGGGGCCAGCGCGCAGGAGCCCACGCAGGCGACCGCCTCGACGGTGAACAGCATGTCCTCGGTGGTGCCGCCGGGCTTGATGCCCAGGTGGCTGGCGATCTCCTCCTCCAGCCGGCCCGAACCCAGCACGTGGCAGGCGGTCCCGCGGCAGATGGTCACCTTGTACTTGCCCTGGGGCTCGAAGTGGAACTGGGAGTAGAAGCTGGCCACACCGTAGACGTGGCTCTCGGCCAGCCGCAGGTGCCGGCCGGTTGCCAGCATGGCCTCAGGGGCCAGGTAGCCGGCCTCGGCCTCGATGAACTGCAGGACGGGGATGAGCTGATCCTGGCCGGCCTGGAAGCTGTCGGCGATCTTGGCCCGCCACTCGTGCACGCTCAAGGATGGGACCTCGTGGCCCATGGGCAAACCCCTTTCTCGGGGCCCCCGGGTGGGCGACCCGCCGGCCGCCTTCAGGGGCCCGAACCAGAACGACAACCACTGGTTATTTACACCCCTGGTACAAGGCTCGCAACTGGTTTCTGGGCGGTGCGATGGCTGTGTCCCCCATCCTCCACCCAGACACCGGCAGCGCGGGCATCGGCGCATCCGGATTCGGAACCGCCCTTATGTGGCCGGGAGATCCTGGTGTGCTGATCCGGCTTGCAGCCGGCCGAGATCGAAGCTATGATGCAGTCCGGTTGTATGAGATGCGTCGACTCGGGCCGTGAGGAGGGGACCGATGAGCCTGCACGAAAAGCTTTTGGCAGCCGCTGAGGAGAAGGTTCGTGAATGGGAGGACTTCCAGCAGAACACCATCATCTTCACCAAGCAGTTCACCGACAAGCTCAGAGAGCTGGCCGACCTGGAGGATATCCGCTACCAGCCGGCTTTCGATGACGTGCCCAGCAACGTGCCCGACGGCCCCCTGCCCCAGACCATCTTCTACCACGACGGCGGCTGGGCCAAGGTGATGGCCAAGTTCGACGTCGGCCACGTGACGGTCAAGATCCCGGTCGAGACCAAGGTCCACGCCGGCCAGGCCGAGATCCGGGTAGTCGAGATGACCGAGCAGTTCAGCTGGCCCATCGAGGGCGAGCAGGTCGAGACCCTGGAGGACTTCGGCAAGCGGGTGATCGAGGCGGTGGCCGACGATCTGCGCAACGACCTCGAACTCTACATGCAGGGCAAGCTCAAGCGGTCGATGAAGTTCTCCTGACCGCCCGCGCCGCACCATCCCGCCCTCCCCGAGACAGCGCGATCCAATCCGAACCGCCCTTGGGAATTGCGGTCTAATCGACCTGCGGCGGCGACTTGGCGCAGCGGAAGCCGACCGCTGGCGGGGGCAGCGGCGGGCTGCGGCGGGTGGTCAGGCGAACCGCCGGCGGCGGATCGGTGAAGGCGTTGCCGCGGGCGATCGGCTCGTCGCCGGCCACCCACTCCATCACGTTGCCGGTGGTGTTGCGCAGGCCGTAGGGGCTGGTGCCGGACGGCAACGACCCCACCGGGGCGGTGCCGGCGAACCCGTCGTCGTAGGCACCGGCGGCGGCGATGTTGACCGCCTTCATGTTCCCGGCCGCCATGGTGGCGAAGTCCACGTTGCCCCAAGCGAAGCGCCGGCCGTCGGTGCCGCGGGCGGCCTTCTCCCACTCGGCTGCGGTGGGTAGGCGCTTGTTGGCCCAATCGCAGTAAGCCGCGGCCTGCTCGCGGCTGACGCAGTTGATCGGATGGGCGCTGCGCCCGGACATCCCCCAATTGCAGCCCCACTGCCGGCCGGCGGCCGGCGCCCCCGGGGCCGCGGCCTGGCCCAACCCCTTCGTGTTGCAAAAGCCGGCTGCGACGCAGGTGCGGTAGTCAGCCACGCTGACCTCGAAGCGATCGATGAAGTAGGTGCCCACCTCGACGCGGCGGCCGGGCGTGCTCTCGGCATCGCAACCCGGATCCCCCTCGGGCTTGCAACCCATCCAGAAGGTGCCGGCCGGCACCGCGCTCATCCCGCGCGGAATGGGGAACAGGGCCCGCCGGCCCCCGACCATCGGTCCGGGCACCGGTTCGGCTTCGCGCGCGGGTCGCTTCAGCCGCTCGGGACCGCCGCGTTTGTGCAGCTTGCCGGCCTCGATGGCGGGGCCACGCGGCTTGGTCGGGCCCGCATTCTCGGCCCCTTGACCGCTGGCCGGCTGCGGATCGCGAACCTTCTCGCAACCGAACGAGCACAATCCCATCGCCAGCGCCGCCGGCAACCAGCCGTCCGCCAGAACCCGCATCGTTCTCATTATCATCCGTCTCCTCCCTGCCCCACCGCGGCTCCACACCCACCGTTCATACCATCCCGGCCCCGCCATTGCCAAAAGGCGAGCCCCCGGCGCGCCCGGCAGCCGCAGGTCGAGCGCACCCCTCAGCGCCAGGCTGGAGCGCCCAGCTGCTGGACCCATACCCATTCATCGGCCTGCCAACCGCTGCGGCCCTCGGGGATGGGGATCAGCACCTGCTTGCGCGCCATCGACTGCAGGCGGCTGGCCAGGCGCAGCGGCTCGACCAAGGGCTCTGGCCGTTCGGCCACCAGCCGGCCGTGGAGAAACTGCGTCCAGTCGCTCTGGCCGGACACCGGTTCGGTCAGCCGCACCCGCCGCTCGCGAAAGACCGCTCCGTCGAACCCCTGCATCGAAAGCAGGCCCGGCATGGCCAGCTGCAGCAAGGCCATCTCGTTCGAGGGCGGTCCGCCGGGCAGACAGAACACGGCCCGGCCGTCCAGCAGCCCGAAGGCGATGCCCTTGCCCGGCCCCAGGCGCACCCGGTGGTAGATGCCTTCCCAACCCAGATCGTCCAGCGCGTCGAGCAACAAATCGCGTTCGCTGGTCCAGGCGCCGCCCGAGGTCAACACCACATCGGAATCGGCCGCCAGCGATTCGACCGCCGCGCGGACCGCCGGCCGATCATCGCAGCAGACCGCAGTGCGCATCGATGCGGCCAGTTCGCCGAGCCAGGCCTGCATCTCGACCAGGTTGCTGGCGTAGAGTTTGCCCGCCGCCAGCGGCCGGCCCGGAGCCACGATCTCGTCGCCGGTGGCCAGCAGGCCCACCCGGGGCCGCCGCGCCACCCGGGCAGCGTCATGGCCGGCGGCCGCCAGCAGCCCCATCAAGGCGGGGTCCAGCCGCTCACCGCGACGGGCCAGCACCTGACCGCGGCGCAGATCGGTCGCCCGCCGCAGTACATTGCGGCCGGGCGCGGCATCGGCCAGACAGATCAGCCGGTCGCCGTCGCGGCGGCAGTACTCCTCGGCCAGCACCGCCTCGGCCCGCGCCGGGATGGGAGCGCCGGTGGTGATGCGCACCGTCCTGCCCGGTTCCACCAACTGCCGGCAGGCTCCGCCGGCGTTGGCCTCGCCGATGATCTCCAGCTGCACCCCGGCGTCCGGGTGCGCACCAGCCACATCGGCCGAGACCACGGCGTAGCCGTCCTTGAGCGAGACGTCCTGGTCGGGAGCGTCCACTTGGGCGGCCACGTCCGCGGCCAGCACCCGGCCGCAGAGTTCCGCCAGCGCCACCCGCTCGTCACCCAGCCGCGGCACCCGCTCGCGGGTCGAGCGCAGGGCGCGATCGAATCCGATGCGTCGTCTCACGAACCGGTCTCCAGACTCGCATTCCCCGACCGAAAGGCCGGCGAACGACCAGAGCAGCGCATCAAGAGTTCCCTGGGGAGCCTCGATCAAAAAAGTCGATCCAATCGGCCCGGGTGTTGAGATTGACCAGGCGCCGATTGGGCTCGGGCACCAGCCGGCGCACCCGCAGCCCGGCATAGGCGTCGGCGATGCGCCGCCCACCGGCATCCAGCAGGGTGCGCAGGGCGGGTGCGGCCCGGCGGCGGTAGGCGGCGAACAGCGGCTCCAGGTGGCCCTGCGGATCGACCGGTACGGCCACGTCGGCGCCTTCGAGCGCCTGCACCAGCGACCGCCCCAGAGCCCGATCGATGCGCGGTATGTCGCAGGCCACCACCAGATTGCGCCCGCGGGGCGACGCCGCCAAGGCCGAGGCGATGCCCCGGGCCGGGCCCTGGCCGGTCACCGCGTCCGGGATGACCGGCCGCTGCAGAAAGGCATACTTGTCCGGCGCGTTGGCGCTGATCAGCACCGGCGCCAACCAGGGATCCAGCTGGGCGATCACGTGCGCGATCAGGGGCTGGCCGTCCACGTCCAGCAGGCTCTTGTCGCGCCCCATGCGCCGCGAGGCCCCGCCGGCCAGGACGATGGCTGCCGCCGCCGCCGGCATCCGCCAACGGCCGTTTTCCAATTGCAGCTCCTCGAGGGCCATGTCGAGCGCGTTGCCGCGCCAGCGCACCAGCCGATCGGCATGGGAGCGGGCATCGAGCGCGCTGGGCTTCCAGGGGCCGCCGGCTGCGCCGCAGACCAGCAGCAGCAGATCCGGCCGCAGCACCTGGCGCAGCGCGCTCGACTCGCAGACCACCGGTCGGCTCGAGCCCAGCTCCGCCAGCAGGGCAGCCGCACCCGCCGCCAGCGCCGCGCGCCGCACCCGCAGCCACCACACCGGCTCGGCGCCGGCCGCCAGCAGACGACCACTGTCGCCACCGGCATCCTGCCGGCCGATGCGCTCGAGCACGAACGGGCCGTCGAACTGGCGGTAGCCGCTGCCGCTCGCGCTGCGGTCGGTCCCGGTCCGGCCATCGTCGTCCACCACGGTCACCTTGACCGCGCCCAGCTCGGCGAACCCGAAGCGCTGCAGCACCTGCTCGGCCAGCCGGGTCTTGCCCACCCCGCGGCCGGTTCCACCGATCAGCAACATGCCGGGCGCCTCGATCACCGCCACCTCCCGCACCACCGCCAGGCGCCATCTTGCCCCCGCGGACCACGGCGATGCAACCGCCATCGCTGCACCCGCGGCCCCGGCCAATCGAGGCCAGCTTGACAAGCGCGTTGCCAATGGGCAATTTCTGTTGTGCCCGATCGGGAGGACGCATGTACGAGGTCACCGTCACCGACCACATCTCCGCCTCGCATCATTTGCGCGGCTACCGCGGCAAGTGCGAGAACGTGCACGGCCACAACTACCGCGTCGAGGCCACCGCCAGCGCGACCGCGCTCGACGAGCGGGGCTTGGCGATCGATTTCGGCGATCTGCGCGGCCGGCTGCGCCGGGTGGTCGAGCGCTTCGACCACCGCGATCTCAACGCCCTGCCGGCCTTCGCCGACTGCAACCCCTCGAGCGAAAACCTGGCCCGCATCCTGTTCCAGCAGCTGGCCGCCGAGCTGACCGACCTGGACGTGCGGCTCGATAGCATCCGGGTCTGGGAGACCGAGGGCAACTTCATCACCTACCGGCCCGAAGCGGACGAACGGGTCTAGCCCATGCCCAAGCCCAAGGCCGCGGTGGACTACAAGGTCTGCCAACCGGCCCGCTGCGGCCCGGGCAAGTGTCCGGCCGTGGTCGCCTGCGAGCACAAGGTGCTGGTGCAGGACGCGCCCGGCGAGCCGCCTTACGCCTTCAAGCAGTGCATCGGCTGCGGCACCTGCGTCACGGCCTGCCCCTTGCAGGCCATCCGCCTGCTGTGAGCCCTGCGCCGGGATCGGGTCATCCTGCGCTTGACTCGCGGCCGATCGGCGCTTAATGTGCATTCGAGTACTTGTTTGCCATTGTGTCTTGACGCCCAAATGCCGGCAGCGGGCGGGCACATGGTGTAAATGTATCAATAACGGGCAGTTGAGAGCAGAATGGGCCGGCGCGGGCGCTTGACGGGGTCTTGCCCGGCTGCTATGGACAATCCAACGGGGCGGGCACCACGGCCACGACGCCCAGCCCAGCCGACGGGAAGCCGGGGATGAACGACGACGAAGAACAACAGGCGGTCGACCGCTGGCTGGCCGAGACCTTCGCCGAAGCCGAACAACCGCCCATTTTGATCGCGGCCCTGCTGGCGCTGCAGGATCGTTTCGGCTACCTGCCCAAGTCCGGCATCCGGGCCATCGCCGATCGGCTCGGCCTGACACCGGCCCGGGCCTATGGGGTGGCCACCTTCTACAACCACTTCCGCTTCGTGCCGCCCGGCCGGCGGGCGATCAAAGTCTGCATGGGCACGGCCTGCCACATCAAGCAGGCCGACAAGATCCAAGACCACTGGCAACGCAGCCTGGGCATCGCCCCCGGTGAGGTGACCGGGGACCGCGAGTACAGCCTGGATCGGGTGGCCTGCGTCGGCTGCTGCACCCTGGCACCGGTGACGCTGGTCAACGACGAGGTCGTCGGCCACAGCTCGCCGACCAAGATCGACGGCATCCTGTTGCGCGATCGCATGCAACGCGAAGCCGATGACGCCGGGGAGCCGTCATGAGCGCCATCGACGCCGCCGCCGCCCGCGAGCGATTCGACCATATCGCGGCCGAGGCCCGCCGCTGCTGCACCACGCTGAGCGGCGACGGGTCGATCTGGGTCATGGTGGGCACCGCCACCTGTGGCCGTTCGGCCGGCGCGCAGGAAGTGCTGGCGGCCTTCCGCCAGCGGCTGAACGAGGCCGGGCTCGAAGCCCATATCCAGGAGGTCGGCTGCCTGGGCCACTGCTATGCCGAGCCCATGGCCATCATCAGCCGGCCTGGCTATCCGGCCATGTGCTACGGCCACCTCAGCCCACCGGTGGCCCGCAACCTGGTCGACCGCTTTTTGCTGGCCGACGAGGATCCCCAGCTGGAGTTCCTGCTCGGGGCGGTCGAGCCCAACGAGATCTTTCCCGCCCTGGCCGACATCCCGCGCTACGGCCGGGAGGAACGGCGGCTGCTCGAGCGCTGCGGCCTGCACGATCCGACCGACATCCAGCAAGCCCTCGCCCGCGGCGCCTACGCCGGGCTGGACCAGGCGCTGCAGCTGGAGCCGGCGGCGATCATCGACCTTCTGAAGGGAAGCGGCCTGCGCGGGCTCGGCGGGGCCGGTTTTCCCGTATGGCGCAAGTGGCAGGCCTGCCGCGAGCAGGCCGAGCAGCAACGCTTCATCATCTGCAACGGCGACGAGGGCGATCCGGGTGCATTCATGGATCGGACCGTGCTCGAGAGCGACCCCCACGCCGTCATCGAGGGCATGATCATCGCGGCCCGGGCCATCGGCGCCGCCCAGGGGTACGCCTATGTGCGCGCCGAGTACCCGCTGGCGGTCGAGCGGCTGCGCCGGGCCATCGCCGACGCCCGCCGGCTCGGCCTGCTCGGTGACGACGTGCTGCGCTCCGGGATGGCCTTCGAACTCGACATCGTCGAGGGTGCCGGCGCGTTCGTCTGCGGCGAGTCGAGCGCGCTGATGCGCTCGATCGAGGGCCGGCGGGGGGTGCCGCGGGTGCGTCCCCCGCAATCGGTGGCCTGCGGGTTGCACTGCAAGCCGACGGTGCTCAACAACGTCAAGAGCCTGGCCAACGTCAGCCACGTTCTACGCCGCGGCGCGGACTGGTTCAACGCCATCGGCACCGAGGGCTCCAAGGGCACCGCGGTGTTCGCCCTGGCCGGCAAGATCGCCAACCCGGGCCTGGTCGAGGTGCCCATGGGCACCACCCTGCGTCAGCTGATCTTCGATATCGGCGGCGGTGTGCCGGCGGGCAAGGAGTTCAAGGCGGTCCAGATCGGTGGACCCTCCGGGGGTTGCCTGCCGGAGTCGGAGCTCGATATCCCGGTCGACTTCGACGCCCTCGACGCCGCTGGCGCCATGATGGGTTCGGGGGGCATGGTGGTGCTCGACGAGGACAACTGCATGGTCGAGACCGCCCGCTTCTTCCTGGAGTTCACCCAGCGGGAATCCTGCGGCGCCTGCACCTTCTGCCGCATCGGCAGCCGGCACATGCTCGATATCCTGGAGCGCATCGTCGCCGGCGAAGGCCGGCCGGAGGATCTCGATCTGCTCGAGACCCTGGCCGGCGAGGTGCGCGACGGCTCGCTGTGCAACCTGGGCCGCACCGCCCCCAACCCGGTGCTGACCACGCTGCGCTACTTCCGCGACGAGTACGAGGCCCACATCCACGAAAAACGCTGCCCGGCACGCGTCTGCAACGAGCTGACCGCCTACTACATCGATCCCGATCTCTGCGCCCGCGGCTGCGACGCCTGCGTCGGCTCGTGTCCGCCCGAGGCGATCTACACCACCCGGCGCCGGGTCAAAGCCATCGACCAGGCCCTGTGCGTCAGGTGCGACTCCTGCCGCGACGCCTGCCCGCCCGAGTACGACGCGGTGATCAAGATCTCGCCGCTGGCCGCGCTGCCCGCGGCCGAGCCGCGCGACGAGCGAGGAGGCGCGCAGTGAGCCAGGTGACCATCCAGGTCGACGGCCGGCCGTTCCAGGCCGAGGCCGGACAGCGCCTGCTGTGGGCCCTGCTGGCGGCCGGCTTCGACATCCCCAACCTGTGCGCCATGGAGGGGGTCGAGCCGCCCCGGGGCGACTGCCGGCTGTGCTGGATCGAGATCGCCGGGCGCGACAAGCCGGTCACCAGCTGCACCGTGCCGATCGAATCGGGCATGCAGGTGCGCACCCGCAGCCCGGCGGTCGACCGCCTGGTGGCGGCCTCGTTCGAGCTGTTGATGTCGACCCACCGGCTGGACTGCAAGGCGTGCCCGGGCAACAAGCGCTGCGCGCTGCAGTCCATCGCCAACGCCCGCCGGCTCAAGCTGCGTCCCAAACGCCTGCCCAAGATCGAGCCCGATCTGGCCGAGGATCTCAGCCGGCCCGATCTGGGCCTCAACCCCAACCACTGTGTGCTCTGCGGCAAGTGCGTCCACGCCTGCGAGCACGATGTCGGCCGCGGTATCCTGGCCTTCACCCGCCGCGGCCTGGCCACCCGTGTGTCCACCTTCGACGAGGCCCCGCTCGCTGAGCAAGGCTGCGGCGACTGCACCCGTTGCGCCGAGGTCTGCCCAGTGGGCGCCATCTTCCTGCGCAACCGGGACCCCCGCGCCTGATCCGCCACGCCCACCGCACCGTCACCGGTCTGCCCGATTTTGAAAATCGGCTTTCGCCCTGATAGCATCTCGACGCCAAATGTTCGGGCGCCGAGGCGCCAGGAGGCTTCCATGTCCAGCAAGCCCTGGCAGAGCATCTACGCCAAGAAGGTGGTCAGCCCGGACCGCGCTGTATCCCACATCCGCAACGGACAGACGATCTTCGTCGGCTCTGCCGCCGGCGAGCCGACCCGGCTGACCGAGGTGCTGGCCGAGCACGCCTCCAAGTTCTGGGACATCGAGGTCATCCACCTGACCGCCGCCCAGGAGGAGTCCCCGCTGGCCAGACCCGAGCTGGTCCGCCATTTCCGCTACAACACCTTCTATATCGGCCGCGGGCTGAGCGCGGCGGTGGCGGCGGGCAACGCCGACTACACCCCGATGAACATCAGCGAGTTGCCCAAGGCCATGGCCGACCACATCGTGCAGATCGACGTGGCCCTGATCCAGGTGTCGCCACCGGACTCCTTCGGCCTGTGCAGCCTGGGGGTCAGCGTCGATGCCACCAAAGCCGCGCTGGAGTTCGCCGACCTGGTCATCGCCCAGGTCAACGAGTACATGCCGGTGACCATCGGCGACACCCTGGTGCCGACCGATCAGATCGACTACCTGGTCGAGGGCAGCGCCCCGTTGATCACGATCGAGCCGACCGAGATCGACCCCATCTCGCTGACCATCGGCCGCCACGTGGCCACCCTGATCGGGGACGGCATGTGCCTGCACTTCGACCGCGGCTCTATCAGCGCGGCCACCATGCGCTATCTGGACACCAAGCGCGATCTGGGCATCCACACCGAGATGCTCACCGACGACATCCTGCGCCTGATCCGTTCGCGGGCGGTGACCAACATGTGCAAGCAGGTCAACCGCGGCAAGACCGTCGCCACCATGGTCGCGGGCTCGCGTGACCTATACCGGGCGGTCGACAAGAACCCCTATTTCGAACTTCTGCCGATAGACCAGGTCAACGACCCATTCATCATCTGCCAGAACCACAACATGGTCTCACTGCACGCCATCCAGGAGATCGAGTTGACCGGTCTGGTCCGGGCCGACACCCAGGAGATCTCGGCCATCCGCAGCCTGCCCTCGAGCATGGATTTCATCGACGGCGCCTCGCGTTCTTCCGGCGGCTTCAACATCGTGGCTTTGCCGTCGACCACCTTCGACGGCAAGCAGTCGCGGATCGTGGCGCTGTCGCTCGGAGGTGGAGTGGCCTTCAATCGTTCCAAGATCGACTACGTGGTCACCGAGTACGGGGTGGTCAACCTGTACGGGCTGTCGATCCGCGAGCGGGCCATCGCCCTGATCTCGATCGCCCACCCGAAGTTCCGCCGCCAGCTGCTCGAAGAAGCCATCCGGCTCAACTACGTCAATGCCGGCCAACCGCTGGCACCGGAGCACGGTTGCGTCTATCCCCACCACTACGAAATGAGCCACACCTTCAAGGACGGAGTCGAGGTGTTCTTCCGGCCCGTCCAGCCGCCCGACGCCCGCCGGCTGCAGCGGATGTTCTACCGCCTGTCCGACGAATCGATCCGGCTGCGCTACCACGGCAGCATCAAGACCATGTCGAACGAGATGGCCCAGGAGCTGGCGGCCGTCGACTACAGCAAGGACATGGCCATCATCGGCCTGGTCGGCCCCCGACTCAATCCGCGCATCATCGCCGAGGGGCGCATCATGTACAACCCGGCCAACAACATGGGCGAGTTCGACATCGTGGTCGACGACGCCTTCCGCGGGCTGGGGGTAGGCACTTTCCTGGCCAATCACCTGAACAAGATCGCATACTCGCGCGGTCTCAGCGGCGTCTACGCCGAGGTCATCTCGCAGAACGCAGCCACCATGGCCCTGCTCAGTCGGGCCTGGCCGACGGCCCGCAAGACCTTCGACTCCGACAGCGTCACCTTCACCGTACGCTTCCCGCCGGCCGATGTGGAGCGGCCCAAGGACAGCATCATCATCTACTCCGGACAGTTCGGCGACTACACCTACGGCGACGACCATCCCTTCAACCCCGGCCGGTCCCGGGTGACGCTGCAACTGATCGAGCAACAGGGCTTTCTGGACGAGCCCTGGATGCGCATCGAGGAGCCACGGCCGATCACCAAGGAGCGGCTGATCGAGTCCCACGATCCGGCCTTCATCGATGCGCTCGAGTTGGCCAACGACGGCCGCTGGCACGAGGACCTGCTGCAGTACCACCTCGGCGGCGATGATTGTCCGGTCTTCGCCGGAATGTTCGACTACGTGCTGCTCTACTCCGCGGCCACCTCGACGGCCGTCGACCTGATCTTGGATGAAAACGCCAACGTGGTGTTCAACCCGCTCGGCGGGTTCCACCATGCCAGCCGATCGCACTCCGAGGGCTTCTGCTACGTCAACGACATCATCCTGGCCATCGACCGCATCCTGGCGCGGGGCTTCCGGGTGGCCTATGTCGACATCGACGCCCACCACGGCAACGGGGTCCAGGATGCCTACTACGCCGACGATCGGGTGCTGTTCATCTCGCTGCACCAGAGCGGCAAGACCCTCTATCCCTGGTCTGGCTTCGAGACCGAGATCGGCACCGGCAACGGCCGCGGTTACAATATCAACATTCCGCTGCCGGAAGAGACCGACGATGAGGCCTACGAGAAGATATTCGAGCGCATCGTGCCGCGGGCCCTGGCTGCCTTTGATCCGTTCGTGGTGGTGGCCTCCATCGGCGCCGACACCCACAAATCCGATCCCCTGTCCAATCTCAACATGACCAACAACATCATGGTCACCGTCGCCCGGCACCTGCGTGAAAGCTGCTCCCACGTGTTGCTGCTCGGCGCCGGCGGCTACGACGAACAGGCCACCACCCGGGCCTGGACGCGCGCCTGGGCCGCGGTCAACCGCATCGACGAGCTACCGGACTACATGCTGGTGATGGGGGGATCGTTCATGGGCGGCTCCGGGCTGGCCGGCGCCGACATCGTAGACATGCCATACCGCGTCACCGGCGACACCAAGAAGGCCATCCTGGCTGAACTGGATCGAATCGCCCGGTTCCACGAAGAGCAGACGCTGCCGATCATCGAACGCCGCTGATCGGCGGCCATCGGGCTGGAGTTCGCCTGGGATCTTCGTTTCAGAACGCCGGTGGGGACGCCCGCTCGTCGCGCAGCGCCTGCAGGCGCTCGATCTGCGCCCGGGCCGCGCTCGGTTCGGCGCTCAGCTCGGCCACTTCCCGCCACCAGCGAATCGCCTCGGCCAGCCGGCCGCGCCTCTCGGCCAGCCGAGCCAGCCGGCGGCGGACATGGCGGTTTTCGCGGTCGAGCGCGGCCGCTTTCCGGTAGAGCGCGCGGGCCTCGGCGTGGCGGCCGCCGGCCTCCATGATGATGGCCAGGTTGCCGCGTGCGGTAGCGCCGTGCTCGGCGCCGGCGATCTGGATGGCGCGGCGGAAGTAGCGTTCCGCCAAGTCGACTCGACCGCGCTCGCCCTCGGTCATGCCCATCAAGTTGTACAGCCCATAGCGGCCCTTGGTCTGCTGCAGGTCGGTGATGAAGTCGGGCCGGCTGACAGCGACCGCCAACACCAGCACCAGCAGCCCGCCGGCGGCGCCGCGCAGGCCGGCCCGGCGCACCTGCCGCGCCAGCGCCACCATCCCCAATCCGGCCAGGGGCAGCGCCATCGGCAGCAGCAGCACGCGGTAGCGGTCGGCGACGTAGAACACGGCCAGGCTCAGCAGGTAGGCGCCGAAACAACCCACCAGCAACCCGGTGCCGCTCCGTTCGCGACCCAACCAGGCGCCCACGGCGGCGAAGGGAAAGACCACCCCGAAGCCGATCAACCAGTGAAGCAATGGAATGAGATCCGCCACCGCGAAGTAGGGGTGGTGGATGGGCATCTCCTGGCGGTTGAGCGCCAGCAGCAGCTTCTTGCCGAACAGGGCCAGGGCGCGGCCCGGCATCTCGGCCCAGAACGCCAACCCGCGCCGCCACCAGTGCGCCGAGACCTCGGCCGCGGTCAGCCGGCAGCCCTCCGCCCGCTCGGCCAGGGCCTGCCAGGAACGCCGGTAGGCGGTGTGGCTGCTGGCATCGATCTTCTGGCCGGACGGTACGCGGAAGCACCCGCTGGCCTGCGGGTTGTTGCCCAGATAGAAAGTCAGCCCGCCGGCGGTCGAGATGAGCACGCCGCCTTCGTCCTGCAAGGCGTTGTGGGCCCAGGAGGGCGCCAGCCCCAGGCCCAGGCCGAACACCGCCAGGCCGGCGCCGACCAGTCGGCTGCGCCAGCGGTCGGTGCGCCAGCACCACCACAGAGCGGCCACCGGAACCGCGAACAGCAGGTTGGGCCGCGCCATGGCGGCCAGGCCGATCAGCACGCCGGCCGGCAGCAACAACCAACCGCGACCGGTGCGTCCCGCCCGCAGCAGGCACCACAGGCCGCCCACCGTCAGCGGCACCGTCAGCACCGGCGCCAGCAGCTGGCCCTCGAAGAACACCAGCGGTCCGTAACAGGCGGCCAGCAGAGCGCCGATCCGCCCGACCCAGCGCCCGCCCAGCTCGCGGCCCAGACCGTAGACCAGGCCCACCGTGATCACACCGATGAACAGCTGGATGGTGCGCACCGCGGCCGGATCGGGCCCGAGCAGGCCGTACGTCAGGGTCAGGTAGAACGCGTACAAGGGCTGGTAGAGAAAGGCATCCGGCTCCGCCGCCAACCCCAGCAACCCCAGGGCGGTGCGGTGGAAGTTGCCCTCGTCGCCGGTGGGATAGTGGAACAGCGGATTGGCGGCCCAGCGGGCCAGGAAGAGCGCCCGCAGCGCCGCTGCCCAGACCAGGATTCCGGCCACGATCAGGATTTCACCCCGCCGCTGCTGACGATCGCCCGGTCCGTCGTCCGCGCTCACTTCAGCAACCCCAACACGCGCTTGGCCGAGACCTCCAGCGGCCGACCCAGGTGATCGGTCTCGCCCTGGTGCCCGTGGAGCACCTCCTCGAGCAACCTGCGGGCCATCGCCGTATCGGTGTGGCGGTAGACCCAGGTTGCCAACGCCAGCTTGGACATGCCGGCCGCCGGGGCGTTGTACTCGCACAGGGTGTCGTCGTAGCGCTGCTCCACCAGGTGCCAGTAACGTTGGGCCCGCTCGCGCCGGGCATCGAGGGCCAGCGTCCGCGAACGCATGGCGTGGTGGCCCAGCTCCATGGCGGCGCAGCCGGCCCGGTTGGTATCGGGAAATTCGTCCAGCAAGCGTTCCAGCTTCGCCATCGCCTCCGCATCACCGCGCGGCCGGCGGCCCTCGAACCAGAGCCGCTCCATCTCCCGATGGCGCTCGAGCCCGAGCCGTTCCCGGTCGGCCAACCATTTCTTCTCGAAAGCCTGGCCGAACCGCTGCACCGCTTCAGCGTCCAACGGCTCGTCCGCTGCCGCCCCATCGGGCCTGGGCCGGCCGACCGCACCACCGCTGGCGTCGCGGGGTCGGGTGGGCCCGGGGCGGATGGGCGGCAGCGGTTCCGGCTCGGGTTCCGGCTCAGCCCCCGGCGGACCGGACGGTGGCGCTTCGGGCGGCGGCGGCTCATCCATCAGCACCAGGCCGAGCAACACACCCACCGCCAGCAGCGCCAGCACGGCCAGTGCGATCATCCAGCGCATGGTCCTCCCCGTCGACCGCCGCGCCCGTCGCGGTTTGCTACTTCGCGTTCGTGGTCTCGAGCTTGCGCAGCAGCTCGACCACCGCCAGCACCTTGGGCACCGCCGGCGAAGCGCCGGCGCCCATGCGGTGGCGCTTCTGCTGGATGTGACGCGTGTCGCCGACGATGGTGGTCATCAGGTTCTCGAAGTTCTCGCGGGCCTTGGCCGAGTCCAGCGCATTCTCGGCGGCCGCGTTCGCCAGGGCGCCGACCAGGGCCCGGGCATAGGTGACCAGGCCGCGATAGATCTCGGCCTCCTCGCGGGCCGCCGGTCGGATCATCGAGCGCTTGGGCGCCTCCTTGATGGCGTCGTTGTACTCGCCCTTGCGCATCAGCCGCGACTGCACGCGCACATAACCGGCGGCGGCCATCATCCGTTCGATGGTCTGCAGGATGTCGCCGGGGGCGGCCGCCATCACCATTTTGTCGTAGGCCAGCTTGAGAGGCTCGGCCGCCGGCAGCTCGAGCGCCATGTGCTTGACCATGCGCTCGGCGATGGCCGTGCTCTTGGCCAGGGCCGTGTCGAGCGGAATGTCCTGGTTGCGGTTGACGGCGTACGGATCGGCGCCGTGGCGCACCATGATGTCGACGATCCGGGCCGAGCCGTAGTTGCGCAACAGGACCACCCGGTGCAGGGCCGTGTCCCCGGTACCGTCGCCCTTTTGCTTGAACTTGAGGTCGATACCGTTTTCGACCAGCAGCTTGACCACCTCCCAGGAATCCTTCTGGGAGGTATTCAGGGCATCGAAGATGGCCGCGCCGCCATGCTCGTTCGGATCCTCGCCGTTCTCGAGCATCAGCGCCACCACGTCCGCCCGCGCCGACAGGGCCGCGCGGCACAGCGGCTCGTCAGCTTTGGCGTAGTCCTGCTGGGTCTTGGCCCCCTTCTCCAACAATGGCAACAGGGCATCCCACTTGTAGTGGCGCGAGGCATGAGCCATCGGGGTCTGGCCGTCGCCGCAGGGCTTGTTCACGTCGGCCCCGGACTCGGCCAGAGCCCGGGCCACCGCGGCCTCGGCCGGCGATTTCTCCGGCTTCATGATCAGGCACAAGGCGGTTTCTCCCTGCTCGTCGACCGCGTCGGGGTCGGCGCCCTGGGCGATCAGCCAACGGATTACCTCGGGCTGCCCGGCTACGGCGGCGGCGTGCAGGGCGGTGCGTTGCTGCGCACCGCGCGAATCGACCTTGGCCCCTTCGGCCAACCAGCTCTTCAAGCCGGCGATGTCGCCGCGCCGCGCGGCCTCGATGCCTGTATGACCACAGCCGCCCAGCAACCACGCCAGCACAACGCCGGCCAAGAACGGTTGAATCGGATTTCGCATGCCAGCACTCTCCTCGTTTGCAAGCGGTGTGGCGGATTATACCCGCCGGCTGGGATGCAATCCACCTTTGGATTTCACCGCTTTACAGTCGACAGGGGGAACGATAAAAGGTTGGGACAAGGGAGGCTGGAATGAGCGAGCAAGGCATCGCAATCTCGGAGCTGATGGACCGCAGCGGCGTCAAGTTCGGCACCAGCGGAGCGCGGGGGCTGGTCGAAGACATGACCGACGAGGTCTGCTTTGCATACACCTTGGGCTTCTTGCAGCACCTCGAGCAGACGGGCGAGATCGAGGGCTCCGAGCAGGTGGGCATCGGCGGTGATCTGCGCCCCAGCACCGAGCGCATCATGGCGGCTGCGGCCCAGGCGGTGATGCACAAGGGTCACCGGCCGATCGGGTTGGGCCGGGTGCCGTCGCCGGCGCTGGCCTTCTGGGGCCTGCAGCACCACAAACCGACCATCATGGTGACCGGTTCGCACATTCCGGCCGACCGCAACGGCATCAAGTACACCAAGCGGGCCGGCGAGATCCTCAAGGACGACGAAGCGGCCATCAAACGCCAACGGGTGGAGGTGCCGGCCGAGCTGTTCGGCGATGACGGCATGTTCATCCGCCCCATCCAGGCGCTGAACGCCAGCGACGACGCCCTGGAGCTCTACGCCCGGCGTTACCTCGATTTCTTCCCCCCCGACTGTCTGGCCGGCAAACGGCTGGGGGTCTACGAGCACTCGGCGGTGGGCCGCGATGTCCTGGTGCAGGTGCTCGAAGGCCTCGGCGCCGAGGTCACCCGATTGGGACGCTCGGAGACCTTCATCCCGGTCGACACCGAGGCCATCCGGCCCGAGGACGTGGAAGCGGCCCGGGGTTGGGCGGCCGAGCACGACTTCGATGCCATCCTCTCGACCGATGGCGACTCGGATCGGCCGCTGCTGGCCGACGAAAACGGCAAGTGGCTGCGCGGTGACGTGGCCGGCATCCTGTGCGCCGCCTGGCTCGGGGCCGAGGTCGTGGTCACCCCGGTCTCGTGCAACTCGGCGGTGGAAAAGAGCGGCCTGTTCGCCCGGGTGGTCCGCACCCGGATCGGCTCGCCTTATGTCATCGCGGCCATGCAGCAAGCCGAGCGGGACGGCCAGCAGCCGGTGGCCGGCTACGAGGCCAACGGCGGCTTTCTGCTGCAGACCCCGGTGGCGCGCTGGGAGCGCCGGCTCGAACCACTGCCGACCCGCGATACCCTGCTGCTGCATCTGGCCGTGCTGCTGCGGGCCGCCGAGCGAGGCAGCTCGGTCAGCGCGCTGGTGACGGAGCTGCCGCAGCGGTTCACTTACTCCGACCGGCTCAAGCAGTTCCCCACCGAGAAAAGCCACGCCAAGCTGGCCGAGTTCAACAGCGGCGATTTCGAGCTGGACCGCGCGGCCATCGAGGCCGAATTCGGCGCGGCCTTCGGCCGGGTCGCCGCGATCGACGACACGGATGGATTGCGCATCACCTTCGCCAACGACGAGGTGGTCCACCTGCGGCCCAGCGGCAACGCCCCCGAATTTCGCTGCTATACCGAGGCGGACAGCGAGCAGCGGGCCCGCGACATCAACACCACCGCCCTGGAGATCATGGCAGGTTGGCGGTAGCCGCTCAGGTCCGCGGTGGCCAGGGCACGATGGCCGACACCCGCCGCAACCGCTCGGCGTAGCCGGGCCGCCGGGCCAGCATGCGGCGATCGATCATCGGCAAGCTGATGAAGACGAACATCAGGGTCATGGCCACGGGCCCGGCCAGCGCCGGCCACCAACCCGGATCGGCCGCCAGCGCGAACAGGTACAGACCCCACCAGAACGCGATCTCGCCGAAGTAGTTGGGGTGCCGGCTCCAGCGCCACAGCCCGTGCTCCAGCACGGCCTCCGGCGGGGGTTGCGAGCGGCGAAAGCGACGCAGCTGGCGATCGGCGGTCAGCTCGATGAGGATCGCCCCCAGGGTCACCGCTGCCGCCAAACCGTCCAGCCAGCCGACCGGACGCGGTGAGGTCAGCGCCGGCCAGGCGCTGATCAGCGAGCCGAAGACCATCAGGGTGGGGAACAGCTGGATGCCGGCGAGCGACGCCGGCCAGTACCAGCGCCCGGTCTTGCGCCGGATGTCGACATAGCGCCAGTCCTCGTGGTCCAGCCCGCTCCAACCCCGGATCCAGTTCCAGGTCAGCCGGAAGCCCCACAGGCCGATCAGGCCCAGGACCAGTGCCTCCCGCAGCGGCGCGCCCACCGGGCCAGCCGGCCAAAAGGCCCAGAATAGAGCGATTGCGATGGGCACCAGGCTCCAGTAGGGATCGTAGAAACTGGAGTTGTCGAAGACCACCGAGAAGCCGAAGACCACCGCCGTAGCCAGTAGATCGGCCAACAGCGCGATCCAGATCGGATGCAGCTGGTCGATGGCCAGGCCCAGGGCCACCGCCGCACCGATCGCCGCCACATAGGCCGACCCGACCAGGGCCAACGCCCCGGCCCGGCCGCCGCCATCGGCCGCCTCCTCTGTCCGCCGCCGCATCGTCATCCCTTTCTCCGCCGACCCGCAGTCCCAGCGCAGGCGCTCGGTCTCCGAACGGGGGTATACCGCCCGCGGCTCGCTGCATCAAACCAAAACCCGGCGCCGGGAGCGGCGATTGACGAGCCGGCCGATCCCTGCCAGGATTGGCCAAACCACGAATGCCGAAACGATGCATTGTTGCGGCCGAAGGCTGTGGAGGAGAACATGACGTCAATCGGAAACATACCCTTTCGGCTGCCCGCCGGCCCGCTCCTGCTGGGACTGGTGGGCCTGTTGGGACTGCCCGCCGGCTGCGGCGGCGGGGGTCCGGAATGCGGCGCCGGCACCACCGCCGTCGACGGCCGCTGCGTGCCCGACATCGGCGCCTGCGCCGCGGGCACCGAGTTGCAGGACGGTCGCTGCGTGCCGAGCTGCGGCGAGGATCGGTACTGGGACGGCGAGGCCTGCGCCGAGGTGCCCGAGTGCGCCGCCGGAACCACCTTCGACCCCGACAGCGGCCTCTGCCAGCCCGCCTGCGACAGCGGGCAATACTGGGACGGCAGCGCCTGCGTGGCGGTACCGGACTGCGGTCCGGGGACCAGCTTCGATGAGGAGAGCGGCGGCTGCGTGCCGGATGCCGACGCCTGCGCGCCCGGCACCAGTCTGCAGGACGGCCGCTGCGTGCCGGATCTGGAGTGCGGTCCGGGTGCTCACGTCGAGGACGGCCAGTGCGTTCCCGATCGCCTGCCCGATCCCGACGTACCCGAGGCCGAGGTCGATGGGGCCACGGCCGAGTTCGACCCGCCGGCCGCCGGCGAGACCGTCAGCCTGGGCGGTACCGTGGATGCGCCGGTGGACAAGAACGAAGACGGCCAGCCGGATTCGGACTGGGACGCCTTCGCCTTCGAGGCCGAGTCGGGCACCTGGCTGCGCATCGAAGCCGTGTCCGAGGGCGCTGCGCTGCCGGCCTTTCTCATCGACTACGAGGAGACGGACGCGGAAGGCAACCTGTTGTGGCGGCGGCTGGCGCTGAATCCGACCAGCCGCTCCTGCCAGCGCGAGGTCTACCTGCCCTACAGCGGCCGCTACACCATCTGGGTGTCGGACTACAACCACGTGGCCGCCTACCTGTTCGGCTACGGCACGGTGCCGGTGGGCGGTGAGGACTTCACCTACTTCGTCCGCGTCGACAACCTCGGCCAGCCCGAACCGTCCCCGCTGGGACTGCCCTACGCCGAGACCGATGACCTGTCCGACGGCCGACTGGGCTTCTACGCGCTGGAGAGCTTGACGGCCGGCGATCTGGTCGAGGTGACCGCCCGACCGGTGGTGCCGCAAGATGCCGCTGAATCGGACGTCTACCCGGCCCTGCTGATCTTCGACGACCAAGGCCAGCTGCTGGCGCACTACGTCTCCTACGGCACCTGGGAGTCGGCCGCGGCTTTGGTCTACGCCGCCGGCGGCGGTGACTTCCTGATCGTGCGCGACTTCTTCCTGACCATCGGCGGCCGTCCCCTGGTCGACGTGATGGCGCGGCCGCTGCAGCCGACCGATTGCGCGACCAGCGACTGCTCGCAGGCCTCGGTCAGCGATCAGCTCAGCCTGCTGCTGCGCTGGGAGCTGGATGCCGGCGATCTGTTCGTGGCCGGCACCTACTTCCCGCCCGCTGGCCAGACCATGATCCACCAGACCCTGTTCGACGCCGACTTCAACACCCTGATCGAACAGACGATGGTGCATCCGGCGCAACACGGCGCGGCCTGGGCCTACGCCGAGCAGCCCACCGCCGTCTACCTGTGGCTGCGCTGGGGCGACGGGGCCCCGGTGGGCGAAGCCGCCATCGACGCGCGCACCATCGCCACCCCGGCCATCGAGCCGGACCAGGCGCTGGACGGGCTGGAGTTCCACGACATGCCGCCGGGCACGCTGTATCCGGCCGGGGCGCTGCACTTTAGCGGCCTGGGTGGCAAGCTGTTGTTTTTCTCCGAGCCGACGGTGCAGGGCGGCGCGCCGAACCAGCCTTTCGCATCGTTGGTCACGCCGCGGCTGCAGCGGATGGGGCCGGTGGTCGACACTGGTGCCTGGAACTTCCCGGACGGTTTCGTCACCCCACTGTTCACCTACGTGCGCGACGACGGCCACTACCTGCACTGGCTCAACGACCCCGGCGGCGACCTGACCGGGGCGACCTACGGCCTCGAGATGAGCACATACGATCCCGAAGTGCTCGAACGCCCCACCGTGGACCAACCGGTGCGCCTGGAGATGCAGTCGCCCGGCAACCTGCGCTTCTATACCTTCGAAGCGGGCCGCAACCAGTACGTCGAGATCACCGTCGAGCCGGTGCTGCTGTCCGACATCCAGCCCGAAATCTGGGTGATGAACTTCGGCCGCGCCGTGTTCGACTGGATCGCCTACTTCTGGCGGGGCGATCCCGACGCGCCGCAGCTGGGCCTGGTGGTCGCGGAGGCGGCGCCGGCCCAGTTCGAGGATTTCACCGCGGGCTACGTCTCGCCCTACGACGGGCTGAGCATCGCCCTGATCATGGATGCCAGCGGCGATGCCGGCCCGTTCGACCTGTTCAACATCGAGCTCAGCGTTCCGCCGCCGCCGGACAACGACCAGTGCGAGGCGGCCGAGACCATCGAGCTGAACGGCGACGGCCAGGCCAGCATCACGGCCAGCAACTTGACCGCCACCGACGACGTGTCCGACCCGGGCTGTACCGGCCGCTTGGCCGCAGGCCCGGACGTCTTCTACCGGCTCGATCTGCAGGCCGGTCAGACGGTGGCCGTCGAGCTGGACACCGAGGAGTTCAACTCGGCGCTGACCCTGTTCACCGACTGCGCCGATCCGGCCGGCAGCTGCGTGGCCGGCTCGGACAGCGGCCGGCCCGAGACCGTCGAGTACACGGTACCCGACGGCGCCGGCGGAACCTACCGCATCGGCGTCGACGCCGGTGGCCGCGGCGGCACCTTCACGCTTTCGGTCAGCGTCAGCGGCCCGTGAACCCGAGGAGCGAACCATGAACACCCGAGTCATCATATGTGGCGTCCTGGCAACGGCATTGGCCGCTGTCGGTTGCGGCGGCGGCAGCAAGGATTGCGGTGAAGGCACGACCGAACGCGGCGGCCGCTGCGTGCCCGATATCACCGGCTGCGGACCCGGCACCGAGCAGCAGGGCGACGTCTGCGTGCCGAGTTGCCCGGACGGCGAGTACTGGGACGGCGACGCCTGTACCGCGGTGCCCGACTGTGCCCCCGGCACCACCTTCGATCCGGCCGCCGGCGAGTGCCATCCGGTTTGCGGCGAGGACCAGCGCTGGGATGGAACGGATTGTGTGCCGATCTGCGCCTCGGGCACCCAGCTCGATCCGAACAGCGGCACCTGCCAGCCGGCGCCCGACACCTGCGCCGAAGGCACCAGCTGGCAGGACGGCCAGTGCGTACCGGATCTAGTCTGCGGTCCGGGAACCCACCCGGAGCAGGACCAGTGCGTCCCCGACAGCCTGCCCGACGCCGACGTGACCGAGACCGGCGACCCGGAGCAGGCGGCGGCCTTCGATCTGCCGGCGGCCGGCGAGCAGATCGGCCTGGGCGGCAACGTCGACACGCCGGCCGATGACAACGGCGACGGCTACGTCGAAGCCAGCTGGGACGCATTCGCCTTCACCGCACCGGCCGGCACCTGGCTGCGCATCGAGACGGCCTCCGGCGGACAGGCCCTGCCGGCCTTCATCGTCATGTCGGCCGCGGTGGACGAGGAGGGCCGCGCCCTGTTCGTGCGCTATGGATTCGAGTCGGTGGGCCCGGCCGCCGCCCGCGAGGTCTTCCTGCCGCGCGCCGGTGACTACGCGCTGCTGATCAGCGATGCGCACAACTTCCTGATCGACGTCTTCGGCGCCGGCTTCTTGCCGGTCGGCGGCGAGGGCTTCGGTTACTACTGCAGCCTGGAGAACCTGGGCACGCCGCAACCGGCCGCCGCCGAACCGCTGCCCTACGCCGACGCCGGCAGCCTGGACGACGGCGGGCTGCGCTTCTACAGCCTGGACGCCATGATGCTGCGCGACGTGCTGGCGCTGCGCTCGGCGGGCACGCCCATCGAGGACGCGCTGAGCGATCTGATCCCGGTGCTGATGCTCTTCGGTCCGGACGGGGCCTTGCTGCGCGAGGTCTCCGGCGGCTGGACCGACGATGCGGCCAGCATCGTGCCTTTGACGAGCGATGGCGCCTACCTGTTGGTGCAGGATTTCATGCTGGCCAAGGGAGCGGCCCGCGACTTCGCCGTCGAGGCCTGGCTGGAGCCGGTCGAGGATTGCACCGGCGGCGGCTGCGCTCCGAGCGAGCTGGATGCCGGCGAGCACCGGTTGCTGAGCTGGGATCTGCTGGCCGGCGACTTCTTCTTGTTCAACGCCACCGTGCCCGAGCAGGCCGAGGAGAACCTGCGGGTGGAGCTGCGCGGGCCGGACTTCGAGCTGATCAGCGAGGCCTCGGCCGGGTCGAGCTGGAACCGTTGGGACCACCTGGTCGCAGTCGAGGACACCTGGGTCTACCTGTGGATCAGCGGCTGGACGGGCGATGCGGTGCCGGACTGGGACCTGCAGATCGTCCACCAGCCCCTGCCGTTGGCCGCGGCCGGCGGCTTGACCGCTGTGCCCGCGTACGACATGCCGCAAGAGACCATCGCCGACTGCGGCCTGACGCGCTTTGCCGGTGCGGCCGGTCAGGTGGCGGTGGTGGCCGACTTCATCCCCCACGACCCGGGCCGGGCTTGGGTCGATCCGGCCCAGCGCATCAGCGATCTCGATCTGCGGCAGCTGGGCCCAGCCTGGGATCCGCGCGGCGAGACCATCGCGGCGCTGCAGCCGGCCATGGGCTGGTTGCCCGAGGACGGGCTCTACCTGCACCGGGCGCTGGACGAAGGCGATGGGGCCGCCATCGCCGGGGGCAGCTACGAGGTGCAGATCGAGCTGATCGACCCCGAGCCGCTCGACACCCCGGGCCCGGGGGCACCTGCGATCGCCGCCGATCGCCAGCTGCACGCCGCAGCCGAGATGGCGCTGTTCACCTTCCCGGCGGATTCCGGCATCGGTTACCAGGTCGAGGTGCGCCCGGAGGACGGTGCCGGGCTGCAGCCGCGGCTGCGCGTGCTGTCCTTCGGCTCGCGTTACCAGGACAGCTGGACGCCGCACGCCGAGCGCCGGGAGCTGGGTCTGATCGACGCCGCCGAGGCGGCCGCGCCGGGCGAGGCGACCTCGCTGACGGTGGGCGCACCCTACGACGGCCCGCTGGTGATCGCCGTGCTCGACGTGGGCAGCGGCAATACCGCCGAAGGCTTCGAGCTGGAGGTCGGCCTGGCGCCATGAGGCGGACGCAGCGCCATCGGCGGCACACAGCCGCACTGCTGGCCGGCGGCCCGAGGGGCCCGCGCGCGCTGGTCGCGCTGACCGGCCTGGCCCTGGCCGCGGCGGCGTGCCAGAGCTACGCTCCGGCCTTCGACAGCCTGTGCGCCGAGATCTGCGCCCAGCGGCAGACCTGCCTGGCCGGCCCCAGCGGCCAGTCCACCACCAGCCAGCGGATGTGCGAGATCGAGTGCGGCAACGAGCTGCTGCGCCTGGAGCGGGAGGCCACCCCGGCCTGCCACGACGCCCATGTGCGGCTGCTGGTCTGCCTGGCCGGGCTGGACTGCGCCGGCTTGGCGCAGCGGCTGGCAAGCGATCCGCAACCGCCGGCCGATTTGCCCTGCGGCCGCCAAGACAGCGCCCGCCAGCGTGCTTGCCAGGCCGTCGAATGCGTGGCCGACGACGACTGCCACGGCTGGGAGCGCTGCACCGAAGGCACCTGCGAGCCCCGCCCCTGCAACACCGCCGCCGACTGCCCCGAAGGCGTCTGGTGCTCCGCCGGCGCCTGCAGTCCCCTGTGACCGAAAGCGCGGGATCTTCTCGACCGGAAGAGCGGCCAATTCCAACGATCGCTCAGAATCGGCAGCTCACCGGCGCCCTGGGTCGTCATTCTACCGCAAGCGTACGGCAGTGAGCCCGGTCGGACAGCCCACACTCGAGTTTGCGTCACTCTCCCCTGCGCCGCAGGCCGGCGAGCGGCAGCAGCAACAGCCACCAGGTGCCGCCCGGCCGCCGCTGGCTGCAGCCGCAGCCGCCGCTGATCGGGTCCGGGTTCGGATCGCCCGGATCCGGATCGTCCGCGCAGGCCGGCGCGTCGCTGCGGCTCCAGCCGCCGCTGTCGATCTCCGGGTCGCAGACCAGGCACGCATCCTCGGGCGCCGCTGTCCCGGCGGCCACGCAGCCGCCGTCGATCAGGCACCAGTCCGGCCGCAGCACCCCGCAGCGCTGTTCAACCTCGTCACAATCGACGGTACAGGCCAACCCATCGTCCCCACAGGGCACCGCACCCGCCTCACAAACCCCCGCCACACACCGCTCATCCCCATTGCAAAACACCCCGTCGCTGCACGAGGCCCCGTCGGCCGGGCTCCAGTCCTCGGCGTCATACTCGGGCTGGCAGGTCGAGCAGGGCGCGTCCGGTGCGGCCGCACCGGCTGCGACGCAACCGCCGTCGATCAGGCACCAGCTTGGTTGCAGCACCCCGCAGCGCTGGCTGGCCTCGTCGCAATCGGCCGTACAGTCCAGACCGTCGTCGGCGCAGGGCGCCTGGACCGCCTGACATATCCCGCCGGAGCACTGCTCGGCCCCGTTGCAGAACAGCCCATCGCTGCAGTCGTTGCTGTCGTCGGCGCTCCAGCCGTGCGGATCGCGATCCGGCTGGCAGCTCTGGCAGGGGTTGTCCGGCCGGCTCTGGCCGGCCGCGATGCAGCTGTCTTCGATCAGGCACCAGCCCGGCTGCAGCACCCCGCAGACCCGGCCGGCCTCGTCGCAGTCGAGCGTACAGGCCAGCCCGTCGTCGGCACAGGGCGCAGAGCCCGCCTGACACACGCCTGCGGCGCACTGCTCGGCCCCGTTGCAGAACAGCCCGTCGCTGCAGTCGTTGCTGTCGTCGGCGCTCCAATCGTTGCGATCGATCTCGGGTCTGCATTCCCGGCAAGCGTTGTTCGGATCGGGTGTGCCCGCTTCATGACAAGCCTGGCCGATAAAGCACACGTCATCGCCGGCCGCATCGACCGCCACCTGCCAGGTGTGCTCCGCCAGCAGCAGCCCGCCGGGATCGTTGCGCACCTGGGCGGTGGCATCGCTCACCGCGACGTGGATGTGGTGATCGCCCGGATCCAGGTTCCAACCTTCGAGCGTATAGCTGCGTTGGCCGCTCTGGACCGGGGCGCCGTCGACCGACCAGGTCACCACCAGCTCATCCGGCAGCGGCTCCGGGGTGGCCACGGTCAGCTCCGCGCTGTCGCAGGCGCCCAATGCCAGCGGCGAGGCCGGGGCGGTCGAGTCGATGGGCGAGACCCGATCGTAGACCGCCAGCACCAGCGCCTCGGCACACACCGTGCAGAAGCCCGCACCCAGCGCACGCATGGTGCAGTTCAGCTCCGGCCGATAGACGCCGCTCGATTGATAGCGGGCACCCTCGAACAGCCCGACCACCGCGGCCCAGCCGGCGTTTTCAGGGGTGGGCAGGGGGGTGGCGGCGTCGATCCAGAGGTTCCACTTGATCAGCTCGCGCTCGGTCCTGGTGGTGGCGTTGGGCTCCGGGCAATCGGCGCCGCAGCCGGGATAGCCCGGGTACGGATCCTCGTACTCGTCGGCCAGGCCGCCGAAGGTGTGGCCGAACTCGTGGATGGCCACTTCCCCGGCCAGGCCGTGGATGGAGAAAACGGCCATCGGGCCGCCCGAGCCGCCGTACTTGGGATCGTTGACGATGACGAAGATCACGTCGAACTCGGGCACGTGGTCGCTGGCCGCAGCCCAGACCGCGCCCTGGTCGACGCACAGCAGCCGGTCGATGCCGTAGCAGCCGTAGTTGGCACCCAGGGCGGTATCCCGATCGGCGCCGTAGCTGCCGTTGTCGGCACCGCGCTCGTTGGATACGACGTGCACCAGCGAGACATTGAAGTAGTAGCGGTACTGGCCGAAGGGCGCCGCTTGCCAAAAGTCGGCCAAAAAAGCAGCGACGTCGTCGCTGAGCTGCTGCTGGTCGACGTCGCGATAGCCGTCGCCCAGCACCACCAGGTCGATGCGGTTGCCTGGCTCCCCGACCTGCTGCAACACCTCGACCTCCCAGGCGCCGGCCGGGCCGGCGATGGACAGAGACACCAGGGCTGCGGCGAGCTGACAGACGCGGCGGCTCATGGCTCCACCTGTTCGTCACCGAGATCGAGCGTGCCCAACTCGCGCCAGGCTGCGGTCGGCGGCTGGGGGTCGCGGCGCCAGCGTTTCCGTATTCGTTCGAATACCAAGCGCTGGCCGCCGGCGGCTGGCAGACGGACGGGGAAGACCACCGGTTTGGTCTGCTCCAGGTGCACCGCCTCGATGCGGCCCGTGGAATCGCCGTGGAACTCGCCGCGCAGCACCGTGGGGTCGGCCAGCCCAACGCGGAAGACCACCGCGCCGGCGGCGTCTTCCAGCTTCAAGCGCCAGGGCCGCGGTCGCCTGTCGGCGCGGTGCCTGGGCAGCGGGCTGGCGACGTGCATGTCACGCACCAGGCTGAAGGCCGCGCCGTCGAAACGCACCAGCAGCAGCCGATGGCCCGCCGCCGGCGGCCGTCGCTCGGCGTCCGCCGCGGGCGCCTTCTCGGCCTCGGCATCGCTGCCGGCCGGCTCCGCAGCGCGCACCGGCCCGGCCAGCCCCAGGCCCATACACAAGCTCCCGATCCAAACCCAGCGACCGACCTCCATGCCCGCTCCTCTCCCCACCCCGGGTCCACAACGCACCGATACTAGCACGAAAAACCCGCACTTTCGCCCGGCGGACATTGCGATGGCGGCTCGAACCGCCTGTGCGGATCATCGAGCGGCAGCAGCGAGTCGCCCCGACCGGTCGATTCTTTTGACCGCCGCGGCGGTCCGTGATGTGCTCGGGGCCATCGGCGGATGGTGTTTTTGACAGCGCTCGATACCGGCCGCAGGGGCCGGGGTCGGGGAAGGCGGGCATGGGCGGGGAGTCCGAGGGGCAAGCTGGACAGGCGCGGCCGCTGCGGGTGACCGGGGCGGCCGCCGCGCGTTACCGGTTGCGCGATCGGCGGACCGCCCGGCCGACCGAACGGGCCGCGGCTGCCGAGATCGGCCGCGGCGGCATCGGCCGGGTGCTGCTGGCCTTCGACGAGGACCTGGGCCGCGAGGTGGCGCTGAAGGAGCTGTTGTCCGGGTCCCGGGCCGAGAGCGCGGAAGCGGATGGGGCGGCCACCGCGTCCGCAGCGGATCGCACCGCCGACGCCGCGGCCCGCTTCCTGCGCGAGGCGCGGGTGACCGGCCAGCTGGAGCATCCCAACATCGTGCCGGTCTACGAGCTGGGCTGCAACGCCGGCGGCAAACTGTACTACACCATGAAGATGGTCCGCGGCCGCACCCTGACCGCGGCCCTGGCCGACCGCCGCCGCCTGGACGATCGGCTGCGCCTGCTGGGCCACTTCGTCGACCTGTGCCAGGCCATCGCCTACGCCCACTCCCGCGGGGTCATCCACCGCGACATCAAGCCCGAGAACGTCATGCTGGGCGAGTTCGGTGAGACGGTGGTGCTCGACTGGGGCCTGGCCAAGGCGCGCGGCGCCGAGGACATCCGTGCATCGAAGATGGAGCGCGAGATCCAGCTGCTGCACGACGTGGCCAGCGGCCACACCGTCGACGGCACCGCCATCGGCACGCCGGCCTACATGAGCCCGGAGCAGGCCGAGGGCCGCCTGGACGCCATCGACGAGCGCTCCGACGTCTGGAGCCTGGGCGCGGTGCTCCACCAGATCCTGACCGGCCGGCCGCCCTACACCGGCGCCAACGCCTACGAGGTGCTCAAACGCGCCCTGAGCCAGCCGGTGCCACCGCTGACCGAGACCTGCCCGGAGGCCCCGCTGGAGCTGGCCGCCGTCTGCCGGCGGGCCCTGCAGCGCGACCCCGACCGCCGCTACCAATCGGCGCAGGAGCTGGCCGCCGAGATCGATGCCTACCTGACCGGCGGCCGGGTGCGGGCCTACACCTACTCGCTCGGTGACATGCTGCGCCGCGCCTATACCCGCCACCGGATGGCCTTCGTCATCGGCGGCATCGCCTTGATGCTGCTGCTGGCGCTCGGCGTCTGGTCCTACCTGCGCCTGGTGGCCGACCGCGACCGGGCCAACCAGCTGCGGGCCGCGGCCGACGCAGCCCGTGAGGCCGCCAGGCTGCGGCTGGCCGACGCCCACCTGGAGGGCGCCCGCGCCGCCCGCCTGCGCCGCGACCTGCTCGAGTCGCGGGCCAAGCTGCGCTCGGCGCTGGAGGTCGGCGACTCGGCCGCCGCCCGCGTGCTGTGGGGCCAGCTGCTGGCCGATCCGCTGATCTGGCGCCGCCGGCTGGGGGCCATCGTCTACGACGTGGCCTTCGCCCCCAACGGCGGCGAGGTGGCCGCGGCCGGCCACGACGGCTCGATCTACCTGATCGATGCCCACACCGCCCAACTGCGGGTGCTGCGCGGCCACCGGCCCTGGGTGGCCAGCCTGGATTACGCCCCCGACGGCCGGCGGCTGGCCTCGGCCGGCTCCGACCAGCAGGTGCGCATCTGGCGGGTGGCCGAAGGCCGTCTGCTGCACGAGCTGGCCGGCCACCAGGCCGCCATCCACGACGTGGCCTTCCACCCCGGCGGCCGCCTGCTGGCCAGCTGCGCCCAGGATCGCAGCCTGCGGCTGTGGGATGCGCGCAGCGGCGAGCTGCTGCAGAGCGTGACCGAGCCGGCGGTGATACACTGGGTGCTGGCCTTCACCCCGGACGGCGAGCGGCTGTGGGCCGGCGGCCGCGACGGCAAGCTGCGCGGCTACCGGGTGGCCGGAGACCGGTTGACCGACCCCATCGCGGTCGCCCAGCCGACCGGCGGGGCGGCGGCGCTGGCCATCGACACCACCGGCCGGCGGCTGGCCAGCGGCGGCAACAGCAACATCGTCTACCTCTGGGATCTGACCGGCCTCGGCCCCGGTGCCGAGCCGCTGCGCGCGCTGGCCGGACACCGCGACGGCATCGCCGAGCTGGCCTTCCACCCGCGACGGGCCCGGCTGGTCTCGGCCAGCTACGACCACCGCGCCCGCATCTGGAACCTGGAGTCCCCGGGCGCCGCGCCTGCGGTGCTGCGCGAGCACGAGGACTGGATGGCCGGAGTGGCCTTCTCCCCGGACGGTACGGCCCTGGCCACAGGGGCCGAGGACCGCCTGGTGGCCCTTTGGCGCCAGCCCCTGAGCGACGCGCGCCGATCCGTCCAGCGCGGCCACGGCGACGTGGTGACCGAGCTGGCGGTCGACCCCGACAGCCGGCTGGTGGCCAGCGGCAGCGCCGACCAGAGCGTACGGCTCTGGGGTCTGGCCAGCGGCCGCCAGCTGGCGGTGCTCGAGGGCCACGGCGACGACGTGCAGGGCCTGGGCTTCGCAGTCGACGGCACGCTGCGCTCGGCCGACTGGACCCGCCGGGTCTACCGCTGGCGGTGCACCACGAGCCGCTCCTGGCGCGGAGAGCCGCGGCGGTTGCCCGGCGACGCCGACCCCAACACCAGCGTGGAATTCGGGCCCGAGGGCCGCTGGGCGGCGGCGGCCGACTACGATCGCAGCATCCGCCTGTGGGATCTGCACAGCGGCCGCGAGCGCGAACTCACCGGCCACGGCGATCTGGTCCGGGATCTGGATTTCGGCCCGGCCGGGCGGCTGCTGGCCAGCGCATCCTGGGACGGCAGCGTGCGCCTGTGGCAGATCGACAGCGGACGCTGCCGGGCGGTGCTCCAAGGCCACCAGGGCCAGGTCAACAACGCCGTCATCGCCGACGGCGGCCGCCGGCTCTACTCCTCGGGTTGGGATCGAACGGTCCGCCGCTGGGATCTGGAGGACGGCAGCGGCCGGGTGATCCACCGCAGCGACGTGCGCTACGAGTCGCTGGCCGTCAGCCCCGACGGCGCCTGGCTCGCCGGCGGCACCGAAACCGGTCGCATCGAGCTGCTGGCCTTGCCCACCGGTGAGTTTCGGCGGCTGACAGGTCACCGCGACATGGTGTCCAACCTGGCCTTCGACCCGGCCAGCCGTCACCTGCTGTCGGCCGGCGACGACGGCACGGTGCGCTGCTGGGCATTGCCCGCGGCAAGACCCTGCTGGCGGGCACCGCTGCTGCTCAACGGTGCCGAGACCCCACGGGTGCTCACCCACCGCGGCTGGGAGATCCCCGGCGGTGAGTCCTGCCCGCCACCGCAACCGCAGCAGCGCTGGCTGGCGGCCGCCGCGCAATCGCTGCGGGTCTCGCTGGCGACCGACAGCGCTTGTCTGCGGCTCGCCGGCGACGGCTTCGCCCTGTGGGACCGCGGGATCGACCAGCGCCGCTACCGGCGACGGCGCACCGGAATCGAACAGGTACTGGCCGTGCCCGGCGGCTGCGCGGTGCGCTTCGGCGGCCGGGTGGAGCTGCACGCCGCAGCGGCTGCCCCGCGGCCGCTGGCCACCGCGGTGACGGCCATGGCTCGGGTCGACGACCGACTGCTGCTGGCCGATGACCAGGGGGTGGGCATCTTCGAGCCCAGCGGCCTAAATCGCGCCCGGATGCCGGTCGGCGCCGGCGCCACCGCTTTGACCCTGCTGGCCGGAGCGGCCGGCCAGAAACTGGCCATCGGCTACGGCGACGGCACGGTCGAGGTGGCCGGTCTGAGCGACGGCGGCCGCGGCCACAACCTGTCGCTCGATCAGGTGGCCTCGTGCCCGGTGGTCGCGCTGCGCCCCGGCCCGCGCGGCACGCTGGTGATCGCATATGCCAACGGGCTGGTCGGGCTGTGGGAGGTGCGCTCCGGCGCCCGGCTGGACGCCATCCGGCTGCACGGGCCGCTGGCCCACGCGGCCATGCACGCCGGGCAGCTCTACGTGGTGACCGAACTCGGCGACCATCTGGCCTGGGACCTGTCCAGCCTGGACTCCGGTTACTGCGACCTGCTGGACCGTGTCTGGGGCAGGGTCCCGGTGGTCTGGGAGAGCGGGCGGCCGGTGGCCCGGCCGCGGCCGGCCGATCACAGCTGTGGCCGCGCGGACACCGGTCCGGCCGGGCGTTGATCGGACGCCACACGATTGCCGCCCGGCGGTCGCGAGTCGCCTTGACGTCGGGACGAAAAAAGGCCAATGATGGCCCCCAAAAGCGATAACCCAAGACCCCGCTGCGAGGAGAAGACCATGGAGTTCGCACACGCCAAGACGAAGACCATCGTGGACTGGTTCGAGCAGATCAACAGCATCCCCCGTTGCTCCAAGAACGAGAAGGCCATTTGCGACTGGTTGGTGAGCTGGGCCGAGAAAAACGGTTTCGAGGCCCGTACCGACAAGGTGATGAACCTGGTCATCGAGGTGCCGGCCACCGCCGGGATGGAGGACAAACCGATCTGCATCCTGCAGGGCCACATGGACATGGTCTGCGAAAAGACCAAGGGCTCGACGCACGACTTCGACAAGGACGCGGTGCCGGTACGCGAGAGCGATGGCTGGCTGCACGCCGACCACACCACCCTGGGTGCCGACAACGGCATCGCCATCGCCATGGCCTTGGCGCTGGCGCTGGACGACAGCACCGCCCATCCGCCGCTGGAGCTTCTGTTCACCGTCGATGAGGAGACCGGCCTGACCGGCGCCACCGCCCTGGAGCCGGGCTTTCTCAAGGGCAAGCTGCTGCTCAACCTGGACTCCGAGGACGAGGGCATCTTCACCGTGGGCTGCGCCGGCGGCAAGGACGCCCATGTGACCGTTCCCGTCAATCCGGTCACGCCGCCCGACGGCTACCATGCCTTCAAGCTGATCGCCGGCGGCATGCGCGGCGGGCATTCGGGCGTCGACATCCACCAGCAGCGAGCCAACGCCATCAAGGTGCTGGCCCGGGCGCTGGACGCCATCCAGTCCAAGACCGATCTGCGACTGGTCGAGCTGTCGGGCGGCACCGCCCACAACGCCATCCCGCGCGATGCCGAGGCGCTGATCGTGGTACCGGCGGCGGGCGCCGAGCTGGCCCAGCAGACCGTGGCCGAGCTGGCCGGCAAGCTCAAGATCGAGTGCGCCCAGACCGATCCCGGTGTCGTGCTCGAGTTCGAGTCCGGAGGCCAGCCGGAGCAGGTGCTGTCGACCGAGGAGACCCGCCGCCTGCTCGACTGCCTGCTGGTCTTCCCGCATGGGGTGGCCGAGATGTCGAACGACATCGAGGGGCTGGTCGAGACCTCGAACAACATGGCCACCATCAAGACCGGTGCCTCGCAGATCGAGCTGCTCAGCTCGCAGCGCTCGTCTAACATGGACAAGCTGGACCTGCTGACCGAGCAGATCCGGGCGGTGGCCCGGCTGGCCGGCGGCGAATGCGAGGTCGGCGGCGGCTACCCGGCCTGGCAGCCCAACATGGACTCGCCGCTGCTGGCCAAGTGCCAGGCCGTCTACCAGGAGATGTTCGGCAAGGAGCCGGTGGTCGAGATCATCCACGCCGGGCTGGAGTGCGGCATCATCGGCGCCAAGTACGAGGGCATGGACATGATCTCCTTCGGCCCCACCATCAAGAACCCCCACTCGCCGGACGAGACGATCGAAGTTGAGACCATCGGCAAGGTCTGGGACTTTTTGGCCGCCCTGCTCAAGGCCATCTGAGCCGAGGCAAGCCTGGAGATTCCGTCTCAGAAGCGGCGGTCGGCCAGGAAGGGCATCTGGCGGCGGATGGTGTCGACCCGGTCGAGGTCGATCTCGGCCATGACCAGGTCCTCACCGCTGCCGGCGAAGGCCAGGCAGTCGCCCAGCGGATCGTAGACGGCCGAGCCGCCGCGGAAGGCCAGCCCACCGCCGCGGCCCACCCGGTTGACGCCGACCACATAGCACTGGTTTTCCACCGCCCGGGCCGGCAGCAGCAGGTCCCAGTGGCGCTGGCGCGCCTCGGGCCAGGAGGCGATGACGCAGATCAGGGCGCAGTCATCGGCCACCTGCCGGAACAGCTCCGGAAAGCGCAGGTCGTAGCAGACGAAGCAGGCGGCCCGGTGGCCGGCGAGCGCGAAGGGCTCCGGCCGATCTCCCGCCTGGTGGGCCGCGTCCTCGCCCAGCAGCCCGATCAGGTGGGTCTTGGCGTAGCTGGCCAGCAGCGCACCGCGCTCGTCGATGGCCAGCGCGCTGTTGCGCCCTTTGCCGCCGCCGCCGGCCAGCACCACCCCGCCGATCAACCCCAGCCGCAGCTGCTGGGCCAGGTCGCGCAGAAAGGTCACCGTCGGCCCGTCGGCGGGCTCGGCGGTCAGCTCCGGGCGCAGGCTGAAGCCGGTGGCGAACATCTCGGGCAGCACCAGCCAGTCCACCCCGTGCTCGGCCGCCAGCCGCGCCGCCCGCTTGACCCGGGCGAAGTTGGCCGGCTTGTCCTCCCACACCGGCGCGTACTGCATGCCAGCGATCTTCATCGGGTGTAATCCTCCAGCCGGCGCACCGCCTCGCGCAGCGTCGCCTCCCGTTTGCAGAAGCAAAACCGCACCGAGCGGCGGCCGCCGCGGCGGCCGGCGTAGAAGTTGGAGTTGGGAATGGCGGCCACGCCGGCCTCGGCGGGCAGCCGGCGGCAGAAATCGACGTCGTCGGCGAAATCCAACCCGCCGAGATCGATGTTGGCATAGTAGGTGCCCGCCGGCCACAGCACGTCGAAGCCCACCCGCTCCAGCGCCTTGCACAGCAGTTCGCGTTTGGCGCTGTAGTCGGCCAGCAGCGTGTCCAGGTAACCGTCGCTGGACTCGATGGCCTCGGCCATGGCCTGCTGCAGCGGCCCCGGGGTGGCGAAGGTCAGAAACTGGTGCGCGGCCCGCACGCCGCGGGTCAGCGGAGGCCGGGCCACCGCCCAGCCCACCTTCCAGCCGGTCATGGAAAAGGTCTTGGCACAGGAGGAGATGACCACCGCCCGCTCGGCCAGTGCTTCGACCTGCAGCAGGCTGACGTGCCGGCGGTTGCCGTAGACCAGGTGCTCGTATACCTCGTCGCCGACGGCCAGCGCGTCGTGGCGCCGGCACAGCTCGCCGATCCACTCCAGCTCCTGCCGGGTGAATACCTTGCCGCAGGGGTTCTGCGGGTTGTTGATGATGATGGCCCGGGTACGCGGGCCGAAGGCGGCGGCCAGCGCGTCGCGATCCAGCTCCCAGCTGCGCTCGGCCAGCGCCACCGACACCGCGCGGGCGCCGGCCCGGGCCACCACCGCCGGGTACAGATCGTAGGCCGGCTCGAGCAGCACCACCTCGTCGCCCGGGTTCAGCAGCCCCAGCAGCGCCGCGCTCAAGCCCTCGGTGGCGCCGGCGGTGACCGTCACTTCGCGGTCGGGGTCGACGGTCACGCCGTAGTGGCGCCGCATCTTGGCCGCCACCGCCCGGCGCAACTGCGGCAGGCCCGGCGAGGGGGCGTACTGATTGGGCCCGGCCAGCAGGGCCTCGGCCGCGGCCCGCTTGATTCCGTCCGGCCCGTCGAAGTCGGGAAAGCCCTGGGACAGGTTGACCGCCCCGTGGTGCTCGGCCAGCTGGCTCATCTCGGTGAAGATGGAGGTGCCGAATGGCCGGATGCACTCGGCCACCGCCGCGTCCGCTCTATTCGCTGCTGACTCCATTCTCGCTCCGCTGCCCCCATGTCGACCGCTGCCAATGTAGCACGAGCACCCGGGCACGTTCCAAGGGCCGCGGTTGAACGCCGGTGCCGACCGTGGCAGATTGCCCCCAGGTCGGGGGACGAGACCGAGGACGAGAATGAAGATCGAGACCCAGGTGGTGGTCATCGGCGGCGGTTTGACCGGCGCGGGCATCCTGCGCGATCTGGCACTGCGCGGGGTGGATGCGGTGCTGATCGAGCGCCGCGACTTCAACGCCGGCGCATCGGGCGCCAACCACGGTCTGCTGCACTCGGGTGGCCGCTACGTGGTGACCGATCCCGACTCGGCCGCCGAGTGCGTGCGGGAAAACGCTGTGCTCAAGCGCATCGCCGCCGGCTGCTTCGAGGACACCGGCGGTCTGTTCGTGGCTTTGGACGAGGACGACGAGTCCTACGCCGCCGACTTCCTGGCTGCCGCCGAGCGCGTCGGCCTGGCCGCCGAGCCGATTTCCACCAGCGAGGCGCTGGAGGTCGAGCCCTTGCTCAACCCGGCCATCCGGGCCGCCATCCGGGTGCCGGATGCCGCCATCAACCCCTTCATGACCACCGACCGCAACCTGCTGGCCGCCCGGGCCCTGGGCGCCCGGGTGCTGTTGCACACCCAGGTCATCGGCATGCAACGCCAGGGCGGGCGCATCGTGCGGGTCGACGCCATCCACAACCCCAGCGGCGATGCGGTGGAGGTGCATGCCGATCAGGTGGTCAGCGCGGCCGGGCCCTGGGTCGATCAGGTCGGGGCGCTGGCCGGCGCCGAGCTGGACATCGCCTATTCCAAGGGCAGCCTGCTGATCACCAACACCCGCCTGGTCGATCGGGTCCTCAACCGGCTCCGGCCGCCGGCCGACGGCGATATCGTGGTCCCGGGCGAGACCGTCACCATCACCGGCACCAACTCGATCCGCATCCGGAATCTGGATCACCTGACCACCCCGGCCGCCGAGGTCGACCGGCTGGTGGCCGAGGCCGCCAAGCTGGTGCCCCGGATGGCCGACGTCCGCTACGTGCGGGCCTACGCCGGGGTCCGCCCCCTGGTCCAAAGCGCCGGGACGGAAGGAGATCGGGGGCTCAGCCGCACCTTTACCATCTTCGACCACCAACGCGACGGCCTGGACAACTTCACCTCCATCGCCGGCGGCAAGCTGACCACCTACCGGCTGATGGCCGAGAAGCTAGCCGATCTGGTCTGCGTTCGGCTGGGGGTAGACGCTCCCTGCCGCACGGCCTCGCTGCCATTGCCCGGCAGCGAGGCCGGCCGGCACCTCGACGCCGGCGACCGATTGGCGCGCCTGCGCGCGCCGCCGTCCGGCGGTGCCGTGCTGTGCGAGTGCGAGATGGTCGGCCGCGACGAAGTCACGGCCCTCATCGACGCGCTGGACGAAGCCGGCCACGAGGCCGGCCCGAACGCCATCCGCCTGCGATCGCGCCTGGGCATGGGCGCCTGCCAGGGGGGCTTCTGCTCGATGCGCACCATCGGCTTGCTCTACGAGCTCGACCGGGTCAAGGGCGGGCAAGGCAACGACATGCTGACCGACTTCCTGGAGCGGCGCTGGTCGGGCATCAAGCCGATGCTGTGGGGCGACCAGCTGCGCCAGGAGCAGTTTTTGGAAGCCATCTACTGCGGCAGCTTGAACATCGACGGGAACCTGTGACCATGGCGACCGGGTGCGATGTCTTGATCATCGGCGGCGGCCTGACCGGCGTGGCCGCCGCCCGGCGGGCCGTGGCGGCCGGCCTGACCACCGTGATCGCGGCCGACGGCCCGGGCAGCCTGCCGTTCACCTCCGGGGCCATCGACCTGCTGGCCGTCTACCCCACGGAGACCAAGCGCAACCGAAGCCGGCCCTGGGAAGCCCTGTCGGAGCTGATCGAGCACGAACCCGACCACCCCTACGCCCGGGTCGGACTGGCCGGCGTGCGCCGCAGCATCAAGGAGTTCAGCGCCTATCTGGAGCGCAGCCCGCTGGCCTACACCAAGCGCGAGGCCCAGAACAGCCACCTGATCACGGCGGCCGGTACCATCAAGCCCACCTATGCCGTGCCCGGCAGCATGCGGGCCAACGCAGCCGCCTTCGCGCAGCGCCTGCCCACCCTGATCCTCGGTTTTCGCGATCTGGTCGACTTCGCGCCGGAGCAGGTGGTCGGCAACCTGCGCGATCGCTGGCCGGGGCTGCGCGCCGAACGGATCGCCTTGACGGGCTGCTTCGACCGCGATCGCCGCCTGACACCGGCCGGGCTGCTCGACGCCTTCGAGCGGCCCGACTTCCGGGCCGCGGTGGCCGAACGGATCCGGCCGTTGCTCGGCCAGGCCCGGTTTCTGGGTTTGCCGGCGGTGCTCGGCATCGAGGGCGTGGCCGACGTCCTGGCCGATCTGCAGCAGCGCCTCGGCGTCGCGGTGTTCGAGATCCCGCTGCTGTCGCCGTCGCCGCCCGGGGTCCGGCTGGCCCGGCAGCTCGAGCGCGACCTGTTGGCCATCGGTGTAGTCTACCGGGTCGGGGCCCCGATCGTGCGGCTGACCAGCGCCGTCCGGCGGATCACCGCAGCCGTTCAGGAAGGCCGGGGCCGGGCCGAGGAGATCCGCGCCCGGGCGGTGGTGTTGGCCACCGGCCGCTTCTTCGGCGGCGGGCTGCTGGCCGATCGCGATCGGATCCATGAGCCGCTGCTCGGCTTGCCGGTGGAGGGGGCGCCGGCCAACCGGGATGACTGGCACATGAACACCTTTCTGGGGGCTCCGGGCCATCCGCTCAACCGCGCCGGGATCCGGGTGGATCGGCGGCTGCGACCG
Source organism: uncultured Myxococcales bacterium (assembly GCA_964454005.1). Lineage (GTDB taxonomy): Bacteria > Myxococcota > B64-G9 > B64-G9 > B64-G9 > CAYVQE01. The sequence continues at coordinate 74,955 of CAYVQE010000003.1, forward strand.
CTGGGCGCCGACGGCGATGCGCTGTACGAAAACCTCTACGTCGCCGGCGCCATCCTGGCCCATCACGACTGGGTGCGGGAGAAGTCCGGAGCCGGCATCTCGGTGGCCACCGGCGCCGCCGCCGTCGACTCGTTGCTGGCCACCGCCGGCCGCAGCGACCGCGGAGCGCAACCATGAGCCAACGCAGCCCGCAGCCGGCATCCCGCACGACCTCCCGCCGGCGGCCGCTGCGCCATTTGCTGTTCGCAGCCGGCGCCGATCGCTGCGTCGCTTGCGGCACCTGCGCGGCCGGCTGTCCGGTGGCCGACTGGGACCAAAACCGGCTGGATCCGCGGCGGATGGTGCGCCTGATCCATTACGGTCGGGCCGACCTGCTGATCGAGCAGGATTGGTTGTTCCAGTGCACCAACTGCGGCAAGTGCACGTTCAACTGCCCGGCCAAGGTCGATCTGGGCCAGATCATCAGCCAGGCCCGCGGCCTGGTGGCCCGGGACCGGGATCCCGGCCCGGCCCAGATTCAGAAGACCGCCGATCTGCACCGCAGCACGACCAACAACATGGGGCTGGCCGAAGGGGACTGGCTCGAGACCGCCGAGTGGATGGCCGAAGAGCTGGCCGACGCGATCGGCGCCCTCGAACTCCCGGTCGACAAGACCGGGGCGGAGTACTTCGCCACCATCAACTCCAAGCTGCCGATGTATTACCCGATCGACCTGCAGGACATCTTCAAGATCTTCCACCTGGCCGGGGTCGACTGGACCCTGCCGCGGCGCTGGTGGGAGGGCACCAACTACGCCATGTTCACCCACGACGAGGCCACCTGGGCCGAGACCCTGCGGCGACAGGTGGCCGAGGCGCAGCGGCTGGGTTGCCGCAAGATCGCCTACACCGAGTGTGGCCACGGCTACTACGCCACCCTGAGCGGGCTGCGGCGCTTCGGCATCGAGACCGAACTCGAGGTCATCCACGTGGTCTCGCTCTACGCCCAATGGATCCGCGAGGGCCGCTTCGAGCTCGACCCCAGCCGCAACCCGCAGCGCATCACCATCCACGACCCCTGCAACGCCACCCGCAAGGCGGCCATGGACGGCTTCCCCTCCATCGCCGACGACCTGCGCTTCGTGCTCGACCACGTCTGCCGGGAGGTGGTCGAGCCCACCCCCAACCGCGAAGCCAATATCTGCTGCGGGGGCGGCGGCGGCACCTTGCTGGCGGGGTTCAAGCAGGCGCGGCTGCACTACGGCCGGCCCAAGGTCGATCAGATCGACCGCACCGGCGCCGAGCTGGTCTGCACCCCGTGCGTCAACTGCCTCGACGCCATCGAAGGCCTGGCCCGGGCTTACGAGCGCCCCTGGAGGCCCATCCACCTCTGGAAGCTGCTGGCCAGGGCCATCGTGGTACCCAGCTGAACCTGGGGCCGGAGCATCCGGTAGCTGCGCCGGGTAGACTCGGGCTGCTGGCCGATTCCGTGCTCCAGCTTGTAGCGGGTAAGCTCCATCAAGATCGGAACCACCTTGGCCTGTAGCCGTTGCTTCCAATCCATCGGACCGGTCTCGCGGCGGGTCCTTTCGAGCAGTCCGGTCAGCCAACGCTTAAGCGGCGCATTCAGATAGCGCAAGCCGCCCGGCATCAGGGTCATGGACTCGTGCGCCGTCTGGCCGTACTTCTCGGCCTTGGCCCGAACCCGTTCATTCCGATGCCCCCGCAGATTGACATATCCGTTCAGGTAATCTTCGACCACCCGGTAGATGGAAGGCCCCAGCCGGTCGAACTCCCGCCGGTAGAGGTCGCGGTGGATGGACAACAGCTGCTCGGGTTCCATCCGCGGGTGTGTAAAGGCGGGGTAGAATCCATCCTGCTTGGAAGTGTCGTCCCTGATCTCGGGCCGAAAACGACCCGCCTCGACCATGCGTTTATGGCCCGGGGTGCCGTGGGCCGGGCCGTAGATCAAGAACTGGCTCATCGATGGCCGCAACTGCATCAACTCTTCGAACTCCGCCTCGATGATCTCCGGCGTCTGGTAGTCGAAGCCGATGATCATCGAGGCCAACACGCTGATTCCGTGCCGGTGAAGGTCGGCAAACAGCTCGCGGTAGGAACGACCCCGCATCTTGTCATATCCGGCCCGCTTGCCCTCGAAGCCGACCCAGATCCAATCGACCCCCATCTCCACCAGCTCGGCGGCGCTGAACTGCGACAGGGCCTTGACGCTGGAGAAGATGCTCAACGACAGCGGCGGTTCGTCGGACCGACGAATGGCCGCCAGAAACTCCCGCCCGCGTTTTTCGTCGAGCAGGAAGTCCTCGTCGTTGATCCAGAAGTCGACCATGTCCGGGTAGCGGGACCGCAGATCCTGGATGGCCCGCAGGATCGAGCCGCCATCGGGCAACAAGCGGATGTGCTCGCGCTTGTAGTAGTGGGAGGTGGCGCAGAAATCGCAGCCGTTGGGACAGCCCAGGCCGGCGATGATGTAGCCGACCTGGCCCAGCACGGGCATCGAGAACACCGACTGGCGTTGGGTGATGACCGGCTGGCGCAGGGGCCGGTCGACGGGCTCGCCGAGCAACCGGCGCATGAAGGCCACCCCCTCGCCCTGGCAGATGTGGTCGGCATAGGGGGTCAGATCCTTGTCCATGGCCGTACCGTAACCGCCCAGGATGATCTGCGTCCCGGGCGCGTGCTCGCGGATGGCCTCGACCATGGGCACCATCTTGTGGAAGGTGGCCACCACGAAAGCGATGCCGATGTAGTCGTAGCCCTTGCGGATCTCGGCGATGAACTGCTCCATGGTCGGGTAGTGCAAGGTGGTGGTGGGGATCTGCAGGTTCTCGGCGATGAAATCGATCCCCCACTGGGTGGTCGTGGCCCGGGTGCGAAAGATGCCCTGGGCCCACATGATCTGGTGGCTACCCTCGTATGAAGCACCGAAGCCGTCACCGTGCTCCTGGCCGAAGGGTTGGCAAACGGAGGTGAGCAGGAGCTTCTGTGAATTGGCTGCAGTCATCGAAGACCTTTCCGCACAGGGATGCTGGCCTGGCTGCCATGATTCCCCCTCTGACGAGTTGAACCGATCCACGTCATGGTTCTGTCATACGGGACGAATACTGTAACATGAATCCATTCTCGAGGATGGTGATTCTTCCGGATTTTCTTACCGAACCGGCTGGTCAGATGCGGTCCGCCGGGAACGCACCCAGGCGCTCGGCGGTGCTATCGTCCACCGCATCGACCACCTGGTCGACGTCGAAGCTTCGGCCGCAAGACTTGCAGCGCAGCTTGATGCGCCGTCAGGTGGGGTGCAGCTCCAGCACGCCTTTGCACTTGGGACAGGTCGGCTTGCGCTTGTGTCGTTCGGAGTACATGGCCGCCAGCTTACCGTCCTGTCTCTGAGAATACAAGGCGGAATGGTGGTTCTTGACCGCCTGCGGGCGGCGTGCTATCGAGCGTCGCGGTGACCCAGCGCGGGAGGCTGCCATGTCCGAAAGTTCCGACGAACGCATCGTCCGCGGCACCACCTGGGACGAGTTCTGCGACACGCTCAAAGCCGCCGGCCAGATCATCCTGGACCCGGAGGCACCCGACGATGCGCTCACCCGGGCCGAGGGCTTTCGCTTCCTGAGCCGGGTGGCCCGCGGCGCGCTGGAGGCCTTCGTCGAGTTCGCCGATCCGCGGGCGCCGGTGCTGTTTCGGCCGGTGCACGAGACGGTCAAGATGGGCGCCGACAACCCCGACAACTACTACCAGTGGGCGCGCATCTCGGGCGAGTACGAGTACCGCATCCGCGGCCACCGCGGCACCATCCCCTACCTCGGCTTCGGCACCTACGCCGGCACCTACGGCGCTCCGGAGCGCTCGGCCCAGACCGGCTATCTGGAGGCCCAGGATCTCGAGGTCGACGCCGACGGCCACTTCGAGATCGCCGTCAGCTGCGAGCGGCGGCCCGGCAACTGGCTGCCGATGGAGCCGGACACGGCTTCGTTGATCGTGCGCCAGACCCACCTGGACCGCGTGGCCGAGCGGCGGGCGGTGCTGACCATCGAGCGGCTCGGCGGCGATCCGCGCCCCAGCCCGGTCACCGCCGAGGCCATCGACGTCGGCCTGGGCACCGCCAGCCGGCTGGTCACCGGCGCGGCCGGCATCTTCGCCGCCTGGGCCAAGGGCTTTCGCGACCACACCAACGAGCTGCCGCCGTTCGACGACAGCACCAGCCTGGCGGCCCACGGCGATCCCAACATCAAGTACTACCACTCCTACTGGCAGCTGGCGCCGGACCAGGCCCTGGTGGTCGAGACCGAGCCGCCGGAGTGCGATTACTGGAACTTCCAGCTCAACAACCACTGGATGGAGTCGCTCGACTACCGCCACTTTCGCATCGCCATCAACAAGCACGAGGCCCGGCTCGAGCCGGACGGCTCGCTGCGCATCGTGGTGGCCCACGCCGACCCCGGCCACCCCAACTGGCTCGAGACCGCCGGCCACGACAAGGGCACCATGTGCTTTCGCTGGGTGCGGGCCAGCAGCCATCCCCAACCGCGCACCCGGGTGGTGGCGCTGGTTGCGCTGCGCGACGAGCTGCGGGACGCGGAGCGATGAGCCGCGGCGCCCGCGCCACCTCCACCGACTACAGCCGGCCCTACCGACCGCGGCCGATCGCCTGGGCCAACCGGCTGGGCGGTCTGCTCGAGCCCCTGGGGCTGCGCGCCGACCTCGGGCCGGCCGGGCTGGTGGCCAGCGCCAGGCGGCGCACCGGCCTGCAACGGCTGGGCGACGACGGCCTCGTCGAGCGGCTGGCGCTGCTGGTGGATTCGCTCGAGTGCGAGGCCCGGCTGCATCCGGTGGGCCGCGTCATGGCCCGCGAGAACCTGATCCGCATCCTGGTCAACCGACTGCGCATCGAGGCCGATATCGCGCAGCATCCCGAGATCGAAGCGCTGCCCATCGATCCGCCGGTGTTCGTGGTCGGGCTGCAGCGCAGCGGCACCACCATGCTGCACCGGCAGCTGGCCTGCGACCCGGCCTTTCGCTTCCTGGCCTCCTGGGAGGCCGTCCAACCGGCACGGCCCGGCCCTCCCGCGCTCTGGCGCCGGCTGCTGGCGCCGACGGCTGACGGTTGCGATCCACGCCCCGGCGACGCAGCCACCGCCCAGCGGGCGCTGGGCTACCTGGCGCCCGATTTCGCCGCCATCCATCCGGTCGAGGCCAGCGAGCCCGAGGAGGACTGCCTGCTGTTCGACTACGGGCTGTGGAGCACCGTGTTCGAGGCCACCTGGCACGTGCCGTCCTACTCGACCTGGCTCGAGCGCCAGGACCACCGGCCGGCCTACCGTGGCTACGCCCGCCTGCTGCGCTATCTGCAGTGGCAGCGGCCCGGCGGCCGCTGGGTGCTCAAGACCCCCCAGCACCTCGAGCAGCTCGCCGCCTTGTTGGCCACCTTCCCCGAGGCCCGCATCCTCTGGACCCACCGCGACCCCTGCCGCACGGTGACGTCGTTTTGCTCGATGATGGCCCACGCCTGGGGGGTGTTCTCCGATCGCGTCGATCCGCGCCGGGTAGCCGCCCACTGGGGTCGCAAGGCCCGCCGCATGGTCGAGCGCGCCCTGGAGACACGCGAGCGGGTGGGCGATGCGCAATTCCTGGACGTGGCCTATCGGGATCTGGTCAGCCGGCCCGAGCGCGAGTTCGAGCGCATCTACCGCTTTCTGGATCTGCCCCTGACCGCTCACGCCGCTGCGTGCATGCGCGCCTGGCGCGAGAGCAATCCTCAACACAAGCATGGACGCCACCGCTATCGGCTGGAAGACTTCGGCCTCGACCGGCGACGGCTCGAGGCCGACTTCGCGGCCTACCGCCGGCGTTTCGGCATCCCCCACGAATGAGGTGGCCATGCTCCGACTGCCGCGCCTCCGTCCCCGGCCGCCGCACCCCGGCCCGTTCGTCGATCTGACCGGTCGGGTGTGCCTGGTCACCGGGGCGACCTCCGGCCACGGCCTGGCCTGTGCCCGCCAATTGGCCGAGCTGGGCGCCTCGGTGGTGCTGTTGGGCCGCAATCCGGACAAATGCCGCGCCACCCGCGACCGCATCGCGGCCGCTTGCGGCGTCGAGCCGGAGATCCTGATCTGCGACCTGAGTTCACGGGCCGACATCGACCGGGCCGCCGCCGAGTGGCTGGAACGCGGCCGGCCGCTGCATCTGTTGTTGAACAACGCCGGAGTGGTCCGCCGCCATCGCGAGCTGACCATCGACGGTGCCGAACGCACCTTCGCCGTCAACTACCTGGCCACCTTCCAGCTCACGCTGCGGCTGTTGCCCCGTCTGTGCGAGAGCGCTCCGGCACGCATCGTCAACGTGGCCTCGGATGCCCACCGGGTCGTGTCGCTGCCGATCGACGATCTCGACGCCGAACGGCGCTACAACTTCATGCTGGCCTACTGCCACTCCAAGCTGGCCATCCTGTACTTCACCTACGAGCTGGCCCGGCGGTTGGCGGGCAACGGGGTGACGGTCAACGCGGTCGACCCGGGTCCGGTGGCCTCCGCGATCGCCGACGACAACCCCGGGCTGACCGCGCCGCTGGCTTCCTGGCTCATCAAGCGCATTTTTCCGTCACCCGACCGGGCGGCGGCCACCGCCATGCACCTGTGCGCCGCCGGCGGCACCGGCGAGCTCAACGGCACCTACTGGCGTTTCATGGCGCCGCAGCAGCCGCGCTTCGATCGCCGCCGGCCCTGGCTGGGTGAGGCCTTGTGGCGCATCAGCGCCGAACGCACCGGCGTCGACTGGCCGGCCCCGGTCGACGGTGCACCCCGGGCGAATACGGCTCAGCGATCGGGGTAGATCCGGCGCATGGTGCGGCCCAGCCAGCGCGAGGCCATGCTGCGCGGCAGCAGCCGATCGGTGACCAGCTGGGTCAGCCGGTAGGATGCGCCGGGGATGAAACGAGGGCCCCGGCCCAGAGCGTCCAGCGCGCCGGTCGCCACCTGTTCAGGCCGCAACACCAGCTTCGATTGCAACCGGCCCAACCGCGGACCCGAACGCTCGAACCCCGGGGTGCGGGTCATGCCGGCGCAGACCGCCAGCACGTCGACGCCGTGCGGGCCCAGTTCGTCCCAGAGGGCCTCGGCCAGCAGCCAGTCGAAGGCCTTGGTGGCACCGTAGGTGGCCACCAGCCCATGGCCGTGGGTGCCGGCCAGCGAGGACATGGCGATCAGGCCGCCCCGGCCGCGGCCGGCCATGGCGGCGCCGAAGTGATGGGCCAGCAGCAGCCAGCCGCGGCAGTTGACGTGCAGGGTCTCGAGCTTGTCCTCGAGCGGCTGTTGCAAAAATCCCCCCACCGCCGAGCGGGCGGCGTTGTAGACCACCAGCCCCACCGCGCTGGCGTCGACTTCGGGCTCCAGGCGCTCGAGCAGGTCGGGCGCCCCCAGATCACAGGCCAGCGCGCGGCATTCCACCCGGTGCGCGGCCCGCAGGCGCTCGGCCAAGGCGCCGCAGACCTCGGCCTGCCGGTCCAGCAGCACCAGGTCCAACCCGCGGCGGGCCAGCTGCTCGGCAAAGGCCGCGCCGATGCCCTCGGCCGCGCCGGCCACCAGGGCCAGCGGTCCGTATCGCCTTGCAAATTGTTCCCCGCCGCCCATCGTGTCCTCCGCCGGGCAATCTACCATCCCCGCCGCCGGGCACAAGAACCTTTGCACGGCGGGCGCAATCGATATAATTCGTCCGCAGCCAGAACTGGTCAGAAGCAGTTGGAAAAAGGAGCGGGCATGACGAGTGGCAGGCCAGAGTTCGATTCGCCGGTCAGGGTGCTGATCACCGGCGGCGCGGGATTCCTCGGCCGGGCGCTGGTGCGCGAGCTGACCGCGCCGCGCGGCGAGCCGGTCTTGCGGGCTGCGCACATTCGGCTGTTCGACCGGGCGGTACCCGATCACGGACCCGGAGAGGTGGCATTCGTCCGCGGCGACATCCGCGATGGCGCGGCGCTCGAACGGGCCTGCCAGGACGTGGACGTCGTGTTCCACACCGCCGCCCTGGTCTCCTGGGGCCAACACCCGGACGCGCTGGTCCACGAAGTCAACGTGGGCGGCACCCGGCGCGTCATCGAGGCCTGCGCCCGCGCCGGCGTGCCGGCGCTGGTGCACACCTCGACGCTGGACGTGGTCTACGACGGCCGACCGGTGCGCGAGGGCGACGAGCGGCTGCCCTACCCGCGCCGCTACTACAACGCCTACGCCGAGACCAAGGCCTTGTCCGAGCAGGCGGCGCTGGCCGCCGACGGCAGCCGGCACGCCGACGGCGCGGGCCGGCTGCGCAGCTGCGCCCTGCGCCCCTGCGGCATGTGGGGCGAGCGCGATCCGTTCCACATCAGCAACCTGTTGCGGATGGCCCGTGCCGGCAAGTTGCTCTTTCGCATGGGCAACGGCCGGGCCCGTTTCCAGCACGTCTACGTCGGCAACGTGGCCCACGCCCACCTGCTGGCCGCCCGCTCCTTGCTGGCCGCGGGTGCGGCCTGCGGCCAGGTCTACCTGATCACCGACTTTCCGCCATCCAACTTCTTCAGCTACTACGCGCCGATCCTCGAAGCCCTGGGCCACCCGCTGCCGCCGGCCTGGCGCAGCCTGCCCTATCCGCTGATGCTCGGCGTGGCCGGTGCGCTCGAAGGGGTCCAGCGGCTGAGCCGTCCCTTCTTCCGCTTCGCCCCGACCGTCAACCGCTTCGCGGTCAAGCAGGTCTGCCAGGAATTCACCTTCTCGGGTGCCAAGGCCGGACGCGATTTGGGCTACCGGCCGGTCTACCCGGAGTCCGAAGCCATCGAGCGCACCATCGACGACTTCCGCCGTTGCGGCCCGGTCTGAGACGTTCAGCGACCATGGCTCTGCCCGAATCGCGCTTCGTCGCCTCCTTCGATGGCGCCCCGATCGCTTACCGCAGCTACGGCTCCGGCCAGCCCACCGTGCTGCTGTCGAACGGCATCGGCTGCAACCAGGCCTATGTCGATCACGCCGTCCGGGCGCTGGCCGCACAGACCCGGGTGGTGATCTGGGATTACCGGGGCCACGTGGACTCGGCCGCCGTGGACGATCCGCGCGCGTTGACCGTGGAGACCTGCCTGCGCGACATGCGCGCGGTAACGGCAGCGCTGGGCGACGGGCCGCTGGTGCTGGCCGGCTTCTCCATGGGGGTGCAGCTGTCGCTGGAGTACTTGCACCGCCATCCGCAACAGGTGCGCGGATTCATCGCCTTGCTGGGCACCTACGAATACCCGCTGCGGTCGTTTTTCCACATGGGCCGCGCCGGCGAGTCCATCGTACCGGGCACGCTCGCCGCAGCCCGCCGCTGGCCGCGTGCGGCCCGCCGGGTCTGGCGGTCGGTGCTCGGGGGCGGCTGGGTCTTTCCGCTGGCCAAGCTGCTGGTGCTCAACCCGGCAGCGGCCGGCCGGGACGACTTCGAGTCCTGGCGTCGCCACCTGGCCGGCGTGGATCCGCTGGTCTTTCTACAGCTCGGGGTCTATCTCGGCGCCCACTCGGCCGCCCACGGCCTGGAGCGGCTGGCCGGCCTGCCCTGCCTGGTGGTGGCCGGCGACCGCGACAACTTCACCCCGCTGGCCGTCTGCCGCAGGCTGCACCAGCGGGCGCCGGGTTCGGAGTGGTTCGTCATCCCCGGCGGCAGCCACGGCGGCCTGTTCGAGTTCCCCGACGTGGTCGGGCCCCGCTTGCGGGCCTTCTGGCGCGAGCACTTCTGATGTGCCACCCCGGGGCACTCCGGCGCCGTCAGGGCAGCAAGCCGGGCGCCAGCCGATCGATCGTCTCACGCTCGACGCCCGGGCTGAGGCGCTGGTGCAATAGGCGCCAGATCCAGCGCCGCATGCCTGCCGGAGCGCGCTCCAGCAGGTACAACAGCTTGCGCTGGGCCTTGGCCACTGGCAGCGCCCCGCTGCGCAGGTCATCGAGCACCCGCTCCAGCACCCGCCAGGCCATCATCCACTCGATGCCCGCGTCCTGGCGCTCGAAGCTCTCCAGCGGCGGCAGCGCCCAGGGGTAGCGGTAGGCCGGGTCGAAGGTCCACATCAGCCAGCGCTCCAGCAACGGCCCGGCGGGGCCGTCCAGCAACCGCCGCAGCAGGAAACGCTTGCCGGCTGTGGTCTGGCCCCGGTCGAGCAGTTCCAGTCCTGCGAACAACTCCTGCAGCCCCTCGGTGCTCAGCTCCAGCGGCGCCATGCCGGTCGCCTCCTGAAGATCAGTCCACCCCGAATTTCCCTGGGAGCCGACAAACACCCGATATCGTCCTTCGCCCATCGGGCTGGGGAATCTCGGGTTGCAGATCCCGATTCAGGAGCCGTGGCGCAGGGGCTGGTCCTCATCGAGGTAGATGCGCAGGCGGACCTGCCGGGCGTGCTCGCCCGGATCGGGGAAGTGGATCCAGGTCAGGATACGCTGGATGCAGGAGGCGAAGGCCGACCCCCTGAAGGCCGGGCTGACGATCTTGACCTGCTCGGCCCGTCCCCCGGGCTCGATGGTGAACACCACGTCCAGCGATTTGCCGAACAGGGCCGAATCATCGACCAGCTTGCTGCGCTGGACGCAGAGCTTGAAGTTGCTCAGATGGCGCTTGGAGACCATGTCGGTGGCCTCGTCGAGCTCCATCACCTCCTGAGGCACGGCCTCATCGGCGCGCAACACCGGACCCCGTGAGCAGCCAGCCACGAACCCCACCAGCGCAGCCAGGGCGAACGGCGCGGCTGACCATCCGGCTATCGACTTGCGCAGCATGGTTCCATTCCTTTCCGCCTCTAAGTTCAACCCTCCGAATACCCCAGCCACGGTTCGGACGCAAGGCCGTTCCCGCCCCCATCCGCCCGCGGCCATGCCGGATCAGAAGGTAAACCCGGTGATGGCGGACCGCTTGCGATCGGGCTCGGCGCGACCGGCGCGATCGAGGGGAAAGGGGGTGGCGTGCAGCTTGGGATCGACGGTCAGCGCGGGGTCCTTGAACAGGTGGGCCACCGCCGGCCGTTCCGCCAGCACTTGCAACTCTTCGTTGTCACGCAACAAATCACGCAACATGAAGCCTTCCTCGGCCGCGGCCAGCAGCTGCTTCTCGGCCTCGGCCAGCATGCCCCGGCGCGCGGCAAGAATGGCCAGGTCGTAGCGGGTCCGCCCGCGGGTGCGCCACTCGTTGGGCCCCTTGGCCAGAGCCAGCGCCCGGCCGAGCCAATGCGCGGCGCGCTCGTGGTCGCGCTGCAGCAGGTAGACGTAGCCCAGCCGCAACAGCACCTCGCCGAAGACCCGCGGGTGGTCGGCCATCGGCCGCAGCAGCTTCTCGGCTTCATCCAGCTTGCCGGCATCGACCAGCCGACTGGCCAGCTCTAGCTGCAGATCCAGGTTGTCGGGCTCGGCCCGGCAGGCCTCGCGGGTGACGGCCAGCGAACGCGCCAGCTCGTCGAGCCGGGCCAGGGCGTATCCCTGCTGGGCCCGGGCATAGGGGCTCTGCTCGACCAGCTGCTGGTAGCGCCGCCAGACCGCCAGCGCCGCGCGGTACTCGCGGCTGATGTTGAGATGGTCGCCCAGATAGGTATGGAAAATCAGCCCCCCGGGCTGTTTCTGGATGGCCCGCCGCAGCACCGCTGCGCCCTCGGCGCTGGAACGAAACCGGGTCGCCAGCCAGTAGTGGGCCAGCGTTCGCAGCGGCAGATAGCCGCTGGTCTGGCGCGCCCGGCGCAGGGCGGCTGCCGCCTGCTCGTGTTTGAGCACCAGCGAGCGGGCCAGGCTCAAGGCCGCCCAGGCCGCGGTCAGGCCCGGATCCTGCTCCACCGCCCGCTGGCACTTGCCGAGCGCTCCGGCCAAGCGCTCGGGATCGACCACGTGCGACTTGCGCAACCCCATCGGCTGGACGATCAGCACCGCCGCGCAGGCCAGGTAGTCCGCCATGGCGGCCGCGGAGCCGCTGGCCGGCTGGACCCCGGCCCCGGCCGGCAGCTCGGCTCCGTCGATCGCCGCCACCAGGGCGGCCACCGCCGCCGAGCCCTGCGCCACCGCCCGGGCCCGATCGGCCGGCAGGGCGACTTCCTGCTGCCGGGTCTTGCCGGTGCGCAGGTCGAAGGCCACCAGTTGCAGGCGAAAGCCGGTCGGCTCCGCGGCCTGCAGCCGACCGCAGACCCCGACCTGGGCGCCCAGCAGCTTCGCGGCGGAGCGGGCGGTCTCCAGCTCGGCCAGATCGGCCAACCGCCAGCCGTGGCTGCGCCCGAGCGACAGGGCCTGCTTGAGATGGACGTGGTTGTAGTCGCCGCTGGCCAGCAGCAAGGCGCCGGCCCGATCGGCGATGCCGAAACCGAGCTCGCGGCCGACCGGGCCCGAACTCCACAGCGGCAGCACGACCTGGGTGATGCGTTTGGGTGCAGCGGGCTCCTGCTGCGTTTTCGTCTCGGCCCGCAGCGGGCTCGCCACCAATCCCAGCGCCAGCATTCCGGCCAGCGCCAATCGTCCGATCGTCTCGCACGCCATCGCCGCTCTCCCCTTTTCGTCAGGACCCATTCGGATGGTACCGCTCAGCGGCCTCCGGGTGAAGGTCTTTCGCGGTTCGCGCTATTGCATCTCGGCCGGCTGTCGATTTATCTTGCCGGGCGAGAAAGCGAACGCTTGGTGATTGGGGTTGAGCCATGAAGACGAATCGCAGCAACGGAATCCTGGGACCGGCACTGTTGCTGGGGGCTCTGGCGGCCGCTCTGGCCACCGGCTGCGGTGTCGAGGCCACGCTGCGCCACCACCGGGTGGCCATCGAGTTGGAGGCGGCGGGCGCGGGTGAACTGGCCTTGGCTGTCCACGACCAGCGCCCCTACGTGCGCTCGGAGGAGAAGATCCCGGTCTACGTCGGCTCGGTACGCAAGGCGGGCATCCCCTACGACGCCCACACCGCCAGCGGCCGACCGCTGGCCGCCGACATGGCCCGGGTGGTCGAGCGGGCCCTGGCCGAACGGGGCTTTTCGGTCCGCCGGGTCGACAGCCAGCCGGCGCAGATCGAGATCGAGGTGGTCAAGCGGCTGGCCGCTAGCGGCGCCGCCCGTTCGCTGCTGCTGGCCATCCGCGAGTGGCACGCCGACGTCCGTTCCGAGCAGACGCGGTTGAAGTACGACCTGGGCCTGAAGGTCATCAACGCCTACCGGACGGTGGTGGCCGAGACCATCCTGCGCGGCGAGCAGGAGCTTCCGGGCCGACCCGGCATCGCCCTGCCCCAGGCCTATCGCGAAAAGCTCGAGGGCTTGCTCAACGCGCCGGCGGTGGTCGCCGCCCTGTCCGGCCCGCCGCCTGAAACACCAGCGGCCGAGCCCCGGCAGGAGGCGCCGGCCGAAGAGCCCGCCGACGGGCGGGCCGGGCGGCAGCAGCCGGAGACCGGCGAATGAAAGCCGCCGCGGCGTTCTTGATCACCGCCTGGCTGGCCGCTTGCTCGGCACCGGTCGAGCGGAAGACCGAAATCGAGGGCCCGGTCACGGTCGGCAAGCTGGCACTGGTCGCGGCCCCCGCACCGGCGCTGGAGCCCGACCGGGTCCAGGAGCTGCTGGTCGGCCTGGCCCAACGGCTGCACAAGCGCTACGGCATGCCGGTGCTGGCCGGTCGCAGCCTCAACGATGCGGTCTGGGCCGGCCTCGACGACAGCGGCCAGACCGCCTGCCGCGAATTCGACGACCAGCTCAATCGCGCGCAGAAGGCCCTGGCCGAGCTGCGCGTCGGCAGCAGCCTGGAGGCGACCGCGGCGGCCATCGAGCGGCTCGACCGCTGCGGGCCCGAGCTGGAGTCACCGCAGCGGCTGATCGCGCTGGTGCTGTTGCGGGCTCGCAGCCTGTTGCTGCGCGAACGCCGCGACGAGGCGATGGCGGCCTTTCGCTGGGCGGTGGCCCTCGAACCCGAACGGGTGATCGACAGCAGCGGCTTCACCCCGCGCCAGCGCGAGGCGCTGCAGATCGCCCGGCGCCAGGTGCTTTCGGCCGAGCCGGCCGCCATGCGCATCGACTCCGAGCCGCCCGGCGCCACCATCTGGATCGACGGCCGGCAGCGCGGGACCACCCCGGACGAGGCCATCCGCCTCTACCCGGGCCGCCACTTCATCCGTCTGCAGCTCACCGGACACGGGGCCTGGACCCGGCCCCTGCCGGACGGGGTGCCGCCGCCGCGGATCAAGGCCTGGCTCTTTCCCACACCCGAGGGCCAAGCGCCCGAGGCGCTGCTGGCCGCCGTGCGCGGGCAGGCCCCGCTGGATGCAGCCGCCCGCAGCCAGGCCCGCGCGGCCGCGTCCCGGCTGGAGGCCGACGGCTTGCTGCTGGTGCGGCTGGCCGAGGCCGAGTCCGGGCTGCAACTGGCCGGGCTGCTCTACCTGCCCGAAGCCGACGCCCACAGCGAGTGGCGCGCGTTCGAACTCGGCGCCGGCGGCCGCCGCATCGCCAAGGGCCTCGGCCGGGTGGTCCAGGGGTTCGGCGAGCTGCGCCGGCGCTGAGGTCCGGTCCTCAATCCGCGGCGGGACTCGGCCGGCAGGCGCCGGCTTCCAGCCGCCGCCAGCGGGTCTCGTCCAACTCCTCCAGCGAGCGCAGCCGTTCGTCGGCGATGGCGAAACGGGGATCGGCGGCGGTCTCAGCCGCGGGCACGGCCAGCGCCAGCATGCCGGCGGCCTTGGCCGCGATCAGCCCGGGTATGGAGTCCTCCACCGCCAGGCAGCGTTCGGGCGCGGCGCCCAGGGCCGCGGCCGCCAGCAAATACACCTCGGGGTGGGGCTTGGACCGCTCCAGCCCGGCGGCCGACTGAATGGCATCGAAGGCCGTCGCCAGGCCCAGCCGGCCGAGGGCGGCCTGGATCAGCTCTTCGTCGGAAGCGGTCGCCAAGCCGATGCGCGCACCATGCCCGCGAACGAATCGCAACGCCTGCTCGGCCCCGGGCATGGCTTGGCCGCGCTCCCCGATCAGCTCGGCCACCCGGGCGTGGATGCGCCGGGCCACCTCGGCCCGGCTGGGCTCGGCCCACGGACGCTCGCCATAGCGCAGAGCCACCACCTTTTCGAGGCCCAGCCCCACCGTCTCGCGGCAGCGATCCGCGTCGAGCGCAATGCCCACGCTGGCGAATACGTCGATCTCGGCCTGGGCCCACAAGGGCTCGGAATCGATCAACAGGCCGTCCATGTCGAACACCACCGCCTCGATCACGCCTCGCCTCCCAGCAGCCCACCTACACAGGTAGAATGGGGCCGAAACCGATTGACAACTCGGGTCTGGATCATAAGCTATGCGGCGACATTGGGCCAATGAAGGGAGGTGCCGGGTGGGGGATACGCCGAACAGGGATCTGGTCGAGCAGCGAGGCTGGCACGCCCTGCCGCCGGGGGAAGTGACTTCAGCGCTGGCGACGGATCCCGAGCGTGGCCTCGAAGAGCAAGTGGTTGAGCGCCGCCGCGCGGTCTTCGGCCCCAACAGCCTGCCGGAGCGGGCGCGCGCTCGGGTCTGGCAGGTGTTCCTGCGCCAATTCAAGGATCCGCTCATCTACATCCTGCTCATCGCCGGCGCCGTGTCGCTCACCCTCGGCAACCACGAGGACGCCGCCTTCATCTTCGCCGTGCTGCTGTTCAACGCCATCCTGGGCACCTACCAGGAGTGGAAGGCCGAGAACGCGGCCCAGGCCCTGCAACAGGTGATGCAGATCAGCGCCGCCGTGATCCGCGGCGGCAAGCGGCGGCAGATCGACAGCGACGCGCTCGTGCCGGGAGATCTCGTCCTGCTGGAATCCGGCGCCGCAGTCCCCGCCGACATCCGCCTGCTGCAATCCAGAGACCTGCGCGCCGACGAGTCGCTGCTCACCGGCGAGTCCACACCGGTCGACAAGCAAGCCACCGCCGAACTCGCCGAGGATGCAGCCCTCGGCGACCGGGTCACCCTGCTCCACGCCGGCTCGAACGTCACCAGCGGCCGCGCGCTGGGCGTGGTTGTGCGCACGGGCCAGCTCACCGAGGTCGGTCGCATCGCCGAGTCGCTCTCCGAGGAGGCACAGGTGCCGCCCCTGGTGATCCGGTTGCGCCGCTTCACCCGGATCATCGCGCTGGGGGTGATCGGCATCATCGTCATCCTCGGCGGCGCCCAACTCTTGCGCGGCGAAGACTTGACCCAGATCTTCTTCCTGGCCGTCGCCCTGGCGGTCTCCGCCATCCCCGCCGGGCTGCCGGTGGCCATCACCGTCGCCCTGTCCATCGGCTCGAGCCGCATGGCCCAGCGCAACGTCATCGTCCGGCTCCTGCCGGCCGTCGAGGGACTCGGCGCCTGCACGCTGGTGGCGTCCGACAAGACCGGAACCCTCACCGCGAACAAGCTCACCGTCAAGCGCATCCGCTCCCTCGATGCCGAGGAGGCCGAAGTGGAGGGAGAGGGCTACGCGACGCGAGGAGCCATCAAGCGCGGGGATGAGGAGATCGACCTGGACCGGGAGCCGTGGCTGCGAGAGCTCGCGGAGTCCGCCGTGCTGTGCAACGGAGCCGAGTTCGAGACGAACGGCGAGACCCGGGCGGAGGGGGATACGGTCGACGTGGCGTTTTTGGTTCTCGGACGCAAGCTGGGCCTGACCCGTGACGAGCTGCTCGAGCGGCATGAAGAGATCGGGGGCATCCCCTTCGAATCTGAGCGCCGGTTCGCCGCGACCTTCAATCGTCACGGCGACCGGATCATCGCCCACGTCAAGGGCGCAGCCAGCACGCTGATCGAGATGTGCGACGTCGACGCCGACGAGGTACAGCAACAGGAGCAAGCGCTGGCGAATGACGGCTACCGCGTGCTGGCGGTGGCCCGCGGCGAGGTCGACGAGCGGGCAGGACGCGACGGCGACGTGTCGGCGCTGCGGGGGCTGACCTGGCTCGGCCTCGTGGGCCAGATCGACCCGATCCGCTCCGAGGTGCCGGATGCGATCGCGAAGTCTCGCGCCGCCGGCGTCGACGTGCGCATGATCACCGGAGACCACCCGGCAACGGCGCTCGCGATCGCTCGCTCGCTGGAGCTCGCGGACCAGTCGGAGCAGGTCGTCGCGGGAAAGGAACTCGGACAGGACGAGCAAGGCGCGAGCCGACGGGTGCGCGAGGCGCAGGTCTATGCCCGGGTCGAGCCGCGCCAGAAGACGACCATCGTCACCCGGTTGCAGGACGCCGGCCACTTCGTCGCCGTCACCGGCGACGGCGTCAACGACGCCCCGGCGCTGCGAGCGGCCCACATCGGCGTATCCATGGGCCAGAGCGGCACCGATGTCGCCCGCAACGCCTCCGACCTCATCCTGACCGACGACAACTTCGCCTCGATCGTCAACGGCATCGAACAGGGGCGCATCGCCTACGACAACGTGCGCAAGGTGGTCTGGCTGCTCATCAGCACCGGCGTGGCGGAGTTGCTGCTGTTCACGCTCTCGGTCGCCTTCAACACGCCGCTGCCGCTCAATCCGGTGCAGCTGCTGTGGCTCAACCTCGTAACCAACGGCATCCAGGACGTCGCCCTGGCGTTCGAGAGCGGCGAGCCGGACGTCCTCGGCCGCAAGCCCCGGTCGCCGGGCGAGCGCATCTTCAACCGGCTGATGATCGAGCAGGTGGCGATGGCCGGCGTCCATATCGGGCTCGTCGGCTTCGGCGCGTTCTACCTGCTGGTCGAAGTCTGGAACGTCGACCCCGCACAGGCGCGCAACCTGTTGTTGCTGCTGATGGTGCTGTTCGAGAACGTGCACGCGTTCAACTGCCGCTCCGAGACGCGTTCGGTCTTCCGGGTGCCCCTCGGCGCCAACAAACTGCTGGTGAGCGCCGTACTCGCCGCACAGGGCGTGCACATCGCCTCGATGTTCATCCCGGGCTGGCGCGACATCCTCGGCATCGAGCCGGTCTCGCTGACGACCTGGCTCTACTTGCTGGGGCTGGCGCTCACGTTGTTGGCGAGCGCCGAGGCCTACAAGCACCTGCGGGGCCGTGCGCTGGCCGAGCGTGGCTACCAAAGACCGCCGAACCTGATGGCTCGCGCGGCCGCCAGGCATTAGCCGGAAGCTGCCCCGGCACGGAACCACAACGCCGGCCGCCTGGTGGGCCGGCGGCCGAGACCGAATTGCCGCTTGCACATTGAACCCCGGCCCGAGCTGAACTACTATCGATTGGGCATCGAGTCTCGAGTCCGGGAGGAATGGCCCATGCGTTGTCTCCAATCACTGCGGGTGATGGCATGGCTGGGGCTGGTGGCGCCGCTGGCGGCGAACGCCGCTGACAAACCCGAGCTGGCGGTGCTGGCGCTGCGGGTCGACACCGATATGCCATCGGGCACCGACCGCACCTTGAACGAGATCCTGCTCGCCGAGTTCCATCGCCAGGGACGATTCGAGGTGCTCGGCTCGAGCGATGTGGCCGCCATGCTCGAGGTGGACTCGCAGAAGATGCTGCTCGGCTGCGACGAGGAGTCGTGCGTGGCCGAGATCGGCGGCGCCCTGGGGGTCAGCCTGGTTGCCGTGCCGAGCGTGGGGGCGGTGGGCGACCGCTACGTGATCAACCTGAAGCTGTTCGATGTGGCCGATGTCCAGGTGTTGAGCCGGGTGACCGAGTACGTGCCGCGCGACCAATCGAAGCTGATCCAGGGCATCCGCGGTGCGGTGGCGCAACTGCTGAGCACGATGGGCACCGGCGAGCCGGCCCCGGTGGCGGAGACAGCCGCACCCGGCTTCATGGATGTGGCCCCCTGGGTCGGATTGGGTCTGACGGTGGCCGCGGCCGGCACCGGAGGCGCCTTCGGCGGTCTGGCCTACAAAGACGACCAGGCTGCCCGGGATGCCATCCACGGCTCAGCCGACTGGCGAAATCACCACGACGCGGCCCAGAACAAGGCCCTGATCGCAGATGTCATGTTCGGCGTGGCCGGCGCGGCCGCCGTCGCCACCCTGGTGCTGTTGCTGGTCGATGGCGATGAATCCGAAGCGGCGGTGGCGGCCGGGGTGGCTCCCGCTGCGGGCAGCGGCTCGGCTGCGCTGCGGCTGCGTTTCTAGGAGTTCCCAAGGAAACTGCGGTTCAGGCAACGCCGGCCGGCGGGCGAGGAGGCGGGATCATGTTCGAGTCGAACGGGCGAGAGGCGCGAAACCGAACCCGGCATCCGGCCGCGCTGGCGGCTGAGCCGCCGGCCGGCAAAGTCGCCGTCGCTCCGATCGCGGGCGTGGCGGTGCTGGGCATTCTGGCGCTGCTGGCCGCGCCGGCCTGCAGCCTGGTGGTGGGCTCCGACGGCGAACCCTGCACCGACGATGCGGACTGCGGCCCGGATCAGCGCTGCCAGAACGGCGAGTGCGTGCCGGACAGCGCTGAGCCGAGCTGCGACGACGGCCGCCAGAACGGCGCCGAGACCGACGTCGACTGCGGCGGGCCCGAATGCGCCCGCTGCGCCGACGGCGCCGATTGCAACGCAAACAGCGATTGCCTGAGCGGCTTGTGCGAGAGCGGCACCTGCGCCGCCGGGGGCGGGCCGACCTGCGACGACGGCGAGCAGAACCAGGCCGAGACAGACGTCGACTGCGGCGGGCCCGCCTGTCCCGCCTGCGCCGACGGCCGAAGTTGCGCCAGCGACGGTGACTGCCAGAGCGGCTTTTGCGATGCCGGCACCTGCGCCCAGCCGCCCGGGCACTGTACAAACGACACCCGAGACGCGGATGAGACCGACGTCGACTGCGGCGGCGCCGACTGTCCCGGCTGCGCCGACGGCCAGGCCTGCGACGACGACGGCGACTGCCAGAGCGACTACTGCCAGGGCGGCACCTGCCAACCCGCCGGCCCCAGCTGCGACGACGGCGAGCAGAACGGCGCCGAGACCGACGTCGATTGCGGGGGACCCGACTGTCCCGCCTGCGCCGACGACCAGGGTTGTGAGGATGACTCCGACTGCCTGAGCGACAACTGCCAGCTCGGCGCGTGCCAGCCCGCTGGCGGACCCGGCTGCAGCGATGGCGAGCAGAACGGCGATGAGACCGATGTCGACTGCGGCGGGCCCGACTGCCCCGCCTGCCCGCTGGCGGCCGGCTGCCTGGGCGACGCCGACTGCCAAAGCGGACTCTGCCAGCAGGACAGCTGCGCGCTCAGCCGGGGCCAGCCGATGCCCGGCGACGGCGATCCGGTCGACGCCCTGGCGGTCGACATCCAGCGCGAGACCGTCCCCGCCTTCGCAGGCGATTATTTGATCGCCACCGGCGCCGACGACCGCTACCCGCGGCTGTTCCGATTCAGCGCCTCCAGCGACGGCGCCATCACCCAACTCGGTGTCGATCTGAACCACATTTCCGGGCCCATCATCCAGGTGGCCTTCCAGCGGGCGGGGCTAAATGGACAGGACTATCTGTTCAGCATCAACTCCGCCCGCGGCATCAAGCGCTGGTATCCCTACGATGCCGACTCGCCCCATGTCATCTTCCACAATCTGAGCGGAGCGGTCTTCGCCACCACCCCGGAAGACGGCCGCTGGGTGGCCGGAGGCCACATCGGCGTCCTGGGCACCGAGGCCGCCGTGATCTGGGACGGCACCGGCAGCGGCGGCTCACCGTGTACCACCGACACCCCCAGCGCCTGCGAGGCCATCGTGTACATGGACGCAGACACCACCATCACCAGCCTGGCGTTCAGCCCCCGGCTGACTCTGGGCATGAGCACGCCGACGCTGCTGGCCGCCGGTTCGGACGATGCCGGGGTGCTCGATGCAGGCCTGCGGCTGTGGAGCTCCAGCGATTGGGTGGGATGGGAAGGCGGAGCCGGCGGCGTGGACCCGCTGGTGACGCTCGAGCCGGACAATCAGGTCCACGGCCTGGCCTTCCACCCCGCGCCCCAGACCCCGCTGCTGGCGGCGCTGATCGAGACCCCGGCCGGCGAGCGGGCGGTGCACATCTACGATGTGTCCGACTGGCAGAACCCGCCGGCCGACCCCCAGCCGGCGGTGGTGGCGCTGGAGGCCGGCGTGCGCGCCACCGCGCTGGCCTTCGCCCCGGACGCCGCCGATCCGGCCTTGCTGGTGGCCACCGACAGCGGCTTCGTCAGCGCCGTCTGCGATACCGGCGACGGCTGGCAGCTGCGCTACTCGGCTGAGGTCCAGGCACCGGCTGGAATCTTAGATCTGGCGGTCGCGGACGACGGCCGCTGGTTGGTCAGCGGTGAGTCGGACGCCTTCCGCATCTGGCACCTGCCCAGCCTGCTGGCGCTGCTGGGCTGCCCGCAAAGCTGAGATCACTGTTTTCACCAGCCTGCCTGGAGCCTGCCATGAAAAAAGACGAATCCCGCGGAGCCGGTCTCGATCGCCGGGCTTTCTTGCGCACCGGCGGTGCGGCCCTGGCCGCCTCGGTGGCCGCCGGCTGCGCCACCGCCACCACCAAAAGCGGCGCCGAGCGCGCCCCGGCGCCGGCCGCCGGCGCTGCCGCGGGCGCGGCCGGCGCGACGGACCCGCGCGTGCGCGCCCACCGCCGGCTCGGCCGCACCGGCTTCGAGGTCTCCGACGTGGTCATGGGTTGCGGCTCGATCGCCGAGCCCAACGTGGTGCGCTACGCCTGCGACTGCGGGGTCAACCTGCTCGACACCGCCGAGCGCTACGAAAACGGCCGCAGCGAGGAGAAGATCGGCCAGGCCATGGTACACCTCGAGCGCAAGAACATCTTCCTGGTCACCAAGCTCAAGCGCCAGGATGAAGACACCGAGCAGAACCTGCTGGACCGCTTCGCCCGCTGTCTGGAGCGGCTGCGCACCGACTACGTCGATGCGCTGTACATGCACGCGGCGTCCGATGTGGCCAGCGTCTCGGACGCCACCTTCCACCGGGTGGCGGCGCGGCTCAAGGCCGACGGCAAGATCAAGCACCTGGGCATCTCCAGCCACGGCCCGCGCGGCGATGCCGGCGACAGCCTGGAAGACGTACTGCTGGCCGCCATCGAGGACGGCCGCTTCGACGTCATGATGCCGGTCTACAGCTTCCTCAAGCCCGAGGCCGGAGCCCGGGTTTTGCGGGCCTGTCGCGAACGCGACGTGGGCGGCATCGCCATGA
Source organism: uncultured Myxococcales bacterium (assembly GCA_964454005.1). Classification (GTDB taxonomy): domain Bacteria; phylum Myxococcota; class B64-G9; order B64-G9; family B64-G9; genus CAYVQE01. The sequence goes on from CAYVQE010000003.1 coordinate 96,982, forward strand.
AGGTGACCGCCGGGGTGATGCAGGTCGAGCCCTTCGATCCAGAGGCGCCGGCGGGCGAGTACGCCCGTGTGCTGGACAAGCTGCTCAAACGCGGCAAGACGCGGGCCGAGGCCATCGAGCGCATCCAGCGCTGGGTGGACGAAATGCGCGCGGCCGCCGAGCCCACCCGGCCGTTCATGGATGCCCACGGCATCGACAGCGAGCAGGATCTGCACCGCTGCAGCATCCGCTGGGCGCTGGCCAACCCGGACGCCGCTGCGGCCTGCGTCTCGATGCGCGACTTCGATGCGGTCAACGCCGCCTTGGCGGCCAGCGGCGATCCCCTGACCGCCCGCAGCCGCCGCGCGCTCGAGGCCTGGGCCCGCGCCAGCCGCACCATCACCTGTCCGCCCGGCTGTACCGCATGCGTCGCCGCTTGTCCGCACGGGGTGCCGATCAACACCATTCACCGCTACGCCTACTACTTCCAGCGACGCCGGGAGCAAAAGCTGGCCATGCACAAGTACGCCGGCCTGGGCAGCGGCGCCGAGGCGTGTTTCGACTGTTCCGCCCCCTGTCGCGGGACCTGCCCCGGCGGCCTGCCCATCCAGGCCAGCCTGGTCCATGCCCACCAGCTGCTGACGCTGGCGTGAGGCACGGCCGATGATCCGCTCGGGAATGCTGCTGTTGGTGCTGTCGCTGGCGCCACCGGCCGCCGCCGATTTCATAGAGCTGCCGGGCTGTACGGGCGAGGCGGGCGAGACCTTCGATCGCGGGGGTTTGTTCAAGGCGATCAACGGTGCGGCCGACGTCTTCCTGGAGTACGGCTTCGAACGCCTCGACCTCAGGCGCTTCGACTGCGGCGCGGTGACCATCGAGGTGAGCATCTACGACCAGGGCACCCCGCTCAACGCCTTCGGCGTCTTCGCCCGCGAGCGGCCGGCAACAGCCCGGAGCGTGACCGGCGGCCCGGGCCTGGTCGCGCCGCCGCGCCAGTGCCTGCTGCGCCAGGGACGTCACTACGTCAAGATCGGAGCGATGCGCGGAGCGCTCGACGCCGCCGCCTGCAAGCCCTGGCTGGTCGCGCTGGCCGAGGCGCTGCCGGGCTCCAGCGATCTACCGCAAGCATTCGCCGCGCTGCCGGCCGCGGATCGGCTGGCCGGCAGCGCGGGCTATACCCCGGAATCCTATCTCGGTCTGTCGGAGCTGGGTCCCGCCGTCCACGCCCGCTACCAGCGCGGCGGACAGCAGGTCGAGATCTTCCGCCTGCTGCCCGGGCCGGACCGGGCACTGGACGCCATCTGGCAGCGATTGGCCGAGCGCTGGAAAGCGGCCGCCGGCACACCCCCGGTGCTGTTGCGCGAGGTACCCTACCGCGGCCTCGCCGGCATCGTGCGCACCCCGGATGAGGCGCTCGGCGCGATCGGCGCCGGCGACCGCAAGGCGACCATCGACCTGCTGCGCGGATTGGCCGGGCAGCGGAGCCCTTCGGACGGTGGCATTCCAGACGAGCGGTGAGCGATTGCGGTTCGACCTGGAGTTCCCCAGCGACTCCGGGTCAGAACCGCCGATCGATGACGGTGGTCTCGCCCGGCTGGATGCGGACCTCGAGTACCTCGTCGATGCCGTCCGCCTTGCGCACCAGCCGCAGGCGGTGGGTGCCGGCCGGCAGGCGCTTGCCGACCAGGGGGGTGCGGCCCAGCCGCTTGCCTTCGAGCAGAACCGTCATCGGTCGGCCCGTGGTCAGCTGCAACCGGCCCCGGCCGCGGCGCCGGCGCTTGTCGGCGCTGGCGGCCGCGTCGGTCTTTTCCGGATAGAACTCGAGTTCCAGGCGTTCCTCGGCCGACAGCAGCACCCGCTGGCGATCCGGCTGATGTCCGGTGCAGCGGACCGTGACCTCGAAGTCTCGGTTGGCCGGCAGGATCACGCTGGTCAGCGGCGTCCGGCCGGCCAGTTCCATGCCCCCCAACTCGACCGCGCAGCCGGTCGGCTCGCTGCGAACGGCCAACTGGGCCAGCGGCGGCGGATCCGCCGGCGGCCGCAGCTGCAGCCCGGCGCTGGCGGCCGCCGCGGCCTCGGCGGGTTCGGGCTCCGGCTCCGGCTCGGCAGCCGGTTCGGCCGGAACCGGCTGCACCGATTCGTCGTCGCCCGAGGGCCAGATCAGGGCGGTGACCAGCAGCAGCACCACGGCCCCGACGGCTGCGGCCGGCCACCGCAGGTGAGGCGGCAGCCAAGGGTCCGGCGGCACGGCAGCGCCTGTCGGTGAAGCTACTTCGGACCGTCCGGACTCGCTCGCTGCGGCATCCTCGGCCACGGCCAGCTTGACCCGGAATCCTCCGGCCGGCTCCCCGTCCCCGGCAGCAGCCCCGTCCCCGGCAGCAGCCGGGGTCTCAGGGGCCGCGCCACCGTCCGACCCCGCCGCGTCTGCTTTCGCCGACCCGGCCGCCTCCGCACTCGCCGCCTGGTCCTCCCGCTGGCGGACCGCGGCCACCTTCTCGGCGCCCAGATCTTCGAGCGTCGGCGGCATGGCCTCGAACGCTTCGGCCGGCGCCGCTGCCGCAGCCGGCATCGCGGCTGGCGCTGATTGCCCGGACGCCTCGGCTTGCTCGGCTGACCCGGATTGTTCAGGCCGCTCGGGCTGCTGTGGCTGCTCGGGCTGTTGGGGCGGTTCTGGCCGGTCGCCCGGCATGGTCTCGGCGGCCGCGGCGTCTGCCGGCGGCAAGGGGAGTTCCGGCGGCGACACGTCGGGCAAGGGATCGTCGCCGGCCGCTTCGTTCGGGCGCGCCTCGGCGGCCGTCTCGGTCGCGGCCCCCTCGGCAGCCGTCGGCACGGGCGGCGGACGCGGCGGCAGCGCAACCGCCGGTTCGGCCGCCGGCTCGCCCGCCTGTTCAGGCGCCGGTTCTGTGGCTGTTCCCGCAGAGCGGTCGGGCAGCAGCAAAGCCGCTGCCTCCCCTTCCAGTTCGCCGCCGGCAGCCCGCTCCAGGGCCTCGGCCTTGGCCTGCAGGCGATCCGCCAAGTGCTGCTCGAGCACCACCGCCACGGTCGCCGGCCCGGGCTCGGTGGTCAGCTCGCGGCCCACCTCGGCCAGGGCCGCCTCCAGGGCGGCGGCCGACTCCGGTCGTTCGGCCGGATCGCGGGCCAGGCACCGCCGCAGCAAGGGCTCCAGGCCGGCCGGATGGCCGGCGCCGGCGGGCAGCGGCGGCAGGTCGCCGGCCAGAATGGCCTTGCGCGCGGCCAGGTCGTCACCGCGGTCGAACAACGATCGACCGGCCGCCATCCGCCACAGCACGCTGCCGAGCGAAAAGAGGTCCGAAGCCGGGCCGGTCTGCTCACCCAGGCATTGCTCCGGCGACAAATGGGCGGTCAACCGGCTCGGATGGGGGCGCTCCGCCGGCCGTTGCAGGTCGAAGTTGACCACCTTGACCACCCCGTCGGGCTGCAGGACCAGGTTGCGCGGGTTGACGTTGCGGTGGACCAGGTTCAGCGGCTCGCCGGCCTTGTCCTTCAGCTGGTGGACGAAAGCCAGCCCTGCCGCAGCTTGCCGGCCCACCGCGATGATCACCGGAGCCGGCAGCGCGCTACCGACCGGCAAGCGGCCGAGCAACAGCCCCAGGCCGTCACCGTCCAGGAAATCGGACACGGTGAACACGCCCGCCTTGGACTTGCCGGCCTCGATGATGCGCGTCAGGTTGGCCTGGGTCAGCCGCACCCCGATGCGGGCCTCGTCGAGGAAACGCCCCACAGCCGCTTCATCGCGCGCCAGATGGGCCAGCAACTCGCGGATGACGACGAAACGACCGCGGCCGCTCCGACCGGCCACCCGCGCCAGCGAGACCGCGGACAACCCGCTGCGGGTCAGCGGCAACAGGACCTGGTACTCGCCCTTGCGCCCCTTGAGCGTACGCCGCGCTCTTGCCATGGTTTTCCGATCGTAGCCGCGGACTGCCTGCGGAAGCAATGGGCATGTCCGCCCGGTCAGCTGGAGCGGACGCCGTTTTTGACTCCGAGGATGGCGAACCGCTGCGCCACCCCGGCGGAAAAGGCGAACAAGCAGGCCAGACTGCGAAACGTCTCGCTGACCGCGGTGACCGTCCCCGGCGCGGCCTCGACCAGAGGCAGGACGGCCAGGGTACCGTCGAAGCCGAGCCAGGCGATCGAGCTGGTGGTCAGCAGGGCCCAGGGCCAGCCCAACAGGCCCCCGCGTAGCGCCAGGGCGGTCAGCAACAAGGGGGCGATCAGCACCAGGATGACCAGGTCGCCCAGACCGGAGGCGATCCACACCAGCGCCTCGCCCTCTCCGGCGAGCAGCTGTTTGAAGTTGACCACCACGGCCGACCCGGCCGAAGCCAGCGACAGGACCACGGCAGCGGCCAGCACGGCCCGCTGGGCCCAGCGCGGACCGGGCAGCTCGAGCCCGGCCACCTTCCAGGCCCGGGCCAGCATCCAGGTGCCCACCACGGCCGAGGCATTGGCCAGCAGGGTGGCTCCACCGCGGGCCGCCCCGCGCCAGGCGACGCCCTCGGGCACCGCCAGACCGAACACCGCGTCGCGCGCCAAGAGCAACAGCATGGCGGCGCCGTAGAACAGCCAGGCGCGGCGCAGATACTCGCCGCGGGAAAAGGCGAATGCCGCCAGGACGGCGCCCACCACGGGCATGGCCTTGGCCAGCTCCATCTCGATCCGCAGGAAGGCACCGAAAGCGGGCTCACCGGCCAACGCCAACATCCCCCCCACCAGCGCGGCCGCCCAGAGCAGCGGCACCACCACCAAGACCCGGTATCTCAATCCAACACCTCCTCGCGGAGGGAGCGCAGCAATGCGTCTGTCGAATCGGCGCCCACCAGAGTGCGCAGCATCGGCCGCAAGGCATCGAGCAAGGCGGGCGCATCGGCCGCGGTCACCTGCTCGGGCGCCTTGCCCAGCGACTTGCGGGCGAAGGTCTGAACCGCCACGCGGGCGGTATTCGGCCCCAGGTAGGTACTCAGCCGTTCGACGATCTGATCGGTGACATTCATTCCCGTCTCGACCACTTCACCCGCAGCCGCGGCCCGGTTCTGCCCGAACCGGCTCAGCGCCGGTACACCACGCGATAGGCCGCGTCGGCGCCGGGCGGCTCCTCGGCCAGCCTTTCGAAATCGACTTCCGCGAAGTCAGCCAGCGCCCGGCGGACATTCTCCGTCACCAGTATCTCCCAGGGCCCGGCCACGTCCTCGCCCAGCTTGCTGGCGGCGTTGACCTCGGCGCCGAACACATCGTCGTCCCCGATACGCAGCACCGGCCCGTGACCGATACCCAGGCACAGCAGCACCTGCTCGGTCTCGTCCCGGTCCTGGTTGTAGGCGACCAAGGTGCGCTGCATGGCCAGGGCGCATTCCAGCGCCTTGCGCACCGAGCGGAACATGATCAGCATGCTGTCGCCCTCGAGCTTCAGCAAGATGCCGTCGTGGGCCTCGACGCAGGGCACCAGCACGCGCTGTGACTCGAAAATCATCTGCAGAAAATGAATGATACCGAACTCGGCGACCCGCCGCGAGAAGCCCGACAGGTCGGTGAACATCACCGCCCAGGTCTCGCCGAACAGGTCCCAGATGCGCTGATCGATCTTGGCGCGATCGGCGCCGGGCTCTAGTCGGGCGGCGATCAGGCGCTCGAGTCGGTCCATCGACGCACCGGTTCCGATCCGAAAAACGTACGGCATGGACTCCTCCCGCTGGGCTTCGGCCTCAGCATAGAACTTCACCTGCCCCGGGTCAACGCGCCCCGGTGGGCCCCTATTTCCCGCCTCGGCCGCAAGCCAGATCAGCCCATCGTCCTGGCTGCGACCACTGCCGCTTGCGCTCGCGGCGCCGGCGGGAGAATATGACGGTCCGGTCCAGGCGAGGGGACGGTGGCGATGGACATCCAGCGATTCGATTTCAAGCCCGGCACGGTTCTGAACCGCAAGTACGAAGTGCTCGGCTTTTTGGGCGACGGGTGGGAGGGCGAGGTCTACAAGCTGCGCGAACGGGCCACCGGCATCCGCCGGGCGGGCAAGTTCTTCTTCTCCCGCCGCAATCCGCGCAACCGCACCCTGCGGGCCTACGCCAAGAAGCTCCACGCGCTGCGCCATTGCCATGCCCTGATCCAGTATTACACCCAGGAGAGCATGCAGTTCCAAGGACGGCGCATCGACTACCTGGTCTCCGAGTACGTCGAGGGCGAGAGCCTGTCGAGCTTCGTCGGCCGCCAGCCGGGCCGCCGGCTGCACCCTTACCAGGCCTTGCACCTGCTGCACGCCCTGAGCAGTGGAGTGGCCGAGATGCACAACCTGCGCCACTCGCACGGCGATCTGCACACCGACAACATCATCGTGCGCCGCTACGGACTGCGCTTCGAACTCAAGCTGTTCGATTTCTTCCAGTGGGAGATGTCGACCCAGGACCTGATCCAGGAGGACGTCTACGACCTGATCCGAATCTTCTACGACGTGCTCGGCGGCAAGCGCACCTACGCCCGGCAAGCGACCACGGTCAAGACCATCTGCCGGGGCCTGAAGCGCAGCTTGATCCGCCAGCAGTTCCGCACCGCCGGCCAGTTGCGCCAGCACATCGAGACACTGGAGTGGGATTGAAGCCCTTGACCGACGAGATGCTGGCGATCGGACACGACCACTACGCCCCGGAGGCGGTGCGTCTGGCCAGCGGCACCGCCCTGGCCTATACCGCCCGCGATCCGACCGCCGATCGGCCCAACGAGGATGCCCTGGCGCTGTTGCCGCTCGACGACGAACGGGCCGTCATCGCCCTGGCCGACGGCGCCGGTGGGGAACCGGGTGGCGCCGAGGCAGCGGCCCTGACGCTGCGCACCTTGCAGCGGAGCCTGCGAGAAGCGCGCGCCCAGCCGCCGGCCGAGGGGCTGCGCGCGGCGATCCTGGATGCCATCGAGGCCGCCAACCGCCAGCTGCTGGACACCCTGCCGGGTGCGTTGACCACGCTGGAGGTGGTCGAGATCGGCGCCTGGCACGTCCGCTCGTATCACATCGGCGATTCGGGTACGCTGTTGATGGGCGGGCGCGGCCGAATCAAGTACCGCACCATCTCCCACTCACCGGTGGGATACGCGGTCGAGGCGGGATTGGTCGAGGCCGGCGAAGCGTTGTTCCATGAGGACCTGCACCTGGTCAGCAACCTGCTCGGCACCCGCGAGATGCGCATCGACATCGGCCCGCGCCTGCGGCTGGCGCCACGCGATACCCTGCTGGTGGCCAGCGATGGATTGGGCGACAACCTGTTGCCGCGCGAGCTGGTCGAGCTGGCCCGCAAGAGTCCGTTGGAACGGGTGCGCGACCGGCTGGCCGCGCTGGGCCGCCGGCGCATGCTCGAGCCGACCGCCGGCGCGCCGTCCAAACCGGACGACCTGAGCTTCGTCCTATTCCGGCCGGACCCGCCCCGCTAACCGGCCGCGGACGCGCGGAGGTGAGCCCATGGGCGAGTTCGAAATGCTGGAGCACGCCGCCGACGCCCGGGTCCGCTTGCGCGGCGACAGCCTCGAGGACGTCTTCGCCACGGCGGCCCGGGCCCTGGTCTGGTTGATGATCGGAGACAGCCAGCTCGAGCGCAGCCGGTCGCGCAACCTGGAGCTGGCGGCCGACAGCCCCACCCAGCTGCTGGTCGACTGGCTCGACGAGCTGATCTTCTTGTTCGAGACCGAAGCCTGGCTGGTGGCCGAGGCCGAGCTGGACATCCAGCCCGGCTGGCGGTTGCGGGCGGTGACCCGGGGCCAGCCGCACGACGCCCGGCGCCAGCCGATCGAGACCGTGGTCAAGGCGACCACCCACCACCGCCTGAGACTGGAACGCCGGCGTTCGGGCTGGGAGGCCGAAGTCGTGTTCGACCTGTGAGCCGCGGGGGACGACCATGCAGAACCCAAAGCGCGATCTCGGCCGGATATTGGCGGCAGGGGTCGGGTGGAATCGGGCGGCTGCATCGCCGGCGCCGATCCCGACCGGGTCAGCGCCCGGGCGAAGCAGCGCAGCCACCACCAGCTCGGCACCCTGGGCTCGGGCAACCGGCGGCCGCGATTGCCCTGCGGCGCGATTCCCGGTAAAAGGACATACCGGACCGGCCAGCAACCGCGGTTCCGGGGGAAGACGGTGATCGTGCGTATGTGGTTCATCTTGTGTTTGGTGTTCGCGGCGCCGCAGGCGGCGGCCGCCGAGACGCCGTTGCGGATCGGTGTCAGCATCGCCCCTCAGGCCTGGCTGGTCGAGCACCTGGCCGGTCAACCGGTCGAGGTGGAGGTCATGGTGCGGCCGGGACAATCGCCGGCGACCGTGGATCCCACGCCGCGCCAGATGGCGGCGTTGGCCCGGGTAGCGGCCTATATCCGCATCGGGGTACCGTTCGAGCGCGGTTTCATCAAGAGGCTGCGGCACAATCGGCCGCAGCTGCCCATCATCGATCAGCGCCAGGGCGTGGTGTTGCTCACCCGGGACGGACGGGCCTTGAAGCCGGGAGCCGATCCGAACGCGGCCGATCCGCACATCTGGCTCGATCCTGGACGGCTGAAACGCCAGGCGGATACGGTGGCCCGCGCCTTGCGCGATCTGGCCCCGCAGCGCGCAGCCGCGATCGAAGACCGGCGTCGGCGGCTGGCGGCCGAACTCGATCGGCTCGACGGCCGCATCGGCCGACTGCTCGAACCCATGCGCGGCCAATCCCTGTTCGTCTTCCACCCGGCTTACGGCTACTTCGCCGCGGCATACGGATTGGTGCAGGTCGCCGTCCAGACCGGCGGCAAGGAACCCAGCGCCCGGCAGCTCGCCCGCCTGATCGAACGCGCTCGCCGGGCAAAGGCACGCGTCATCTTTGTCCAGCCGCAGTACTCGCGCAAGAGCGCCGAGCTGGTGGCCGAGGCCATCGGCGGGGCGGTGGTGGAGCTGGACCCGCTGGCGCCGAACGTGTTGAACAACCTGCAGCGGGTGGCCGAGCGGGTGGCCCAGGCCTTCGAGCGGCGGAGCGCGCCTTGAACGCGGTGCCGCCGGCGATCGAGCTGGCCGCCGTCTCGTTCGGCTTCGACGGCTCGCCGGTGTTGCAGGATGTCGACCTGCGCATCGAGCCCGGGCAGTTCGCCAGCATCGTCGGGCCCAACGGCGGCGGCAAGACCACCCTGCTCAAGCTGGTGCTGGGACTGTTGCGGCCCGATCGGGGGCGGGTGCAGGTCTTCGGCCAGCCCCCCGAGCGGGCGCGCCCGCGCATCGGCTACATGCCCCAACACGCGGACCACGACCGCCGGTTTCCGGCCACGGCGGGCGACGTGGTGCGCATGGGGCGCCTGCGCCGCGGCCGGCCGCTGGGACCGTTCAGCCGCCGCGATCGCCGCGCCGCCCGCGAAGCGCTGGAGCGGGTGGGCCTGGCTGCGGTCCACGATCGGCCCTTCGCCGATCTGTCGGGCGGCCAGCGCCAGCGGGTGCTGATCGCCAGGGCACTGGCCAGCGAGCCGGATATGCTGCTGCTCGACGAACCGACTTCGAGCATCGACACCGCCGCGGTGGACGCCTTCTACGATCTGCTCGAGACGCTCAGCCGCAGGCTGACGGTGGTCACCGTCACCCACGACATCGGCTTCGTCTCCAGCCGTGTCCGCAGCGTGGTGTGCGTCAACCGGAAGGTGGTCACCCACCCCACCAGCGCGCTGACCGGCGAGTGCCTGCGCGACATCTACGGCACCGATCTGCACCTGGTCCACCATGACCGGCGCTGCCCGCAAGAGCCCGCCGGAGGTGGTTCGTGAGCACCTTCTTGCAAGATCTGCTGCAACACGGCTTTCTGCAGAAGGCGCTGGCCGCCGCCCTGCTGTCCAGCGTCGCTTGCGGCATGATCGGCTCCTTCGTGGTGGTCCGGCGCATCTCCTACATCGCCGGCGGCATCGCCCACAGCGTATTGGGCGGGATGGGCGCGGCGCTCTACCTGCGCAGCGTCTACGATCTGGAATGGCTCACCCCCCTGGCCGGTGCGGTGGTGGCGGCCCTGCTGGCGGCCGTGGTCATCGGCCTGGTCAGCCTGCACACCAACGAGCGGGCCGACACCGTCATCGGGGCCCTGTGGGCCATCGGCATGGCCACCGGCGTGTTGTTCCTGGCACAGACCCCGGGAACCGAGGACGACCTGTTGAGCTACCTGTTCGGCAACATCCTGTTCGTCTCCGCAGCCGACCTGTGGCTGCTGGCCGTGTTGGACGCGGTGGTTCTGGCCGGTGGGGTGCTGTTCTACCACCAGCTGGTGGCCATCTGCTTCGACGAGGAGTTCGCCCGGGTGCGCGGGGTGCGGGTGGATCTGTTCTATTTGCTGCTGCTATGCCTGACCGCCCTGACCGTGGTGTTGCTGTCGACCGTGGTGGGCATCGTGTTGGTGATCGCACTGCTGACCCTGCCCGCCGCCGCGGCGGCGCGGTTTACCAGCTCATTGGGCCGCATGATGCTGGTGGCCTCGATCCTGTGCGCCCTGTTCTCGGTGGGCGGGCTGGCTCTGAGCTACGGCCCCGAGTGGCCGGCCGGGGCCACCATCATCATCACCGCCGGGGCCAGCTATCTCCTGGTCACGGCGACCGCGGCCATCGTCCGCCGACGGCGGTCGCACCAGGCCGACCCGCCATAACCCACCCAGGGCTGCCGCGTTGCAAGCCGCGGCCAGCCCGATGAAAAGCCAGTTGTCCTGGATAGCGGGTCCCAGCTTGAGCCCCACATCGACCGCGATCGAGACCAGCCCCAACACCAGGGTGGCGCCGGCCCAGCGCGCTGAGCGGCCCAGCCGGCCGAGCAGCAACAGCCGCACCCCGGGAACCACCAACCACAGCAACAGCGGCGGGGTGACCAACAGGTTCTCGTTGGCATGGGTGTCGACGTGCTCGGTCAGCGCCCACATCAGCGTCAACAGCAGCCCGCCGGTACCGGCCGCCAGCCCCCAGACCAGCAGGCCCAGCCCCAGCAGCCGGCGGCCCGGCGCCCGCGGGCCGATCAGCAGCGGCAGGCCCAGCCCCAGCAACAACAAGCCGCCCGCCAGCGCCAGCGGCAGCCATTCGCCCGGGGACACCCGGCTGCCGGCCGGCGGTCCGCGCCGCCCGGCGATCAGTACGCGCTCGGCCACCAGCGGCCGGGCTGCGGACGGCGCCTGCAGCAGCTCCAGGTCGCGGCTCAGCGGCGCCGGCAGAAAGTACTCCTGCCAGCGGTTCAGCGGCCGATCCACCACACCGGCCAGCAGATAATCGACGACTCCGGCGGTCGACCACAGACCGGTCAGGGCCCGGCGGGTCCACCAGCGGTAGGTGCGGCCCGTGGCCAGCGGTCGGGCGTGGCGGCGCAGGGCGCCCCCCAGCACCCGATCGAGCAGATCGCGCACCCGGGTGCTGCAGTTGTCCAGGTAATGGCGGTAGGCGTAGCGCCGATTCTGCGGCCTGGCGTTTTCCCGCAGCAGCGCGACCACGGTGGCTGCCTGCTCGCGGTCCAGGGCCAGCCAGCGGACGACCACCCGCCGATCGCCGCGGCGGTATGCTCGCACCACCGCCGGCAGCGGAGCGACCGACAGCCAGTAGATGAGATTGCCCCGCAGGTACTGCCAGCGCAGGTCCGGATCATCGAAGTCGAAGGTGCCGTAGTTGAACAGCAGCGACCGTTGGCGTTGCCGATCCGCGACCACCAGACCGATGTGACCGAAGCGGGTGAACAGCGCCTCGCCCGGGCCCACGGTCAGCACCCCGATGCGCCAGCGGTCCTGCGGTCCGGCAGCCGAACCCGGCGCGGGAACCGCCGCCGCGGCCGTCCCCACCGCCGCCAGCAGCAGCCAGCCCAGCCCCACGACCAGCAGCGGAGCCTGACGGCCCCCCCTGCGCCGGCCGGGATGGCAATAGCCCGCAGCCATGGAACGGTCTCAGCCGGCCACGGCCTGCAACAGACCGCGCAGGCTGTTGTGCGCGTAGAACCGTTCGCGCTCTTGCACGCCCGGCGCCAATGCCCGGAAGCGCCCGTGGCCGAAGTCGGGATCCGCGTCCAGCAGCTCGGCGACCAGCCGATCCAGATCCGTCTCGCCCCGGCCGGCGGCGCGCTCGGCCACCGCCAACCAGCGATCGAGCTGCGCTTGAGCCCGTTCACACCAGCAGCGCACCCCGGGCGCCCGCTCGTGGTGGGCGAAGGCGCAAACCGCCGGTTCGGGCTCGAGGCGGCGCAGGCGGGCCAGCGATTCGGCGAACACCTGCGGAAAGAAGCGCGGCGGCGTCGCCGGACGCAGATAGCTACGGCCGTCGGGCAACGGCAGCCGGGTGGCGATGGCCTCGCCGGCGAACAGCACCTCGCCGGCGACGAAGCTCAGGTGATGAGCGGCGTGGCCCGGGGTCTCGACGGCCTCGACGCCGAGGGCCGGCAGGTCCTCGACCGCGATCCGGCGCCGGGCGGGCAGCGGGCGGGGCTGACCATAAGCCTCGGCGACCCGCCCGATGGTGGCCAACGAGCCCTGCCACAGCCGGCTCGGCTCCAACAGATGGTTTACGCCCTTGGGGTGAGCGCACCAGCGGGCCTGGGGAAAGGCATCCAGCACCTCGGCCGTGCCACCGCCGTGGTCCAAATGAATGTGGGTCAGCAGCACCAGGTCGATCTCGTCCCAGCCCGCCCGCCGCAGCCGCTCGCAGAGCGCGGCGGCGGTGGACCGCGGTCCGGGATCCACCAACAGCCGAACCCGCTGATCGCGGTAGGCCCAGCAGGCGACGAAGCCGCCGTAGCCGGGCAGGTCCTGATCCAGATCGAACAGCTCGAGCGCGTTGGCCATGGTTCTCGTCATCGCGCCGGTGATTATGGCCGATCCAACCGCCGGGGACAATGGCCCGCCTGCCGCATCTCAGGTCGCCGCGGCTCGGCCGGTCACCTGGCTCCGATCTCCGAGCCAGCGGCGGAGGGTGCGCTCGAGCGCGTTCGGCTCGAAGGGCTTGAACAGGCAGTCGTCCATGCCGCACTGCAGGCAGCGGGCGCGGTTTTCGTCGGTGACGTTGGCGGTCACGGCCAGGATGGGCATCCGCCGGCCCCCGCGTCGCGCCTCTCGGCGGCGGATGGCCTCGGTGGCCCGAAAGCCGTCCATCTGAGGCATGTGGCAATCCATGACGATCAGGTCGTAGTCGGACTGGCCGGTGCGTTCGATGGCCTCGCGGCCGTCGCCCACCAACTCCACCCGCGCCCCCATCCGTTCCAGCATCAGCTGCAGCAACAGGCGATTGGTGGGATCGTCCTCGGCCACCAGCAGGCGCGCCCCTTGCGCCGGGCCTCCGGTCGCGGCCTCGACCCCGGCCGGCTTCCGCTGCGCTCGCCGCGGGTCGGGCCGATTCGCGATCGCCGTCTCGGCCCGCGGCAAGCGCAGCGAGAACCAGAAGCGCGTTCCCCGACCGACCCGGCTGTCCAGCTCGAGCACCCCGCCCATGGATTCCACCAGCCGCCGGCTGATGGCCAGCCCCAGGCCGATCCCACCGTGCGGCGACCGCTCCGGTCCCGCGCCCTGCTGGAACTCCTCGAACACCCGAACGCGTTGCTCCGGCGGAATGCCGACTCCGGTGTCGCTGACCTCCCAGCGCAACGGGCAGCAACCGTCCTGCCCGGCGGTCGCCTCGATTCGCAGCTCGACCTTGCCGGCCTCGGTGAACTTGATGGCATTGCCCACCAGGTTGTCCAGCACCTGCCGGATGCGGCCCGCATCGCCCAGCACCGCTGCCGGGCAACCGGGATCGGCCTCGAGCGCCAGCGTCAAACCCCGCTCCCGAGCCGCCGCGCTGAACAGCGCACAAACCTCGGCCGCCAGCGCCGACGGCGCGAATGGCCGGCGGTTGGGTTCGCCCGCCCCCGCCCGCAGGCGCGACAGGTCGAGCACGTCGTCGATGATGGTCAACAGGTGCTCGCCGGAACGGTGGATGGTGTCGATCAGCCCGCGCTGGCGATCGTCCAGCGGGCCGTCCGCCAGCACGCGGTTCAGGCCCAATAGCCCGGTCAACGGGGTGCGCAGCTCGTGGCTCATGGCGGCCAGAAAGCGACTCTCCACCGCCGCGGCCTGCTCCGCCTGGCGGCGGGCGGTATTGGCTTCCTCTTCGGCCCGCCGCCGTTCCTCGGCCTCGCGTTCCAGGCGCCGCTGGGCCCGATCGCGCAGCAGCTCGGAGACCACCGAGACCGCGGTCACGAACACCAGCGCGCCGAACCAGCGCTGGCTGAAGATGGCCGGATAGTTCACCGGCAACCAACCGCTGGGCAGCGCCAGCACCAATCCGGCGACCAGCACGAAGGCGCCGGTCCACAGGCTGCCCCAGCGGCAACCGAGGCAGAACATGGCCATAGGCGGATAGACGAACACCCATACGGCGCCGGTGCCCCGCACCCCACCGGTGGCCAGCAGGTAGATCAACAGCCCGGCTACCCCGCTCATGGCCACCATGGTCGACGGCCAGTAGCGCTTGCTCCAGCGCAGGTGGACGACACAGCCGATCGACATCAGGGCCACGCCGCCCAACACCGCCGACAGCGCCGGCTCGCCGGCCACGAGCGCAGCGACCAGAAACCAGCAGGTGACCATCAAACCGACGAAGCCGAATCCCTGGGCCATCAAGACCCGCCGGCGGCATTCGGGATCCGCGGGTTGCGCACAGGCGGCCAGCAAGAAGCGCTCCATGCGCGCGCGCACCCCGACTTCATCCCGCGGTCGTCCCATCGCCAGCTCCGAAGCTGAACGGAATCGGTCCATCCGCCAGTATCGACCCTGGCCGGCCCGTCTGCAAGTGCCCGGCACTGGGAAATCCTGGATTCGCGCCTGCTCTCTTACCTCGACCACTTTGCCTGCGCCGCCGATCTGTGCGAAACAGGCTGCGGGAGACGGGATGCACCGCGTAGCGATCATCGCCGCAGAAACTGCCCGCTCGCCGCTGGCGGTGCTGCTGGGGGCCGTCGTCGGGCTCGTCTTGCTGGCGCTGCCGGTTGCGGCTGCGGATCCGCCGCCGGCCCGCAGCCTGCGGGCGTTGCGGGTGGAGCAACGGCCGCAGATCGATGCCCGGCTGGACGAGGCGGTCTGGTCGCGGGCGCCGGTGGCCGGCGGATTGATCCAACGCTTTCCCCATACCGGCCGACCGGCCTCCATGGTCACGCGCATCCAGGTGGCCCACGACGACGACGCGCTCTACGTGGCGGCCCGTTGTCTCGATCCAGAGCCGGAGCACATCGTCGCCCGCACCACCCGGCGCGATCGCTGGATCGAATCCGACTGGTTCACCGTGACCATCGACAGCCGCCGCGATCGGCGCACCGCTTACTTGTTCGCGGTCAACGCCGCCGGAGTCCTGCGCGACGGCACCCTGCGCGACGAGAACGTGATCGACGACGCCTGGGATGGTGTCTGGTCCGCGGCCGCGCGCATCGACGACCGGGGCTGGCTGGTCGAGCTGCGCATCCCGCTGCGCTTGCTGCGCTACAGCTCGGGCAGCGACGTCCGATTCGGGATCCAGTTCGAGCGCTGGATCAGCCGCCGCAACGAGTCGGACTGCTGGCAACACATCCCCCCTGACAGCGGCCGCTGGGTGTCGCGCTTCGGCACCCTGACCGGGCTCGACCTGCCCCCGCCGCCGTTGGCGCTCACGGTGACACCCTACGCGGCGGCCCGGCCGCGAATCGACGATTCGGCACTGACCGGCGAGCGATCACTGGAGCTGGGTGTGGACGGCAAGCTGGGGCTGGGCAGCAACTTCATGCTGACCTGGACCGTCAATCCGGACTTCGGCCAGGTCGAGGTGGACGAGAAGGTGCTCAACCTGTCCACCTACGAGACCTTCTTCCCGGAAAAACGTCCCTTCTTCCTCGAGGACCGCTCGCTGTTCCGGCTGACCGACTCCGGGGGCTATGGTGACGCCCAGCTGTTCTACACCCGCCGCATCGGCCGCCGGTCGCGTTCGCCCGAGCTGGACGACGACCAGCGCTTGATCCGGCCGGCGCCGGTGCCGCGCATCTACGGGGCCGCCAAGCTGGCCGGCGAGACCCGGGGTCAGCTCAAGGTGGGCCTGCTGCAGGCGGTCACCTCGCAGGAGCGCGTCGTGTTGCAGACGGCCGCCGGCCGCCGCGCTTCGAAGCTGGCCGAGCCGCTGACATCTTACAGCGTGGCGCGCCTGCAGCAGGGGTTCTGGCGCCACTCCTCGGCGGGGCTGCTGGCCACCGCCCTGGCCACCCCGAACGACGGCGCCTCGCTGACCGGCGGCGGTGACGTCCAGCTCGAGCTGTTCGACGACCAGGCCCAGCTGACGGCGCAGGGGCTGGTCAGCTACCTGAACCAGGCCCGCTTCGGCTGGCAGGATCAATACCTGCAGGCGGCGCTCGAGCGCGACGGCCCCTTTGGCTACGGCGGCCGGTTGAAGCTGGCCAAGACCGGCGGCGAGCACGTGGTGGGCTCGGTCAGCGGCTTCTACTACAGTCCCAACCTGGCACTGAACGACATGGGCTATCTGGATCGCGCCGACCGTTTCATGCTCAGCGCCAGCCTGCGCCACCACCGCACCAAACCGCTGGGCCCGCTGGCGCGCTATGCCATCCAGCTCAACGGCTGGCTCGACCGCAGCGCCGACTTCACCTTCAAACTCGGCGACGGCTTCAGCGCCGACGCCTGGGTCGACTTCGTCAACGGCTGGTATGCCGGTGCCTGGACCTTCGTCGGCTGGCCACTGTGCGACGATCGCGAGACGCGCAGCGCCGGCCGCATCGCCTTCTGCGGCCGCGACCTGCGCACCAAGGTGGGCTTCTACGGCCAGACCAGTGAAAAGCACCCGCTGGCGGTGGGGCTGGATGCCGGCTGGAAGAGCACCGAACGGGGGCAGGGCTTCTGGCTGAGATTGCCGCTGACCTTCAACCCGCTGGCCCAGCTGCAGATCAGCTTGCTGCCCGGCTACGAACACACGAGCGGTCAGCCGCGCTGGCTGGAGACCCGCGACGCCGGAGCCGAGCAACGCTTCTTGTTCGGCGATCAGCACGCCGAGATCTGGGACATCACCCTGCGCACCACCTTCAGCTTCACGCCCCGGCTGAGCCTGCAGGCCTTCGCCCAGCTGTTCCTGGCTGCGGTGGATCACGACCAGAAGTACAGCGCCACCACCAGCGGTCGCCGCATCCGGCTCGCCGACCTGCAGCCCGATCCATCGGTGGCCGACGAGTACGACTTCACCTCCACCGCGCTGCAGATCAATGTCATTCTGCGCTGGGAGTTCAGACCCGGCTCATTGCTGTATTTGGTTTACAACGGCGCGCTGGGCGACAGTGCCGCGCGGCCGGAGTTCCGCTTCGGCCCCTTGCTCGGCGACCTGTTCGCCGGTCGGGCCCGCCACCTGCTGGTGCTCAAGCTGACCTACTTCTTCGGCTGACCGGAACTCGTCGTTGCCCGGCCGAAGGCGATGCCCAGCTTGTGCATGCGCGAGCGCAGCGTGGACGGATGGACGCCCAGCAGCTCGGCCGCACCGCCGCGGCCGGCAACCCGCCCGCCGCTGTGATTCAGCGCCCTGCGGATGTGGGCCGTCACCAGAGCGTCGAGGCGCTGCACCGGCCCGCCGGTGTCTTCCGGCCCGCTGCGATCCGGGGCCAGCGCACCGAGGTCGTCGAAGCGCAGCGGACCGCCGCGGGCCAGGATCAGGCGCCGCTCGATGACGTTTTCCAGCTCGCGCACATTGCCCGGCCAGTCGTATGCGCGCAGCGCATCGATCGCCCCCGGTGCCAGCCGCGGCCGCTGGCCCAGGTTCATCTCCCGGGCCTTGCGCTCGATGAAGTGGTGGGCCAGCGCCGGGATGTCATCGGAGCGCTCGCGCAGCGGCGGTATGCGGATCGGGAACACATTGAGCCGGAACCACAGATCCTCGCGGAACAGACCGTCGCGGATCATGGCCACGAGGTCGCGGTGGGTGGCGGCGATGACCCGCACGTCGACCGGCAGCGGATCGCGGCCGCCCACCCGCTGGATCTGCATGTCCTGCAGCACCCGCAGCAGCTTGACCTGGGCCGCCGGCGGCAGCTCGCCGACCTCGTCGAGAAAGATGGTGCCGCCGTGGGCATGCTCGAAAAACCCCTGCTTGGCCTCGGTGGCCCCGGTGAAGGCCCCCTTCTCGTGACCGAACAGCTCGCTGTCGATCAGGGTCTCGGGGATGCCGCCGCAGTTGACGGTGACCAGCGGTCCCTCGGAACGTTCCGAACGGCGATGGATGGCCTTGGCCACCAGCTCCTTGCCGGTTCCGGTCTCGCCCAGCAGCAGCACCGGGCTGTTCTGCAATGCCACGCGACCGACCAGGCGCATCACCTCGGCCAGGCCCAGCTCGGCGCCGACCACCTGCTCGCCGGTGCTTCGCACCAGCGCCTGCTGCAGGTCGCGGTTCTCGCGCTCGAGCCGATCGCGGAAGAGGACCACCTCCTCGTAGCGCATGGCATTGCTGAGCGCCACGATGAAGGGCTGTTGCAGCAGCTCCACCAGCCGCACGTGGGCCGGCTCGAAGCGATCGTAGCCATCGGCGATGAAGAAAAAGCCCCCCGGCAACTCGGCGGTGCCCAGCACCATCAGCGAACGGCCCACCAGACCGAACTGCTCGGCCATGCGATCGCCGGCGCTGGCCAGCGGATGGTCCAGCGGCCGGTTGATGACCAGCAGCTCGACCTGCGACACGCGGGCCAGCTCCTCGATGAGCTGGCGCACCGGAGCGTTGACCGGCACCACCGCCTGGGCGGCGCGCGGCGCGATGCCCTGCGGCGTCACCCGCACCAGGGTGCGCAGGGCGCCCAGATCGCGCTCGTAGGCCTGCAGGCTGAGCTCGTCCAACGGCAGGTAGTCGCGCAGGTAGCGGAAGGTCTCCTGCACGGCCCGGTCCAGCTCCAGGCTGGAGCAAATGCGAATGGTGGCCTCGCGGAACAGGGCGTTCTCGTCTATCGGCTGCATGCCGCCTCCGATGCGAAATCCCACGCTTAGTGCGAAATACCATATAGAAAGTGCGAAATATGGCAAGGGGTGAACCTTTCGCGGGAGCAATCATCTGAAATGATTGTGTTTTATTTCGGGCACACTCCTTGCTCACCTGCCCCCCGGGAGGTGACGACATGCGATCTGGGTTTGATGCCAAACTGGGGTTGGCACTGTGCCTGGCCCTGCTCAGCAGCCCCGCGGTGCGGGCGGACGAGGCCGGCGATCGGATTCTGAGCCTGATGGACAAGCAGCTGACCTCGGCCGACAGCCAGTACTTCGAGTACGAGATGATCACCCGCACCCCGGGCCGCGGCCAGCGCAGCACGGTCTTCGAGGTGACCATACAGGGAGATGAACGCCGGCGGTTGGAGTTCCTCGCTCCGGGCGACGTCAAGGGCATGCGGGTGTTGATCCTGTCGCTCGACCGCATGTACGTCTACCTGCCGGCCTACCGCAAGGTGCGCCGGGTGGCCAGCCACGTGCGCGACCAGGGCTTCATGGGCTCGGCCTTCAGCCACGACGACATGTCGGTGGTCACCTACGCCGACAAGCTCGAAGGCCGCCTGGTCGCCGAGGACGACGAGCACTGGACGGTCGAGGCGGTGCGCCGCGCCGACAGCGACTACCGCTACGCTAAGCTGCGCTTCGTCATCCGGCGCGACATCCGCCATCCGGCGCGCGTGGAGTACTTCAACGAAGCCGGCCAGAAGGTCAAGACCGAGACGCGCAGCGCCTACGAGTGCCGCGGGCAGCACTGCAATCCCAAGCGCATGACCCTGGTGGATCACACCCGCGGCGGGGTGACCAGCGTGCTCGAGCGGCGGGCGTGGAAGATCGAACCCGAGGTGCCGGCCAGCTTCTTCAGCGTCCGCTCGCTGCAGCGCCGTCGCTGAGGGCCGGGAGCCAGTAGCGCATAGCGCTCCCCTTGCTTCAACGCCTCGCCGCTGCACCCGCGCATCGGAATCAGCGGCAGAAGGAATCCAACAGATCGCACTCGCCGGAGGCGCATTGGCTGTCCCGGCTGCAGTCCTGGCCGCTTTCCAGGGTGCCGGTCAGCAGCGCGGAGCAGCGCTCCTCCTTCTCCGGGCTCCAAAATAAACGGCACTCCGCGGTTGCAATCCAGGCGTGGCAGGCGGAGGCGCGCTCGTCGTCGAACAGGGTTCGTCCTTGCTCCACGTCCTCGTTCAGCGCGGCGGCCTCCTGCTCGGAGATGACGATCTCACTCTTGCATTGCTGGACGGTCGAGCCGAACACCACCTCGAAGGGCCAGGGGCCGCTATAGGATTCGGCGCAGCGGAAGGCCGACTCGCAGGTGGCCGCCCCGATGGCCCGTATGGCCTCGCCGGCGCTATCGAAGGCGATGGGCGAGAAACCGTCACGACCGCCGTCGCTCGACGTACCCGCCCCGGAGCAGGCCCAGACCGCCAGCCCAGCCAGCAGGAGCGAGACCCGCCGCTCCCACCGCTTTGTGCTCCGGGCCTCCAATTCGCACCTCCCTTGGGGGTATTCTGCAGCAAGGGCACGCCTTGGAGCAACTCCGCAGTCCAGATCCCGAGGCTTTTGTCCCCCGCGGTTGTCGGCATTCGGACAACCCCGACGCGCCGGCAACCGGACTGGGCCTTGAGTCGCGGTGAAGGGGCGGATATGCTGGACGTCGGCGCTGGCAAGCGCCAGCCAGGAGGTCAGTGGGCATGCTCAGCCGCGCGTTGGGCCGGACCGGATTTCTCGCCGCGCTGCTATCGATATCCCCCGTCGCTGCTGGGACCACCGGCGAACCGCCCCCTGCCAAGCCCGCCGCATCGAAGCCGCCGATCGACGCGTCGGTGATCTGCCCCCCGGGAACGAGCAAACAGGGCACCGCCCCTCCGGACGGCCATCAGCTCTGGTGTGCCAAGCCGGATGGGACCCGCCACGGCCCGTGGCGCTTGTTCTACGAGGACACGGACACCATCCGCGAACGGGGCCGATACCACGGGGGACGCAAGGCCGGCCACTGGACGACCTGGTACCGCACCGGCGGCAAGGAGCAGGAATGCGATTTCGTCGCCGATCGCAAGCAGGGTACGGGGATCGTCTACCACCACAACGGTAACCGGAAAGCGAAGGGACGCTACGAGCGCGGTGAGCCCCACGGCCCCTGGACGCTGTGGCACGTCAACGGCGACAAGTCGGCTGAGGGCACCTTCGATCACGGCCGCAAGGTCGGCGAGTGGACCTACTACCACATCGGCTCTGGTCTACCCGCGCGCCGGGGAAGCTACCGGGACGGCGAGAAGGCAGGCCGCTGGGTGTACTGGCACAAAAACGGCATCAAGGCCCTGGATGGCGTTTTCGTCGCGGGCGAGGAGCACGGACCGGCCACCGCCTGGCATCCCAACGGCGAGAAGAAGACGGTCGGCCGCTACGCGCACGGCAAGGAGCAAGGCCGGTGGATCACCTTCGACCGCGAGGGCCGGAAGTACCTCGAGGGCCGATACGCCGACGGCCTGTACGAGGGGGTGTGGCGCCAGTACGCGCCGAGCGGCGGGGTCCTGGTCGAGATGCGATTCGAACACGGCACCGGCGACTACCTGGAACGCTGGCCC
>CAYVQE010000004.1:0-8875 GCA_964454005.1 uncultured Myxococcales bacterium
CCGCGGGCCCTGCGGGTGCAGGCCTGGGCACCGCCGGCGGCCACAGCCGAACCGGCGGCGGCCGGCCACCCCCCGGCGACCGCCGCCGCGGCGGCGGCAACCGAGCAGCCGGGCCCGCCGGCGCAGAGCGAGTCGCTGTGGATGATGCTGTTGCTGGCCTTGCTGGGCGGCATGCTGCTCAACATCATGCCGTGCGTCATTCCGGTGGTGGTGCCCAAGCTGCTGCACGTGGTGCGCACCGCCCAGCAAACCGACGACCCGGCCACGCGCCGCCGCCTGCTGTGGACCAATGCGCTGGCCTATACCGGCGGCGTGCTGGCCACCCTGTTGAGCCTGGCGGTGCTGGTGCTGGTGCTCAAGCACGTCGGCCACCGGGTGGGCTGGGGCTTCCAGTTCCAGAACCCCTGGTTCCTGGTGTTCATGATCGGGCTGCTGCTGGTGCTGGGCCTCGGCATGCTGCGCGTGTTCCCCCTGCAGAGCAGCCGCCACGCCGAGGACATGAAGCAGCTCAGGCGCACCCGGCGCCGCAGCCCGCTGCTGGAGTCGTTTTTGACCGGCCTGCTGGTGACCTTTCTGGGCACGCCCTGCACCGCGCCTGCGCTGGGCCCGGCGCTGGGCTACGCCTTCACCGCCGGTGACGTCGAGATCGTGCTGCTGCTGGCTGTGGTCGGGCTGGGTCTGGCCTCGCCCTTCTTGTTGATCGGCGCCTGGACCGGCTGGACCCGGGTGCTGCCGCGGCGGGTGACCGAGCGCTACGACCGCATCATGCGCGGCATGGCCTTTCTGCTGTTCGGCACCGCGGTCTGGCTGTTGGGCGTATTGGCCGAAGGCTATGGCAGCCGGGCCGCGCTGGCCACGGTCTGGTTCTGCCTGGCGCTGGCCGCGGCGGCCTGGTTGTTCGGCCTGATCAGCGACGCGGCCGAGCGCTGGCGCCGGCGGCTGCTCAAGCTGCTGCCGCTGGCGCTGGCGGTGGGGCTGTTCGGCTGGTGGATGCTGGACTTCTCCGCCGCGGCCGCCGACCGACCGCTGCGGCTGCAATCGGAGGTGGGCATCCGCTGGCAGCCGTTCAGCGAGCAGCGGCTGGCGCAGCTACGCCAGGCCGGCAAGACGGTGTTCATCGACTTCACCGCCGAGTGGTGCATGAACTGCAAGGCCAACGAAAAGCTGTTCATCGAGACCGAGGCCACCCGGGAGCTGCTCGAGCAGCTCGACGCGGCGGCCGTCATGGCGGACAACACCCGCCTCGACCCGGTCATCCAGACCTGGCTGGAGCGCTACGGCCGGGCCGGGGTGCCCATGTATCTGATCTTTCCGGCCTGCGCCCGCAACGACCAGGCCATCCTGCTGCCCGAGATGCTGACCTCGGAGCGGCTGCACGCCGCGTTGAAAAATGCCGGCCCCAGCCGCGACGGCTGCCCGGCCGGCCCCCCCCTATGAATTCCGGGCCATCTGTGCGATCCTGAGGCCACCGTGGGGCACAGCGGGATCGCCACAACCAGGGCCCACGCGATTGCGTACCGGTCGTCATGACAGCGAAGCCAGCCCGAGCAACCTGCAGCACGGCGTCCGGCGGAGACCAACCGCGGTCGAGGAGGTTGCCATGGGGGTGGTCAAGCGCGCCAGGACGGCCGAGCAGTGGGCCGATCTGCTGGTCCAGGAGCTGAGCGAGAACCTCAAGCAGCACTGGGCCGAGCAGTTGGCCCGCGACCTGTCGGTCGAGCTGTGCGAGGAGCTCGACGAGGACTTCCACGAAGACATGCCGTCGTTGCCGGCCAAGCAGCTGGCCGAGGAGCTGGCCGAGGAGCTGCGCCAGGGCCTGCTGCAGGAGCTGCAGGGCGACCTGCCGCAGCAGGTGCGCCAGATCCTGCACGCCGAGCTCGAGGAGCTGCTGTTCGCCCAGCTGACCACGGGCCATTCCACCGACACCATCCGCCAGTTGGCCATCGAGCGCGAGGAAGAGCTGGCCGAAAAATGGGCCCGCTGGGTCGCCGGCGAGCTCACCAGCCACCTGCTCGAACGGCTGGCCGACCGGATGGAGGAGCCGGGCGACTAGCGGCCCTCAGCTCTCCTCGACTCCAAACAGACGGGTGCGCGCTCCGGGAACGGGTTCCAGGATGTGCCAGCCGGTGTCGCTGGCGGCGCAGTGGCGGGCGAGTAGCTCGGTGTAGTGGGCGGCCCAGCGTTGAGCCTCCCGGCCGGGGGTGTCGGCCGGCAGGTAGAGCACGGCCAGCACGTCGCGGGTGGCGGGCCCGATCTTGGTGGCCATGGCGTCCTTGACCGGATTGCCGCAGGGGGCGAAGCCTTCCGGAGTGCGGCAACAGACCAGCAGCAGATCCTCGAGCGCGATCTGCTGGCCGGTCTGGTTGAACACATAGTGTTCGCCGGGCCGGCCGCGGCGCAGCAGCAGCTCCGGGCCGCTGAGCGCGGCGTCGAACACGCTGCCCGGCAGACCCGACTCCAGCCCGACGGCGTTGTTGACGTCGACGGGTGCGCAGATGGGCTGCAGCCGGCCGCGCTCGGCCTCGCGCAGCAGAAACTCGCTGGCCGGCTTGCCGCGGCCGGCCGGCTTGTAGCGGCCGTGGCGCAGCATCCGGCGCACCCGCGGCTTGATGTCCGCCGGCCAGCCGTCCTCGCCGGCGGCCGCGGCCCGCTCGGCGGCGGCGACAAGAAAGCCGGTGTCGCGCCCGGGGTCGAACGGCGGCGCGATGCCGGCCGCCCAGATCAGCGCCGGCCGGCAAGGGCAGGGATCGAGCCCGGGGTCGATGCTCAGGCTGGCTGCCTTCGGCTCCGCCATCAGCGCCTCCGGCGCGGCCGCCGAGCGGCCGCCTCCTGGCGGATGCGCTTGCGCGTGGCCGCCCAGGAGCAGATCGGGCACCGGCTCAGATCGTGGCCGCGGGCCGGGCAGTGCTGGCGGCCGAAATAGATCATCTGCAGGTGGCGCCGGTTCCAGGTCGCGGCCGCAAAGACCCGCTTCAGATCGCGCTCGGTGCGCTCGACGTCGGAGCCGTCGGACAGGCCCCAGCGGTCGGCCAGGCGGTGGATGTGGGTGTCGACCGGAAAGGCGGGCACGCCGAAGGCCTGGGCCATGACCACCGAGGCGCTCTTGTGGCCCACCCCGGCCAGGGCCTCCAGGGCGGCGAAGTCGGCCGGCACCGCGCCGCCGTGACGCTCGAGCAGCTGGCCCGCCAGGGCCTTGAGGTTCTTGGCCTTGGTGGGCGCCAGGCCGATGGGCCGCAGCAGGCGCCGGAGATCGGCCAGGGGCATGCGGGCCAGCCCAGCCGCATCGCCGGCCCGTTCCAGCAGCACCGGCGCCACCCGGTTGACCATCTTGTCGGTAGTCTGGGCCGACAGCACCACCGCCACCAGCAGGCCGAAGGGATCGCGGTGGGCCAGCGGGATGGCGGGCGCGGGGTACAATTCATCCAAGATGCAGCCGATGCGGGCGGCCTTTTCGCTGCGCTTCATGCCGGCGGCCCGGGCTCAGCGGTCCAGCGCATAGGTCACCACGACCTGCAGCTGCAGCCTGAGCACCACGATGTCCTGCAGCTCGCCGAGCTCCTGGCCGGCGTAGCCCGCCAAGTCGAGGCCCAGCCCCATGGTCTCGGTCAGCGGCGTGCGCAACCCCAGGCCCAGCAGTGCGTGGACCCCGGAGTAGGTGTCCTCCAGATCCACGTCGTTTTTGATCTTCAGCTCGTGGAAGCCCAGCCCCAGCCAGCCGGTGGCGTCCAGGCTGTCGCCCAGGCCCAACCGGCCGCCGAAGCGGGCGCTCAGCTCGGTCTGCCGGCCGCCGTCGGCGAAGAACAGCCCCAGCTGGCCGCCGAGGTACAGGTGCGGGTGGAAGATCCAGTCGAAGGTGGCCAGCGGACCGTAGAAGTCCGGGATCTTGCGCTCGCCCACCGAGCCGCGGCGATCGAAGAAGACCAGCGGCGCCGGCGCGTACAGCCCACCGCCGGAGATCACATAGCGTTCCGCCTTCGCCTGGGAGTCGGCTACGGCGGACTTCGTCCGCCCCGGCCCGGCGACGGGCTCGGCGGAGGCCGCTTCCTTCTCGGCTTCCAGCTCGGCCCGGACCGCGGCCTTTTCGGCCTGGTCTTGCGCCGGCTGGGGTACGGGTTCGGAGGCCGGCCTGCCGGCCGTAGCTGCTGCCGGTGGGTCGTCGGCAGCAGCGGAGGCGGGCTCCAGCTCGCCCATGGCAGCCAGGGCGGCGACGATCTTGTCGAAGCCCTGGCGCAGAGCCGCCGGCGTGCAGTCGCCGCGGGCCAGTGCGGTGCGCAGGCTGGCCGAGGCGCCGGCCGGATAGAGCCGGGCGTTGAGCATGCAGAAGTCGCCCATCTTGTTGACGACCACCGCCAGGCCGTAGTCGACCGCCAGCGTCCGCTCGACGTCCATCTGGCAGTTGCGATCCAGGCACATCTCCAGCCCGCGGCTACGCAGGGTGGCCGCCACCTCGCGCCACTCCACCAGCCGCACGCCCATCCGCTGGCGCACCTTCTCGCCCAGGGCGCTCGACAAGGCTTCGACCTCGGCCGCGGCCAGCTCGGCCCCGCGCGGCTCCAGCGGAAACACGGCCACGGTGATTTCGCGCTCCGGCCCGGCGGCCGCCGCCGCGGCCGGCCAGGCCGCCAGCAGCACCAGAGCCAGCACCCCGGCCCACCAAACCCCGCGTTCGGGCATCACCACCTCCCGCTGCATCGGTTCGAATCGACCCATTGTGCGCCATGGCGCCGGCGGGCACAAGCTCACAGCCGGAACTCGCGCCGGGCGCCGATGATCATGGCCGCGCCGGCGAACAGCAGCGTCGCGCCCAGCAGCACCGCCAGAGCCGTCGCCGGGCCGGCCGGCGCCTCGGTGGGCAGCAGCATGCCCAGCAGCCCGCTGGCCTCCGGCCCCAGGCCCAGCAGCGACTTGACGTAGAACATCAAGCTGGCCCGCGGGAAGCCGCCCGGCAGGTTGGCCGCCACCCCCTCCCAGCCGAAGGCCACCAGCAGCGCCGGCACCATGGGCCGGCGCAGCACCACGCCGAACAGGGCGAACAGGCTGGTGTAGGCCAGGCTGGCCAGCAGCAGCGCCCCGGCGGCCGCGCCCAGCGTATCGAGCCCCGACAGCAGCGCGGCGGCGCCCTGGGCGCTGACCGCGATCGGATAGACCACCAGCAGCGCCGCCACCAGCCCGGCGGCGATCCAGACGGCCACCGCCAGGATCTTGGCCCCCACCACCACCCAGCGGCCCAGCGGCCGGCAGAAGAGGTAGGTCAGGGTGCGGTCCTCGACCTCGTCACGCACCGCGGCCACGCCCAGGTACAGCGCCAGGCCGAGCACCATCACCTGCAGCAGCAGGTTGACGCACAGCTCGACCAGAAAGCCCAGCCCGTCGCCGCTCTCGGCCAGCCGCCACCACAACGCGGCGCCCAGCGGCACCAGCAGCGCCAGCGCCAGCCAACGCGTGCGCCGCCGGCCCAGGGTGATCCGCAGAAACAGCCGCCCCACCAGCCAGCCGGCCCGGCCGGCGCCGGGGGGCGCCGGTCGCTGCGGCGCCGGCGTCGGGGTCTCGATCTCGGTCGCGCTCATTGCACCAGGTACCTGAACACCGCGGCCAGATCCTCGTCCTCGGCCACCATCGAGTGCACCGCGAAGCCGCCCGCGGTGGCCAGCTGCCCGATCCGCTCGTAGCAAGCGTCCGGCTGCCGGGTCTCGACCACCAGCCGCTCGCCGGCGACCTCCACCCGCACCACGCTCTCGTCGCCCAGCAGGGCCTGGCCCAGCTCTCGGGCGCGGTCGGCCAGCAACCGGATGCGATGCGGGTGGGCGTCGAGCAGCTCGCGGATGCGGCCCACCTCGCCCTCGGCCACCAGCCGGCCGCGGTGCAGCAGCAACACCTGGCGGGTCATGGCCTCGAGTTCGTGGAGCACGTGGCTCGACACCAGCACCGCCACCCCGCGCTCGGCCTCGTCGCGCAGCAGTCCGATCACCCGGTCGCGCTGCAGCGGGTCGAGCCCGGTCAGCGGCTCGTCGAGCACCAGCACCTCGGGCTGGTGGGCCAGCGCCTGGGCCAGCTTGAGCCGCTGGCGCATGCCGTGCGACAGCCCGCGGATCTGGTCGCCGGCCCGCCCGGCCAGGTCCAGGCGCTCGAGCGCGGCCAGCGCCAGGCGGTCGGCCGCGGCCGGGTCGAAGCCGTGCAGCCGGGTCAGCAGGCCGACGAACTCGCGGGCCGACAGATCCTCGTAGAAGCGATCGTGCTCCGGGCAGTAGCCCAGCCGGGCCAGCAGGCCGCGGTTGGCCCACGGCGTCTGGCCGCAGATGCGCACCCGCCCCAGCGAGGGCCGCAACAGGCCCACCAGCAGCTTGATCAGGGTCGACTTGCCGGCTCCGTTGGGCCCCAGCAGCCCCAGGATCGGCGCCCGGCTGGCAAAGCTCAGCGCGTTGAGCGCGATCACCGGGCCGTACCACTTGCCCAGCCCCTCGGCGGCGAACAACGGCGGCCGGCTCATCGCCGCCTCCAGCGCCGCAGCCGCCAGACGGTCAGGCCCAGGCCCAGTGCGGTCCAGCCCAACAGGCCGGCCGCCGCCGCGGCCGGCGGACAAGGGCCGGCGCTGGCGAACAACCAGCCTGCCAGCGACTGGCTGGCGCGGCCGATGCCCACACAGGCCAGCGCGTCGATGCCGGTCGTGCCCGCCAGCGCCAGGCCGGCGGCCGAGGAGGCGAAGTAGAGCACGATCCAGACGATGCCGGCCGCCCGGCCGCGGCCGACCAGGGCCGACACGGCCAGCATCACCCAGCCGGCGCACAGTGCCGTGCCCAGCGCCAGCAACAACAGGCCGGCCATCCAACCCAGCGCGGCGAGCGCTCCGGTGCCCGGCTCGGCGGCCAGCCGGAACAGGGCCAGCACCACCCCGGGCACCGCCAGCACCCCGGCGCTGGCCAGCGCCACCGCCGCCCACTTGCCCAGCAGGTACTGGCGGAAGTCGACCGGCCGGGCGAAGTACAAGCCCAGCGCCCCGGTGCGCAGATCCTCGCCGACCGCCCCGCGGCCGGTGAAGTAGACCGCCACCACCCCGAAGAACAGCTGCACCTTCCAGAACTCCGGCCACAGCTGGGCCGGCCCGAGCACCGCGTTCAGCCGGCCGCGCACCAGCACCAGCACCCCGAACACGCCCAGCGGGAAGAAGGCCGCCCACAGCAGGCGGCGAAACCAGCGGCTCTTCCAGGCCTGGCGCAGCTCGTTGCCGGCGATGGCCCACCAGCGGCTGTGGACCGCTCCCCGCGGCCCGTCGAACGGCCGGTACCCCTGATCGTGGATGCGAGCGCTGGCCGCCGCGGCTGCGCCGGTCGCGGCCGGGGAACGCTCGGGGCTCATGACTCGACCTCCGCGGGCGGCTCGGCCAGGCTGCGGCCGAATGCCTCGCTCAAAGACGCGGTCGCCGGAGCCAGGTGGCGCAGCTGCAGGCCCTGCTCCCGCGCCAGGCGCCAGATCAACTGCGGTTCACCGCCGGCCGGCAGCTCGACCTCCAACCCGGCGGCGCCGGCCGGCGCGGCCACCTGACAGCCGGCCTGCTCCAGGGCCGCGGCCAGCCGCCGGCGGCCGTGCTTGACGCGCACCTCGATCAACTGCCGGCCGCGTTGCTGGAAGCCCGCCAGCGTGCCGGCGTAGCGCACCCGGCCCTGGTGCAACACCACCAGCTGCTGGCAGGTGCGCTCGATGTCCTGCAGGATGTGGCTCGACAGCAGCACCGACAGACCGCGCTCGCCGGCCAGCTCGGCGATCAGCGCCAGCACCTCGTCGCGCCCGGCCGGATCGAGCCCGGAGGTCGGCTCGTCGAGCAGCAGCAGCTCGGGCCCGTGGACCAGGGCTCCGGCCAGCTTGACCCGCTGGCGCATGCCGGTCGAGTAGCCGTCGACCTCGCGGTAGCGGGCCTCGCCCAGGCCGACCAGATGCAGCATGTCGTGGGCGCGGGCCAGCGCGTCGGAGCGCCGCAGCCCCGACAGCTGGCCCAGAAACGTCACCTGCTCCAGGCCGGTCAGCCCCGGCAGGTAGAGGTCGCGCTCGGGCACGAAGCCCAGCCGCTGGCGCACGGCCAGTGGCCGGCGGGCCGGGTCCAGGCCGAACAGCTCCACCCGCCCGGGCGCAAGCGGCAAGTGACCGAGCAGGCTCTTGAGCAGGGTGGTCTTGCCGGCCCCGTTGGCCCCCAGCAGACCGGTGGCCCCGGGCGCCAGCTCCAGGTCGACCCCGGCCAGGGCCCGGTCGGGGCCGTAGAACTGCTCCAGATCGCGGCAGCGGCCGATCATGTCGGGCAGCATAGCGGCCCGCCGGACAACAGGCAAACCCCGCGGTCACCCTTGCGACCGATCGGCTCGCCATTCGATAATGGTCAGCGGCCGATGGGGGCCGGTGAACATCGATGACGACCGCCGCGTCTCAGCCTCGAGTGCCCGCCCGCAGGGCGGGGGAGCGGAAAGGTGGTAAATGATGAAGACGACGAAGACCCGGATCATCGAGTTGGGCCTGCTGCTGGTGCTGGCCGGCCTGCTGGCGCCCGGCTGCCTGGTACGCGGCGGCGCCGCGGTGCATGCCGGGCCGCCGGTGGAGTACGGCTACCAGCCGCTGCTCTACCACGGCCACGTGGTCTACTACACCAGCGAGGGGGTGCCCTTCATCTGGCGCGCCGGCGCCCGGGCCTGGCTGCCGGTGTCGGTGCGGCCCTTCTACGTCGATCACTGGCGGGCCCACCGGCGCGACTACCGCCGCTGGCGCAAGCACCGCGGTCACGACTACCGCTCCCGGCGCTTCGGCGACCGCTCTTCGCACCGCATCCGGTCGCGCCGCGATCGCGACAAGCCCCGCATCCGGCCGAAGCGGGACGACGACCGGCGCGAGGGCA
>CAYVQE010000004.1:8975-115356 GCA_964454005.1 uncultured Myxococcales bacterium
AACCCCGCATCCGGCCCGGCCGCGACGAGCGGCGCGAGCGCAAGCACCGCATCCGACCCGACCGCGACGAGCGGCGCGAGCGCAAGCACCACATCCGACCCGACCGCGACGAGCGGCGCGAGCGCAAGCACCGCATCCGGCCGAAGCGGGACGACGACCGGCGCGAGGGCAAACCCCGCATCCGGCCCGGCCGCGACGAGCGGCGCGAGCGCAAGCACCGCATCCGGCCCGATCGCGACGAGCGGCCCGAGCGGGACGACGACAGCGACGACGACAAGCCGAAGCTGCGGCCCGATGGCTGAGTCGTGGATTCCACCGGCGACCTGCGCCGCAGCTCAATCGCCGCCGCGGCCGAGCAGGCGCCGGAACACCTGTCGCAGGCCCTGCCCCAGCGAGCCGCGGCCGGTGGGGTCGGTCTGATCGCGCTGGAGCGCCTGCAGCAGCCGGGCCGACTCGCGGTAATCCACCAGCAGCTCGACCACCACCGGCGCCTCGGTGCACAGCGCCTCGCGCAGCCCCTCGACCAGCTCGGCGTCGCGGCGGATGCAGCGGTAGCCGACGCCCAGGGCCGCGCTCAACGCCTCGTAGTCGACCGGGATCAGGTCGACCGCCGTCTCGCGGCCGAGCACCCGTTGCTGCAGGCCGCGCATCGGCGCCAGGTGCTGGTCGGCGAACAGCAGCACCAGCGGTGCGGCATCGCAGCGCCTGGCGGTCAACAGCTCTTGGTGCGACTGGATGAAACCGCCCTCGCCGATGCAGGCAACCACCCGGCCGTCGGGTCGCTCGAGCGCAGCGGCCACCGCCGCCGGCAACGAGAAGCCGGCGGCGCGGTAGTCCACCGGGGCGATCAGGCTGCGCGGCGCCTGCACCGGGTAGCTGGCGAAGCCGAAGTAGGCATGGCGGCCGGCATCGAGCGCCAGCACGTCGTCGGTGGCCAGCAGCTCGCGCAGCGACCGGAAGACCTTGACCGGATCGACCGCGTCCGGCCATGGCGGGCGGCCGTCCAGCCGCTCGCGCAGCTGCCGTTTGGCGCCGCGGATGCGCTCGCGCAGCTCCGGCCGCTGCCGCGGTTGGCAGCGATCGAGCAGGTAGCGCAGCGCCTGCCGGGCCGGAGCGGTCACCGCCACCGCGGTCGGCAGGTAGAGCCCGGCCACCCCGGGCTCGCGGTCGATGTGCACCAGCGGTGCCTCCAGCTCGAGGCTGTAAGCCCCGGTGGCGGCCTCGGAGAACTTGCAGCCGACCGCCAATACCAAATCGCAGTCGGCGAAAGCGGCGGCCGCCACCGGCGAGCCCGCCGGGCCCGGCCCGAAGCCGGTGCTCAGTGGATGGATGTCCGGCAGGGCGCCCAGCCCGGACAGGCTGGTGGCAACCGGGGCGGCCAGCATCTCGGCCAGCTGCTGCAGCTCGTCGGTGGCCCGGAAGCTGCCGGCTCCGGCGATCAACCCCACCCGCTCGGCCCGCTGGATCAGATCCAGCGCGGCATCCAGGGCCCGCTCGGCCTCCGGTGACAGCGCCTGCGGCATGGTGCGAAATCCGGTGCCCTCCATCCGGGCGGTGCCCCGCTGGACGTCGGGCGGGATCTCGACCAGCACCGGCCCCGGCTCGCCGCGGCGGGCCGACTGCACCGCCCGGGCCATGGCGCTGGGCACCATCTCGGGCGCATCGATCACGATGGCCCGCTTGCACACCGGCCGCGCCAGGGCCAGGTGGTCGTAGCGCGGCTCCCGGCGCCGGCGCTGCTCGCCGGGACGCAGGCGGCCGGCGGCCACCAACACCAGCAACGGCGTCGAGTCCATGCGCGCCTGGGCCACGCCGGCCAGCGCCTTGGCCAAGCCGGGGCCGGGCCCCAGCAGACAGGCGCCCAACCGGCCGCTGACGCGGGCGTGGGCGTCGGCCATCGAAGCGGCAGCCGCCTCGCAGGTGGCCAGTACCAGATCCACCCGGCCCTGCTGAAATGCGTCGACCAGGAAGGCGTTCTCGAGCACCGGTACGCCGAAGGCGCGGGTGACCCCGGCCCGGCGCAGACTGTCGACGACACCGGCCGCCCCGCTCATGTGGCCCCAGGCCGAAGAAGGGGCGCGTTCCGCCATGGCGTCACCATAGCCCGACGGCCGCAGCGGTTGCAAGCCGCGGCCCGATGCGCGATAGTGCACGCTGCTCGAGGAGGAACTGCGCGATGGGCGACAAGCTGCGGCTGGCGATCGTGCTATCGCTGGTGCTGGGCGGGTGGCCGGGTCCCGGCCGGGCCGACGTGTCGCTGCACGGCTGGTACTATCCCTTTCCCTTCACCCTGGACAGCCCCACCAGCCCCCACCGCTTCGGCGGCGTGGAGGTCGGGCTATCGGTGGCCGACGCGGGCTACGCCCTGGCCTTTCCGTTCGAGACGGCGCTGACCGACGCCGAGAACCGCTTCATCATCGACATGGAGTTGCCCCTCGCCATCGGCATCGGCACCACCGGTACCACCGACGCCGACTTCTATGTCGGCGGACCGACCGTCGGCATGCGCGGCAACTGGCGCTTCCGCTTTCCCTTCTCCGGCGGCTACACGCTGCCGGCAGCGGTGGCGGCCGGGCTCGAGCTCGACATCCCGCTGCAGGGAATCTGGAAGAACAACAACGGCTCCTCGCTTGGCTACCCGGCCTTTCTGCACGACCCGACCTCGTGGCTGGTGGCCTTCACCTACCGGCCGGTGGTGCAGTTCGCCGTCGGCAAGCCGATGGTCTTTCTGGAGCTGGAGCTGGCCCTGCCCAACGTGATCGCCCTCGGCGGCCAGTACCACCTGCTGGTGCAGTGGGGCGCGGCGCTGGGCAGCCAGCCGCACGAGCTGGTGTCGATCACGTTGGAGTTCGGCGGCCTGCACGACACCACCGGCCAGCTGTTTCCCGGCGACGCCGGCGGCCTCTGGGGCGCGCTGGGCGCCCGGCTCTACCTCGACGGGCTGCAGCTCGGCCTGGCCATCCGGGTGCCGTTCACCCGGGCCTACCGCTTTACGGCCATCGACGGCAGCGAGACCGAATACGACCCCTTCGTCAGCTTCGTCTTCTTCGTCGGCTTCGAGCAGCGCCACCACCAGCCGTTCTGACCGGAGTCTCCTCGGGAACACCGGCTCAGTCGGAGATGGCCACGCCGGCCTTGTTGAGCACCTTGCCGGCGGGGGTGAACAGTACGCCCCAGCGCTGGATCCGCTTGCGGCCGTCCTTCTCGCTTAGACGGTAGAACAGGGTGAACAGGCCGTTGTCCACGAAGTCGACCGGCGGCGGCACGGTGGCGATCTTGCGCGGGTAGAAGGGCGTGCCGCGCAGATCGTAGAGCGGCTCCACCGGCACCTCGTCCGGCCCGTCGCCGTCCGCGACCCAGGCGGCCACCGGGCTGATGCGCACGTCGTCGCGCGCGCCGCGCACCCCCGGCCCGCGCAAGTAGAGCCGCCGGCCATCGGGGCTGAAGGACGGCGAGATCCCGGGGCCGAGTTCCAGCCGGCGCTCGCCCTCGGTCTCGATCACCAGGATCGACGGGTCGAAGGTGGTATAGGCCAGCCAGCGGCCGTCGGGCGAGAAGTCGTGCGGCATGCGCTCGCCGGCCGCCTTGAGCAGGCGGCGCGGCTGCAGCCCGCGGCCCACCAACCAGTAGTCCCAGCGACAATGGCTCTCGTGGCAGCCGAGGTCGACGCCCAGCACCGCCCGCCGGCCGCCCGGAGCCGGAAAGACGTTGGCCTCGACCAGCACCCGGCCGGCCGGCAAGAACCCCACCTGCTCGTCGCGAGCCACCCGGTACCACAGCGCCTTGCCCACCCAGTGCTCGCCCAACACCCGCAGCAAGGTCCCGTCGGCCAGTTCGCTGCCGGTGCCCGCGGCCCCCTCTCCGGCCGCAGCCAGCAGCGGCACCGCCACCCCGGCCACGCCGGCGAACACGCGGCCGGCCCGCGGCCCGTCATCGCCGTTGAGCGCCGGCTTGCGCCGGTCGAACCGGTAGCGCCGGGTCACCACCCGCAATTCCTCCCAGCCGGCGCGCTTCAGAACCGCGACCAAGCCATCGGCCCAGTCGCGGCGGGCGAACTTGCCGGCCAGCAGCACGAAACCGGCTGCTGTCCCCGGGGCCTGATCCACCGCCGGGTAACCGATGGGCACCGGCTCCAGCCCGGCCAGCTCGGCGGCGGCGGTTTGCAGCGCCTCGGGCCGGGCCGCGGCCCCGGCCACCACCAAGTGGAGCTGGCGCGGTCGCCGTTCCAGCGGCGGTTCCACGAAGGCCTCGCCGGCCGCCGGCGGCGCGACCGCCTTCGGGCTGTGACCGGCGAAGGCCAGCCCCGCCGCATCCGTCTTCGGCTCGGCCGCAGCCGACCCGCCGGCGTCCGGGGCGGAATCGGATGCCGCGCCCGCCCGCTCGCCGGCGGCCTCGGCCGCCGGCTGTTCGCTCTCGTCTTCGGGGAAGAGCAGGTCCTCGATGCAGGCGCTGGCGCCCACCCCGGCCAGCAGCAACGCCAGCAGCCAGGCCATTCGGGCGCCGGGCGGTGGGCGGTGGATCAACATTTCCCCTCGAACTCGGCGAGAAATTTCTCGATGCGCAGGTTGGTCAGCTCCGGCAGTTCGATGGCGCCGGTGTGGCTGCCCATGGGCAAGGTCAACAGCTGGGCGTTGGGAATCATGGCGTGCATGCGGCGCGACAGCCAGTAGGGGGTGAACTGGTCGGCTTCCCCGGCCACGATCAGGGTCGGCACCTCGATCTCGGCCAGATAGGGCTCGGCCGTGTGCCGGGCCGCGCCGGCCAGGGTGCGCACGAACACCTCGGGATCCATTTGGCTCAGATGCTCCAGGTAGGGGAAGAAGTCCTCGCGCCGGATCAGCCCCTCGTTGATCTCGAAGGTGCACGAGTACCAGTAGGCCAGCTCGCTGTTGACCAACTGGCGCCAGCCGCGGATCACCCACGGCCGCAGCCGACCGCTGGTCATGTAGCACATCAACGGGAACAGTCGCTTGACCAGCCCACCATCGTGCACATAGTCGATGGCCTTGCCGTAAGAGCCGGTGATCGGAATCAGCGCGGCCACCCGATCGGGATAGCGGTGGTAGAACTCAAGGACGACCTGCACGCCCATGCTGTGGCCGAGCAGCACCACCGGCCCCTCGGTGCCCACCTGATCCAGCACCGCGCGGCAGTCCTCAGCGCACTCCTCGATGCCGAGGTTGGCCGGATCCTGGGGTATGCCGCTGCGGCCGTGGCCCCGGTAGTGCCAGTGGACCAGGCGATAGCGATCCTCGAAATGCGGGATGAAGTACTTCCAGACGAAACCGTCACAGCCGACGCCATCGCACAGCACCAGGGTCGGCTCGCCGCTGCCGATGCGGCGGTACCAGATGGGCGTGCCGTCGAAGCCGGCGACGGTGGTCTCGCTGTAATGGTCCACGGGCCCTCCGCGACGAGCCGGGTGCAGCCGGTGGTTCAGTCCGGTCGGATGAACTCGATCTTGCTGCCCCCGCCCTTGCGCTTGCGCCGCTTGTGCCGCTTGACCGGCTTGCGGCTCGACCGCCGGGCGTCGGCGATCTTGGCCCGCAGCTCGATTAGTTCCGGATCGTCGATGGCGATGTCCAATGCCTGCTCGGTCATCTCCAACGCCTCGTCGTACCGCTCCTTGTGGAACAGGATCTCGGCCTTGACCTTGAGCATCTCGACATCGGCCTGGCTCACGGCCAGGATGTCCTCGGCGTACTCGAGCGCGGTGTTCAGGCTGGAACCGTTGGCGGCATACAGCGCGGCCAACATCCGCTTGATGGAGGAATCGTCGGGGCGATAGGCACGCACCATCTCCAGCTGGCTGATGGCCTCGATCAGCTTGCCCTGCTCGCGGTAGATCTGGGCCAGCTTCAGTCGCGCCTCCGGCGAGGCGCGGTTGATCTCCACCGCCCGCCTGAACGCCTTGATGGCGTCGCTGGCATCGCCCCGGGCCAGGAATATCTCCCCCAGGGCCAGGTGGCCCTTGAGGAAGCTGGGCTTGATGGCCACCGCGTCGTCGACCGCCACCAGGGCCTTGTCGAACTCGCCGCGCTGCTTCAACACCTGGCCCATGCCCACCTTGGCGTCCAGGTTGTTATTCTCGCGTTCGAGCACCTTCTGGAAGTGCTTTTCGGCCTCGTCGGGCTGGTTGAGCTGCAGGTAGGCCTGGCCGGCTGCGATGCGGGTTGCGATGTCGTCCTCGTCCAGGCCCAGCGCCACCTCGTACTCCTCGACCGCCGCCTCGAACTTGTGGTTCTTGGCCAGGTGCTTGCCCAGGGTGCGGTGCACCCGGGCGTTGTCCGGGGCCAGCGCGGCCGCCTCCTGCAACTTCTTCAACGCCTTGTCGTCCTCCCCCTGGCGCAGCATGACGTCGGCCTGCAGGGTGATGATCTCGACGTCGCCCGGATTGAGCACCCGCAGCTTGCGCAGGCTGCGCTCGGCCTCCGAGAAGCGACCCAGTTTGATGTACATCTCGGTCAGCTTCTTGTGCAGCTCGACGTCGTCGTCGTTCTGCTTGAGAACCTCGCGAAAATGCTCGAGCGCCTGCTCGGGCTTACCCAGTCGCTGGTACAGCAACCCCAGACGCCAGCTCGGCTCGGTCGATTCGGGCAGCATGTCCTTGGCCTTGCTCAGGGTCATGACCGCCTGGCCCACGTCGCCCTGCTCGGCCAGCGCCAGCCCGTGCTGCAGGAAGTATTCGCCGCGCGACGGGTCCAGCTGGCAGGCCCGGCCGAACTTCCGGGCCGCGGCGGGCCAGTTGTCGGCCGCGGCCAGCTTCTTGCCCTGGTTGTACAGCTGCTGGGCTTTCTCCTGCGGCGGCGGCTCCGACCTGAACAGGTCGCAGCCGACCACCGTGAGCAACAGTCCAACGATCCCGATCGAAGCTCCAATCCGACGCCACATGGGGCGGCCTCCTGCCCGAGGGCTTGCGTCTTTTCTTGCGAACGAAGACAATATGCGTCTGATGTTTTACACTTTTCGCGTTATTAGCACCTCGGCCGGCCGCGGTCAACCGCTGGCCGGTCGCCTGCAGCGGCTCGTCGGGCCGGGCCTGCTGCTGATCGCGCTGGCGCTGGTCGCCAGTTCCTGCCACCGCCGGCTGCGGCCCTGGGACGCCGACCCCCGGCTGCCGGCCGCCTTCCGCAGCCCGCAAGCCACCTTCGATACCTGGATCGCGGCCAGCCTGGCCGGCGATCGGGGCCGGCTGCGACGCTGCTACTGGCAGGGCCTGAGCCGGACCGAGCTGGCCGCCTGGCTGGAGCGCAACCTCGACCCGCGCACCCGGGCGCTGCTGGACGGAGCCCGCTGGCAGGGGCTGCGCCCGGCCTCGCCGGTGGAAATCAACTTCCGTTTCCGCACCAGCGACGGCACCGCCTGCCAGGGGGTGATGGTGCGCACGGCCGGGGGCTGGAAGCTGCAGTCCTGGTGAGGGCTCCAGTGAGCTGCATATGGCTGGAAATCGAGGACTTGGCTCCGGCGCGGCCACTTGACCGATGCCCGGCCGGCCGCCCGCATAACACACTGTAAAAGAATGCTTTTCATCGCGTCCGGCTGACGGATTGCGGGCTCGGACGGACCGGGTTAGCCTCGATGATGAGAAGATAAGAGCCCAGACCCCCACGCGGGAGGGGAGACCATGTTGGCGATGAGGAGAGGTCCTGAGAAGTCCGGCCGGCTCGGCGGCTGCAGCGGTCAGGTGGAGGTGGAGACGGCCATCGTGATGCCGGCGGTGGTGTTCTTGCTGCTCGGGCTGACCCAGCTCGGCATGCTCCACCAGGCCCGCCTGATGACCGAGTACGCCGCCTACCGGGCGGTGCGCACCGGCGCGGTCAAGAATGCCAATGTCGAGGAGATGGAACAGGCGGCGGTGGCCGCGGCGCTGCCGATTCTGAGCCGCAACGGCAGTGGCGACTACGAGGTGCTCGACGCCACCGACACGCCTTCGGCCTGGCGCAACAAGCTGATGAAGCCCGGCTTCGGCGCCGGCGGCCTCGGCTTCGGCAACCGCATGATGGACGTGATGATGGTCAAGTACGCCGAGGTGAGCATCTGCAACCCGCTCAAGGGCGACCTCAGCGGCAGCACCTACACGGTCGACGGCGATGGCTTCGTGCCCTTCGACGACCCCGCGGTGGCCCAGGATCCCGACAAGACCCGGTTGGTCATCGAGCTGACCCTCAACTACCGGTTGGTCATCCCCTTCGCCGACTGGGTCATCTACCGCATGGCGCGGGGCCGCAACATGGTCGAGGAGCTGCGGCTGGGCAAAAACGGCATGATGCCCGACATCCCCAACATGGACAAATACGGCATGGCCCACCAGATGGGCGTCAGCATCCTGCCCATCCGGGCCCAGTACTCGATGAAGATGCACTCGGACATCATGCTCGACACCCTGCCCGATGAGAACGCTTGCATCGGCGGCGGCGGTGCCGACGACGGCGGCTGAGCCGAGGACGCGAGGGAGGTTTCCCATGATGGCAATCAAGCTCCGCAAGATGGTACGCGCCCGCCGCGGCCAGACCATGGTGCTCGGTTCGCTGGGCGTGCTGATCGTCGGCATCATGATGATGCTGACGCTCAACGTCGGCCAGGCGGTGCACGAGAAGGTCCGCATTCAGCAGCTGGCCGACGGGGCCGCCTTCTCGATGGCGGTCCAGGAAGCCCGGGCCTACAACTTCATCGCCTACACCAACCGGGCCAACGTCGGCGCCCTGGTCTCGGCCTCCTCGATGCACTCGTTCCACAGCATGGCCTCGTCGATCCCGGAGATGTTCCAGGCCGCCGGCTACACCTTCTTCATGCACGCCGGCATCGAGTTCGCCATGTGCTTCACCTGCTGCTGGCCGTTCTGCTTCTCGATGTGCAAGCACTGCTACCACGGCATCAAGGATCTGGACGCGGCCTTCAACTACCTGGACTCGGCCGACGAGCTGCGCGAGAAGGTCAAGAAGGCCGACAAGACCTTCCGACTGGCGATGAACGCGCTCGATGCCCACATGATCTACATCTCCGCCAACCAGAAGGCCGTGGCGCTGGGTGTCTGGATGCAGCTGCTGCAGGATGACATCACCACTTCGCTGCGCGACGAGGTGGCGCCCCAGGCCTCCGGCAACGGCGACGGGCTGAAGTTCATCAACGCCGGCGCCTTCGGCGCGGCCTCGGGTCTGACCGGCTTGCGCGGCTTCAGCGACGTGTTCGAGTCGGACAAGGAACGTCAGCAGTTCGTGCCGACCATGATCGCCAACGGCACCCGTTACAGCAAGACGCGCTTCGGCTTCACCTTGAACGAGTGGTTCGTCTCGGACCGGGGGCTGCTGGAGGCCTACGCCTTCACCCACCCCCAGACCTTGATCAAGCTGCTCTACAAGGACGGCAAGCCGGCCAAGGGCTTCTCCTTCCCGATCCAACATGAGGGCCAGGGCCGCACCATCAAGGACCCGGATGATCCCAAGAGCCGCATCAAGAGCAACGACCTGGGGCCGGACGGCAACACGGCCGCGGCCTACGACTCGGGCATCATCATGTCGATGGGCTTCATCTGCATCTTCTCCATGATCCCCATGGTCATGACCTACTCGGCCCACGTGGCCTCCGGCCCGGACGGCGGCGACCACGAAGACAGCAGCTCGTGCGACGACGAGAGCAAGCACAAGTTCAAGTGCCTCGACCTGGCGGCCGGGCCGGCCGCTTGCTTCGCCGTGTTCAAGCCCGACAAGGACCCGAAGCACAACTTCGGCCAGCCGGCCGCCTACGCAGTGATCAACCAGGACCTGTCGATGCTGGCCGACGGCACCCACGGTGCATGGGAGGTCGACATGGACACCGACGCCAACGGCAGCATCGGCATTCAGCTGAAGGAAGGCGGCGACAAGATCGAGGTCAACATCGCCAACCGCGCGGCCGCCTGGGAGGGCGAGGAAGGCGGCTCCGCCGATTACGGCAGGGGCGTGGCCATGAGCAAGGCCCTGGTCTACTACCACCTGCCGCGCTACCGGGGCAACGGGTGGAAGGAGCAGCCCAACCTGTTCAACCCGTACTGGCGGGCCAAGCTGCATCCATTCCGCGAGATGGGCCTGGGCAGCTTCAGCATGGAGCCGATGCTGGTGCTGGCCATGGGCGGTGCCAGTCACTTCGCCGCCGCCGTCCCCCTGGCCCCGATGCCGTAGCCGGGAAACCGAGCGAGGAGGCAGTCATGAGCCACTCGAACCCGATTTGGAAGCGGTTGCGCCGCCGCCGGGGATCCGCGCTGGTGGAGTTCTCCATCCTGACCACGGCGCTGGTGCCGCTGATCCTGCTGCCGATGTACTTCCAGGACGTGTTGCGCTTCAAGCTCGACGCCCAGGAAGCGGTGGCGTCGACCACCTGGGACTTCGCCTTCGCCGACTACGTCAACAACTCGGCCGGCAGCCTGCGCAACTCCTACGAGAGCGCCAGCCGGACGCGCTACGCGAACCTGTGGTCGGGCAACAAGAAGGACAAGCCGAGCGACCAGAAGGCGGGCCCCTGGGCCGACTTCCGCTGGTCGGAGGGCAAAGAGGTGACCTGCAGCGTGCAAAAGGACTTCGCTTCCGATCCCTACAGCTCGCTGGGGCTCGCCAACCTGGCCCAGCACTACCACGACGAGTACACCAAGGGCGGTCTGGTCAGCTGCACGGGCACCATCGAGGTCACCAACCACTACGTGCCGGAGACGTTCACCCAGGACTTCAACGAGAACGAGCTGTTCGAGTTCGGCGAAGAGCCGCTGCTGCTCGAGGAGGAGAAGTTCGCCGTGATGGTCGACCCCTGGACCATCCACGATCCGGCCGAGGTGACCGACGGCGACGAGGGCAACGACGATTACTACGAGCGGGTGAAGTTCGTGTTCGAGGATCCGATCATCACCTACTGGGGCTTCACCGGCCTGTGGTACATGTACATCCTGAAGCTGCTGCCCAAGCTGAGCATCACCGCGGCCGTGTGGGACGATCCCAGCGTGGTCAAGCTGGCCGTGCAGCACTACCCCGACAGCGGCAACGTCGGTGCGGACCAGTTCAAGTCGCGCTCCGTCGACGTCTCCGGCGGCAGGAGCAACTTCTACACCACGCCATTCGGTGATCCGGATCCGGTCGAGGGCTACAAGGAGACGTTCGAGAAGCGCAACGTCTACTACATGGGCTGCGACAACTTCGGGCCCGACTGCGACTGAGCCGTTGTCGCCGGGAGGAG
Organism: uncultured Myxococcales bacterium; assembly: GCA_964454005.1. GTDB lineage: Bacteria > Myxococcota > B64-G9 > B64-G9 > B64-G9 > CAYVQE01. Next base: position 20,175 of record CAYVQE010000004.1, read on the forward strand.
ATGGATCGATGCAGCGGATGCGCCACGCATGGTTGATCGCCACGGTCGCCCTCGGGCTGCTGCCGAGCGGCGTGGTGCGCGCGGCCGAACCCGCACCGGCCGAGCCGGCTCCCCCGATCGAAGCCGTGCCGCCCGGCCCGCAGGTCAACCCACCGGACGCCGATGAGGATGCCTATCCGCGGACGCTGGGTCTGCCGCCGTATCCGAACGCCCGCCGGGTGCGGCTCGACGGCGATCTGAAGATGGGCCAGGTGCCGATCGATGCCATGGTGTTCTTCACCGGCGACGACGTGGACACGGTCATCGACTACTACCGCTCCGATCTCGAGGGCCGCAAGCTGCGGGTGACCGAGCACCACTTCAGCCCTTACTCGGCCTATGTGGGCTTCTACCACTCGCCGACGCAGACCATGCGTTTGGCCACCGTACAGGGCAAGGCCGGCGGCGGTTGCATGATCGTGCTGTCGGCCATGAATCCCGTCCCGCTGATGGGCCGGGCCATGCAGATCCCCGAGGATCTGCCCGCGCTGCCGAGCGCGGTCGACGTGGTCACCTCGAGCACCGAGCAGGGCTCCAAGGTCCACCGGACGGTCTACTTCGAGGCATGGGGCCGCCCCGACGAGGTGCTGGCCAAACTGACCGAGCGCGGGACGGAGAAGGGTTGGCAGCCGGCGCCGAAAGAGCGCCGCCTGACCGACCAGGGATTGACGTTGGTGCAGGGCGGCAAGACGTGCATCATCCGCGCCCTGCCCGCCGAGAGCAGCGATGCGAACAATCCATCCTCCGCGGTCACCATGGTGGTGATCGAGGAGAAGCGCAAGCAGGGAAGGAAAAAACAATGAAAAGAACGCTCCACTTCGTGATGGTCATCTTGTCGGCGGCGATCTTGTTGGTGGGCCTGTCGGCCCAGGCCAAGAAGGGCAGTTCCAGCAGCTACAAGCGCTGCATCAAGGGCTGCAACCTGGCCAAGGAGCAGTTGCTCAAGGCCTGCGAGAAGGCGGACACGGCCCAAGCGCGCAAGAAGTGTCGCACCCTGGGCACCAAGAAGCTGCAGGAAGAATGCGTCATGCGCTGCAAGCGCCGCGAGAAGTAGACCGAGGCAATCGAATCGCGAACCCCGGATCCGACCCCCGCTGACGGGAGGTGGACGATGAACGACAAGCTCTTGCAGAAAATGCGCCGCCGGTTGCGGTCCCGGCGCGGACAATCGATGGTGGCCTACGCGCTGGTGTCGGCCGCTTTGCTGACCGGGGCCACGATGATGGTGGCCCATATCATCCCCGGCTTGCTCGACGGCATCGACGCCTATGCCCGCTCGCTCTACCTGGGGCTGAACCTGCCCTTCCCGTGATCGGCCCGCTTTCCGGGCGTAGAGCGATACCCTCATGCGACCAGGAACGGTTCGCCCGGTGTTCCTTGGGGCTTCAGCCCGGCGGCCGAACGGCCGCGCCTGCCTTCAGTAGACCAACTCGATCTTGGGAACCGGCGCCGAGAAGCGCTCGGTGCACAGCGTCGGCGGGGCCACCAACCGCAGGCGCTTGGCGGCGCAGCTCGGATCGAGTGGCAGCTCGATCTGGTGCGGGCGTTTGCGCCGGTAGTGCCCCTCGGCGTGGCCCGTATGAACCAGGTCTGGGTCCAGGCCCAGGCGCCGGTGCTGCTCCGGGGTGTGGTTGCACTGCGCCGGCTCGTGGAAGGGCTCGCGGTTGCGACCGTCGGTGCAGTCCATGTTGAGCAGGTAGGTATCGACCTTGGAGCGCGGGTTCAGGCGCAGCGTGGCGTGGCGGAAGGGCGCCGGGTTGACCAACTCGAAGTGGAACACGCAGCGTTTGCCCATCTTCAAAAAACCGCGCCCGGTCAGCACCCGCGCAAACCCCTTCTTGGACTTTTCCGGATCCAGCCGCACCAGGGTGATCTCGGCCCCGTCCGCCGGCACGCCGCGCGGCAGCTGAACGCGATAGCGGCTGGACCGATCCCGGCGGCGGATCGGGATCGGGGCGTTCAACCGGCCCCGCTTGCGCCAGATCCGCTTCGGACCCCGGAAGCCGCTGACCACCACCGGTGCCCGTGCCCGCCCTTCCGGGGTACGCACCGATACGCCCAGAATCCAGCTCGCCCCCAGGACGCGTTCGCACTTCGGCGCTGCACCGCCGAAGCCGCGGCAGTCGGCGGCCAGCTCGATCCAGGCCCGCTCCGGCGGACAGCGCTCGGGCCGCCAGCCGGTCTTCGGATCGCCGTCCAGCGCCAGCCAGGGGTCGGCGCCGCTGCAGGGGCTGACCGCCGCCCGGCTGCGTTTGACCTTGACCAGCCACTGCTGGCCGGTCTCGGGATCGGCGTTCTTCAGCGCTAGCATCCGATCGCGGCTCTCCCAATCCCGATCCGCGGCGCCGACCGTCTCTGCCGCCGGCCGGCTCGACATCCAGCGCACCCCGTCTTGCAGCACCACCCGCCGCTCGATCGCGGCCACCGGCCCGGCGAAGGCACCGGCGGTCCACAGCGGATCGCGCAGCGCGAAGCGCCAGTACCCGTAGACCTCGACTTCGGCGTGGGGCTGCCACCAGCGGGCCCGCAGCTCGACCCGCTGGCCGGCGGCCAGCCGCAGGCGCACCGCCTGCCAGGCCGCCACCCCCTCCGGCCCGCCCGCGGCGGCCCGCCGGCGGCGGGTGGCCAGCGGCCGCTCGCGCTCGCCCTCGACGCGCACCACCGCCAGCGCCTGGGGGCCGCTGTCGGAGTCGGCCGGCAGCGGCAAGCCGAGCCAGAAGCGTCCCCCTCGCTCGCCGGCGGACAGCACCAGGGTCTGCTCGGCGTCGATGCGCCCCAGGCGCATCCGGTAGCGCACCGCGTCGCGTTCGGCGCTCAGCCCGGCGGCGGTCGCCAACGCGGCCCGCCGGCCCTCGACGCGCAGCGGAGCCAGCCCGGCCGCGGCCGCCTGCGCCAGCAGCAGCACGATCAAGCCCGCCCAGGCGCACCCATTCGCTCTCGTCCAATGCATGCTGTCCACCGTAGTTCGCCGGCCGCCCACCTGTCAAAGGGCCGGATGCGGCCGGGCTCTCCTACCCATCCGGACCGCCGCCATTGACGCGACCGCCCCGGTCGCCGACCATGGGCCGCATGATCCGTCCGACCGCCCGTCGCTGCCTGCTGGCCGTGCTCGGTCTGGCCGCGCTGGTGCGCCTGGTCGCCTGGTTGCAGACGGCCTCCGCCCCGGTGGCCGAGCTGCAGCGCTGGGATCAGTCGGACATGCACCTGTTCGACCGCTGGGCCGGCCGCCTGGCCGGCGGCGACTGGCTGCTCGCGCAGCCGCTGCACCCGCTGTTTCGGTGGCAGCGCACCGTGGCCACCCAGTGGCTGGACGCCCATCCGGACGATCCGGCCCACGAGGCGGATGCGCCCGCCCGCGCCCTGTGGACCCGCTGGTTCGGGGGCCGGCGCTTCCACCAGGAACCGCTCTACCCCTACTTGCTGGGGGCGCTCTACGCGCTGGGCGGCCGCGACGCCCGGCCGATGCTGGCACTGCAGGCCTTGCTCGGGCTGCTGACCGTGGCGCTGGCCTTCGGCCTGGCCCGCCGGCTGGGGGGCCTGGGGCCGGCCACCGTCACCGGGGCGCTGGCGGCGCTGTGCAGCCCATTGGTGTTCTACGAGCAGGTCATGCTGCGCGCCAGCCTGCTGGCCTTGGCCGCTCTGGCGCTGGCCTGGCTGGCGCTGCGGGTCATCGACCACGACCGGCCGCGGCGCTGGCTGTGGCTGGGGCTGGGCACGGGGCTGGCGCTGCTGCTCAAGACCACCTTGCTGCTGTTCGCGCTGGGCGCCGCGGTCGCGCTCGGCTGGCGCTGGCGGCGCCGGCCGGGCGGGCTGGCCCGGCGCATGGGCCTGTTCGCCGGTGGCCTGCTGCTGTGCCTGCTGCCGGCGGTCGGCCGCAACCTGGCGGTCGGCGCGCCGGCGCTGGGTCTGTCGTCGGTGGGCGCCATGACCTTCGTCAGCTCCAATGCCGCCGACACCCGCCCCTGGACCGGCTTCGACACCTCGATCCACATGGCGCCCATCCTGGACCGGACCGACGGCGCCCTGTGGCCGAGCATCTGGCTGACGCTCGACACCCACCCGACCTTCGGCTCGCTGGTGGCCCACCAGCTGGCCAAGGTGGGGGCCCTGTGGCACTGGGTCGAGCTGCCCAACAACGTCAACCTCTACCACCACCAACGCTACGCCACTGTGCTGGCCTGGCTGCCGGTGGGCTTCTGGCTGGTGGCGCCGCTGGGGCTGGTCGGGCTGGGGCTGGCCTGGCGCCGGCGGCCGCTCTGGCCCCTGTTGCTGCTGGTGGGGATCGGCCTGATCGTGCCGCTGGCCTTCGTGCCGCTGTCGCGCCACCGGCTCGGCCTGCTGGCGGCGCTGCTGCCCTTCGCCGGCCTGGCCGCATGGCGGATCGGCGACTGGCTGCGCCGGCGCCGCTTCAAACCGGCCGCCGCCGCCGTGCTGGGCAGCCTGGTGCTGCTGGCGCCGATGCTGCGGCCCCTGCCCGAGCCGCTGGCCCGCATCCGGGTGGCCGATCACGTGGCCGTCCACGAGGCCTACACCGCCCCGCGCGAGCGCGAGGCGCTGGCGCGCGGCGACCGGGCCGCTGCGGCGCGGGTGCTGGCAGCGTTTCTGGAGCAGCAGCCGGCCGGGCTGACCGACGCCGGCACCCCCGACCGCCGCCGCTGCCAGCTGGCCGAAATATTCGGCCAGGTCCACGCCCGCCAGGCCGACCATCTGGAGCAGCTCGATCGCGGTGAACAGGCCAAGCGCCACCGGCGCCGGGCGGCGGCGCTGCTGGACATCGCGGCGATTTGCTTCGGCGACGGATGAGGGATGACTCCCCGAAGCTGGAGTTCCCCCGCCCGGCTGTGGTATCGATTCGCTCGGAGACCCGGTCCATGGGACCGCAACCGCAGCCGGGAAGGAAACTATGGCCGAGCCGTCCGCAGCCGACATCGAGCTGTCGATCGTGATGCCCTGCCTGGACGAGGCCGAGACCGTGGGCCGCTGCGTGGCGGTGGCCCGCGGCTTTTTGGCCGAGCACGGCATCGCGGGCGAGGTCATCGTGGCCGACAACGGCAGCCGCGACGACTCGGCCGCGATCGCCACCGAGGCCGGCGCCCGGGTGGTCCCGGTGACGCGCCGCGGTTACGGCGCCGCCCTGCTGGGCGGCATCGAGGCCGCCCGCGGCCGATTCGTGATCATGGGCGACGCCGATTGCAGCTACGACTTCGGCGCCCTGATGCCCTTCGTCGACAAGCTGCGCCGGGGCTACGATCTGGTCATGGGCAACCGGTTCCGCGGCGGCATCGAGCCCGGCGCCATGCCCTGGCTGCATCGCTACCTCGGCAACCCGGTGCTGACCGCCATCGGCCGGCTGTTCTTCAAGACCCCCAGCCGCGACTTCCACTGCGGGCTGCGCGGCTTTCGCAAGGCCACCATCGAGCAGCTGGATCTGCGCACCACCGGCATGGAGTTCGCCAGCGAGATGGTGGTCAAGGCCTCGCTGCTCGGGCTCGCGGTCTGCGAGGTGCCGACCACCCTGTCGCCGGACGGCCGCAGCCGGGCGCCCCACCTGCGCTCCTTCCGCGACGGCTGGCGCCACCTGCGTTTTTTGTTGCTGTTCAGCCCGCGCTGGCTGTTCTTCTACCCGGGCCTGCTGCTGATGCTGCTGGGCGCCGGTCTGGGCGTTTGGCTGCTGCCGGGGCCGCGCGCCGTCGGCGGTGTGGTGCTCGATGTCCACACCCTGCTCTACGCCGGGCTGGCGGTGCTGATCGGCTTCCAGCTGATGGCCTTCGGCCTGTTCGCGAAGGTCTTCGCGGTCAGCCAGGGCCTGCTGCCCGGCGGGCGCCGGCTCAGGCGCTTCTTGGGGGTGGTCACGCTGGAGGTGGGCCTGACGGTCGGGCTGCTGCTGGCGCTGGCCGGGATCGGGCTGGGGCTCTACGCCGTCGGCCAATGGGGCGAGCGGTCATTCGGCCGCCTGGATCCCCAGCAGACCCTGCGCTGGGTGATCCCGTCGGCCATTTTGCTGGCGCTGGGTGTGCAGGTGGTGTTCTCCAGCTTCTTCCTGAGCGTGCTCGGCCTGAGGCGCCGATGAGCGCCCGCCCGTCAGGTGAGACGGCATGAAGGCGGCCCGGCTGCTCGCGGGGTGGCGCTGGCAGCTCGCCGCGGCGGCCGTTGCCCTGCTGGGCGTCGGCCTGCGGCTGGCCCACTGGCCTTCGGTGTTCAGCGACGGCGGTTTCGCCGCCCCGGGCACCGACCCCTACTACCACCTGCGCCGGGCGGCGCTGCTGCTGACCGAATGGCCGAACCTGGTCTCGTTCGACCCGGCCGTCAGCTATCCGGCCGGTGCTACCCTGCCCTGGCCACCGGGCTTCGACCTGTTGCTGGCGGGGCCCGGCTGGCTGGGCGGCACGGCCGGCAGCTTGGCCGGCTGGGGGGCGCTGCTGCTGCCGCTACTGGGCGGTCTGGGCATCTACCTGCTGATGCGCCTGGCGCGTTCCGCCTTCGGCCCCGGCTGCGCCCTGCTGGCCGGGCTGTGGCTGGCCGGGCTGCACGATGCCATCGATCTGACCCAGGCTGGCCGCATCGATCACCACGGCCTGGTGGCGCCGCTTTTTCTGGCCGCCTTCCTGGCCGCGGGCCGGGCCGCTGCGGCCGACCGGTTGCGCGCCTGTGTGCTCTGGGCGGCGCTGAGCGCCGCGACCGTGGCCCTGGCGGTGGCCAGCATCCCGCTGTCGCCGCCCGTGTTCTACCTGCCCATCTTCGCCGCGCTGGTGGCGCTGCGTTTCGACGACCGCAACGATCGGATCGTCCGGGCCAAACGGGCCGCCCTGGCCTGCCACGGGCTGACCGCGGCGGCGGTGCTGGTGGTGGTGTTGCTGGTCGGCGACCTGCACACCCGCCCCTTCGCCCTGTACCTGCCCTCGTTGTTCACGGTGCTGCTGTTCGGGCTGGCCGCCGCGGTCGGCTGGTTGGTATTTCTACCCCGGCGCCGGTTGTCTATCGGCGCGGCCGGTCTGCTGGCCGGGCTGGCCGTCCTGGCGCTGGCCGTGCCGGCGGTCTGGACGCCGTTGCGCGAGGCGCTGGCCATCGCCACCGGTGCTGCATCGTCCTACGCCATGGCCGACGAGGCCCGCTCGCTGCTGGCCGCGGGCGAGCTGATCACCTCGAGCGGCGCCACCGCGCGCTACACCTACCTGATCGTGCTGGCACCGGTGATGTGGCTGGCCATGCTGCTGGCCGTCCGCCGCGATCGACCCTGGCGGTTCGAGCGCCTGCTGGTGCTGGCCTACGGACTGCTCGGCCTGGGGCTGCTGCTGGTGCAGGCCCGTTTCGCCGAGTACGCCGCCCCGGCGGTGGCCCTGCTGTTCGCCTGGGCCCTGCTGCGCGGCGGGGCGCTGTTCGTCCGCTTCGCCCGCCAGGCGCCGAGCCGAACCCGGGTGGGCATCTACGCCGCCTGCCTGATCGGGCTGCTGGCGGTGGCCCTGGCGCCGTTGGGAAGCAGTTTGCACGCCTTTATGAGCCGCGACCCGGCCGCCCGCCCGCGCAGCCTGCTGGCCTTTCTCGAACGCGCCGAGCCACGGCTGGCCGGCCGGCCGGGAACGCTCGGCTACGGCGTGTTGACCTCCTGGCTCGACGCCCACCCCTTCCTCTACGCCACCGGCCGGCCGGTGATGGTCAGCTCCTTCGGCACCCGCGACGCCGATCGCATGAACCGGATCGGCTTCTCCATCCTGCTGGCCGACGACGAGCGCACCGCCTGGCAGCGCCTGCGGGCACACGACATCCGCTATCTGCTGGTCTCGAGCATCCACCGCGAGATCAACACCATGGCAAGGATGGCGGGCCTGGAGGCGCGCCTGATGGCGGTGGCGACCGGCGTGGTCGACGGCCGCTTCGTGCGCAGCTACCAACCGCTGCGGCCGTTCCGGCACTGCCTGCATACCCGGCTGTTCTTGGGCGACGGGGCCGGTCGGCCAGCCGGCGGAGTGGAACACCGCGGGCTGGCCCACTTCCGGCTGCTGGCCGAATCGCACCAGCGGCTCCACCTGTTCGGTGCCGAGGTGCCGCGTTTCCGCCTGTTCGAGGTGGTCCCCGGCGCCCGCTTGCGCGGCCGAGCGCCGCCGAACACAGCGGTGCGCCTGCGCCTGCCCCTGGAGACCGAGACCGGCCGCGCCTTCGACTACCGGCGGCGGATCCGGGCCGGAGCCGACGGCCGCTTCGAGCTGGGCGTGCCCTACGCCACGCCGGGACCCGGTCGCGACACACCGGCCCGCGGCCCCTACCGGCTGCGGCTGGGCGAGGCGCGCGCGACGGTCGAGGTCACCCCGGCGCAGGTCCGCAACGGGGCCGGCGTCCCGGTGGTCTGCGCCACCCCGGACGCGGTTGATTCCCCGGCGGGACTGGGGCATGATGGCGCCACCGCACCAACCGCACCAAACGATGGCGGGCCCTGAGCGGGAAGCAGCGGGAGGACGTCACGATGCACGAGCTGGTCGTCAGCCGGGGTTCGGCGGAGCTGGTGGCCCTGCCCCTGGAGGGCCAGTCGTTCCGTGTCGGGCGGGCACCGACCAACGATCTGGCCGTGCCGGAACCGATTGTCTCGCGCCACCAGTTCGAGCTGTTGGCCACCGCCGGGGGGTGGCGGCTGGCCGACCGTTCGGGCCACGGCACCATGATCGACGGCAAGCGCTACTCCGAGGTGCTGTTGCAGCCCGGCGCCCGGGTGGACCTGGGCGGGTTGGCGCTGACGTTGCGCGAGCAAACGGCCGGCCCGCCTCAGCACACCGCCTCGCTGGGCGGCACCGACGTGCAATCGGCCGCGGCCACAGCGGCCGAGCGACTCGAGCTGGTGGGCCGGGTGGAGGATCGGCCGGTGCGGTTGGAACTCACCGGCGGCGTGGTGAGCATCGGCTCGGATGCGGCCAACGATCTGGTGCTGAGCGACGGCTTCATCTCGGCCTTCCACTGCCGGTTGGTCCAACGCGACGGCGGCTGGACGGTCATCGATCTGAAATCGACCAACGGCACCTGGCTCAACGGCGTCCGGGTGACCGAGGCCCGCCTGGAGCCCAACGTCAGCCTGAAGCTGGGCGGGCAGCGGCTGCAGGTGCGGCCGCTGCGCACCGAAGCCCCGGCGGCCGGCTTCTGCGGCATGGTGTCGGCGGATGCGGCCATGCGGCCGGTGTTCGAGCTGATCGAACGAGCGGCCGCCACCGACGAGACGGTGCTGATCACCGGCGAGAGCGGTTCGGGCAAGGAGCTGGTGGCCGAGGCGCTGCACCGGCTCAGCCCGCGGGCCGGCGCTGCCCTGATCCCGCTCAACTGCTCGGCCATCACCAAGGATCTGCTCGAGAGCGAGCTGTTCGGCCACGAGAAGGGAGCCTTCACCGGCGCCCACCAGCGCCGCCGCGGCCTGTTCGAGGAGGCCGACGGCGGCACCTTGCTGCTGGATGAGATCGGCGAGCTGGCCCTGGATCTGCAAGCCAAGCTGTTGCGCGTGATCGAGAGCGGCGAGATCCGACCGGTGGGCGCCAACCGCGCCACCCGGGTCGACACCCGCGTGCTGGCGGCCACCCACCGCTCGTTGCCCGACCGGGTGCGCAACGGCGCGTTCCGCGAGGATCTCTACTACCGCATCAACGTCATCGAGATCGACCTGCCGCCGCTGCGCGAGCGACCGGCCGACATCCCGCTGCTGGCCGAGCATTTCCTGGCCCAGGCCACCGGCCGCACCCGCGAGCGGCGCCTGAGCCAGCAGGCCATGCAACGGCTGGCCGCCTATCGCTTCCCGGGCAACGTGCGCGAGCTCAAGCACACCATCACCCGGGCGGCCATCCTGTGTCCGGACGAGGTGATCGGCCCCGAGCACCTGACCTTTCGCCCGCCCAGCCTGGCCGACCGGGTGGCCGAGTCGCAGGTCTACCGCCGCGGCAAGACGCTGCGGGAGGTCGAGATCGAGACCGTGCGCGCCGCGCTGGCCGCCACCGGCTACAACCAGAAAGCGGCCGCCCGCGAGCTGGGCATCGCGCGCTCGACCCTGATCCACAAGCTGGAGAAGTACGGCATCGAGACGCGCGCCGGCGGCCAGGGCTGAGCCGGCGCAGCCGGCCGGGAGGAACGCTTGGCACCCGCTGCCGCTGCCGCAATCCAGGACAGGGTCATCTTCGTCATCGGCCCGCCGCGGTCGGGCTCTACGCTGCTGCAGCGCATGCTCGGCTCCCACTCGGCGGTGCTGAGCCCGCCGGAGCCGCACCTGGTCACGCCGCTGGCCCACCTGGGGGTCTGGGCCAACGTCGAGCGGGCCGCCTACGATCACATCAACGCGGCCGAGGCGCAGCGCGAGTTCATCGCCGAGCTGCCCGGAGGGCTGGACGACTACTGGGCCGCCTGCCGCGCCTATCTCGACGTGCTCTACGACCGCGCGCTGGAGCCCAGCGGCAAGCGCCTGTTCGCAGACAAGACCCCGGCCTACGCGCTGGTGCTGCCCTTTTTGACCCGGGTCTATCCGCGGGCCCGCTACCTGGTGCTGACCCGCCACCCGCTGGCGGTGTTCTGCTCCTACGCCAACTCCTTCTTCGAAGGCGACGCTGCCGCGGCGGTGGCCTACAACGACATCCTGGGCCGCTACCTGCCGGCCGTGGCCCGCTTCCTGCGCGACCCCGGGGTGGCGGTGCACCGGCTGCGCTACGAGGATCTGGTCCAGCGGCCCGCGGCCGAGCTGGCGGCCGTGTTCAACTGGTTGGGTCTGGACAACGAACCCGGCGCGGTGGACTACGGCGCCCACGCGCACCGCGACAAGTCCTACGGCGACCCCAAGGTGCGCCACCGCACGCGGCCGACCACCGATTCGCTGCAACGCTGGGCGACCGAGCTGGCCGCCGACCCGGCTGCGCGGGCGGTGGCCGAGCGGGTGGTGGCCGGGCTGGACCCGGCCGACCTGGAGACCTGGGGCACCCCGGCCGCGGAACTGTTCGCCCCGGTCGACCGAGCCGCCGGCGCCGCGCCGCCGCAGCGCGACTGGCGCTGGCTGACCGACGGCTACCGGCTGCGCCGCCGCGTCTTTCTGGCCCTGCGCAAGGACATCGAGCAACGCCCCCACGGCCGCCTGCTGCGCCGGCTACGCTACTACTGCGACGTGCTGCTGCGCGAGTAGAGCGACAGACCCTTGTTGGCAGATGAGGATGGCCCTGCCTTATAGGTGGTGGGAGATCCTGGGTGGCCGCGCCTCCTTAATTATTATGCTGGAGTGGGTTCACAAGCACACCGGGATCTACCTGGTGGCCGATCAATCCACCGCCGCGGTTCAGCGACGAAATAGAGCCGAGGCGGTATACAGCAGAGACGGAAGCCGGCCTCCACTGGAACTTCGGCCTGGTCCCGGTTGGTCCGATGGGATTGAGGCTCGCGGAGCGATTCGGCTCAGCGGTAGACCTCGGCGCAGTAGGTCAGCAGCGGGGTGGTGGTGATCTGGCGGCAGTCGGCATCGGCCAGGCAGCGGCCGAGCTGCTCCAGGGCGGCGTCGGTCAGGCAGGCGTAGAGGGGATAATCGGGGCTGGCGGCGAAGTCGTCCAGGCAGCGGTCGAGCAGCGGCTCGACCGGGCTGTCGTGGCAGCTCAACCAACGCCGGCACCAGGCCGCGGCGAAATCGTCCAGCCCGGCCGCCGGCGCGCAGGCGGCCAGGGCCTGGTCGCGGCAGGCGTCCAGCGCCGCCTGATCGCAGTCGGGCCCCAGCGCCAGCACGCAGTCGTAGCGCGTGTCCAGGTAGGCCGCCTGCCAGCCGCCGGCCCGGCGCTGCGCCGGACAACGGCGCTGGCAGTCGGAGTCGGCCGGCACGGCCAGACAAACGGCCTCGGCGGCGCAGTAGGCGGCGCAATCGATCCGGTACTCCACCCGCTCGTCCGGCGGGATGCGGTACTGCCCGCCGTCACCACCGCTGCAGGCAGCCAGCAGCAGGCCGCCCAACAGACAGCCCCTGCCAGACCGGCTCAGGAACCGAGCCGGTAGTCGAGTTCGAAGCGCTTCATCTGGCACAGCTTGTCGGTGCACAGCACGAAGCGGAAGCCGAGGCCGATGGTGTGGGGACCCTTGGCGCTGCGCTCGAAGGGGATACGGTAGCGGATTAGCTTGCCTCCCTTTTTCCATTCGGCATCGGTCTTCTCGTATCGCTTGCGCTCGAACTCCAGCCCGGCCGGAGGCTCGATCGTCAGCGTGGCCGGGCCCTTGTCGCGATCCATCTTCCACTTGCCGGTCGGCTCGATGGCGATGCCCAGCTCGCCCTTGCCGGCGCCGCCGTCGGCCTGGGCCACGGTCGCGCGCACCCGGTAGTTGTCGCCCTTCTTGATGACCTCGGCCGCGGCCGCGGCCGCCTCCGGGCCGAAGGCGCCGGCCGCGAGCAGCGCCGCCACAGCGGCCGCCACCGTCGCCGTCCCGCTCAGCGCGACCATCAGATGCCTCCTCGCCATTCGGACTATCCTCCAAGGTCGTGTCCAGCAGTTCCGACGCCGGCCCCCGGGCCCGGATTCAAAGGTACTGGCCGGTCAGGAAGGGGTTGGAGCGCTTCTCGCGGCCGATGGTGGTCTTGGGCCCGTGGCCGGAGTACAGCTCGGTGTCGTCCGGATGGGGGTAGATCTTGGTCTTGACGCTGTCGATCAGGGTCTTCAACGAGCCACCCGGCAGGTCGGTGCGGCCGATGGAGCCGGCGAAGACCAGGTCGCCGACCAGGATCTTGCCCGCGCCGGCGATCAGCAGCGAGATCGACCCCGGCGAGTGGCCCGGGGTGTGCAGCACCTCCAGCCGCACCCCGCCCACCTCGAGCACGTCGCCGTCGTCGATGGTACGGTCGGCCGGCGGGCTCGAAGCCCCCGGCAGGCCGAACATCGCCGCCTGCTGGCCGATGTGGGCCAGGTTGTCGGCCTCGGCCGGGTGCACCAGCAGCTCGGCGCCGGTGGCTCGCTTGAGGTCCTGGTTGCCGCCCACGTGGTCGAAGTGGGTGTGGGTGTTGATGATCAGCTTGCAGTCGAGCTCGTGCACCTCGAGCGCGGAGCGGATGGCGCCCACGTGGCCGCCCGGATCCACCACCGCCGCCTCCTTGGTCTCGGAGTCGCCCACGATGTAGCAGTTGGTCATCAGCGGGCCCGTCTCCATGGTATCGAACACCAGCATGATCGCTCCTTTTGAGGCTCATCTCCGTCTGCCGCGCCAGCATATCCAGACCCGGCGGTCCGATCAAGCGCGGCCATTTCAATCTTGGGTCCTGGCGGCGCCATGTCAACCGCCGGCAGGGCGGCGCGCGCGGCCCTGGTTGGAGGATGATGGACGGTTTGACGCCCGCGAGCGCGGTCTGCTAATGCTGGGTCATGGCCGCTCGCCAGCGCAATCCGATCCCTACCGTCGATGTCATCATCGAGCTGCCGGGCCAGCAGATCGTGTTGATACAGCGCAAGAACCCACCACCCGGCTGGGCCCTGCCGGGCGGTTTCGTCGATGCCGGCGAATCGCTGGAGCAGGCCGCCGTGCGCGAGGCCCGCGAGGAGACCGGGTTGGCGGTGGAGCTGATCGAGCAATTCCACGCCTACTCGGATCCCGAGCGCGACCCGCGCCAGCACACCCTGACCGTGGTCTTCATCGGCCGCGCCGCCGGCCGCCCCCGCGGCGGTGACGACGCGGCCGCGGCGCGCGCCTTCGCCGCCGGCGATCCGCCGCAACCGCTGGCCTTCGACCACGGGCGCATCCTGGCCGACTACCTCCACTACCGGCGCACGGGCGAGCGCGGCCGTTTCACCTTGTGACGAGCACGCCGGGCGGGGCCCGGCACGGCCGTCCAGACGCATCGGGGAGGAGATCATGAGCGGCGACGAGCTGAATCGCGAGCAACAGGCCCTGCTGCTGCGGGTGGCCCGCGACGCCATCGGCGACCAGCTGCGCAGCGGCCGGGTGCCCAAGGCGGACACCGACGACCCCGTGCTGCTCGAACCGCGCGGCGCCTTCGTCACCCTGCACCTGGCCGGGGCGCTGCTCGGCTGCATCGGCACCTTCGTCAGCCAGCAGCCGTTGATCCACACCGTCCAGGAGATGGCCATCTCGGCCGCCACCCGCGACCCGCGCTTTCCGCCGCTGCAGCCGGCGGAGCTCGATGAGATCGACATCGAGATCTCGGCCTTGAGCCCGCTGCGGCCGGTATCCGATCCGAACGAGGTCGAGGTCGGCCGGCACGGCATCTTCATCAAGCGCGACTTCTACTCCGGCGTGCTGCTGCCCCAGGTGGCCACCGAGCAGGGCTGGGATCGCGAGACATTCCTACAGCACACCTGCCTCAAGGCCGGCCTGCCGCCGGCCGCCTGGCGCGACCCCAAGACCACCATCGAGGTGTTCGAGGCCCAGGTCTTCGGCGAGCAGGAGCTGGCCGCCGGCTGATGCGCCGGTTCAGGCCAGCGGATCGCCGCCGTCGTCGGCCGCGGCCGGGCGTTCGGCGAACGCCCGCGGCTTGAGCCCGGCCGGCAGCAGCTTGAACACCAACGGCAGCAGCACCGCCCCGCCCGGCAGGCTGAAGATGGCCAGCGAGGGGACCGAGCGCACGATGTCGAGCAGCTGGCGGCGCACCTGCCGCCACTGATCGCGTTCCAGCCGCTCGCCGCGCGAAGCGCGCACCAGCAGCTCGGCCAGATCGCCCTTGGCGCGGATCTCGTCGACGATCAGCCCCAGGTTCTCGGCGATGCCGCGCTGCAGCCGATCCAGCATGCGTTGGCGGTAGTCACGCACGGCGGTGCCCACGGTGAACAGATCCAGATAATCCCGATGCTGCTCGTAGAAGCCGACCACCCGCGCCTCGACCGCGGCCAGCTCCTGCGGGCCGACGTCCAACCAAGTGGCCAGCTCCTCGATGTAGCCCCACTCCCGCTCGCTCAGGTGCCCGTCGAGCATGGCGCCCAACAACACCTGCTCGATCAAAAAATCGCGGCTGCGGTCGTCATCCACCGCGGCCGCCAGCGCCGGGGTCGCCACCGGGCGGCCCAGCGCGGCCAGCAACTCGCGGCGGGCGCTGCGCGGCAGCCGGGCCGAGCGGATCTGGGCCATCATCACCCGGCGCGAGCCGACCCCGATGGGCCGATCGGCCACCGTCAGGCCCACCAGCGCCTGCAGCAGCAGCCGGCGCTCGCGGTCGTGGTAGTCCCAGACCGCCTGCAGCGCGGCGGGCTCCGGCCGGCCGTGCTCGAAGTAGGCCACCGCCACGCGGCAGTAGGTCTTGGCGTCGCCGTAGGCGCAGGAGTTGTGCATCGGCAGGCCCAGCAACGGATTGCCCGCCAGGTAGGCCCGGCGCACCACCAGCTTGCCCAGCTTGCGGCCCCAGCGCTGCAGGCTCGGCGGCAACCCCGCTTTCGGGTCGAGCCCGACCAGCCGGCGGTGGATCCGCTCGGCCAGCCGGCGGCGGCGGCAGAACAGGGCGCTGCAGACCAGCAGCTCGGCCACCCGCACCACCCCCCGGCTGCAGTGGCCCACCGCACAGCCGACCTCCAGCGCCAGATTCGCCTGCACCTGCTGCAGGGCCAGAAACACCGCCTGCCGGTGGGACAGCCCCTTGAGGGTCGCGCCGGGCAGGCCCGCCTGGTCGAGCCGCGGCGTGCCGTAGACCACCCCCAGCTCGCGCAACCGGTGCTCGATGTAGCGGCGCAAGAACAGCTTCGGCGTCAGCTCGGGCTGGCCGGCCCCGAAGGCGGCCAGCCGCGCCTCGGCCGCGGCGCGGTCGAAGCGCTCGGCGCAGGTCGTCAACAGCGGGATGAGCCAGTCGCGCTCCACGGTCCTCGAGGTTAGCGCCGCCGGATGCGCGGCACAAGCCAGAGACGCGGGGGATCAGAACACCGCGTAGAGCCCGGCGCGCCACAGAAAGCCGTCCAGGCGCAGGCTGCCCAGGTCCACCGGCTGGCGGGCGATGGCCTCGTCCTGGCCTTCCGGCGTCTCGACGGCCGGGTCGACCCGGCCGTAGTCGAGCGGTGCGCACAGCTGCCAGCCGGCCTCGATGCGCAGGCCGATGGTGAAGCCGGCCTGCGCATCGCCGGCCGGCCGGTCCAGCCAGCGCCGCCACAGCGCGCGCGGCAGGGCCAGCTCCAGGCCCAAAGTGGCGAAGCCACCCGGCCGCGCCAGCTCCCAGTGCCGCAGCAGCGTGCCCGCCTCGGCGCTCGACACCCGCAGCCGGGCGAAGTCCAGGCTGCCGCCCAGCCTGGCCGACAGGTTCAGCCAGCGGGTCAACGGATGGCGGTAGACGGCCGCCAGGGTCACGCCGTGCAGATCCAGTCCGGTCTTCAAGTCCTGCCGACTGCCGGTGTACAGCGCCGCGTTGCGGCCACCGGTCTGGTAGGCCAGCTCCAGGCTCAGCCCGTCGACGAACTCGTCGATCTCCAGGCCCAGCTCGAGCTGGAACAGCACCAGCCCGTCGCCGCTGGCTAGCGGATCGAACTCGGGCGCGGCCACCACCTGCCCGGCGCCCAGCAGGCTCACGTGCCAGTCGCGGGCGCCGGCCTGCGGCGCGGCCAGCCCGCCCAGCGCGAGCACGAGGCCCAGACACACCACGCGCGATCGCATCATCCACCTCCTCGCTCGGGATCCAGCAGGTCGACCAGGGCGAAGCCCTCGATCATCACGGCCGCCTGGCGCCGGTAGTCGTTCATCGGCACCAGGGTCAGGCTGCCCAGCGGGTGGTCGTGGGCGAACCAGATCCAGTCGGTGCCGGGGACCAGGCCCAGGCGTTCGGGCGCCCGGTCCAGAATCAGGCTGTCGTACCAACCCGAGTCCAGATCGAGCAGGAAGGTGTTGTTGTCGGCGCTGAAGGTGCCGACCAGGCCGCGGCCGTCGGCGCTGAAGCGCTCGGCGACCGGCAGCGTCTGCAGGCCGAAGGTGGACAGGCGGTGGCTCCAACGGCTGGCGCCCGCGGGCCACACCGGCCGCAACAGGCGCATGCCCGGTTCGGACGCGCCGCCCATGCGCGGATGGTAGATCAGGGCCGATTCCCCGCCGGGGGCGACCTGCACCCGGTCGTAGGCATCCTGCAGGTAGATGGTCTCGCTCCAGCCGGCCGCCGGATCGACCAGAAAGACCCGCGGCTGGTTGCCGGTCATCCGCTGCGGGTGGACCAGCACGAACTCGCGTTGCCCCTCGGGCCCGTGGCCGATCAGGCGCTCGGCGCGCTCGACCGGCACCGGAAAGGCGAAGTTGCGCTCGTCGGTCTGTATCGAGTTGGCGTCCAGCAAAGCGGCGCCGGCCTGCTCGGCCGCGCCGTAGACGGCGAAGACCTTGTCTTGCAGCCCGGCCGACTGCAGGACCAGCAGGTCCGTCGGCGCCGAGCCGGCCGGAGTGTTGAGGAAGTTGATGGACCGCTGCAGCCGCCCGCCGGCATCGCGCGTCAGGTGGACGCCGAGCACGTCGTCCGAGCCCACCAAGCGCACATAGCAGTAGCCGCCGTCGGCGTGGAAGGGACCGAAGACCACCTCTTCCGGCACCGCCACGCCGCCGGGCGCGTTGGTGAAGCGCACCCACAGCAGCTCGCTGTCGGGATCGGCCGGGTCGACGAAGACCAGGCCGTTGTCGACCCGCACCGCGGCCAGATCGTCGAAGGCGTCGCTGCCGGCGGGCACGAAGGTGATGCCCCGCGGATTGAGCCCGCCGGTCTCGAGCAGCCGGGCGGGCTGCACGCGGTGCGCAACGAAGTCGACCACCTGCACCTGGTCCAGGTTGCGGATGCCGGTGTGCCGGCGCTGGTCGTCGCCGAAATAGGCCAGGCCGTAGCGGCCCGAGGGCGATACCGCCAGCGCGTCGAAGCCGTCGGCCAGCGGCAGGAAATCGGCCGCGGCCACCCGGCGCTGCTCGCGATCGATCACGGTCAGGCCGGGGTCGGCCGGGTCGTCGTGCAGCACGGCCAGGCGGGTGCCTGCGGCCACCGGCTGCACCAGGCGCGGCGAGGCGTGATGCAGCTTTACGGCCTCGACGCGGAAGTCGTCAGCGGTGGCGCGGATGCGGATCAGCCGGCCGAGCGTGCGATCGATGGTGACCAGGCCACCGGGATAGCCGAAAGGGCCCAGCAGGTCGATGGCCTGGCTGTAGACGTCGCGGCGTCCGCCGCAACCGAGCGGCGCCGCGGCCAGACTGAGACAGAGAAAGCAAATCACGGATCGCATGCTGGCCTCCCGTCAGCGGGCGTTGAGCTCGAAGCCCGTCACCGCCCGCTCCTCCATGGTCTCCATGTCCACGAAGGTGATCTTGCCGTAGTCGTGCTGCTGCGAGACGTAGGCGATGCGCCCGCCGGGCAGCACCCCGACCGAGATCGGGGCCGCGGCCAGCGGCACCGAATCCAGCTGCAGGGTCAGCCGGTGCAGGTCGAGCACGTGCAGCTCGTTGACCTCCAGGGCGCCGTCGAACACGGTCAAGAAGGCGTGCCGGCCGGTCGGCGAGAAGGACAGCGGGCCGATCGGCGCCTCGGTCACCTGCTGAAAGGTGGCCCGGGTGGGCAGGTCGATCAGGGTGTAGCCGTGCAAGGCGTCGATCTCGCGCTCCACCGGATCGCTTTCCGGCGATCCCGGTTCGGGCCGGTGCACGATCAAGGCCACCCGGCCGCCGGGGCTTAGCACCGTATAGTCGACCAGCTTGTTCAGCAGCCGGCCCAGGTAGTCGATCTGCATGCGCTCGACGTCCAGGATGCTGACCTCCTCGCGCCGGGCGGCGTTGGTGTAGATCAGCGCCGCCAACTCGTCGTCCGGGGTGACGAAGAGTTCGGCCTGGCCGGCCGCCAGGGGATCGCCGGCCGGGTCCAGCGCCTCGATGGAGGTGTAGTCCCCGGGCTCGGGCAGACCGTCGCCGTCGGGGTCGAAGTAGCGCCTGCCGTCGACGGTCACCGTCTGCTCCAGATCCGCCTCCAGGTCCAACCGCGTGATGCGCCCGGCGTTGCGCTCGACCACCAGCGCCCGCCGGCCGTCCGGTGCCAGGTCGATGTCGGTGGCCACGCCGTGCAGGGGCAGCAGCGCCGATCTGCCGGCGTCGATGTCGAGCACGGTCAGCTCGGCCGCCTGGAAGGAGCGCACCAGCACCAGCCGCGCGTCCGGGGTGGCCAGCACCTCGCGCGCCTCGACCACCTCGGCCGCCGGGTTGTCGATCCACACCCGCGGCAGGATCCAGGTCGCCGCCAGCTGCTCCAGCGGCAGCACGGCCACCTCGGACTTGGACACCACCAGCGCCCGGGTGGCCCGCACGCCCGGCGCCGCGTCCACGGTGTCGAAGAGCAGATCGGTGACCCGGTAGCCCACCGCGTACTCGTAGACCAGCGGCGGCCCGCTGTCGTCGTAGGCCGGGCGCAGGTCGACCACCGCGATCTTGTTGGCGGCGCTGTCCGGCCCGGCGATGACCTGGTCCTGATCGAAGTAGGCGACGGCGAAACGACCGCCGGGCGACAGGGCCAACGCCGTGTAGGCCTGGCCGACCGGGGCCTCGATGACGCGGTCGCGTTCCGGCCCGGCCAGCAGCAGCGCCACGCTGCGCGAGCCCACGCAGAGCACCACCGCGCTGTCCGAGCCGGGCACGGCGATCAGCTCGGTGGGCTCATTGCAGACCTCGATCGAGTCGACCTCGATGTGCTCCAGGCCGCCGGGATCGATCTTGGCCACCGTGCCCAGCGAGGTGTTGACCACGAAGACGTAGTTCTGCGAGGCCACCGGCGGCTGGAACAGGAAGTGCTCGTCCTCCGGGGGGCCGGCGTCGGTCACCGTGCCGCCGTCGGGCCCGGCCGCCACGCAGCGCCCAGCCTGGCAGCGCTGGCCGTAGGCGCAGTCGGCGTCCGTCACGCAAGCGGGCGCTGAACCACCGGCGTCGGCTCCGCCACCGCCGTCCGGCAGGGGCGTGCCGGCCATGTCCGAGCCGGCGCCGGCGCAGCCGGCCGCCGCCACCGCCAACAGCGACGCCAGCAGCAGCGCCAGCAAGGCTCCCGGCACCAATCCGTCCCACGACGAACGCATGGGCGTACCTCCTCCCTCGCAGCCGGCCACCCTGCGCCCGGCTGGTGGACAGTTCGACTCCAGGCCGTGTGCTTCCTTGCGAGCTGTTGTACAGCAAGTCACATGCCAATCACGGCGACGCGGCCCACCGGGCGACCAAGACACCGCGATTGGTGATTAAATTCACATTCGGGCGCAGAACCGATGCTGCCCGGCTGCCGGCCGAAGCGTGCCCCGGCCTGACAGGCCTGTCACACCGGCGGCCGGCCGCACCGGGCCGGCGGGGTGTCCCTGAAGGTCGAGAGGGGAATTCGGTCCGCCGCTGGACTGTTGCAGCGACGGACCGGATGGCTTTTGGCACCGCGGTGGACCACGCTTGACAGCCGGCGCCAAGGATGCCCAAGGTATGGCCGTGCTCGACTCGGCCCGGAGGTGAGACCATGCGATCGATCACGACCCTCGCGTTGCTGCCGCTGCTGGCGCTGCTGGCGTCGGGCTGTCAGCCCAAGCGCATCCCCGGCATCTCCATCGCGCTGAAGGACACCCCCGACCACCGCGCCATCGTGGACCTGGTCGAGCAGTACCGCCGCGCCGTCGAATCCAAGGACATCGATGCGCTGCTGGCGCTGGCCGACGAACGCTTCTACGAGGACGCGGGCACGCCGGAGACCGAGGACGACTACAACTACCAGGGGCTGCGCGAGCACTTCGAGCAGCACTTCGACCGCCTGGGCAAGATGCAGCTCAACATCATGCTCAAGGACGTGGAGGTCCGCGGCGACCAGGCCGACGTGGACTACCGCTACGTGGCCCGCTACCGGATGGACCTGCCCGCCGGCGAGAAGTGGCGGGTGATCGACGAGGTCAACCGCCTGGAGCTGGTGCGCCAGGGCGAAGGCCCCGACTGGAAGGTCAAGAGCGGTTTCTGAGCCGCCGCCACCACCATAAACCGACCAGCAGACCGAACAGCACCAACCCGACGGCGCTGACGGCGCAGGCCGACGACGCGCCGGCGCAGGAGGCGGCCGGCTCGACCACCACCTCGGTGGCGAAGCGGGCATAGGCGCCGCAGTCGTCGATGGCCGTCAGCCGCACCGGGTAGCGCCCCGGGGCGGCGTAGCTGTGCTCCACCCGGCGGCCGCGGGCGGTGGCCCCGTCGCCGAACTCCCAGCGGAAATCCAGCAAGCGATCGCCGTCCGGATCCGCGGTGGGGCCGGCGTCGAAGCGCACCCGCTGGCCCGGGGCCGGCCGGTCGACCGAACGCGCAAAGGCCACCCGCGGCACCCGGTTGCCCCGGGCCCGGCGGGCCAGCACCCGCACCACCGGAACCCGCTCGGCCGGCGGCGCCAGCTCCGGGGCCGCCGGCAGATCGACCTCCAGGTAATAGATGTTGCGGCCGGTGGGGCCGATGCCGACGTCGACCAGGCGCACGGCGGCGCCGGCCGCGGCGCTGTCGGCGACGAAGCGCCAGCCCTGGGGCAGGGCGTCGAGATAGGCCCGCAGCCGACCGCTGACCGGCTCGGCCAGGCCGTTGTGCACCAGGTAGAGCAGGTCGCGGGGCGCACCCGGGATGACCCGGCCGGCCTCGACGCCCTCGCCGGCCAACCACAGGTTGCCGGCCGGCACCGAGGCCAGCCCCCGGGACGGGGCGTACATCAGCCCGCTCGAGCCCCGGGGGCCGATGGTGGTCAGCCGGTAGCCCCAGTAGCTGCGGTCGGTCTTGGGCGTCGAGGCGGCGGTGGTCACCCGCACCAGCCGGATGTCGCGCCGGGCCTCGATGCCGGAGCCGGCGGCCAGCTGTTGGCCGCGGGCGATGCGCTCGTCGCTGTCGTCGTGCACGTGGCCGCACAGCACTACGTCGGCCCCGCGGGCGATCAGGCGCAGCAGCGCCACCGCGCTGTTTTCGCGCTGGCTCTCGCCGCTCACCCCGTCGTCGGGGTCCGAGTCCCACTTCGGGTTGCCTTCGTAGTTCCACTCCTGGAAACGGCGCAGCCCCAGCGGCTCGGTGGGAAAGGGCAGGTGCATGTGGTAGCGCGCACCCCAGGGCGCCGAGCGGTTGCCGCGCGGGTCGTGGTGCAGCATCAGCCAGCGGCGCTGGCCGCTCCGCTCGGCCGCGTCGAACTCGCCCTCCAGCCAGCCGAGCTGCTCCGGGGTGACGAAGCCGCCGTAGTTGTCCACCGTGGCCACCCCCAGCTCGGCGCCCAGCCAGTCCAGGCCGAGCACGAAGGCGTGGCGCCGTTCGGGACTGCCGGCGTACGAGTTCAGGCCGATGAAGCGCACCCCGGCGCGGGCGAAGCTGTAGTCGGTGGGCCCGATCAGGCGCCGCCAGTAATCGAGCCCGTCCTGGTCGAGCTGCTCGAACAGCATCTCCTTCAAATCGCCGTAGAGGCAGCGCAGCAGCTCGAACACCTTCCAGGCGGTCACCTCGCCGTCCAGCACGTGGCGGGCGCAGCGCACCGAGCGCAGCGCCCGGGCCCACCAGCCCTGCTTGAGCCGCAACGCATACAGCGCCATGCCGTCGTGGTTGCCGGGCACCATGTAGCTGGCCAGCGGCCGGCGCCACCAGGCGCGCAGGGTGGCGGCCAGCTCTTCGCGGTAATCGGTGCCGAAGACCAGGTCGCCGAGGTGCAGCACCAGGTCCGGATCGCGCAGCGCCAGCTCGTCGACCTCCTGCAGCAGCATGCTCTCGGCCGCGGTGCGGCCGCGGCGCGGATAGGTGCCGTTGTTGCGATCGGCGCCGCCCAGCTCCGAGGTCGGATCGCGCAGCTGGTGATCGGCGATGACGGCCAGCCGCAGCTCGTCGCGGCAGGCGCCCAGCAGGCGCACCGCGTGCACCCGCTGGCCGGACAAGCCACCGGGGCCCTGCACCTCCAGGTGGTAGGTCTCGCGCGGCGGGGTGGCCGGGGTGGTCAGCTGCAGCCGGGCCAGATCGGGCCGCGGGCCCGGGGCCACGCCGATCACCGGCAGCGCGAAGCGCAGCTCGACCGGCTGGCCCACCGGCTCGTCCAGCGGCCCCCGGGTGCGGGTGGTCAGCCAGGCCCGCCAGTCCTCGGGCCGGCCGGGCGCCGCCCCGGTGGGCAGGCGGATGGTGGCGGCCCAGGTCTCGCCCCAGCAGACCAGCGCCGGCGCCCCCGGCGCCGGCATCAGGATCGGATCGGGCCGGGCCAGCGGCGGCTCGCGCTGGGGCTTGAGCGGACGGCCGAGCGCCGCCCAGTCGGCCGGCTCCGGCGTGCCCGCGGCGGCCGGCGCCACCAGCGCCCAGACCAGCGCCCAGACCAGCGCCGGGGCCAGCAGCCGGCGGGCGTTGCTCACGGCCGCCTCCGCACGCCGAGCTGCAGCCCGGCGGCGGCCAACCACAACAGGATGGACAGACAGTGCGCCACCTCAGCCGTTCCCGCCGCCTTCCACCCAGGCCGCCACCGCGGCTGGATCGGGATCGATGCCCACCGGGCTGCGCTCCACCGCCTGGATGGCGGTGGCCACGTCTTTGAGCCCGTTGCCGGTGACCAGGCAGACCACCCGCTCGTCGTCACCGACCAGGCCCGCCTCGCGGGCCCGGCGCAACCCGGCGAAGCCGGCGGCGCCGGCCGGCTCGGCGAACACCCCCCCCTGGCGGGCCAGCCGGCGCATGGCGTCGAGGATGGCGGCGTCGGGCACCGCCAGCATGGCGCCGCCGGACTCGCGCACCGCGCGCAGGGCCTTGATGTGATCGCGCGGCTGGCCGACGCAGATGGAGTCGGCGCAGGTGGCGGCCGGCTCGGGGCTGACCCGCCGATCGCCGCGCTCGAAGGCGTGGACCAGCGGGGCGGAGCCCTCGGCCTGTACCCCGTAGATGCGCGGCCGGCGGTCGATCCAGCCCATGGCCTGGGCGTCGCAGAAGCCCTTCCACAGCCCGCCGATGATGCAGCCGTCGCCCACGCTGACGAACACCGCGTCCGGCACCTCGAAGCCGAGCTGCTCGCAGATCTCGAGCGCGGCGGTCTTCTTGCCCTCGCCGAGCACCGGGTTGACCGCGGTATTGCGGCAGTACCAGCCCGGCCGCTCGGCCGCCTCCAGGCACAGGTCGAAGGCCTGATCATAGGTGCCGCGCACCGCCAGCACGTCGGCGCCGAACATCAGCAGCTGGGCCACCTTGGCCTGCGGGGCGGTCTCGGGCACGAAGATCACCGCCCGCAGCCCGGCGCAGGCGGCGAACAGCGAGACGCTGGAGGCGGCGTTGCCGGTCGAGGCCGCAGTGACCACCTGGCGGCCGAGTTCGATGGCGTGGGCCACGCCCACCGCCGAGGCCCGGTCCTTGAACGAAGCCGATGGATTGAGCCCGTCGTCCTTGAGCCACAGCCGGCCCACCCCTTCGCTGCGCGCCAGCGCCGGCAGCTCGTAGAGCGGGGTCCAGCCCACCCGGGGATGCAGCGCGGCCGGCCGCTCGGCCAGCGGCAGGATCTCGAGGTAGCGCCAGCTCGACGGCTCGCGCCGTTCGGCCAGCACCGCCGGGCTCAGCGCGCGGCCGGCCCGCTCGGTGTCGTAGTGCATGGTCAGGGTGCCCAGATCCGGGCCGCAGTCGGGGCAGGTCAGCTCGACCGCGCCCGGTGCGAAGCGGCGGGAGCAGGTGTCGCAGGTCAACGAATCGAGGTGCAGCGCCACGGGATGCCTCCGGGATGGTTGTTTTCCACTCGGTCTACCGGTCTAGAGACCCGGCAGTTTAACGCGCCGCGGCCCGGCGGGCAACCGCACCCGGTGGCCAGGCCTCGAGCCTCTTGTACCGCGTTTCCAGCGGTGCTAGTATCGAGTTGCGTAGTCATATCGATGAGATGAACACCTCGGTTCGAGGGATCGCTGCTCGCTAAGGAGGACGCCATGTCGCACGGCCGATTCAATGGCAGGGGCCTGTGCTCGTCAACCCTGACCCTGGCGCTGGCGCTGGCGCTGGGCCTGGTGGCCCTGGGCTGCGGCGGATCGAGTTCCAACGGAGACGGCGATGCCGGCCTGGACGGCTGTCAGGGCGGCCAGCGGCTGCTGTCGGTGGTCGGCGATCCCCTCATCACGCTCTATCCCCAGGAGTCGGTCGACCTCAAGGTGGTCTTTCTCGAGCAGTGCGCCGGGGCGGTGGCCGGCGAGTCGGTCACCTTCGAGATCATCGGCAACCCGGGCGACAGCAGCCTGTCGGCGCCCAGCGCGGTGACCGAGGCCAACGGGCTGGCCAAGGTCACCCTGACCGGCGGCGAGCAGCCCGGGCAGTTCCAGGTGCGCGCGCGCCACCCCGAGGACCCGGACGGGGTCTACTTCTCCATCGAGCTCAAGCCGGTGGTGCGCCAGCTCTACCCGGTGGGCCCGACCGATCGGGTGGCCTATACCAACGAATCGATCGAACTGACCGTCAAGCTGCTCGACGTCGACAGCCAGTCGCCGGTCAACGGCATGGGCATCTCCTTCTCCATCGCCCAGCCGGCGCCGGGCGACGCCTCGATCGTCACCCCGGTGGCCAACACCAACCTGAGCGGGCTGGCCTCGACCAGCTTCGCGGGCGGCACCAGCGCCACCTCCTATTACGTCACCGCCGAGGGCGAGTCGCAGCAGCTGGGTACGGTGACCTTCACCATCCAGGTGCGCAACCGCCAGGACTGCAGCAACGACAACGAGTGCCCGGACGGCCAGAAGTGCGTCAACGGCTCCTGCCAGGAGCCGGCCGGCGAGGAGTGCGCCAACGACGACCAGTGCCCCGAGGGCTACGCCTGCGAGGACGGCTACTGCCGGCCCGAGGGCACCCTGCCCGACTCCTGCGACACCTCCGAGGACTGCCCGCCGGGCTACTACTGCGAGAACCACCGCTGCTACCCCTGCGACGAGGGCAGCCAGCTACCCGAGTGCCAGAACGGCGGCGACGGCTGCGAGACCGACGAAGACTGTCCGCCGGGCTTCGTCTGCATCAACGGTGTCTGCTACCCGGACAACGAGGAGGGCGTGGTCATCCCGGAACTCGGCGGCACCTGGTACACCGAGCACTACTTCAACATCCGCGACGCGCTGCCGGACTTCGCCTCCAGCATCGCCGACATCGTCTCGACGCTGAACCAGATCGTCAACTTCTGCGAGATCACCGGCGTCGACTTCATCGACGATCTGCTCTGCGGGCTGATCGACGAGTACATCCCGGACTGGGTCGGCGACCTGATCAGCATCCTCGACAACCTGGGCAACATGCTGTCCGAGCTGCGGGCCGAGGGCGTGATGGAGCTGTCGCACCTGAACCCGCGCGAGCTGCTGAGCGCCTCGGAGCAGTGGGACAAGATCCTGATCCGCTACCTGGACGCCTGCTGCGAAGGCCAGGGCGCCGGCTGCAACCCTTACAACCAGCCCGGCTTCCCGGACTGCGCCACCATCGACATCTCGCGCCAGGATCTGGCCTTCGGCGACGTGGGGCTGCAGGTGCTGCCGTTTACAGCCAAGGTCAACGTGGACGACTCGGGCGCCTTCACCACCTACACCCTGGCCGTGGATCCGCGGCAGGTGAAGATCGAGTTCAGCAAGTTCGTGGTCTTCTTGATCGACCTGCTGGTCGACATCTTCACCGACTACGACAACCTGGAAGACGCCCTGATGGACATCATCGACTGCCAGGCCATCCAGAACCTGGTCAACGACATCTGGCCGGGCGGCTTCTTCGGCAACCCGCCGGACGTCATCCAGACCTGCGAGAACCTCAAGCCCAGCGCCTACGAGCTGCTCGAGGGGCTGCTGAACCAGATCGGCGTCGGCTGGAAGGTGCTCAAGTTCGACGGCTGGGCCACCATCACCACCCTGCCGGGCGACCCGCCCTACGCCACCGAGCTGGGCTACCCCAACCACGAGGACAGCGGCGACGGCCACTGGGAAGGCACCTTCGACATCGTCTTCGAGGCCGACATCAACGACGGCTCCTGGTACGGCGAGCGCTGATTTCCGTCCCCCGGACAGGGGATTCGTCCGCGGCGATCGCCGGCAGTGCCATACCCGGAATCTAGAGTATACCGGCCGGATGCCGATTCCGCCTTTCCCGCCCACAAGCGGTGGAAATTCGTGTTTGACAGACCGGCCGAGACCCCCTAGTATTGGGCGACTTCGCAGTGACAAAATGGAATCCGATCGACGGAAGTGTTGCGACGATTCGATTGACCGCTGGGCAACAACTCGGCAAGGAGGAAGAAGAATGAAGAAGTGGTTTGGACTGTGTAGCGGAATGCTGGCCATCGCGGCCGTGGGTCTGTTCGCCATCAACTGCGGCGGCGGCGACAACGGCGGTGGCTGCAAAAAGACGAGCGACTGCGCTGACCTGGGCGAGAACTACTACTGCAACCTGCAGACCGGCGAGTGCGAGTGCGCCGCGGCCTGCTCCGGAAAGTGCTGCGGCGACGACGGCTGCGGCGGCACCTGCCCCAACGAGTGTCCGGCGGGCCAGACCTGCAACCAGACCTCGTGCGAGTGCGAGACGGATGCCAGCTGCACCGATGGCGAGACCCGCTGCAACGGCGACGTGGTCGAGGAGTGCGTCGGCGGCGCCTGGCAGGAAGATGTGGACTGCGCCGACAACGGCCAGACCTGCCAGAACGGCGAGTGCGTGGGCGGCCAGGAGTGCACCCCGGGCGACACCCAGTGCGACGGCACCGTGGTCCAGAACTGCGTCGGCGGCTCCTGGGTCGACGGCACCGACTGCGCCGACAACGGCGAGGAGTGCCTCAACGGCGAGTGCCAGCCGGCCGGCGGCTGCACCCAGGGCGACACCCGCTGCAACGGCACCGTGGTCCAGACCTGCGACGCCAACGAGACCTGGCAGGACACCACCGACTGCGCCGACAACGGCGAGATCTGCTACCAGGGCGAGTGCCAGCCGGCCGGCGGCTGCGCCCAGGGCGACACCCGCTGCGACGGCTCCATGCTCCAGACCTGCGACGCCAACGGCGACTGGCAGAACACCGAGGACTGCGCCGACAGCGGCGAAGTCTGCTCCGGCGGCGCCTGCATCCCCGGCGGCAGCGGCGACGAGTGCCCCGACGGCCAGGACTGCACCGACGTGACCGGCAGCGGCTTTTTGGGCTGCACCGAGGGCGGCGAGATCCCGGGCGACGCCCCGACCGGCTGCGGCGAGCAGAGCCCCTGCGACGGCAACGCCACCTGCCTCGATGCCGAGCAGACCACGGTCTGCGTGACCAACTGCGGCACCTGCCCGTCGGGTCAACTCTGTAGCGACATCACCGGCAACGGCAAGTTCGGCTGCACGACCTTCGAGGGCAACATCCCGCAGGGCGCCGAGGAGGACTGCGCCCAGGACGGCTGCAGCGGCAACAACACCTGCTATTGCCTGAACGAGGAATGCAGCCAGAGCGTGTGTATCGAGAACTGCTCGCTGGACGGCCCCTGCACCGCCGGCCAGGCCTACTGCGACGGCGACGTGGTCATGGAGTGCCAGGCCGGCACCTTCGTGGCCGGCGTGGACTGCGCGGCCAACGGCGAGGTGTGCTTCGACGGCGCCTGCGCCTCGGGCGACCTGTGCCCGGCCGGCCAGAGCTGCGAAGTGCTGGCCCAGGAAGTCACCGGCTGTATGGAGGGCGAGAACATCCCGGCCGGCAACCAGACCGGCTGCGGTGCCAACAGCCCCTGCAACGGCAACTTCTCCTGCTGGTGCCTGGACGCCAACTGCACCGACACCGTGTGCATCGAAAACTGCGGCACCTGCCCCGACGGCCAGGACTGCCAGGAGATCACCGAAGCGGGCAACCACTCCTGCGTGCTGCCGGACGGCAACATCCCGGCCGACGCCCAGACCGGATGTGGTGCAGACACTCCTTGCAGTGGCAACGCTTCGTGCTGGTGCCTGGACGCCAACTGCACCGACACCGTGTGCCTGTTCAACTGCTCCGTACCGCACTAAGCGGCACGGGCTGAGCTAGCCGAATCCCCCTCCCCCGCAGCCTGCGGGGGAGGGTTTTTCGTGCCCGCACCACACCCTCCCGGCCTGCAGCCGGATCCCGCAGATGGCTCGACAGGGCCGCACGTCTATGCCACTGCGCGCAAGCGGCGCGCTACGGTCGAGGGGCAAAGCGGTCACGGCATGCTGCGGGGTAAGAGGTGCTGCAGGGCTGAAGCGGGCGGTCCGCCGGTGGCGCAGCGGGCAGGGGCGACAGACCGGGCCTGGCCGTTGGCGTTACCTAGCGATCCGTGGGCGGCTTGGGGCCTCCGGGGCCCGGATCGGGCTGCTCTTCGCCCTCCTCCGGGGTGTCGGCCACCGTCTCCTGCTTGGGACAACCGGTGGACAGCAGCAGGCTCATAGAACCCAACAGCGCGATCGCCATTCCAAACCAGCGTCTCATCGCTCGACCTCCCAGTCGCAACGCAGAGCAGTGAACTCCAAGCGCACCCAAGATAACGCCCGCTCACGCCCGCGTC
This sequence comes from uncultured Myxococcales bacterium, assembly GCA_964454005.1. Classification (GTDB taxonomy): domain Bacteria; phylum Myxococcota; class B64-G9; order B64-G9; family B64-G9; genus CAYVQE01. The sequence continues at coordinate 49,580 of CAYVQE010000004.1, forward strand.
AAGGTGCCCCCGGACCTCGGCTCGAGGCCCCGGGGCTGGTCAAGCGGCGCTGGAACCGCTACCATGGCCGGAGCCAGGCGCGCGGGTCTCTAGCGCGATGCATGGCGGGGAGGCGACATCGATGAGCACGAGCGAGCAGGACGCCGGTCAGCTGGCCGAGCGCATCCACCACCTGCTGGAACGCTTCGAGCGCTCCTCCGGCCAGCACCAGCGCGACGAGTCCTTCGTGGCGGTCGATGCCAACCGCTACGCGGTGGTGGTCAAGCTGCACAGCCCCTTCGGCAACGGGGTGACCACCGAGCGGGTGGCCTCGACCAACGAGCTGCAGCAGCGCATCAACCACTGGATCGGCGTCCAGCGCGAGCTGGGCCGGCTGGGTGCGGTGCGGCTGGTGATCACGCCCGAGGTCGGCGCCGAGGACGAAGACTGACCGGCCGCACCTGTGACCACATCGCCCTACTAGTAATACAAAACCTTACAATTCAAGGGCTTGCTCTTCTTGTCCCTTGACGTCCGCTCATGGCCCCTGCAAGAATTGCCGCGAGAAAAGCGGTCGCTGCACGGTCGGGACCCCGCCTCGGAGGTCCCTTGAAGAGGGAGCGAATCATGCGCAGTGTCATTGCCCTGGTCATGGGATTGAGCCTGTCCACCCTGCCGATCACCGCCGGCGCCGGCGAGGCCCTGCAGCGGCTGACCGACGACAACGGCGCTGCGCCGCGGCTGCTCGACGGGGTGCGGGCGGCCGGGCCGCGGCTGATCGGCGGGCTGCAGCTCAGCCTGCCGGGCGCCGGGCCGACCGAGCGCACCGGCGCCTTTGTCGCGCGCTACCGGGGGCTGCTGCTGCCGGGCGATGCCGGCTCGCAGGTGGTGGTGCAGCGCGTGGTCGACACCCCGCTGGGGCGGGTGGTCCAGGCCGAGCAGCGGCTCGACGGGCTGCGCGTCCACGGCCGCGGGCTGGTCGGCTCCTTCGACCGCACCGAGCGGCTGAAGCTGGTGGTCAACGGCCTCAGGCCGGTGGCCGGCCTGCCGCGGCAGGCGGAGCTGTGCTCGCCCGCACAGGCGCTGGCCCTGGCGCGCCGGGCCCACGCCGGCTCGCTGCGCGGTACGCCGCGGCTGGAGACGGCCTGGCTGCTCACGGGCGGCCAGCTGGTCAAGGCCCACCTGGTCACCGTGCCGGGCGCGGTGCCGCTGGGCGATTTCACCTACGTGGTGGTCGGCCCACAGGGCCAGATCGTCTGGCGCTACGGCCGCACCCCCGGCGCGGTCGGCTACGCCTACCCCTCCAACCCGGTGCGCGACGAGACCTACGAGCAGGTCGAGCTCGACCACCTGACCTCCGACGCCCACCTGCAGGGCGAGCACGTGCAGGTGTTCAACTGCACCGGCTCCAGCGAGGGCTCCTGCAACAGCCAGAGCCAGCTGGCCATGCCCGACGCCAACGGCGACTACCTGATCGAACCCACCGGCGCCAACGACCCCACCCTGGACGACGACGCCTTCGTCGAGGTGCAGGCATACTACGGCATCAACGCGGTCCACGATTTCATCACCGCCATCGGCGCCGAGCCCGATCCGCTGACCGTGGGCGTCAACTACCCCATGGCCGCCCAGATGGGCCCCAACGCCTACTTCAGCCCGCAGGAGCAGGCCTTCGGCGGCGGGCCGGCCATCATGATGGGCCAGTGGCAGGACATCGACCTGGCGCTGGACAACGACGTCATCTTTCACGAGTACGGCCACCACGTCTTCGGCCAGTACTCCCAGTCCGGCATGTTCAACATGGACGAGTACGGGCCGGTCTTCTACGGCCTGTCGCTCAACGAGGCCACCGCCGACTACTTCTCCTGCGCCGCGCTCGGGGATCCCTCGCTGGGCGAGTACTTCGCCTCGCTTCTGCCGGCCCACTTCCCGGACGGCCACCTGCGCAACGTGGACAACGAGCTGACCTGCCCCGAGGGGCTGTACGGCGAGGGCCACGATGACGGCATGGTCTGGAGCGGCTTCGCCTGGGCGGTGCGCGAGCGCTACGGCGCCGAGGCGATCGACCCGCTGTACCTGGACGTGATCAGCCACTTTCCGCAGGAGCCCGACTTCCCCACCGCCACCGCGGTCTACATCGAGCGCGCCGGCGAGGTACTCACAGCCGCCCAGGTGGCCGAGATCGAGGCCATGGCCGCCGAGCGCGGCATCGACGATTGCACCCGCTTCATCCCCATCCGCCGCGAGGCCCACACCGGCTTCGTCTACGGCAAGCAGATTCTGGGCCAGTACGCCAACATGCTCGAGTTCGTGCCGGCCGAGCTGCACTACACCCTGGAGCTACCCGCCAACGCCGTCAGCCTCGAGCTGCAGCTCAGCAGCCCGGGCCTGATGGGCGGCGACGTGGTGCTGCTGGTGCGCGTCGACCAGCCGGTGGAGCACAGCTTCAGCTACATGGGCGGGTTGAGCTCGACCTACGACTTCATGCTGGAGGAGTTCGGCCTGATCGAGCTCGACGATCCCGAAATCCCGTTCGAGCCCGGCCACACCTACTACTTCCACCCGGTCAACCGCGGCCAGGGCAACACCGAGTACAGCCTGCGCGGCAACGTGGCCACTGCCGAGCCGGACGGAGGCACCGAGCCGGACGGCGGGGTGGAGCCCGACGGCGGCACCGACCCGGATGGCGGGGTGGACCCGGACGGCGGCGGCGATTGCCCCGATGGCCAGCAGTCGGTCATCTGGGACGGCGAGACCGTTTGCGCGCCGGTGTGCAAGGGAGGCTACGAGCTGGCCCGCGACGGCGACGGCTGGACCTGCGACAAGTCCACAGACGGCTGCGGCTGCGCCACCGAGGGCCGCGCCGGGGCCGGGCTGCTGCTCGGCCTGCTGGGCCTGGGGCTGGTGATGCGGCGCCGGCGGCGCGCGGTCAGATCGTGATGTAGCCCTTGCGCAGGGCGATGGTGACCGCCTCGGCGCGGGAGTTGGTGCCGAGCTTGCGGTAGATGTGGCCGAGGTGGGTGCGCACGGTGCGCCGTTCGAGTTCGAGCACGTCGCCGGTCTCGCTGTTGGTCAGGCCGCGGGCCACCATCTGCAGGATGTCGCGCTCGACGGGCTCGAGCAGCTCCGGCTCGGCCGGCTCGGCCTGCGACTGCACGCTCTGGAAGTAGTTCCAGAAGCGCCGGGCCAGCCGGGGCTCGATCACGGTGCCGCCGTCGAGCACGTCGCGGATGGCACCGCGCAGCTTGTCCATGGCCAATCGCTTGACCAGGTAGCCGCCGGCGCCGGCCTGGATGGCCTGGTAGACCTTCACCTCGTCCTCGAACGACGTCAGGATCAGCACCTCGACATCGCTCAGCTCGGCCTTGACGCGCTTGGTGACCTCGAGCCCGTCGATGCCGGGCAGTTCCAGGTCCAGCAGCACCAGCTGGGGCCGCAGGGCCGCCACCGTCTCGACCGCCGCCTCGCCGGACATGGCGCTGCCGACCACCTGCAGCTCTTCGTAGGAGCCGAGCAGGCGCACCAGCGTCTTCATCATGCGCGGATCGTCCTCGACGACCACCAGCTCTATGGGCCCACCGCTCATCGCCGCTTCCGCCGCCGTTTGACCCGCTGCCGGCGGCGCCGTTTGCCTCGCTTGCGCCGGCGGCGCTCGACGCGGGCCGGTTTCGAGCCGGCCGGGGCCACCGGCTCGACGGTGATGGTCGGCTCGGCCGCCTCCCCGGCCACCGCCTCCGCCGCCGGCTTCGGATCCGCGGCCGGCCCCGCAGCACCGGCACCAGGGGGCACCACCAGCCGCAGCTTCTCATGCTCCCCGGCGCGGATCTCGATCACCTCGTCCAACAGCGGCCGGCCGGCCAGGTCCTCGATGATCACCCGGTGGCGCCCGGCCCGGATGACCTTGCGCTCGATCGAGTTCCGCCCGGGCACCTGCTCCCCATCCAGGGTGATCTGCACCGGCCGATCGACCTCGACCGACAGAAAGCCGATCAGCGAGGATGGCCCGGCCGGCGGGCCGGTCGGGCCCACCTCGGGCTCGCCCGAAAGCAGCCCGCCGGCCATCAGCAGCAGCGACAGCACCACCAGCGCCAGCAGCCCGGCGGTGATCATAAACGCCGGCTGCTTCCAGGGCGGCCGCTTGGCGGGTACGCTGGCCGCCGGCAAATCCGGCCGGGTCCCGGCAGCTTCCGCAGCGGCCGGTCCCGCCTCCGGCTCGCCGGCCGGCTTCGCCCGCGACGGGCCGGCCGGTTCGGCGACGCTCGCTTCGGCCGCACCCGCCGCCGGTGGCGGACCGCCGCCGTGCACCGCCGCCATCGGCATTACCGCGGTGTCGCCGGCTTGTTCCAGCTCATCGTCCGCTTCGCCGGTGTCCAGCTCAGCCGGTGCAGCCGGCGCGGCGGCCGGCGTGTCCTCTTCGCCGGCCGGCCAGGAATCGTCCACCAACCCGGCCACCGCCGCCACCTGCCCGGCCCCGTCGTCCTCGATCGGCTCGGCCTTTTCGGGAATGCCCCAATCTCCCGCCTTCGCCAAGGCTTCGGCGGGCAGGCCCGCCTCGGGCGCCGGTGGTGAATAGGCCGCCTCGGCTGTAGCCCCGGGCGCCGGTGGTGAATAGGCCGCCTCGGCTGTAGCCCCGGGCGCCGGTGGTGAATAGGCCGCCTCGGCTGTAGCCCCGGACGCCGGTGGCGAATCGGCCGCGGGGGCCACTTCTTCTCCGGAGGCCTGGGCGGGCCTGCCCGCCGAAGCCTTGGCGAAGGCGGGCTCGATTTCCAGGGCGCCGCCGCGGGCCGGGCGCTGCAGAGTGCCGGGCATGCCGGCCACCTTGGCCTCGTTGGGGAACAGGTTGGTGATGAACTCGGCCACGCCGGCGCGCGTCTCCTGCGGCCGGTCGACCAGGGAGCGGCGCAGCTGATCCATGGCATTGCCCAGCGCCGTTCCATCGGCGTGGCGCTGCCGGGGCGCGACCGCCAGCGCCTTGACGAACACCGCGTCGCAGGCGTAGGGCAGCGAGCGGTTGACCTTGGACGGCGGGCGCACCGCCTGGTGGCGGGTGGACACGCCCCGCTGCTGCCCGCCCAGGGGCGGCTGGCCGGTCAGCAGCTGGTAGATCAACGCGGCCACCGCGAACACGTCGCCGGCCGCTTCCGGACCGCGGCCCTGGACCACCTCGGGGGCCAGCTGCTCGGCCCGCCCGCGGCGGGCCAGCCGCCGCAGTTCGCGCTCGCGCATCAGGACCGCTTCGAGCCCGACCGCGTCCAGCCGGCAGACCCCTTCCGGGTCGATCAGGGCCGCCCGCGGCCCCAGGCCGCCGTGGGCGTGGCCGGCGGTGTGCAGAGCGGCCAGGCCGGCCACCAGGTCGACGCCCACCTGCAGCGTGCGCGGCGGGGTGATGCGCACCTCGCGCGAGGCCAGCCTGGCGAACACCGTCGCCAGATCGAAGCCCTCGGTCCGCGCGCTCAGCCACCACAGGCTGCCGTCGGCCCGGTACAGCCCGAGCGGCGGCAACAGGTGGGGGTGCTGGACCGCGGCCGCGGCGGCGAAGGCCCGGCGCAGCTTCTCGGGCATGTCGGCCACGGCGCCGGCCTGGCGCTTGAGGCGCCGGGCGGACACCAGCCGGGGGCCGGTCGGCGTCCGCAACCGGGCCACGTGCAGCTCGTACAGGTTCTCGTCCGCCAGCTTCTCGATCAGCTCGAGCTGCAAATCGCGCCTCCCGAACCTGGATGATGGCCGACCGGGCTCATCCCGACCGCTCGCGGCGGGCCACCGCCAGCAGCACCGAGCAGTGGGGGCAGCGCTCGGCCGCGGGGTCGGGGATCACCAGCCGGCAGGCCGGGCAACGCGGCCCCTCCCGCTCGACGCGGCGGCGCCGGCTCTCGCGCTGCTCGGCCTTGCGCCGCTCGAGATGCCGCTTGACCAGCCGCCGCTCGGCCGGCAGCAGGCGGCCGCGCAAGGCGACCGCCAACAGCACGTCGACCAGCTGCTCGAGCTGGCCGAGCCGATCCGGTTCTTCGCCGGGGGCCGTGTTGCGCTCCGACGCCTGTCCCGCTTCGCCATCCAAGTCCGCACCCGTTCGTCTGGCCGGCTCCACGCGCGGCCGCCCTGCTTTGCGGCGGCCGAGATGCCTCGATCCGCGATGGAAATCAGGTTGCCACAGAACGATACGGCTCGCAACAGCGTGCACCGGGCCGATGGGCGGCTGAAGCCGGCCGAGAGTTTGAAACCCTTGTCGCCCTGGGGTATACAGGAGCGAGTGGTGCAATTTGGATGAGGGACGATGGCGGGAGCGAGGTCGATTGCGGCGCTGGGCTTGCTGACCCTGCTGTGGCTGGGCACGGCCGTTGCCGATGCGCCCAAGGTCCAGGTCATCGAGGAGGTCGAGAAGGGCCTGGCAGTCGGCGGCCAGCTGGGGTTGTGCTACGACTTCAACGCTCCGGTCGACAGCCTCAATCCGGGGCTGCTGGCCGGTTTGGAGATCGGCTACGACATCACCTGGATCCTGCGGGCCAAGATCGGCTTCACCGATCACATCTACTCCGCCCGCTCGGCCAACGACCGGGGCGATCCGGTGGACATGGACTTCGAACAGCGGCTGGTCTGGGGCGGGGCATCGCTGGCGTTGCTGGCCACCGAGCGCTTCTACCTCTACGCCCAGGCCGGGCTCGGCTATCTGTTCACCGCCCCCAAGCGGGTCGACGGGGTGGCCGCGGCCGGCGACGATGACCTGGCCATCCTGGCCGGCGGCGGGCTGGAGTACTACACCTGGCTGCGTCACTTCTCCTTCGGGATCGAGGCCAACGTCATGGTGCTGCCCATGCGCGGCGACGTGGCGCTGAGCATCTATCCGGTGGTGCGCTACACCTTCGGCCTCGGCGGGGTGAAGGTGATCCGACCGCCGGCCGACCGGGACGAGGACGGGGTGCCGGACGAGAAGGACGAATGCCCGGACACCTGGGGCCCGGAGTCGAATGACGGTTGCCCCGAGCCGGACCAGGACGGCGACGGCCTGGTCGATCGGGAGGACCACTGCCCGCAGGAGCCCGGCCCGGTCTCCAACAACGGTTGCCCCGAAGCCCGCGACAGCGACGGCGACGGCCTGCGCGACCGCATCGATCGCTGCCCGCAGGAGCCCGGGCCGGCCGCCAACGAGGGCTGCCCGGAAGAGGACAGCGACGACGACGGCATCCCCGACCGGGTGGACCTGTGCCCGACCAAGCGCGGGCCGAAGAAGTACGACGGCTGTCCCAAGAAATCCGACATCAAGATCCGGGTCAAGCGCCAGGCGATCGAGCTGCGCGAGAAGATCCACTTCGAGACCAACCGGGCCAAGGTCAAGCCCAAGTCCTATTCGGTGCTGGATCAGGTCGCCGCCACGCTGCAGCAGTATCCCGAGATCACCAAGATGGAGATCCAGGGCCACACCGACTCGCGGGGCACCGATGCCTACAACCTGCGCCTGAGCCAGCGGCGGGCCCAGGCGGTGGTCGACTACCTGCGCGCCAAACGGATCTCGCCCGACCGGCTGGTGGCCCGCGGTTACGGCGAGGAGCGGCCGATCGCCCCCAACGACACCAGAGAGGGCCGGGCGCTCAACCGCCGCGTCGAGATGATCATCCTGGAGCGCGAGTAAGCCGCATCGATTCGACTAGCCCCCGACGGCCAGCCCCAGCTCCTGGCGCAGCTTGAAGTAGGGCTCGGAGAAGGCGAAGCGGAACAGGGCCAGCATGTCCTCGTCGCCGGCCAGCAGCGAGGCCCGGTCGGGCACGAACGCCAGCTCGCGCCCGCCAGCGGCCGCCGAGAAGCGGGTCAGCACCGATAGACCGGCGTTGAGATCGCCGCAAGCCAACAACCCCGCGCGGGCCGCCGTCCGCGCAACGCCGACCAGCCAGCTATCCGTGTCGTGGGCCCGCGGCTCCAATGCGAACTGGCGCACCAGAGGCTGGATCTGCTGCAGCACCGCATCGGGGGTCACCCGGCGCATGGCCTCCACGTACTGTTCGGCCGTCGGCGGCAGCGCGGCCACCGGGGCGGCGTCCACCTCGACCAGCCGCGAGATGACCGCCAACAGCTGCAGCAGCTCGTTGCGGTTGAACTTGGCCGGCAGTACGCACCCCATGGCCACCCGCACCACCTCACGGGTGATGAAGAACTGCAGCTCGGCCGGCGCGCTGCGCTCGAGCACGGCGCTCGATATGATCAGCGTCGGCCGTTGGCCGCTTTCGAGCCAGGACTGGTAGACGTTCTCGCGGGCGATCAACAGCGACAGCGGCCGGCCGGCCACCAGGCGCCGGGCCTGCTCGACGTTGCGGTGCAACCGGGGATTCTCCTCGGGCTCCACCACCCCGCCCATGAGCTGGAACCGGTTCAGATTCGGCGGAAACAGCTGCTCGATGAAGGGCGCCAGCCCGGCCATGATGCGCTGCAGCAGGCAATCGGCCCGCGGATGCAGCACCACATCATCCCAGCTGCCGTCGGACAGGGCCCGCAGGGGTTCGCGCGGGGCGCCCACGTAGCCCAGGTAGCGCCGCGCCTCGGCGTTCGCCGGCTGCAGGAAGCGCAACCCGGCGTAGTAGCAAGCGGTCCGATCCACCTCGCCCCGGGCGGCCTCCAGCCGGGCCAGGAAACGGAATGCCTCGGCGTCGCCCGGGTCCATGCCGAGCAGCTCGCGGAAGACCTCGATCGCCTCGCGGTAGGTGTCGAAGTTGCTGGCGTACAGGTGTCCCAGCCGCCGCAGCAGCTCCGGATCCCGCGGATGCAGCTCGAGCGCCCGGCGAACCGCCGCGGCGGCCCGCGTCACGTCGCCCAGCTCCTCCTGGTAGACACGGGCCAGTTCCAGGTAGCCCTCCATGGCGTCTTCCGGGTCCAACCCCTGCTGCAGGCGGTGCTCCAGCGCCTGGCCGGCCAGGGAGGCGTAACGCGCCCAGCGTTCCAGCTGGCGGGCCAGATCGGCGCCCTCCTCGATCAGCTCCAGGTCGGCCCGACCGGACTCCAGCACCGCCAGCAGGTGCCCCAGTGCTTCCTCCCGATCGCCGCCCGCCCGCAACAGGGCGCGGCCCAACTCGCGGTGGATCCCGATCGCGGTCTCGGGATCCGGATCGGCCGCCAGCAGCCGCGGGCCGATCTGCACCAGGGTCTCCCAGTCCTCGCCGGCGACGGCGGCGTCCCAGAGCTTTCGGGCCGCCCCGCTGCGCTCGCGGTCGATCTCCAGGGCACGCCGGTAGGCCCGCTCGGCGCGGCCGGGCGCCTGCAAGCGGTCGCGGTACAGATCGCCCAGCGCCTCGAGATCAGCGGCCAGCTGCGGTGAATCGGGCTCCAGCGCGAGCCGGCGCTCGGCCATCTCGGCGGCGGCGCTCCAGTCGAGGCGGTTGGTGTGGTAGGCGTACAGGGCCCGCAGCGCAGCGCGGTGCTCGGGCTCGCTCTCCAGCACAAGGCGCCACAGGGCCGCCGCCGGCTCGAAGCGCAGCAGGCGCTGGTTGGCCTCGGCCAGCCGGCCCTGCAACGCCAGGGCCATGTCCTCGAAACCTGACTCCGGCAATGCATCGAGCAGGGCCTGGCCGGCCTCGATCAGCTCTTCCCAGCGCTCCGAGCGCTGCAGCAGCGCCACCAGGTTCTGGCGCGCCGGCAGGAAGCTCGGGTTGGCCGCCACCGCCCGGCGGTAGTGCTCCACGGCCTCGGTGTCGCGCTGTTGGCTCTCGCGGATCTCGCCCAGCCGAAAAGCCGCCAAAAACCGGCTGCCGCTCGACACCCGATCACCGAGCCGCTCGTAGAGATCGCCGGCCGCATCGAACTCCCGCTGGGCGTAGCGGATGCCGGCCAGCTGCTCCAGCGAGCCGGCGTGATCGGGATCCAGCGCCAGACAGGCCTCCAGGTGCTCGGTCGCCGCCTGCTGGTCATCCAGCCGCTCCAGATAGATCTGCCCGATCTCGGCGTGCAGGGCGAGCACGCGCTGTTCGTCCGTCTCCAACTCGATCCGGCGCTGCAGCGCCTCGATCAGCCCGTCCCATCGTTGTTGCTGGCCCAGCAACAGCAGCAGCGCGTCGACCAGCTCGGGATTGTCCCGGTCGTGCTCCAGGGCTTCGCGCAAAGCCGCGATGGCCGCATCCACCTCACCGGCCCGTTCGAGCTGGCGCGCGGCCGTGCGCAGCAACGCCGTTCGACCGCTGCCGGCCGCCGGGCCGCGGGCCCAGCGCAGGTAGAACGCGGCCCGCTCGGCGCTGTCGGCCTCCTCGGCCATCAACTGCTCGATCCGTTCGTAGGCCTGGCGGTAGGCCGGGTCCAACTCGAGCGCCCGCTCGAAGGCCGGGCGCGCCAACTCGGGCTGTTGGCGGGCGAGCTGGATGTCGCCCAGCCGCAGCGCCAGCCCCGGAAGCGCCTCTTGCTCGGCCAGCTCCAGCAGCCGTTCGGTGACCTCGGCCGCCCGATCCCAGAGCTCTTCTTTCCAGTACAGCTCCGACAGCTCGCTCAACAGCGCCGGGTCGTCCGGCGCCAGCTCGAGCGCCGCGTCCAGGCTGCGCCGGCCGGCCGGCTCGTCCTTGAGCTGATCGAGCTGGACGCGGGCCAGATCCTTGGCGACCTGCAAGCGGTGGGGCCCGTCGATGGCCAGCGCCCGTTGCAGCGAGCGCGCCATGTCCGCTATCTGTCCCTGCTCGCGCAGCAACTCGGCCCGCTCCAACCAGAGTTCGGCCCGCCGCTCACCGTCCGGCTCCAGCTCACCGATCAAGCCGAGCACCGCGGCGCGCACCGGCCCCGGAGGCAGGCTCTCCTCCAGCCGGCGCAGCGCGGCGTCGCGCTCCGAATCGTCCAGCGGTCCGTCGACCAGGCCGTCGATCGCCTCCCGCGCCGCCTCGACCTCGTCCGCCGCCGCCAGTGCCCGCACCAGACCCAGGTGGGCGGTCGCATTCTCCGGCTCGTGCTCGACCGCCCGCGCATAGTGCTCGGCGGCCGCCTCCGGCCGTTCGAGTTCCAGCGCCATGTCGCCCCGGCGCTGCGCCAGCGCTATCGGTGCCCGATCGCCCATCCTCGTATAACAGTCTTCGGCGGCCGCCCAATCCCCGGCGGCGTGGTGCAGCTCGGCCAGGGCCGCCAGCGCTTCGGTGTGATCGGGCGCCAGCTCGAGGCAGGCCTGCAAGTGATCGCGGGCCGCCGCCTCGTCGTCGAGCCGCTGGCGTTCCAGTTCGCCCAGCTCGTAGAGGATTTCGACCCGCTGCTCCTGCCGCGGCTCGATCTTGGACCACTGCTCCAACACCCCGGCCAGCTCGTCCCATTCCCGCCGGCGGCGCAGCAACGGCGCCAGCCGGGCGCAACAATCCGAGTCGGCCGGATCGAGCCGGAACGCCTCGCGCAGGGCGCGCAAGGCGCTGTCCTCGTCGTCGGCCCGCTCGAGGTGCTCGGCCGCGCGGCGGTAGAGCTCCGGCCGCCGGGCGCCGGCCGCCGGGCCGCCGGCCCAGCGCAGATAGAACATGCCCTGCTTGGCCGCGGGCAGATCGTCGACCAACTCGGCCAGCAGCTCCCAGGCGGGCGGGTCGGACGGCGCGGCCCGGATGGAACGCTCCAGCGCTTCGCGGGCCGCCTCGGCCCGGCCCAGCTGCTTGTGCAGCCGCCCGAGCCGCAGGGCGACCTCGGCCTCCCGTTCGGGCTCGACCTGCTCCAGCCAGCGCTCCAGCAGCGCGGCCGCATCGGCCTCGTCCCCGGCCGCCAGCTGCAGATCCACCAGCTGCTCCATGATGCCGCGGTCTTCGGGCGCCAGCTCGAGCGCTTGCTCGAGGCTGGTGCGGGCCGCTTCTCGATCGTCCAGGTTGCGCAGCTGGAGCTGGGCCAGCCTGCGGGCCAGCTCCAGCCGATGGGGACCTTCCAGATCAAGCGCCCGCTGCATGGCCGCCGCCGCCTCGGCCGGCTGGCCCTCCTGCAGCAACAGGTCGGCCCGCTCGATCCAGGTCTCCGGGGCGGGCGCCTCGGCCTCCATCTCCCCGATGCGCGAAAGCAGCGCCGCCAGCGCCGGCCGATCGCCGACCTCTCGATACAGCGCCGCCAGGGCGCGGGCCGACTCGGGCTCGGGCTCCAGCTCCAGCAGAGCTTCCAATGCGGCGATGCGCTCGGTCGGCTCGGCCTCGGCCAGGGCCTCGACCAGCTGGCGGCGAACGACCCGCTCCTCGCTCGCCGGCAGCAGCTCCGTGTGGTCGGCCAACCAGCGCAAGTGGCTGCTGGCACTGCGCGGCTCGCGCCCGAACGACAACCGGGCGCTGAAGCGCCGGGCCACCGCGTCGTCTTCGCGCAGCTCGAGCACCCGGGCGAAAGCCCGGCCGGCCTCCTCGCCGCGGTCGGCCTCCCAGTGCAACAGGCCGGCGGCCCGGCGCAGCTCGCACTCCTCGGTCTCGCTCTCGGCGCGGGCCGCCAGCGACTCCAGCGCCTCGACCAGCAGCTCGTCGTCGGCGCGTTCGGTCGCCAGCCGCCGCAGCTGCTCGAGGGGCTCGCGGTTGGCCGGCTCCAGCGCGGCCGCCCGGCGCCAGGCGTCCACCGCTCCGGCGGCGTCATCCAGCCGCTCGGCGCGCATACGCGCCAGCTGGCCCAGCAGCGGTACGCGTTCGCGTTCGGTGCCGGCTAGCCCGATCCGCCGCTCCAACACCTCGGCGGCCTGGGACCAGCGTTCGTCATCCGAGTAGAGCCCCTCCAGGGCCTGGAGGGGCTCGTCGTCCGACGGCAGCAGCTCGCGCAGGCGTTCGAACACGGCGATGGCATCGGTGCGCCGCTCCGGCCTGGCGACCAGCAGCCCGGCGCGTTCCCGCAGCAAACCGGCCTGGGCGATCGGATCGGTGGTGATATCGATACGCTGGGCCAGGTGTCTGCTGAGTTCGTCGCGGGCCCCCTCGCGCCGGTCGAGCGCGATCAGCCGATCGAGCGCTTCGGGGTCGCCGGGCACCGCGGCCAGCAGCCGATCGAGATCCTGGCGCGCTTCTTCCAATTCGAGCACATCGCTCGACAGGCGAGCCACCTTGCGCAGCGCCCGCAAGTGCTCGTCGCCATCGATCAGCTCGGCCACGCGGACCAGGGCCCGGCGCTGCTCGACCGGCTCTTCGAGCAGCCGGTACAGCTCCGCCAGCCGCCGCCAGGCCTCCAGGTTGTCTGGCTGCTGCTCGGTCAAGCGCAGATAGAGCCGCGAGGCGCCTTCCGGGTCGCCGAGATCCTCCTCCATCAGGCGGGCGGCTGCGTGGACCTTGGCGAATCGCTCCTCGGGACTGGTGGCCCGTTCGGCCTCGTCGAGCAGCAGCGCCACCCGATCGCCGTAGCGCTCACCGCCCGCGTAGAGCTTGTGCAGGAAAGCGCGTGGTTCGGGATCGTCCGGTCTGAGCGCGATGCAGCGCTTCAGGCGGGTCTCCGCCTTTTCGGACTGACCGCGGTTGAAGTCGAGCTGGGCCAGGCGCATGTCCAGATCGAACCGCTGGTCGGGCTCGAGCCGATCGGCCTGCCCGTCGAGCCGGCGCAGCAGGTCCTCGGCCTCTTCCGCCCGGCCGTCCGCCTCGGCCAGCCGGGCCGCGCGCCCCAGCGCCTCGAGGTGCACCGGATCGATGCGCAGCATCAGCCGCGCCGCCGCCAGCTCCTGGGCGTCGGACGCGGGCGCGGTGACGATGCCCTCGTAGCAGGCCAGGCCGGCCCGCATCAGGGCCTCCTCCGCCAGCAGCCCATCGTCCAATCCCTGCAACAGCTCCAGCAGCCGGGCCCACTCGGCGTGTTCCTCCAGCCAGCCGGCCATCCGTCGGTTGACCTCGGCATGCTCCGGCGCCGCCTCCAGCGCACTCTGCAAGGCCGCTTCCTGGGTCTCGGCATCACCGGCATCGGACCAGGCCTCGGCCACCGCCAGCCAGGTCTCGGCCGCCTCGACCCCGGCCCGCCGGCGCGCCAGATCGGTCAGCATCTGCGCCAGGTCCTCGTGGCGGTCGTGCGACCGGTAGAGCGCTTCCAGCGCCCGGGCCGACTCACCGTCCGAGGGCTCCTGGCGCAGGGTGCGCTCGTAGGCGGCGATGGCGGCCACCGCGTCACCGGAAGCCCGCCGCAGCGAAGCGATGCGCCGGTAGAGCGCCGCCGGGCTCTCTCCGCCGTCGCTCATCTCGAGCAGCTCGCCCTCCGGGGCCAGCAGCCGCTCCAGCGCGTCGGCCGCCTCGGCGAGTTCGCCCGACGCCTCCAGCCGATCGGCCAGCTCGAGCCAGACCGGCGCCGGATCGGGGGCCAGCTCCGCGGCCCGCTGCAGCAGCTCGACCCCGCGCTCGGGCTCATCCAGCGCGTCGAAGGCCAGCCCGGCGGCTTCGCGCAGATAGCGGCTGCGCTCCTGGCGCTCCGGAACGGCCTGGGCGATGCGGGTCTTGACCTCGATCAACTCGGCATGGCGCTGCAGGTCGGTCAGCACTCCGGCCAGGGCCCGGTTCGGCTCCAGCCAGGACGGGTCCAGCTCGGCGGCCTTTTCGAATGCGGCGATGGCCCGCTCGGGCGCTTGCAACCGATCGCGGTACAGCCCGCCCAGCCGGTGCAACCGCTGCGCGGCGCTGGCCGGCCCGTCGGCCATATCGATCAGCAGTTCCTGCATGTCGGCCACCTGGGCCCAATCCTCGATCTCCTCGTAGAGCGCCTGGGCGCGGCGGGCGATGGCCTCCTCGGGCTCGATCGCCAACGCCTCGCGCATGGCCGACAGCGCTGCGGACACGTCCTCCAGCTGGATCAGACAGACGTCGGCCCGCTCCAACAGCAGGGTCCGGCGCAGCGCCGGCTCCTCGGCGTCGTCGGCGGAACGCGCCAGGAAATCGGCCAACTGCTCCGGGGTGCCGGTCTCGCGCAGCAGCTCCAACACGATCTCGCGGTGGTCGTCGGATGGGATCGTATCGAAGGCCCGTTCGAAGGCGGCCAGCGCGCGCTCGGGTCGATTGAGCTCATCGCGGAGCAGGTGGCCGAGCTCGGCCCAGATCTCGGCCGCCGTGGCCGGGTCCGATGCGGACTGCTCCTCGGCCAGCTCGGCCAACAGGTCGGCCAGCTCGGCGACCATGTCCTCCTGGCGGTAGATGGCCAGCAGCCGTTCCCGCGCCGGCAGGTAGCCCATCTGCAACAGGCGCTGCAGGTGCTCGATGGCGCTGGCCGGATCGTGCAGGCGCAGCTGGTACAGCTCGGCCAGCTCTTCCAGCCGCTCGATGCGCTCGTGCTCGTCCGCGGCCGCCGACCACTGCTCCTCGAGCAACCGGGCCAGCTGCTCCCAGCGCGACGAGCGCCGCAACATGCTCAACAGATCGCGCACCGCGGGCTGGTCCTGCGGTTGGCCGCGGACCACCTCGGCCAGCAGCTGAATGGCCTCGTCGGGATCGTCCAGGTGCTCGTACAACAGCAGCGCCAGCGACCGCCGGATGCCCGGATGGCGCTCGGCCAGCAGGTCGGTCTTGAGCCAGCGCCGGTACAGCCGGGCCAGCTCCTCGTACCCGCGGGCCTTGCGCAGCAGCAGCTCGAGCCGCTCGAGGGCTTCCGGCTCCACCTCGGCCCAGCCGCGGTCTGCGAAGGCCTCGAGGTGCAGCCGATAGAACTCCAGGGCGCTGTCGCTGTCGTCGATCGCCCAGGCCGCCCGGGCGGTCAACAAGGCCAGGGCGGCCCGGCGCTCGGTCGGCAGACCGGGGTCGAAGGCGGGCTCGCCGGCATCTAGCTCGGCGGCCGCCTTGGCCGACACCTCGGGCCGGGAAGCCCGCAACGCCCGCCGGCCGTACTGCAAGGCCCCCTGGTGGTCGCCGCGCGCAGCGCAGCGCTCGGCCAGGGCGACCAGGGCCGGTCGAAAGCTCGGCTCCACGGCCAGGGCGTCGCGCCAGCAAGCCGCGGCGGCCGCCTCCTGATCGAGCCGCGTGCGCAGCACCGCGGCCAGGGCCATCGACAGAGCCGGGACCTGCTCGGCCTGGGCGATGGCGATCCGCCGCCGCAGCACCTCGGCCACCTCCTCCCAGTGGCCGAGCTCGGTGTGAAGCCGCTGCAGCGAGGCCAGCCGGGCCTGGACCCCCTCGCTGCCGGGAGCCGCATCCACCGCCGCCCGGTACTGGTTGGCGGCCGGCTCCAACCGATCGAGCTTGTCCCACCAGATGGAGGCCGCGGCGGTGTGCAGGGCAGCCGCCTCCTCGCCGCTGGCAGTCTCGGCCCGCCGGCCGTAGAATGCGGCCAGCTCCTCCCACCGCTGATCCTCGCGCAACAGCTCGGCGATCCGATCGGCGGCTTCCTCGTCGGCCTCGTAACGCGACAGCACCTGCCGGTACTGCTCGATGGCCCCGCGGCGGTTGCCCAGCTGAAGCTCGATGGCCGCCAGCCGCCGGTGCAGATCGGTCCGTCCCGGACCGGACAGGCCGCCCTCGCCCGCCGATTCCAGCACGGCTCCGATGGCCTGGCGCGCCTCCGACCAGCGCTCGGCTGCAAAGAGCAGATCCGCCAGCGCCCGCTGGGGCTCCAGTGCTTCCGGATCCGCGTCGAGCACCCGCCGGTAGCTTTCGATGGCCCCTTCGACGTCGCCCAGTTCGTCGGCCTGCAGCCGGGCGCGCTCGAGCCACAGCTCGATCCAGTCGCGGGCGTCAAAGGCCTCGCGGGCCAGTCGCGGCACCAGCTCCACCAGCGCCTGGTGCCGGCCGTGCTCGCGCAGCAACTCGAGCAATCGTCGAACCAGCCGGCCGTCGGTGGGATGCAGCCGTACCGCCAGCGACAGCGCTTCGAGGCCGCCGTTGAGATCGCCCAGGTGCGCCACCCGGATGGAGCCGATGCGGCTCCAGCGCGCCGCTGCCACCGCGGCCGGCAGGTCGGCGTGGATCGACTCCAGCACCCCGCGCTCGAGTTCGGCCCAGCGGCCGGCTTCTTGCAGCAAATCGCTCAGACCGGCCAGAGCGGCCTCGGAAGCCGGTTCCAGCTGCAACGACCGGCGGTAGAGCTGCTCGGCCCGGCGCCCGTCCTCGAGCTGCCGGGCGGCCAGCTCGGCCGCCTCCAGCAGAGCCGCCAGGGCCTCCTCCGGCTCGTGCACCAGGACCGCCTTCTGCTCCAGCACATCGACCAGCGCCGCGAAGTCCTGCCGCCGGCGATCGATCTCCTCCAGCTCGCGCCAGGCGTCCAGCTCGCCGGGCGAGACCTCCACCACCCGGGCGTAGTGCCGCCGGGCCTCATCCAGGCCGTCGGGACGTTCGCGGTAGATGCGCCCCAGGCTCATACCGGCCGACTTGATCACGTTGTCGGGCAGGGCCGTGCCCACCTGCTCCAGCTCCAGCAGACGCCCGAAGGCCTCGGCCGCTTGCTCCGGCTGCTCCAGCTCCAGCGCCAACCGACCGGCCCGGTGCAGCGCATCCAGGTGTTCGGGCCGCTGGTCCAGGATCTCGGTGTAGTGGCGCAGGGCCACCGCCGGATCGTCCAGCTCCTCTTCCCAGAGGCGGGCCAGGCGCAGCCGCAGTTCGACCTCGGCCCCCGGTTCCCGGCGCTGTTGCCGCTGTTCGAGCGCCTTGCCCAACAGGCGCGCCGCCCGGGTCGGCTGTCCCCGGCGGCGCTGCACCTCGGCCTGCAGCTCCAGCGCCGCCAGGTGCTGCGGAGCGTTGATCAACGCCGCGTCCAGCTGCTTGCGGGCCCGCTCCAGATCGCCGAGCTGCTCGAGGTAGATGCGCCCCATGCGGGCCTGATGCGCGGCGGTCTGCTCGGTGGTCGCCGAGCGCCGGGCCAGGCGCAGATGCATGCGCAGTGCCCGATACCAGCGTCCGGCCTGCTCGTAGGCGCCGGCCAGCAACCGCATCGCGTCCAACCGGTCGGCATCGAGCACCAGCACTTGCTCCAGCGCCGCGATCGAGCGCTGCCGATCGACCTCGGCCAGCAGCTCGCCGGCGCGCAGATAGGCGGTCACGGCATCGTCGCGCTCGCCCCGCCGGCGCAGGACCTGCGCCGCCCGCTCGTAGGCCACCCCCGCGTCGGCCTGGCCGCGCCTGGCCTGCATGGCCGCCCGCATCAGCAGGGCCTGTACGTCCTCGGGCGCACGGGCCAGCTGATCGCGCACCCGATCCCGCAGCACGTCGAAGCGGTCGGGGCGGGTCAGCTCGATCTGCATCAGCCGAACGGCCGCCAGCGGGTGGGTCGGCTCGGCCTCGCCCCGGTTCAGGTACAAGCTGCGCGCCTCCTCCAGCTGTCCGGCGGCCAGGGCCTGCTCGGCCTGATCATAGAGGGCGACGCCTTCGCGGAACACCAGCGCCTCGCGTTCGGCCAGCTGCCGCCGCTGCTGCGAGGCGGCATCACCGTCCGCGTCGGGGGCCGGCAACTCGTCGGGAAAAAGGGCGGTGGCCAGGCGGATGCGATCGGTGGCGATGGTCACCCGATCCAGGCGCAGGCCGCGCATCTCGGGCAGCTTCCAGCCATGAATCGGCAGCAGCCAGCGCAGCAGATCGGCCACCGGCCGCACCGCCAAGACGAACGGCGCCGGCTGCTCGAAGCGCAGAGGCTTCAACGCCCGCGCCAGCTGGGCCACCAGGGCGCTGGCGGGCACCGGCAGCCAGTCGAACAGACGCACGTCGTGGAAGGCGAAGCGCAACTGCATCCCGTCGCCGGTGTCCAGGTGGAACCGGGCGCTGAAGGGCGCCCGCTGGCGCCCGACCCGAAACACGCCGCTCAGCCACCCCTCGGCCGGGCCCAGCGTCAGGTCGGGTTGCTCGATACCGAAGCGTTCCGGTGCCAGCAGCTCGCGCAGCCGGTCGGCCAGCCCGCTGCCGGTGGCCGACAGCTCCAGCCGGCGCAGCCGGCAACGCCGGTGGCGAAACTGATCGGCGCCACCGGCCACATCGAAGGGGAAGGTGATGTCCGGCACCTCGAGCTCGAGCCCGTCGATGCGCAGCCCGGCGCCCAGCGCGCGCTCCGACAGGCCGACCAGAGCGGTCTGCTCGCGGAACTCGAGCGCAAAGCCGAGTGCGGACCCACTCGATTTTCCGCCCAAAACCGTCGGCTTGGGCCCCGGTTCGATCCGGGCGTTGCGGTCGTCGGTCATGACGCGCCTCGTGGCTCAGGTCGGAAATTGTAGCATGCGGGCGCCGGCCGGGCGAGTTTCTGACCCGCGACCAACGGTTTGAATTGACAAGATCGGGTGGAGCGTGCTAGCTCTTGAACAGTTCTCCGTTGCACCAGGGGACCCACTATCCCTCCCCGGGTCCCGGTCCGGAGCGCAAGGATAAACGGTTTGGCTGTCGCAACCGGCCGCAGGCGCCGGTCAGGAGCATGGGTGGATTTTCTGGCGGACGACTCGGTCCAGCGGATCGGCTAGAGCGCTTTCACGGAGGAAGAAGAGAAGATGGGTGAAATGATTCCCGACGGTTACCGTATTCTGGTGCACTACGACCCTGAGCGTTCGCACTTCGTGGCCCGGGTGCCGGAGCTGGGCGACGTCAAGGCCGAGGCTGCGTCGCGCGGTGAGGCGTTGACCAAGGCCGAGGAAGCCATCGACGAGGCGATCCGCCGGGCGGCCGGAGAGGAGCGCGAGCTGCCGCAGCCTCTGGATCGGGCCGAGTTCAGCGGCGAGCTGACCGTCAGCCTGAGCCCCAGCCTGCACCGCGAGCTGGCCTTCCTGGCGCTGGAGGACGGCCTGGAGCCCGAGCAGCTGGCGGCCGAGCTGATCAACACCGGCGTGGCCATCAAATCGACCGGCAAGCTGCGTTCGGGCGCGGGCGGCCGCGGCGCAGACGCCGATGCCAAGGGCGGCAACCGGCGGCGGGGCGGCGGGCGCAAGTCCAACAAAAAGTCCTACCACAACATCTTGGACGACCGGGCTGCGTTCATCGAATACGTGCGCAACATCGACGGCGGCGGCGGCGGTGGTGGCGCCGGTGGCGGCGGCAAGCGCGGCGGCCGCGGTCGCGGCGGCCGGCGCCGCAAGTAACCCTCGCGGCTACAGCTCGCCCCAGACGGCCGAGGGCTTGATCTCGGCGATCGAGGTATCGTTGAACTGGCCCTTGTAGATGTGGCGCAGGATGACGACTCCGACATAAAAGGTGCGTGTGGTCATGGCCAGCTCGGGCAGCTTGGCCGGCACCTTCTTGCGCACCGGCTTGGGCTTGTTCTCGAAACGGTACTTGCTGCGGCCGAGCCACTCGAAGGTGATCTTCTTCTCGTCGGTCCGCTTGTCGCGCTTGAGCTTGACCAGGTAGACATCCAGCCACAACCGCTTCGGCCGGTTGAAGTTCTCGAACTGCTCCTTGCCGGCCCCGGGCGTGATCTCGACGTGGGTGGTGTCGTCGGGCAGGTGCAGCGCGATCCACTCGTGCCAGCCGCCGCCCTTGGCCCCCTCGGCCCAGAAGGTCTCCGCATCACCGTCGAGCAGCTTGCCGACGCCGTAGTAGTCCTCGCCCCGCCCCTTCTCCACCAGGGTCGAGGAAGCCACCGGCACCCGCTCGTCCTCGGCCAGCTTCTCGATGGCTTCGATGAACGCCTTCTTGGGGATCACCTTGGTGACGTTCTGGTTCTTCTTGCCCTTTTTGCGCTTGGCCTCGGCCGGTGCCGCGACCAGCACCACGGCCAGGCCCAGCAGCCCGATTCCTAGAGTCCTTGCCCTCATCGATCCTCCTCGACTCGGCGTCCGCGGCTCCATCGTTCGACCGATCGACGCCGCGCAGGACGCGAAGCTTCACTTTCGCTTGGTATAATCGCGTTCGAATGCACCTTCGCTGCAGTCGATCCGCAGCTTGCGAACCCGGATGTCCTCGGGCGGCGCCTGGCCCGAGCGATCCTCGAATTCTTTGAAGTAAAACGCCTTCTTCCTGCCCGGCCGCAGGGCCAGATGCTCTGCCCGGTAGCGGTCGTTGAAGGTGACCTCGATGTTCTTCCAGGTCTCGGCGCCCTCGTTGACCACCTTGAAAAAGCGCCCGCCGATGATCTCGACCTCGCCCATGACCAGGCGGGCATCGATCTCGTTCAGTTCGCCCGGCGGCACGAAGACCACGACCACGGCCAGGCTGAAGGTCAAGTAGCCCCCGATCAGACCGGCCTTGATCTTGAAGTAGCGGTTGGACTCCCGAAAATCGGAGACCAGGTTGACGACCAGGTCGCGCACCGCATCGAAGAAGTCCTGGATCCGGGACCAGATGCCGCTGGAAGAACCGCCCACCGCTCTACTCCTCCTCGTCCTTCTTGGGCCGCGGCCGCATGCCCAGGCGCCGGTTCGGCTTGGAGCCGGCGGACCCGCTCTTCTGGCGCGAGATCTGCCGCGCCAGGATCGACGCCGCCGCCGATCGCGGCTTGCCGCCCTCGCCCGACTTGGACTCTACCGGCCGGTTCAGGCCCAACCGCCGCGAGGCCGGCCCGGGGCCCCGGCTCGCCCGCCGATCCGGCCCGTCGTCGTCGGGCGCCTCATCCGGCTCGGCGGCCTCCGCCTCCCCGGCCGCCGGCTCCTCGTCCGGCGCCCCGGCCGCCGGTTCGACGTCCTCGTCCTCCGCGTCGGGCCGCGCCGGAGGCGGTTCGGAATCCATGGCCTCTTCCCATTTCGGCGGCGGTTCGGTGTCGCGTTCGCCGAGCGAGATGGCGAAGGCCTTCTCCAGCTCGGCCAGCCGCTCTCCTTCGAAAGGCTGGCCCTCGCCGTGCTCCTCGCCGCCTTCGAGCCGCGCCACCCACTTGGTCTCGAAGGACTGTACCGCGGCCACCTTGGGCCGCTCCACACCGTAGCTGGCCGGGTCGAAAAAGGACTCGTCCATCTCGGTGAAACCGTAGGCGTGGCACTGCTTGAGAAAGGTGGGCAGCACGCCGGTGGGCGCGTGGTAGCCGATGAGCTTGCCGTTCTCGTCCTTGCCGGTGATGGTGTAGACGAAGATGTCCTGGGTGCGGTAGTCGCCCTTCTCGTTCAGCGGCAGCACCTCGGACACGTGGGTCACCCGCCGCGAGCCGTCGTGGAAGCGGGCGCACTGGATGACCACATTGAGGGCCGCGGCCACCTGGGCGCGCACCGCCACCATGGGCAGGTCGACCGCGCTCATCAGGCACAGCGATTCCAGCCGCCGCAACGTGTCGGTCGGCGTGTTGGCGTGCACGGTGCACATCGAGCCCGAGTGGCCGGTGTTCATCGACTGGATCAAATCGAAGGCCTCGCCGCCGCGCACCTCGCCGATGACGATCCGGTCCGGACGCAACCGCAGCGCCGAGGCCAGCAGATCGGCCATCGACACCCCGCCCTTGCCGAACTTGTCCGGCGGCCGCGACTCGAAGGGAACCAGGTGGTCCTGCATCAGCTGCAGCTCGGCCGAGTCCTCGATGGTCAGGATGCGCTCCTCGTTGGGGATCAGGCTGGAGACGACGTTGAGCAGTGTGGTTTTGCCCGATCCGGTCCCGCCCGAGACCACCAGGTTCTGGGCGGTGGTCACGCAGGCGTCGATGAAGCGCGCCATGGCCTTGGTCATCGAGCCGAACTCCACCAGCTGGGCCACGGTCAGCTTGCCGGGGAAGAACTTGCGGATGGCGATGGTGGTGCCCTTGCGACCGATCGGCGGCATCACCACATGGATGCGAGAGCCGTCCGGCAAGCGGGCATCGAGGCGCGGCCGCTCGTCGTTGACGATGCGGCCCACGTACTGGGCCATGTTGCGCGCCGCCGCCTCCAGCCCTTCTGGCGTGAACTTGGCATCGGTCTTGAAGACGGTGCCGCTGCTCTCGATCCAGATCTCGTCGGGGCCGTTGATCATCACCTCGCTCACCCGCGGATCGTCGAGAAAGTGGGCGATCGGCTTCAGGAAAGCCTTGAGTGATTTCTCGTACATCTCGGACACGGCCATGGGTGCGCCTCCCTCTCAGCCTACCGATTTTATTCGTTGTTTCGTCGATCCGCAAGCGCTTTCCCGACCGCGCCGGAATTGACTCATCCGGCAGCCGGGATTACACTCGGTCCGTCTGAGTAGCGAGCGCGGAGGCTGCGGATGAAGTGCCCGCAATGCGGTCGAAAAAACGACGAGGGTGTGTCCATCTGCGCCCACTGCGACGCGATCATCGATCCCTCCTTTCTCGGCGACGAATACACCGACGGGGCCGACGGGCCTTCGAATCTGGACGACGACGGACTCGACGACACCCCGCCCGATGGTGCCGAGCCGGATGAGCCCGCCCCGCAAGGCCCACCGGTCGCCCACCGGAGAAGGCGCGGTCGCTACGTGGTCAACTCGGCCGACGATGAAGAGGAAGCCTTCGATGACGAAACGGACGAAGAACCGGAGGAAGGCGACGACGAGATCGAGCAGCAGCTGGCCGAGCTGCGGGCCAAGCGCGCCCGCCACGCCAAGACGCCGGCCGCGGTCGACGCCGACAAGCAGCAGGCGGAGAAGGCGAAGGCGTCGGCCGGCAGCCTGGGCGAGGAATCGAGCCGGGTCCAAAAAGACGTCGAGCAGAGCCTGGGCAAGATCGGCTCCTTCCTCAAGGGGCTCGAAAAACCCGACAAGATCGTGCTCGGCGGCGCCCTGGGCATGTTCCTGTTCCCCTTGTTTCCATGGATCGCGATCTCGGGCCAGGGTGATCTGTCGGGCCTGGAGGTGGGTGGCTGGTTCTTGCTGCTGTTGGGTGGCTGCGTGGGCTCGCTGGTCTACCTGCGCCAGGACCCGCACTGGCAGCAACGCGAACACATCATCCTCTACGTCCAGTCCGGCGTAGTGGTGTTGGCCGTGCTGTTTCTGCTGGTTCGTATGTTCAGCACCGGTTCGGCCGTGGTCGCGGTCGATCCGGAGATGGTGGGCACCTATTCGGTGGGCGTCGGGGTCGGCCTGATCCTGTCGCTGCTGGCCACCATCGCCGTCGGCGCCGGCACCTTCCTGCTGCTGCGCGACAAAGTCCTCAACAAGCCATAAGGGCTTCAGGGCAACAGGGAGCGCGCCAGCCGGCCGCCGGCGGCGCCGGCGGCCAGCACCTCGTCGAGGCTGGCGGCCGGCAGCGGCCCGAGGCGGACCAACACCTCGCCCAGCAGATCGGTGATGGCGGCGAAGGAGATGCGTTCGGCCAGAAAGGCCTCGACCAGCACCTCGTCGGCCACGGCCAGGGCGGCCGCGGCGCCGCCACCGGCCGCCGCCGCGCTGCGGCACAGCTCCAGCGCGGGCCAACGCTGTGGATCGGCCCGGCGGAAGGTCAGGCCGCCGACAGCGGTCAGATCCAACCACGAGAACCGCTCCAGCCGGGCGCCCAGGTCGAGCCGCTCGGGTTGGCCCAGCGCCCAGCCGATGGGCAACCGCATGTCGGGCGGCCCCAGATGGGCCAGCACGCTGCCGTCGACCAACTCGGCCAGGGCGTGGACCAGGCTCTCCGGATGGATCAGCACCCCGATGCGTTCCTGTGGCAAATCGAACAGCCAGTGGGCCTCGATCACCTCGAAACCCTTGTTCATCATGGTCGCCGAGTCGATGCTGATCTTGGCGCCCATGTCCCAGTTGGGATGCGCCAGCGCATCGGCTGGACGGACGGGGCCGAGCTGGGCGGCGGTCCGATCGCGAAACGGGCCCCCCGAGGCAGTCAGCACCACCCGCCGCAGCGCCCCGGCCGGTTGCGCTTCGAGCAGCTGGGCCAGCGAAGCATGCTCGCTGTCGACCGGCACCAGGCGACTGCCGGAGGCGCTCGCCAGGCCGACCACCAGCTCGCCGGCCATCACCAGCGCCTCCTTGTTGGCCAGCGCCACCCGCTTGCCGGCGCGCACCGCCGCCACCACCCCGGCCAGGCCGGCCTGGCCCACCACCGCCGCCAACACGGTATCGGCCTCGTCCATGGCCGCCAACTCGGCCACGCCCGCCGCGCCGGCCTGCACCCTTGCCGCCAGCCGCTGCGGCAGCCGTTCGCGCAGGACGGCGGCGGCGTTATCATCGGCCAGCGCCAGCCGTTGCGGCTCGAACTCCACCGCCTGGGCGGCCAGCGCATCGACCTGGCTGCCCGCGGCCAGCCCGGCCACCGCGAAGCGCTCGGGATAGGCCCGCACCACCTCCAGCGCCTGCAACCCCACCGAGCCGGTGCTGCCCAGAACCGCGATGCGCACCGGTCGGTTCACGCCACGTCCCATTGCAGCAGGTAGCGGGCATAGAGCCAGACCACCGGGGCGGCGAAGATCAAAGCATCGATGCGATCGAGCAACCCTCCGTGGCCCGGCAGCAGCTTGCCCGAGTCCTTCACGCCCACGCTGCGCTTGAGCATGGACTCGACCAGGTCGCCCGCCTGGCCGATGGCGCCGGCCACCAGCGCCAGCGCCACCGCGTGCAGCGGGCCCAAGTCGTCGAAGAACCACCACCAGGCCAGCAAGGCGAACAGGGCCGAGCCGGCCAGGCCGCCCACCGCCCCTTCCCAGCTCTTGCCGGGGCTGATGGCCGGATACAGCTTGTGGCGGCCGAAGGCGCGGCCGGCGAAGTAGGCGCTGGTGTCGCCGCCCCAGGTGATCATCATCGCCAGCAGCACCCAGGCCCAGCCCTGCTCGAAGGCCCGCAGCTGCAGCAGCACGGCGGGCAGCGCCCCGGCGTAGAAGACGCCCAGCAGCGACATGGCGGCCCGATCGGCCGAGCCGCGCACCGGCCCGGGAAAGAACAGGTGGGTCAGCAACAGCACCAGCAGGCCGGCCACCAACACCGGCCAGCCGTGGTGGGCGAACCAGGCGGTGGTCGAGCCGAAGGCCAGTCCCAGGCCCAGCAGCCAGCTGACCACCAGGCACACCGGCGAACTGCGCTCGACCATCCCCAGAAACTCGTACAGCGCGATGCCGGCGGTGACCAGGATCAGAATCGCGAAGGGCCAGCTGCCCAGCCAGGTCAACCACACCACCAGCGGGCCGGCCACCGCCGCGGTCAGCACCCGGGCCAGCAGCTCTGCGCCCGGTCGTTTTCCAGCCGCACCCTCAGCCACGTTCGCGCCCTCCCGCCGGTGCGTCGAGCTGCTCGTCGATCAGGCCGTAGCGGCGCCGGCGATGCTGGTAGTCGGCGATGGCCGCCCGCAGATCCTCGACCTTGAAGTCGGGCCACAGGCGATCGCTGAAATGGAGTTCGGCATAGGCGCACTGCCACAACATGAAGTTCGACAGCCGCCGCTCGCCGCCGGTGCGGATGATCAGATCGGGGTCGGGCAGCCGGGCCGTGTCGAGGGCGGCGGCGATGGTGGTGCTGTCCACGTCGGCCGGCGCCAGCTTGCCGGCCAGACCGCGGCGGATCAGCTTGCGCGCGGCGCGCACCATCTCCTCGCGGGCGCCGTAGCTCAATGCCAACGCCAGCGTCATGGCCCGGTTGCGGGCCGAGGCGCGCTCCAGGGTGCGCAGCTGTTGGCGCACCACCGCCGGCACCCGCCGCAGCTCGCCCAGGTGCACCACCCGGATCTCGCGCTCCATGATCTCCTGCCACTCCTTGGCGATGAACTCGCCGAGCAGGTTCATCAAGGTGCGCACCTCGTGCTCCGGCCGCCCCCAGTTCTGGGCCGAGAAGGCATACAGCGTCAGAACCTCGATCCCCAGGCGGCGGCAGGCGCGCACCACCCGCCGCACGGCGTGCGACCCGGCCCGGTGGCCGCGGGTGCGCATCCAGCCCCGCTGGCGCGCCCAGCGGCCGTTGCCGTCCATGATGATACCGATGTGGCGCGGCAACTTGGCCGGATCGATACGCGGCGGCGTCATCGCCTCAGTCCTCCTCGTCGTGGCGACGCGGGCTGAAGCGGATCTGCACGGCGCAGCCGATCAGAAACAGCAGGCCGACGATAACCGCGGTGGCGACGGGATGGCGCGCATGGAAGGTGGCGGCCGGCCGCAGCAGCCAGGCGCCGATCGCCGCCGCGCCGCCCCACCACAGGGCCGCAGCCCCCAGCAGGGCGGTGGCCAGGATGACCAGGGGACGCAGCTGCCAGAGACTCAGCACTCCACCGAAGACGAATCCGGGGACGAAACCCCACGAGAAACCACCCGGTGCGGCCAGGCGCACCAACTCGCCGGCCCCCGCGCCCACCGCCAGCCCGGCCAGCAGGAACACGGTCACCCGGTAGACCGGACCGGACAACAAGGCGAAGGATGCGCCGCCCACCATGACTCCCCACATGCGGTCGACCTGGATCCAGCGGGCCACCAACTGGCCGAGCACGGCGCCCAGGGCGAATCCGAAGGCCGCTGCGCTGAACCGGTGCAGGCGCCAACCGAGCAACAGGAACAACAGGCCGATGCCGGCGATCGCGGCCCCGAGCGCGGGCGGCACCCCGTGCTCGAAACCGAGGACGCGGTCGATGCGCAGGTGCGCCATGGGCAGCCCCGAACCGGACGCCGGTTCAGACCTCCATGATCTCCTTTTCCTTCTCTTCCAGCAGATGGTCGATCTGCTCGATGGCCGCGTCGGTCTCCTTCTGCACCCGAGCCAGACCGCGCTTCTTGTCGTCCTCGGAAATCTCGGAACTTTTCTCGAGTTCCTTGAGGAAGTCGTTGGCCTCGCGCCGGTGGTTGCGCATGCGCACCCGGAACTCCTCGGCGTTGCGCCGCACGCCCTTGACCAGCTCCTTGCGCCGTTCTTCGGTCAAGGCCGGCACCGGCAGCCGCACCACCTCGCCGTCGTTCTGGGGGGTCAAGCCGATCTCGGCCTTGTTGATCGACTTCTCCACCTCGCGGATCATCGACTTTTCCCAGGGCTTGATCACGATCAGGCGGGCGTCCGGGATGGTCACGGTGGCCACCTGGTTCAGCGGCACCTTGGTTCCGTAGTAGTCGACCCGCACCGGCTCGAGCACCGCCAGGTTGGCGCGGCCGGTCCGCACCCGGGCCAGCTCGCGCTTGAAGCTCTCGATCGTTTTGGACCTTTTTTCGTCCAGCTCCGCGACCACATCGTCGATCATCGGCTCCACCTCCTCGGCGCCCCCCGGGCGCCGGCCAGCCAATGCGGATCAGGCTCAGCCCGCCGACACCTGTCCGACCAGGGTGCCGATCTTCTCGCCCTTGACCGCCTTGAGCAGATTGCCCGGCTCCATCAGCTTGAACACCAACAACGGCACCCGATTGTCCATGCACAACGACACCGCCGTGGCGTCCATCACCTTGAGGTCGCGCTTGAGCACGTCCATGTACGTCAGCCGCTCGAAGTGCCGGGCGTTCGGATCCTTGAGCGGATCGGCGTCGTAGACGCCGTCGACCCGGGTGGCCTTCATGACAACTTCGGCCTTCAGTTCGATGGCCCGCAAGGCGGCGGCGGTATCGGTGGTGAAGTAGGGGTTGCCGGTACCGGCGGCCAGCAGCACCACCCGTCCCTTCTCCAGGTGGCGCACGCCACGGCGCCGGATATAAGGCTCGGCAACCTCGTCGACCCGCAGGGCGGTCATCACCCGCGAGGCCACACCCTGGCGCTCGAGGCACTCCTGCATGGCCAGGCAGTTGATCAGGGTGGCCAGCATGCCCATGTAATCGCCGGTGGTGCGGTCGATGCCGGCGTCGGCAGCGGCCAGGCCGCGGATCAGGTTGCCGCCGCCGATGACCACGGCCAGCTCGAGCCCCAGGGCGCGCAGCTCCTTGATCTCACCGGCGATGGTCTTGAGCACCTCGGCGTCCAGGGTGGCCGCGGTGTCGTCCCGCTCGCCCCGCAGCGCCTCGCCCGAAAGCTTCAGCAGCACCCGCTTGAACTCGATGCCCATGGGCACCCCTCGTGCGCTGGGCTCAATCGCCCTCAGTGGCCTGGATCTGCTTCTGCACCTCGGCGGCCAGATCGTCCTGCTTTTTCTCGATGCCCTCGCCGAGCTGGTAGCGGACGAACCGGCCGATGCCCACCGTGCCGCCGACCTTGCCGCTGATCTCCTTGAGCAGCGCCGAGATGCTCTGCTTTTGCTCGCGCACCCAGGGCTGGTCGAGCAGGCAGAACTCGGCGAACCACTTGCGCAGCCGGCCCTCGACCATCTTGTCGACGATCTTCTCCGGCTTGCCCTGCTCGAGGGCCTGCTTGCGGTAGATCTCGCGCTCGGATTCGACCATGTCTGCGGGCACCTCGTCCGCGGTCAGGTACTGGGGGCTGGCGGCGGCCACGTGCATGGCCAGCTCGCGGCACAGATCCAGAAAATCCTGGCTGCCCGCGGCCTCGGCGTTCGGCGCGTGCACCTCGACCATGACGCCGATCTTGCCGCCCATGTGCTGGTAGGCCTCGACCTTGCCGTGCTGGCCCTCGTCCAGGCCGAAGCGTGCCAGCCGGCGGATGACCACGTTTTCGCCGGTCTTGGCCACCAGGTCCTTGCGCTCGTCCTCGTACTGCGCCGGATCGGTCTTGCCGCTGGCCAGCGCCTCGGTCACGACCCGGGCGCAGAAGTCCTGGAAATCGCCGCCGCGGGCCACGAAGTCGGTCTCGCAGTTGATCTCGGCCAGGGCGCCCGACCGACCGCCGTCGGCCACCTCGAACTCCACCTTGCCCTCGGCGGCCACCCGGCTGGCCTTCTTGCCGGCCGAGGCCATGCCCTTCTCGCGCAGGTAGAGCACGGCCTTGTCGATGTCGCCATCGGTCTCCTGCAGGGCGCGCTTGCAGTCCATGATGCCGGCACCCGTCTTCTGCCTGAGTTCGTTCACTTCCTTTACGCTAATCGCCATCAGCTTCGCCTTTCGATCGAGCCGCACCGGCGTCCATCGCCAGACCGGTGCGGGTTATTCGTTGCCCCGTCCCGCCGAGCGGGTGCGGTCAGCTCGCCTCTTCCGTCTTCTCGCTCTGTTCCGGCTTCTCGGCCTCGCCCTCGCCGGCCAGCTGCGCCTCGTCCATGTGGCGCCGGCCGACCACCTCGACCTGCGGGCCGCCGTCGCGGCCGTCGGAGGGCTTGGGCTCGGCCGGGGTCTCGGCCGGCTTGGCCTGCTGGTCCCGGCCGGCCAGGGTGTCCTGGTGCGCCTGCTCGCCCTCGATACAGGCGTCAGCGATCTTGGCGGTGAACAGCTTGATGGCGCGGATGGCGTCGTCGTTGCCCGGAATGACGTAGTCGACCACGTCCGGATCGCAGTTGGTGTCGGTCAGGCCGACCAGCGGGATCTGCAGCCGCTTGGCCTCGGCCACCGCGATGCGCTCCTTGCGCGGATCGATGACGAACATGGCCCCTGGCAGCCGCTGCATCTCCTTGAGCCCGGGCAGGTTGCGCTCGAGCTTGGCCCGCTCGCGCTGCAGCTTCAGCGCCTCCTTTTTGGTCACCTTCTCGAACGAGCCGTCGGCTTCCATCTTCTCCAGGGCCTTGAGCCGCTCGATGCTCAGCTTGACGGTGCGGAAGTTGGTCAGGGTGCCGCCCAGCCAGCGGTTTTGGACGTAGAACATCCCGCAGCGCTGGGCTTCCTCGACGATCACGTTCTGGGCCTGCTTCTTGGTGCCCACGAACAAAACCTTCTCGCCGTTGGCCACCGTGTCGCGCACGGTCTTGTAGGCGCGGTCGAACAGACGCGAGGTCTGCTGCAGGTCGATGACGTGGATGCCGTTGCGGGCCCCGAAGATGTACGGCTTCATCTTCGGGTTCCAACGGCTGGTCTGGTGGCCGAAGTGGACTCCGGCCTCGAGCAGGGATTTCATGGAAATGACGCCCATTGCAACCTCCTCGGGTTGGGCCTCCGCCGTGTTGGACGCCTGGCCCGGACCAACCCTGCGTCCCAGGGCACCCGACGGGCCGCCAACCACGGCGTGCGTAATGAGTACTGTCCCGAAATCAATGGAGAAGCGGTCGGCCGGGACGTACCGCACCGCTTCGGAGCGCTATGGCTAGCACAGCAACCCACCCAAGGCAAGGCATTTTTTCCAATTTCAGCGGCAACGTCCCCTCCCCCAGCCAAACGATCTCCGCGGGCAGATGGTGCGCTGGGGGAGGGTTAGGGTGGGGTGCCGAGGCGTACTGAAGGTACGTCGCAGGCCGGGGCGACCGAGGCGACGCAGCAGGCGGTGCCCAGCCGCGGCTCAGGCCCTTTGCTCGCGGTGTAGACAGCAGTGCTTGTACTTCTTGCCCGAGCCGCAGGGGCAGGGATCGTTGCGGCCGACCTTCTTGCCGCTGCGCTTGTAGGTCTGCACCTTGCCGCCGCTGCCGGAGGCGGCGGCGTTGGCGGCCGGGGCGCCGTAATGCATCTGGCGCCGGCGCGACATGCGGGCGCGCATCACCCGCTCGGTCTCGTCCTCGTCCTCGATCTGCACCTGCATCAGCTTCTTGGCCACCTCGGTCTTGATGCGGTGGGTCATGGTCATGAACAGCTCGTAGCCTTCCTTCTTGTACTCCTGCTTGGGGTCCTTCTGGGCATAGCCCCGCAGGCTGACCCCGCTGCGCAGGTGATCCATGCCCAGCAGGTGGTCCTTCCACTGGGCATCGATCTCCTGCAGGTAGAAGTACTGCTCGACCCGCCGCATGTACTCCGGGCCGATCTGCTGCTCCTTGTCGCCGTAGATCCGCTCGACTTCCTCCCACAGCCGCTCGCCCAGCGCCTCGCGGCTGCGCGGCACTTCCTCGAGCGGGATGCGGTGGCCGAACACGCCGTAGATGCGGTCCTCGAGCCCGCGGATGTCCCAATCCTCGGAGGCGATCTCCTCGGCACAGGTGGCGTCGAGTTCGGTGATCAGCACGTCCTCGATCAGCTCGAGGATCTGCTCGCGCATGTTCTCGCCCTCGAGCACGCGGCGGCGCAGGTCGTAGATCGACTTGCGCTGCAGGTTCATCACGTCGTCGTACTCGAGCAGGTTCTTGCGGATCTCGAAGTTCTGGCCCTCGACCCGTTTCTGGGCCGACTCGATGGAGCGGCTGACCCACTTGTGCTCGATGGGCTCGCCCTCCTCCATGCCCAGCCGCTCCATCAGGTTCTTCAGCCGGTCGGCGCCGAAGATGCGCAGCAGGTCGTCCTCCAGCGACAGGTAGAAGCGCGACGAGCCCGGGTCGCCCTGGCGGGCCGAGCGGCCGCGCAGCTGGTTGTCGATGCGCCGCGCCTCGTGGCGCTCGGTACCCAGGATGTGCAGGCCGCCGGCCTCGATCACCCCGTCGCGTTCTTCGGCGTTGGTCTGCTGGAACTTCTCCAGCGCCTCGAGGTAGCGCTCGCGGTCGGCGTTGGGGTCGGCGTGCAGCCGGGCCAGAAACTCGGCGTTGCCGCCGAGCACGATGTCGGTGCCGCGGCCGGCCATGTTGGTCGAGATGGTCACCCCGCCGTAGCGGCCGGCCTGGGCTACGATCTCGGCCTCGCGGGCGTGGTGCTTGGCGTTGAGCACGTTGTGCTTGATGCCGGCCTTGCGCAGCCGGCGAGCGATCTCCTCGGACTTCTCGATCGAGATGGTGCCCACCAGCACCGGCTGGCCGCGATCGTTCAGCTCGCGGATCTCCTCGACCACGGCGTTGAACTTCTCCTCCTCGGTGCGGTAGATGACGTCGTCGAAGTCGATGCGCCGGTTGGGTTTGTTGGTCGGGATGACCACCACGTCTAGGCTGTAGATCTTCTGGAACTCCTCGCGCTCGGTCTCGGCGGTACCGGTCATGCCGGCCAGCCGATCGTACATGCGGAAGTAGTTCTGGTAGGTGATGGTGGCCAGGGTCTGGTTCTCGTTCTCGATGGGCACGCCTTCCTTGGCCTCGATGGCCTGGTGCAGCCCGTCGCTCCAGCGCCGGCCCTCGAGCACGCGGCCGGTGAACTCGTCGACGATGTTGACCTTGCCCATCTCGGTGACGATGTAGTCGACCTCGCGCTTGAACAGAGTGTGGGCCCGCAGTCCCTGGTTGACGTGGTGCAGCGTCTCGATGTTGCCCGGGTGGTACAGGTTGTCGACGCCGAGCAGATTCTCCACCCGCGACACGCCGTCCTCGGTCAGCGCCACGGTGCGGCTCTTCTCATCGACGGTGAAGTCGCGGTCGCGGCGCAGCTTGGGGATGACGCCGTTGATGCGGTAGTACTTATCGGTGGCCTCCTCGGCCGGGCCGCTGATGATCAGCGGGGTGCGGGCCTCGTCGATCAGGATACTGTCGACCTCGTCGACGATGGCGTAGTGCAGCGGCCGCTGGGTGTAGTCCTCCAGCCGGAACTTCATGTTGTCGCGCAGGTGGTCGAAGCCGAACTCGGAGTTGTAGCCGTAGGCGATGTCCGAGCCGTAGGCCGCCTGGCGCTGGGCATCGGTCAGCCCGTGGGTCACCGTGCCCACGCTCATGCCCAGCCAGCGGTACACCTGGCCCATCCACTCGGTGTCGCGGGTGGCCAGGTAATCGTTGACGGTGACGATGTGCACGCCGCGGCCGCCGAGCGCGTTGAGGTAGGCCGGCAGGGTGGCCACCAGGGTCTTGCCCTCGCCGGTCTTCATCTCGGCGATGCGGCCCTCGTGCAGCACCACGCCGCCGACGAGCTGCACGTCGAAATGGCGCATGCCCAACACCCGCACCGAGGCCTCGCGCACCACGGCGAAGACCTCGGGCAGCATCTCGTTGAGCACCGCGTACTCGGTCAGCTTGCGATCGTCTTCGGTGACCCGGCTACCGCCGCCCAGCCGATCGTCGACCGCCCGCCGGAATCGCTCGCGGAACTCGCCGGTCTTGGCCTGCAGCTCGACGTCCGACAACGCCCGCACCCCGGGCTCGAGCTCGTTGATGCGGCTGACCAAAGGGCGGATCTTCTTCAGGTTGCGCTCGTTCTTGCTGCCGAAAGCCTTCTTCGAGGCGTACTGGATCAATCCCACGCCGACGTTCCTCCCACGGCCGGAGCGCCCCCGCACCGACCGGCTGTCCGGTCAGGCAGTTTAGCACCCGCCCCCCACCCCCGCAACCGCAACAACCCCTTCCGGCA
This sequence comes from uncultured Myxococcales bacterium, assembly GCA_964454005.1. Classification (GTDB taxonomy): domain Bacteria; phylum Myxococcota; class B64-G9; order B64-G9; family B64-G9; genus CAYVQE01. The sequence continues at coordinate 83,253 of CAYVQE010000004.1, forward strand.
GAACGGAAAATCCGCCCCTCCGCAGCAGATGCCGGCGAGACGCGGACGGGTTTCCGGCCGGATGGCCATCTGGGCCGCGGGATGCCAAAGGCTCTTGTGCCGCCCGTTTTGCGGCGCTAGGCTGGGGGTCGAGGTCGGGGTGGAGGACGTTTGCAGGTGGTCGAGTCGGAGGCGCTGGTGGATTCGTTGGGATGGTTGCGCGAGCTGGAGCGGGAGGTGGCCGAGGCGAACGCGCGGGGGGCGGGCGATCGCGAGCTGGCCTATGCCCTGATGGCGGTGCGATCGGGCCAGCCGGTGGGCGAGGAACTGGCCGAGCAGGCGGATCTGATCTGGCGGCTGGCCTGGGTGCTCAATGTGCGCGCGCCCGGGCTGGACCCGCGCTGGCTGGTCAAGGGCGTGCTGGCAACCGACAAGGTCTACTGGGAGGTCGAGCCGCTGACCGGGCTGGTGCAGCGGGTGGCCGAGCTGGAACGCGCGGCGGCCGCGGACCACGGCGAGGTGTCGCGCTGGCTGCGCGAGGCCGAGGCCGACCCGGAGCTGGCCCCCATCCGCCGCACCGCCGCCGCTCACCAGACCATCGCCGAGACCCGGGGTGCCGAGCTGCACCGGCGCGTGCGGGCCGACATCGAGCAGATACAACGCTGCGTGCAGCAGTCCGATCTGCTGGCCAGGGTCATCGACTGAGCGAAGAGTAGCGCCGCCGGTATCGCAGGCCGAGCAGGAACAGAACCGGGATCGGGCCGAGCGGGACGGCGGGGCCGGTGGCGCTGCAGCTCGGGCGCCAGCTCTCCCGCCGCCGCCGGGTGCAGCGGGCTCATGAATCCGGCATCCCGTACTTGCGCCGCAGCGCGGCCACCGCGTCCATGATCTCGCGCGAGCCGGCGCCGCCGGAGGTCACCTCGGCCAGCTCGGCCTGGAAGGCCTCGCGCTGCTTGTCGCGCTTGTTCGCGGCCGCTTCGCGGATGGCCTCGAGCAGCTCGCCGTGTTCGGAGGGCTTGGCCAAGAAGCGAAAGGCGTGCTCGCGGCCGCTCTCCAGCGCGGCGTCGATCGAGCCGTGGCCGGTCAGCACGATGGTCTGCAGAAAGGGCTGGAGCTGCTTGAGTTCGTGCTGGGTCTCGATGCCGTCCATGCCGGGCATCTTCAGATCGACCACGGCCACGTCGAAGTCCTGCTCGCCGGCCATCTCCACCGCCTGGGCGCCGGAGGTGGCCGTGCTCACCCGCAGGCCCTCCAGCCGCAGCCGCTTGGCGATGTAGTCCAGCAGATCCTGCTCATCATCGATCAACAGCACCCGGATCAAGATCTCGGTCCGCCCCTCGCTCTTGTCGGCCATCGGCCCTCCTCCTGCAGGCGCTCCACGCCGCGCCGCCGGTCAGCTTCCATGCGGTCGAAGCCGAATCCTCGCCCGAGCCGCCGCCGGCGTCAAGCCGATCGGCGGTCCCTCGAACTCCCAGCGACGCCCGGTCCGCCCCGGGCAACCCGGGCGGCAGCCGCGGCCGCTGGGCGGCGCGCAGCGGCCGCCGCAGGCCGTCCGGCGCGGCCCAGGGCCGGGGCGCACCGCAGTGGTTGGGGTCGAAGTGCAACCGCACGGTCTGCTGGGTGCAGCGCACCTGCCAGCGCTCGGCCGGCAGCATGCCGACGATCGGCAACCGCTCCGCAGCCGCCTCGGCTCCAGCCGCGGCCGGCAGCTCCTTCTTGCGCACCGGCCGGCCGTCGCCACAACGCAGATCGGCCAGAAACTGCTGCAACCCGCCCGGGCCGCAGACCCGGATCGGCCGCTCGGCCGAAAGGCCCCAGCCGGGCGGTGGCAACGCCCGAGCGGCGGCGCGCAGCGCCGGCCGGCTGTCGCAGCCGCGGTCGCAGCTGCTCAGGTCATAGGGACATTCCAGCTCGGCCGCCTGTTGCAGAAAACGACAGGCCATGCGCAACGAGTCGCAGCCGTAGCGACAACGCTCCTGGATGTAGACCATGCGCCGCGCCAACTGCGGCCGCTCCAGCTGGCGCATGTTCCAGCCGGCCGCCGGCCGCGGCCCGGCGCAACCGCCCACCGCCAGCATGCCGAGCCCCAGCGCCGCCAGCGCCAGCGTTTCCCCGATCCAGCCCCTGCCTGCCATCGCTGCTCCCATCCTCGCCGCCGCTTGCGGCGTCTCGCCCGGACGGCGGCCTTTCAGTGTAGCCGAACGGGCGCCCGCGATGCCATCGCCGACTGCGATCGAGTTCAATGAAAATCGCGCGAGGGCACCGCGCCCGGCGGGGGGGCCAGGGGCTCGAGGCGCTCGGCGCGCACGTTGGTCACGCCGTCGCGGCGCTCCAGCCGGCCGGCGGCCAGCAGGGCGCGGGCGCCGACGAGCAGCTCGCGGTGGGCCCGGTAGCGGTCCGGGGTGATGACCACGTTGGCCAGCCCGCTCTCGTCCTCCAGCGTCAGAAAGCACATGCCCTTGGCCGTGCCCGGCCGCTGGCGGATGATCACCAGCCCGGCCACCCGCACGCTGCGGCCGTCGGGCTGGCGGCACAAGGCGGCCGCCGGCAGCACCCCGCGGCGGCGCAGCCCGGCGCGCAGGTGGGCCAGCGGATGGGGCCCGGTGGTGGCGCCGCCCAGCGCCAGGTCGGCGGCGGTGCGTTCGGCCGCGTCCATCTCGACCAGCGGGCTGCGGTCGGCGGGCGCGGGCAGCCGGGCCAGCAGGCCGCGGCCCTCGGTCTCCAGCGCGGCCGCCTGCCACAGCGCCTGGCGGCGGCGCAGCCCCAGCGAGCCGAAGGCCCCCAGTTGGGCCAGCCCGTTCAGCTCGTCCTCGCGCAGCCGGCAGCGGCGCTGCAGGTCGTCCAGCCCGGCGAAGGGCCGCCGGGCGCGCTCGGCCGCGATGCGCTCGGCCGCCCGGCGGCGCAGCCCGGCCACGAAGCGCAGCCCCAGCCGCACCGCCCCGTCGGGCTCGATGACGCAATCCACCGCCGAGCGGCCCACGTCGATCGCCCGCATCGTCTGGCGCCGGCGCTGGGCGTCTTTGACCAGGGTGGCCGGGTGGTAGAAGCCCATCGGCCAGGCGTTGAGCAGCGCGCAGTAGAAGGCCGCCGGGTGGTGGACCTTGAGGTAGGCCGAGGCGTAGACGATCAGGGCGAAGCTGGCCGCGTGCGACTCGGGAAAGCCGTACAGGGCGAACGAGGCGATCGACTCGACGATGGCCTCGGCCGTTCGGCCGGTGATGCCGCGCTCGGCCATGCCGCTGCGCAGCGCCGCGGCCATGCGCGCCATGCGCTCGGGCGAGCGCTTGTGGCTCATGGCCCGGCGCAGCTCCTCGGCCTGCCCGGCGCTGAAGCCGGCGGCCACCATGGCCACCCGCATGATCTGCTCCTGGAACAGGGGCACGCCCAGGGTGCGCTCCAGGATGGGCTCCAGGCTGGGGTGGGGGTAGGTCACCGGGGCGCGGCCGGCGCGGCGGTCGAGGTAGGGATGCACCATGCGGCCCACGATGGGGCCGGGCCGGATCAGGGCCACCTCGACCACCAGGTCGTAGAAGCAGCGCGGCTCGAGCCGCGGCAGAGTGGCCATCTGGGCCCGGCTCTCGACCTGGAACACGCCCACCGTGTCGGCCCGCTGCAGCATGGCGTAGACCCGGGGGTCGTCCTGCGGCAGGTGGGCCAGATCCAGCGCCACCCCGTCGCAGGCCCGCGCCAGCGGCACCGCCTCGGCCAGCGCCCGCAGCATGCCCAGGCCCAGCAGGTCGACCTTGATCAGGCCCAGCTCGGCGCAGTCGTCCTTGTCCCACTGGATCACGGTGCGCCCCGGCATGCTGGCCGGCTCCACCGGCACCACTTCGTCCAGCCGGCCGGCGGCCAGCACCATGCCGCCGGAGTGCTGGCCCAGGTGGCGCGGCAGGTGCTGGATGCGGCCGATCAGCTCGAGCGCCTGGCGCACCCGCGGCGCGCTCGGGTCCAGCCCGGCCCGGGCCGCGCCCGCGGCCAGGGCCTCGGGCTCCAGCCGGGCGGCCGGGTTCTCGCGGTCGCGGCCCAGCGCGGCCGCCCGGGCCAGCCGCTGCACGTCCAGGCCCAGCACCTTGCCCACCTCGCGCACCGCCGAGCGCTGGCGGAAGCTGATCACATTGGCGGTCATGGCCGCGCCGTGGCGGCCGTAGCGCTGGTAGACGTACTGGATGACCCGCTCGCGCGGCTCGCCCGAGGGCAGATCCAGGTCGATGTCGGGCCAGCTGCCGCGCTCCTCGCTCAGGAAGCGCTCGAACAGCATGCCCATGCCGATGGGGTCGACCGCGGTGATGCCCAGCGCGTAGCACACCGCCGAGTTGGCCGCCGAGCCGCGCCCCTGGGCCAGGATGCCCTCGGCCCGGCAGAAGCGGGCGATGTCCCAGACCACCAGGAAGTAGCCGGCCAGCTCCAGCTTGGCGATCAGGGCCAGCTCGCGATCGAGCTGCAGCATGTGGCGCGGCTCCAGCGGCCGGTAGCGCCAGCGGGCGCCGGCCTGCACCAGCCCGTGCAGGGTGGAAAAGGTCGTCTCGCCCGGAGCCACCGGGTAGTCGGGAAAGCGGTAGCCCAGATCGGCCAGGGTGAAGCGGCAGCGTTCGGCCACCCGCCGGGTGTTGGCCACCGCGGCCGGCAGATCGGCGAACAGAGCGCGCATCTCGGCCGCCGATTTGAGCCGCTGCTCGGCGTTGGGCGGCAGCCGGCTGCCGGCCGCAGCCAGGGTCAGGCCGTGGTGCAGACACAGCAGCACGTCGTGCAGCGGCCGCTCGGCGGCGGTGGCGTAGCGCACGTCGTTGGTGGCCACCAGGCCCAGGCCGAAGCGCGCGGCCAGCGCCCGCAGGGCCGGCTCGCGGCGGGCCTGGTCGCGGCGCAGGTGGCGACCCAGCTCGACCCACAGGTCGGCCGGGTCGAACATGGTGCGCAGTCGGGCCAGCAGCCGTTCGGCCGCGCCGTGGCCGCGGGCCAGGGCGCGGCCGAGCACCCCGCCGGTCAGACACAGCAGCCCCCCGCAGCGCTCGGCCAGCTGGTCCAGGCTCACCGCCGCCTCGCCCTTGGGCCGACCGGCGTGGCCCAGGCTGATCAGCCGGCACAGGTTGCGGTAGCCGGGGCGGTCCTTGACCAGCAGCAGCAGCCGGCCCTGCCCGCCGTCCAGGCTCAGGTCGGCGCCCACCAGCGGCCGCAGCCCGCTCGCGCGGGCGGCGCGGTAGAAGCGCGGCGCGCCGTACAGCCCGTCGCTGTCGGCCAGCGCCAGCGCATGGTGGCCCAGCGCCGCCGCCCGGTCGACCAGATCCTCGGGAGCGCTGGCGGCGCGCAGAAAGCTGAAGGCGCTCTTGCAGCGCAGTTCCACGTAGTCACCCATGGCCCGCCGAAACTACTGTACGCATGTTCAGCCGTCAAGGGGCGATTCGCCTCTCGTCGGCGCCGGCAGCGGATTCTGCCGCCTCCGGCCGGGAGCCGCTTGTTTCTGTCACCGCCAGCGCGTACAATCGGCCCTCGATGTCCGAGCAGCCCGAACAGACCCAACAGGAGGCCGGCCCGACCATGAGCGCCCAGCCCGGCGGTCGCCGCGCCACCGGTGCCCGCGAGCCGCCGCGGCCCTTTCTCAAGTGGGCCGGCGGCAAGACCCAGCTGGTTCCCGAGCTGCTGGCGCGGCTGCCGCGGCGCTTCGGTGCCTACCACGAGCCCTTCGTCGGCGGCGGGGCGCTGTTCTTCGCCCTGCACCGCGCCGGCCGGCTGGCCGAGCGGCGGGTGCTGCTCAGCGACGTCAACGCCGAGCTGATCGACACCTACTGCGCCATCCGCTCGCTGGTCAGCCAGGTGATCGAACGCCTGGCCGAACACCGCTACGATCGCGATCACTTCTACCGGGTGCGCGCCCAGCAGCCCGAGGAGCTGTCGCTGGTCGAACGGGCGGCGCGCATGATCTACCTCAACCGCTGCGGCTTCAACGGGCTGTACCGGGTCAACGCCGCCGGGCGCTTCAACGTGCCCTTCGGCCGCTACAGCAATCCGCGCATCTGCGACGCCGAGAACCTGCGGGCGGTGGCCCGGGCGCTGCGCGGGGTGGAGCTGGAGTGCGCGCCCTTCGAGCGGGTGGCCGAGCGGGCCGCGCCCGGCGACGTGGTCTACTTCGATCCGCCCTACGTGCCGCTGTCGACCACCGCCCGGTTCACCAGCTACGCCCGTGACGGCTTCGGCCCGGCCGAGCAGCAGCGGCTGGCCGAGGTCTTCGCCGCGCTGGCCGGCCGGGGGGTGGGGGTGATGCTGTCGAACTCGGATGCGCCCCTGGTCCACGAACTCTACGCCGGCTTCCGGCGCGATACGGTGCAGGCGCGCCGGGCCGTCAACTCGCGCAAGGACCGCCGCGGCCCGGTGGGCGAGCTGCTGGTGCTCGGCGGCGGGCTGGAGCAGGTGCGCTGATGCCGGGCCGGGCAGCCGCGCCGAGTTCCGGCCGCGCGCTGGAGGACGCGGTGGCCGCCCTGGCCGCCCGGCTGGGCCTGCGCGTCCACCGCCAGCTGCGGGTGGGCCGGCGCATCTGGGGCGCCGAGCGGCGCATCGACCTGATCCTGGATCACCAGCCCAGCGGCCGCCGGCTGGGCCTGGAGTGCAAGTTCCAGGGCCGAACCGGCACGGCCGAGGAGAAGATCCCGGCGGTGATCGAGGACATCGGCGCCTGGCCGATCGACGGGCTGGTGGTGGTCGATGGCGCGGGTTTCTCGGCCAACATGCGCGCCTACCTGCTGTCGACCGGCAAGGCGGTGTTCCTGTCCGATCTGGAGACCTGGCTGCGGTTGTACTTCGGGTTGGAGCTGGGCTGAAGGACCGCCGCTCAGGGCACGCCCGGGAAGTTGTCGACGAACTTGACCTTGATGTCGCCGAAGTTCTTGACGATCTGCACCTTGATGTCCGGGAAGTTGTCCACCACCTGCCACTTGCCGCACTTGTCGGGGAAGTGCTTGACCTTCTGTACCTTCAGGTCCGGGAAGTGATCGACCACCTCGATCTTGATGTCCGGGAAATTCTTGACGAACTTCACCTTACCGTAGAGCTTCTTGCCCTTGAAGGTGCAGTCGCTGCCCACCTTGCCACCGGCGGCGGCGGAGGCGGTGGTCAGGGCCAGGGCCACAGCGGCGGTCAGGGCCAGGAGCTTGCGCATGATCTTCCCTCCTGTGATCTCGGGTTCGTCTACCACATACGGACGCAGCGGCCGAATTCCCCGCACTCGATCGGACGAATTGCTCATTGGTCGGGGATGGCCCGGCCGGGACAGGAGGCTCAGGCGAAGATCTTCTCCAGCTCGCGCTCGACCACCCGCTCCTTGACGTTGCGTGCCACGCTGATCTCCTTGATCAGCAAGTTGCGGGCGGTGTCGAGCATCTTGCGCTCGCCGAAGCTCAGGTCCTTGTCGAACTTGAGCAGGTACAGGTCGCGCAGCACCTCGGCGATGTCGAAGATGGAACCGGTCTTGATCTTCTCCATGTACTCGCGGTAGCGACGATTCCAGGTCTGGCTGCGGGTCGAGTTGCCGTTCTTGGCCTTGAGGATCTTGTACACCTCTTTGACCTTGCTCTTGGGGATGACCTCCCGCAGCCCCACCGAGCCGACCTTGTCGGTGGGGATCATGATCTTCATGCCGTTGTCCAGGATTCGCAGGACATAGACCTTCTGCTTCTGTCCCAGGATCTCCCGCGACTCCACCCCCTCGACCTCTCCCACCCCGTGGGCCGGGTACACAGCCTTGTCACCCGTTTTGAAGCCTGGCTGCATGAACGCTCCTTTGTAGACATGACCGGATACATCTCGAAGCCTCGGGAAGCTATCACAATAGAAGAATTCGAGTCAACGAAAAAAATGACACCCCGAGCCGGTCGGCGGTCGATTCGGCACGATTCTGGCAGATCGAGGGAGCGATGACGGCCACGGAGAGACAGCTCGACCGATTCCATGGTGGCGGGGCCGCGGGCTGGGCCTGCCGGGCGGGCCCGAATCGCGATTGTGCGAGCAAAATCCCGGCCGGCCGCCTTCGGCAGGCAACGGATTGGGTGTACGGAAATCCGACACCGCTGTCGGAACTTCGGCGAGACCGAAGCCGCGGCCGGCGAGTGTTGACTGCCGCTACGGGCCCGGATATACACGCAGCACGACCGGTACGCCGGTCGGCCGGGGGATCCGCAGCCGCAGCGGCCTTCGCCGTGAGGATGGACTAAACCGGGCCAACCACGCACGAGCGGCGCCGGGGCGAGAGGAGACGCGAGATGGGCATGCGCAGGGCACTGTGGGCGATCAGCGCGTGGGCGATCAGCGCGATTGTGGCAGGCTTCGGCTTGGCGCCGCCGGCGGCGGCGGCCGAGCCGCTGACCCTGGAGCAGGCCCGCGAGCTGGTGCGCCAGAACAACTTCGGGCTGCGCATCGCCCGCGAGCGCTTGGTGCAGACCGAGGCGCTGATCGACAAGAGCTGGGTGATGGTCAAGCCGCAGCTCAACGCCAGCGGCACCTACACCCACACCGAGCCCAGCGCCAGCCTGGCCATGCCCGAGTTCGAAAGCATCTTCAACAACCTGATCTTCAACCCGACCGAGGACCCGGCCGTCTGCGGCGGCGAGATGGCCTGCATCGACTGGGAGAACGTGGAGGTGTCCAAGACCGAGATCATCAAGCAGGACTCGGTGGCCCTCAGCGCCTCGCTCTACCAGCCGCTGTTCAACGCCCGCGCCTACACCGCCATCAAGCAGGCCTACGCCGGCTACGACCTGGCCGCCGTCAACACCGACAACCTCGAGGAGTACATGCTGCACTCGCTGGACGTGGCCTACTACAGCGCCCTGACCGCGCGCAAGTACGCAGCCGCGGCCGAGAAGGCGGTCGAGCTGCGCCGGGCGCATCTGGAGATCGCGCGGGCCAAGTTCGAGGTCGGCGACCAGCCCAAGATCACCGTGCTGCGGGCCGAGATCGACCTGAACCAGGCCGAGCAGGACGTGCGCACCGCCGAGAACTCGCTGGCGCTGGCCAAGGAAGGCCTGGCCCTGCTGATGGCCCGCGACGCCGACTTCGACCTGGTCGCGCCCGAGCCGGTGGCCAAGCCGGCCAGCAGCCTGCGCGCCTTCATCGACCGCGCGCTCGAGAAGCGCCGCGATCTGCGCATCGCCGAGCTGGGCCTGGAGCTGGCCGAACGCGATAAGCAGGACGCCTGGTTCCGCTTCCTGCCCACCCTGGGCCTGACCGGCTCCTTCCGCGCCAGCGACACCAAGGGCTTTACCGGCGAGTACTACACCTGGAACGTGGGCCTGGCGCTGAGCATCCCGCTCTACGACGGCGGGCTGCGCTACGCCGAGCTCGACGAGGCGCGCAGCAAGATCCGCGAGTCGCGTTTGCAGCTCGAGCAGACGCGGCAGAACATCCGCAGCGAGATCCGCCAGCTGTGGCTTAACATGGAATCGGCCCAGGCCAACTTGACCAAGGCCCGCAGGGCGCTGACCCTGGCCGAGGAGCAGGCCGAGCTGGCCAAGATCTCCTTCGAAGCCGGCGCCATCACCCACCTCGAGGTGCTCGACGCCAACCACGTCGTGTTCCTCAGCGAGGTCAACGCCGCCCAGCTCGAGCTGCAGTACCAGCTGGCCATCCTCAAGCTGGAGAAGGCGGTGCGCATGTTCAACCCGGCCAGCGGCAGCGTCTCCACCTCGAGCAGCATGCCCGCGGCCGGTGGCGGCACCAGCGGTGCATCCAGCGCGGCCGGCAGTGCCGGCGACGCGATGGGCGGCGGCGCCAGCCAGATGGGTTTCTAGAGGCTCTTGTGCCTCGTTTCTTGCGGTACTAGAGCTTGTCGTCGCGCTTTGCGCGCTTGAGCGCGTCGACCACCTTGCGCACGTCCTGGGCGCGGTCCACCGGACAGACCAGCACCGCGTCGTCGGTCTCGACCACCACCAGATCCTCGCAGTCGACGCAGGCCACCATCCGGCTCTGGGCCTCGATGACGCAGTCGTGGCTGTCGATGGCCAGCACGTCGCCGCGGCTGACGTTGCCCTGGCGGTCGGCTCGGCGCACTTCGGGCAGCGCGGCCCAGGAGCCGACGTCGCTCCAGCGCACGTCGCAGGGCAGCATGCGGATGTTGTCGGCCCGCTCCATCACCCCGTAGTCGATGGAGATGCCCTCCAGCCGCTCGAACACGCGGGCCAGCACCGCCTTGCGTTCGCGCTTGGGCGCCCGGCGCACCTGCTCCAGGCCGCGGTGGAGCTTCGGCATGTGCTCGGCCAGCGCCTCCAGGATGGCCGCGGCCGAGAAGATGAACATGCCCGAGTTCCAGTAGTAGACCCCGGCCTTGAGGTACTTCTCGGCCGTGGCCCGGTCGGGCTTTTCCACGAAGCGCTCGACCGCGAACACGTCCTGGCCGCCGGCGCGGTCGAGCGCCGCCCCGGCCTGGATATAGCCGTAGCCGGTCTCGGGCCGGTTCGGCTCGACGCCCAGCGTGACCAGCGCCCCGCCGGCGGCTACCCGGCAGGCGGCGCGGACCAGCTTGCGGAAGCGGCCCGGCGGCTGGATGACGTGATCGGCCGGCAGCACCACCAGCATGGCCTCCGGATCGCGCTCGTGCAGCAGCATGGCCGCCAGGCCGATGGCCGGGGCGGTGTTGCGCGGCTGCGGTTCGATCAGCATGTTGCGCCGCGGCATCTCCGGCAGGATGCGCCGGATCGAGCGCGCGTGCTGCGGCGAGGCCACCACGTGGATCCCCTCCCAGCCGCCGAGCGGCAGCATGCGCTCGGCGGTCTGGCCGAGCATGGTCTCGTCGCCGGCGATGGCCAGGAACTGCTTGGGATGGCGCTTGCGGCTGGCGGGCCAGAATCGGGTTCCCGAGCCGCCGGCCATGATGACGGTATGGATCATGCTTCCTCCTCGAGCCCGGGGACCCCGCCGGCGGCCAGCAGCTCGACCAGCGAGCCGATGATGCGGGCGGTGGCGCCCCAGATGTGGTGGTGTTCGAAGGGATAGGCGGCCACCTCGAGGTGGTGGCCGTCGTGCTCCAGCACCACGCCTTCGACCGGATCGTCGAGGAACAACGACCAGGGCACGATCAGCAGCTCGTCGACCTCGTCCGGCGACGGCACCAGCCAAGCGTCGTCCTGGATGCGGCCCACCACCGGGGTGACCCGGAAGCCGGTCACGGTGACCAGGTCGTCGAGCAGGCCGTAAACGGTGACCTGTCGCGGGTTCAGGCCCACCTCCTCGGCCGCCTCGCGCAGGGCGGTCTCCACCGCGCTGTCGTCGTCGAGCTCGCGGGCCCCGCCGGGAAAGGCGATCTGGCCCCGGTGGTGGTTCAGGTGGGCGGCGCGTTTTTCCAGCAGCAGGTGCAGCCGGCCGCCGCGGCGCAAGAAGGGCACCAGCACCGCCGCCGGCACCCGCTGCTCCAGCGGTATGCGCCGCCGGTGGTGGCCAGCCACGGTGCGCTCGATGACGGTCAGATCGTCCATCGCTTCGAGCCATACCACGCCGCCGGACCCGCCACAATGGCCCCGAAGAGACCAGCCGGGCAAAAACCTTGGATCATCCGATCGTTCGGGCTACCATTGGCCGGCCATGAAGCTGGTCAATATCAAACTGGACGGGCGCCCGCTGCGCATCCCCGACTCGACGCCCATCCTGGCGCTGGTGGCCGGCGAGTCAGACCCCGGCCTGGGGCTGCGCCGGCCGATCGGCGCCCTGGTCAACAACCGCCGGGTCTCGCTCAACGCCACCCTGTACGAGGGCGCCGAAGTGCGCTTGATCGACGCACTGAGCGCGCCCGGGCTGCGCATCTACCGCCGCGGCTGCATCCTGATGCTGCTCGAGGCGACCCGGCGGCTGTTTCCCGGGGTGCGGCTGGTGGTGGGCCAGTCGCTGGGCGACGGCTTCTACTTCGACTGGACCGGCGAGCCGCCGATCGACGACGGCCGGCTGGAGCGCATCCGGGTCGAGATGGAAAAGATGGTGGCCGAGGACCTGCCCTTCGAGCAGGAGCGCACCGGGGTGCCCGAGGCGCTGCGGCGCTTCCGGGTGCTGGGGCTGACCGATCGGGTCGAACTGCTCAACACCTTCTGGCACGAGACCATCCGGCTGGTGCACCTGGACGGTACGGTCGACATCCACCACGGGCCCACCCCGCCGTCGACCTCGTACCTCAACTGCTTCGGCCTGGTGCCCTACCCGCCCGGCTTCGTGCTGCGCTTTCCGGAACGCGAGGACTGCGGGCCGCTCGACCGGCCACCGCCCGATACCAGCAAGCTGTTCCAGATCCACCGCCAGAGCAAGGAATGGAACCGCATGCTGGGGGTGGAGAACATCGGCCAGCTCAACCGCGAGGTGATCCAATCGGGCATCCACGAGCTGATCCGCGTCTCGGAGGGCTTCCACGAGAAGCGCATCGCCGAGATCGCCAGCCAGATCGTGGCCAAGCGCGATCGGGTGCGCATCGTGCTGATCGCCGGGCCGTCCTCGTCGGGCAAGACCACCCTGCTCAAGCGGCTGTCGGTGCAGCTCAAGTGCAACGGGCTGAAGCCCATGGGCTTGAGCATCGACAACTATTACGTCAACCGGGTCGACACCCCGCTGGACGCCGACGGCAACTACGACTTCGAGTCGATCGAGGCCATCGACCTGGAGCTATTCAACCGGCAGCTGGTCGAACTGCTCGACGGCCGCGAGGTGGCCACGCCACGGTTCGACTTCGAGTCCGGCAAGCGGGTGCCGGCCGCCAAGTGGCGCACCCTGCGGCTGGATCCGGGCGAGGTGCTGATCGTCGAGGGCATCCACGGGTTGAACGATCGGCTGACCGACCAGGTGCCGCAGGAGAACAAGTTCAAGCTCTACGTCTCGGCGCTCAGCCAGCTGTGTCTCGACGACGCCAACCGCATCCACACCACCGATCTGCGCCTGCTGCGGCGCACCGTGCGCGATCGGCTCTACCGCGGCTACAGCGCCTCGGAGACCCTGGCCAGCTGGCCGTCGGTGCGCCGCGGCGAGCAGCGCAACATCTTCCCGTTCCAGGAGCAAGCCGACGCCATGTTCAACACCACCCTGCCCTACGAGGCGGCGGTGCTGAAGGTCTACGCCGAGCGTTTCCTGCTCGACGTGATGCAGGACGATCTGAACTACCACGAGGTCCATCGGCTGATGAAGCTGCTGTCGCTGATCGTGGGCATCTTCCCGGACCGGGTCCCCCAGAACTCCATCCTGCGCGAATTCATCGGCGGCAGCACCTTCCGCTACTGATGTGATCACCACCCCGCATTCCGGGAGGTCGAGATCATGTCCGCAATCCTGACCAGCCGCACCCGCCACTGGGTCATCCTGCTCGCCGCCGGCCTGCTGGCCGGCGCGGCCGCAGCCGCCGAGCCCAGCGCCGACGCGCTGAGCGCCGAGGGCCGCAAGCTCTACCGCGCCGGCAAGCCGGCCGCGGCCGCGGCCAAGCTGCGCCAGGCCATCGCGCTCAACCCGGAGCTGGCCCGCGCCCACTGGAACCTGGCCCGCAGCCTGGCCGCGCTGCGCGCGGCCGGCAAGGCCTGCGAGCACGACGCCCAGCGCTCGACCATCCTCCGTCACCTGTTCAAGGCCTGCCGGCTGCACCCGCGCTTCAAGCGCCGGCTGCGGCGCGAGAAGGCCTTCGGCCCGGTGCGCGACACCTTCACCTGGCAGCGGCTGCGCGGGTTGACCATCCAGAAACCGCGCCACGTCAAGCGCATCCTGCGCCGGGTGAGCTGGTACGGCCCGCCCGGCGCCGGCGGCCAGCCGGCCAGCGGGCTGCGCTTCGAGGCCAAGGGCAAGTGCACCCTGTGGCTGCGGCCGCAAAAGGAACCGGCCGGCGAGCTGAAGCTCATCAGCGGCCGCTGGCGCTCCAGCCGCAGCCGGGTGATGGTCGAGTTGGACGAGCCCTACGAAGAGCAGCAGCAGTTCCAGGGCGAACTCAAGCCCACCGGCACCCTGTGGCTGCCCGGCCTGCCCGGCCCCTTCAGCGACGACGCCCACGAATGCGCCGGCGAGTAGCGTTTCCGCAATGAAAATCCGGGCCCCGGCGCTCGGCCGGGGCCCGGCTGGGTGCGTCCCCTGGCGCCCCCCCCCCCCGGGGTCGGCTACTGGCGCTCCATCTCCAGCGACCAGGCGTTGAGCACGCCGGTGTCGTACCGGGCCTCGTCGCGGATGATCAGCTTCCAACTGCCGCTGGAGTCGACGTTGTTGAAGTCCTCGACGGTGTAGGTCTTCTGGATGTCGTCGCTGTCGTTGCCCTCGCGGTTGTGCAGCACGGCCACGCCGGTGCCGTGGTGCAGCTCGACGGTCAGATCGCTGATCCAGGTGTGGCTGATGTCCACGGTCACCCGCAGCGTCTTGATGGCACCGGAGCCCGGCACCTCGATGCTGCTCTCCATGCCGGCCTCGTCGTCATCCGGGATGTCGGCCCCCGGATCGGCGCTGAAGATCTCGTCGTCGGTCGGGGCCACGTCGTCGCCGCTGACCACGATCAGCTCGAAGGCGCGGATGGTGCCGGTGTCGCGGGCGGCGTTGTCGGCCACGTGCAGCTCCCACTCGCCGGCCGCGCTGCCGGCGAAGCCGGTCACGTCGAAGGTCTTCTCGATGTCATCGGTGCTGCCGCCGGCGTTCTTCTGCAGCTCGACCGCGTGGCCGCCGTGCTTCAGCGTCAGGGTCAGGTCACCGATGTAGCTGTGCTCGATGTGGACCGCCACCCGCAGCTTGTCGATCTGGATGTCGTCCGGCACGTCGACCAAGGCGCTGGCGCCGGCCGGGTCGTCGTCCGGGATGGCCACGCCGGCCTCGCTGGCGTAGGTCCTGGCGTCGATGTCGCCCGACTGGTCGTCCTCGAGGCTCATGCGCACCAGCATCCGGATCTTGTCCAGGTCGGCGTGCGGGTTGGCGCGCCAGCCGGCCCGCAGCGGCAGCCACAAAAAGTCGGCGTGGGTGGCCTGGCTGTCGCCGGTGTAGACGCGGTCCGGGAAGGCGTTGACGGATTCGGAGATCCACTCGCCGCCGATGACCGCCCCGTCGGCGTCGGCCTCGACGATCATGTGGTACTCGTCGGTGCGGATGTAGCGGTCGATCTGCGGCACCATGGGCTCGGTCGAGGCGTGCGACTCGGTGATGTAGTCGACGTCCATCAGCACCTCGAAGAAGCGCTCGGCGTCCTCGTTCCAGATGTACTCGCAGCTGTTGCCGTCGGCGTCGCAGTCGGTGTCGATCAGCTTGGCCGCCTCGGCCTCGTCGAGTTCGATGTGGTTCTTGATCTCGTAGCCCACCACCGGCTGGTTCCACACCTGGTAGGACATGGTGCGGTCCTCGGCGAAGGCCCGCTTGTCGCGGCCGAGGATGTTGGTCACGATCAGGTACAGCGAGCCGGCGTTGGTGTCGCGGCACTCGGTCTGCTCGATGCGGCCGTACTCGTCGCGCTCGATCTCCTCGTTCTTGAGGTTGCAGCGCCGGCCCAGAAAGCGCGTCTTGCTCTTGTCGTACATCATCATCAGCAGCGCCTTGATGTCCGAGACCTCGAAGGTGACCCCGTTGTAGGTCACCGCCCGGGCCGGCTCGGGCTCCAGGATGGCCGCCGGCACCCAGGCGTGGCACAGGCCCCACCAGCCCTCGATCTCGTCCTCGCAGCCCTCGTCGTCCCACATGTCGCGCTGGCGCTTGTTGCCCTTGTTGTTCGACCAGTATGCAGCCGCCGGGCCGAGTTGCTCGTAGTACTCGGCGTCGAACTCGCTGCCGCAGTCGGAGAAGGGGATCAGGTTGTCGAAGCCCTCGGGCGGTGTCCAGTCGTTGAAGGCCAGGTCGTACTTCTCGATCGGCGAGTAGGTGTCCTGGCCCTGCCAGCGGTCGTTGACCGAATCGGCATAGGTCGGCCAGTAGGTGTCCGGCCAGGGCATCTGCTCGGCGCGGCCCGCCAGCGGCAGATCCTCGAAGCGGTACTCCAGGTCCACGCCGAACAACTGCGGGTCGTTGCGCGCATCCCAGCGGTCGGCCTTGGGGGCCTGCTTGTCGATGCAGTCCTGCCGGATCTTGCCGTAGGGCAGGTCGGCACAGGTCATCTCGCCGTCACCATCGCCGGCACCACAACTGGCGACCAGCCCGGTCAGGGGCAGGCAAAGCAGCAAGGCGATCATCTTTCTCATGGGGGACTCCCTCCCGAAAGCGGACAATGGACTGCCGTTTATCGCAAAGGTTGCATTCTAGCGCCGCCCACCGGCGCCCTGTCAAGACTCCTCCACCAGCTTTGCAAACGCCGGGCCAACCGAACGACGATACAACAGTCCGTAATAAAGCTATTTTTCTACCAACAGTGCCGGCTGGCCGTTTCTCTGGAGCAACATGCGCCCAAGCGTGCAACGCTCGGGCTACAGGGGGAGCTGTCCGTCCTGGGCCAAGCAGATCGGTTCAGTCCGTCCCGGACTGGCCCAGCTTTGGTTGCTCATGCCCGGATCGGTCGGCGGGGCCGCGGCTGGCGGCGGACGCCCTTCTGGAAGAACAGGTTGTTGGGGATCTGGATCAGGTGGCCGGCGTCGTCGCGCAGGATGGTGTAGGCGAAGTTGAGAGCCACCGCCGGGCCGGCGATGCCCTCGGCCGGCAGCTCGACCCGATCGCCGATGCGGAAGGGCTTGAACACCAGCAGCAGCACCGTGCACAGGGCGTTGCTCAGCACGCCGATCGACAAGCTGCGCCGCGCCGCCTTCGCCCAGACCCGGCAGTCGGGATCCGGCGGAGGTGAGCAGGAGACGGACGCGGAGCCGGATGAGTGAGCGCGGTCGGACCAGCCGTCAGGCCACGTCCTGCATCTTGTTGGCGAAGTCGCGACCCGAGGTGGGAGGCGGCAGGGGCTTTCCCTCCTGGAGAACCAGCTCCACCGCCTCCTCAACGATATCGCACAGTTCCTGGAAGACTTCCTTTTCGTCGTCGCCGTGGCAACCGCCGTAAACCAGCCCGGGCGCGCTGCCGACATAGCACTGGTCCTCGTCAATCGGCCCACTGGCGGCGCAGGGTGGTGGCCACTTCTTCGGGGGTGACCACCATCAGCTCTTCGCCCAGCAGGCGCTGGACGAAGTAGCCGTCGGAGCGGTAGCCGGGGTAGACGTTTGGCGCGCGATCAGGCGCAGCAGCACCGGGCAGGCCGGCTCGGCGGCGTCCAGCGCGTCTGCGACCAGGCTGAAGTTGAAGGTGGAAAAGCCCAGCGCGGCGTAGCCGGCCAGCGCCCGCGACAGGCCGTCGGCCAGCCCGGCCAGCGCCGCCTCGTCCAGCGCGTCCAGCCCGCCGCAGCCCGGCAGCAGCGCCAGCACCTCGTTGGTGCCGGCCGGGGCGAAGGGCGTCAGCCAGCGGCTGGGCCCGCTGGCGCCGATCCAGCGCTCGCCGCGGGCGCGCTCCTCGGCGAGCAGGGCGCTGAAATAGTCCTCCCCGTGCGCGGCGCGGTAGGCGCGGCAGGCGGCCACCAGCCGCTCGACCGCGCTGGCCGGATCGACGCCGCCCAGCACCTGCAGGTGGGGGTGGAAGACCGAGGCGCCGGCGACCGGCCGCTCAGGCCGGCAGCACGTCGCCGAGCAGCAGCCCGACGATCAGGGCCCCGAGCGCCACCCGGTAGACGATGAACACCAGGGTCGACCGCCGCTGCAGATAGCGCAACAGGAAAGCGATGGCCGCATAGCCCGACAGCGCGGCCATGGCCGTGCCCAGCCCCACCGCCAGCCAGGGCACCCCGCTCGGGCTGGACTCGGCCAGCGACCACAGCTCGTACAAGCCGCTGGCCGCGATGGCCGGAACCCCCAACAGAAAGGAAAAACGCGCCGCCGCGGTGCGCTCCAGCCCGACCAGCAGCCCGGCGGTGATGGTGACGCCCGAGCGCGAGGCGCCCGGGATCAGGGCCAGGGCCTGGGCCAGCCCGATCAGCAGCCCGCCGGCCCAGCCGAGCTGCTCCATGCGCTTGTGGCGCCGGCCCCGCCACTCGGCTGCGGCCAGCACCAGCGCCAGCGCCACCAGGGCCGCGGCCACCACCCACAGCGAGCGCAGCCGGGTCTCGATGGCGTGCTGGAAGACCAGCCCGAACACGCCCACCGGCACCGTGCCCAGCAGGATGATCCAGGCCAGCCGGGCCTGCGGCTCGGCAAAGGGCCGGCCCCGGCGCAGCCCACCGCAGAAGGCCGCGGCCAGGGACCACAGGTCGCGGTAGAAATAGACCACCACCGCCAGCAGGGTGCCCAGCTGCACCACCGCCGAGTAGGCCGCACCCGGGTCGGACCAGCCCAGCAAGGCCGGCACGACCCGCAGGTGGGCCGTCGAGGAGATGGGCAGGTACTCGGTCAGGCCCTGGACCAGACCGAGTACGATGCTCTGGCCGGGCTCCATCGCCCCCCGCTCAGGTGCCGGTCTTCCAAGAGGTCAGGTACACGCGCTGCTCGGCGGTCAGTTTGTCGATGCGGATGCCCTCGCCCTTGAGCTTGAGCGCGGCGATGTTGCGGTCGATCTTCTCCGGCAGGCCGTAGACCTGGCGGTCGAGCTTGCGGCTGTGCTTGACCAGGTACTCGGCGGCCAGCGACTGGCCGGCGAAGCTCATGTCCATCACGCCCGAGGGATGGCCCTCGGCCGCGGCCAGGTTGACCAGCCGGCCGTCGGCCAGCACGTGAACCTTGCGCCCGCCCTTGAGGGTGTACTCGTCGACGAAGGGTCGCACGTTGCGCTTCTTGCTGGCCAGCTTCCTGAGCGCACCCAGGTCCAGCTCGACGTCGAAGTGTCCGGCGTTGCAGATGACGGCGCCGTCCTTCATACGCTCGAAGTGCTCCTTGCGCAGCACGTGCATGTCGCCGGTCAGGGTGCAGAAGAAGTCGCCGATGCGCGCCGCCTGGGCCATGGGCATGACCTGGAAACCGTCCATGTGGGCCTCCAGGGCGCGGGTCGGATCCACCTCGCAGACCACCACCCGGGCGCCCTGGCCGCGGGCCCGCATGGCCACACCGCGGCCGCACCAGCCGTAGCCGGCGACCACGAACACGCTGCCGGCCAGCAGCCGGTTGGTGGCGCGCAGGATGCCGTCGATGGTCGACTGGCCGGTGCCGTAGCGGTTGTCGAACAGGTGCTTGGTCAGCGCGTCGTTGACCGCCACCACCGGGAACAGCAGCACGCCGTCGGCGGCCATGGCCCGCAGCCGGATGACGCCGGTGGTGGTCTCCTCGGTCGAGCCGAACATGCCGTCGGCCAGGTTCTGGCGCTTCTTGTGCACGGTCGAGACCAGGTCGGCCCCGTCGTCCATGGTCACCTGCGGCTTGGTGTCCAGCACGGCGTTGATGTGCTGGTAGTAGACCTTGTTGTTCTCGTTGTTGATGGCGAAGGTGGGGATGCCCAGCTTGACCAGGGCGGCGGCCACCTCGTCCTGGGTCGACAGCGGATTGGAGGCGCACAGGCTGACCTTGGCACCGCCGGCCTTGAGCACCTGCATCAGGTTGCCGGTCTCCGAGGTGACGTGCAGACAGGCGGCCAGAGTCACGCCCTTGAGCGGCTTTTCCTTGATGAAGCGCTTCTTGATCAGGCTCAGCACCGGCATCTCGCGGGCGGCCCACTCCATGAGCTTGATGCCGGCGGGGGCCAGCTTCATGTCCTTGACGTCGTGGTTCATCGAGTCGTTCTCCTCCTGTGGCTACGTGAATGGGACGGCCGGCCGGGCGCGCTTCCGCGCGCGCTCAGCGGCCGCTGGCGAGTCGGGCGCGGGTCACAGTCCGGCCGCCTGGCGCAGGGCGTCGACCCGGTCGAGCTGCTCCCAGGTGAACTCCGGCTCCGAGCGGCCGAAGTGGCCACCCACCGCGGTCTTGCGGTAGATGGGCCGCAGCAGGTCGAGCCCCTGGATGATATCGGCCGGCTTGGTCGGGAAGACCTCGCGCACCAGCGCGGCGATCTTGTCGTCCGGCAGCTTGCCGGTGCCGAAGGTGGTCACCATCAGCGACACCGGCTCGGCCACGCCGATGGCGTAGGCCAGCTGCACCTCGGCCTGCTCGGCCAGCCCGGCGCCGACCACGTTCTTGGCCATGTAGCGCGCGGCGTAGGCACCGGAGCGGTCGACCTTGGACGGGTCCTTGCCCGAGAAGGCGCCGCCGCCGTGGCGCGACCAGCCGCCGTAGGTGTCGACGATCAGCTTGCGGCCGGTCAGGCCGCAGTCGCCGAAAGGCCCGCCGATGACGAAACGACCGGTGGGGTTGATGTGGTAGACGGTGTTGGCGGTCAGCAGCCCGGCCGGGATCATGGGCTTGATGACCGACTCCATCACGCCTTCCCGGATCTGCTCGTAGCTGGCCTCCGGCCTGTGCTGGGTCGATACGACCACCGCGGTCACCTCGGCCGGCTTGCCGTCGGCGTAGCGGATGCTGACCTGCGACTTGCCGTCGGGACGCAAAAAGTCCAGTTCGCCGTCGCGGCGCGCCTGGGTCAGCTGCCGGGTCAGCCGCTGGGCGTAGAAGATCGGCGAGGGCATCAGCTCCTCGGTCTCGTCGGTGGCGAAGCCGAACATCATGCCCTGGTCGCCGGCGCCCTGCTCCTCGTGCAGGCCCTCACCCGCGGACACGCCCTGGGAGATGTCGGGCGACTGGGGCTCGATGGCGCTGAGCACCGAGCAGGTCTCCCAGTCGAAGCCCATGGCCGAGTTGAGGTAACCCACGTCCTTGATCACATTCCGGACCACCTCGGGCAGCGGAGCGTAGGCCTGGGTGGTGATCTCGCCGGCGATGATGACCATGCCGGTCTTGACCAGTGTCTCGCAGGCCACCCGGCTGGCCGGATCCTCGGCCAGCAGCGTGTCGAGCACCGCGTCCGAGATCTGATCGGCCATCTTGTCGGGGTGGCCGCCGCTGACCGATTCCGATGTAAAAATGAAGTTCTTCCCGCTCATACCGCCTCCATGCGCTGATTTCCCGCCCCCAATGTCGGCTCGGATAATGGCACGTTGCCGCCGAAAGTCAAGCCCGGCCGCTCGGACCGGGATCTCCCCCCCCCTTCGGAGCGTGTCGAAAAACGGGCCTACGGTAGGAATGCCGGTCTGCGACACGCTCCTAGAGTCCGCCGAGCAGGTCGCCGGGGCCTTCGCTGGTGAAGAAGTCGGGGAAGCGCTCGGCCATCCAACTGCGCACCTCGCGGCGCACCGTCTCCGAGTCGTCCAGCTCCATCACCCGTCGGGTCAGTTGGCGGGCCTCTTCCAGGCTGGAGTGGCGCACCAGGTGGCGGGCGTAGGGCAGCGCCAGCGGGTTCATCGAGATCTCGTCCAGGCCCAGGCCCAGCATGATGTGGATGTACTCCGGGTTGCCGGCCATCTCGCCGCACATGGCCACGTGCACGCCGTGGCGGTGGGCGTCTGCGACCACCTGCCGCAGCAGCCGCAGCACGGCCACGTGCAGCGGGTTGTACAGGTAGGCCACCCGGTTGTTCTGCCGGTCGGCGGCCATCAGGTACTGGATCAGATCGTTGGTGCCGATGGAGAAGAAATCGACCATGGTGGCGAACTGGGCCGACAGGAAGGCGGCCGAGGGCACCTCGACCATCATGCCCACCTCGATGTCCTCGGCGAAGGCCCGGCCCTTGGCCCGCAGCTGGTCGCGGGCCTGGTCCAGCAGCTCCAGCGCCTGGCGCAGCTCGCCCTGGCAGGAGATCATCGGAAACAGCAGCCGCAGCCGGCCGGCGGTCGAGGCGCGCAGCAGCGCCCGCAGCTGGGTCAGAAACAAGTTGCGGTGCTGCAGGCAGAGCCGGATCGAACGCATGCCCAGCGCCGGGTTGGGCTCGCGCGGCATGGGGAACAGATCGTGGTTCTTGTCGCCGCCCAAGTCCATGGTGCGGATGGTGGCCGGCCGGGGAGCCAGCTCGCGCAGCACCTGCTCGTAGCGCCGCCGCTGGTAGTCCTCGGTGGGCGCCCGGCGGCCCATGAACAGAAACTCGGTGCGGAACAGCCCGATCGAATCGGCCCCGTAGCGCTGGGCCGCGGCCACGTCCTCGACCATCTCGATGTTGGCCGCCAGGTGCATGCGGTGGCCGTCGGTGGTCTCGGCCGGCTGGGCCCGCTCGCTGGCCAGGGCCTTGGCCCGCGAGCGCAGCCCCTGCGAGCGCGCCAGGGCCTCGCGCACCTTCTGCTCGCTCGGGTTCACGGTGACCCGGCCGCGGTAGCCGTCGACGATGATCCGATCGCCGGTGTCCACTTTGGTCAGGATGCCCTTGACCCCGACCACCGCCGGCAGCTCCATGGCCCGGGCCACGATGGCCGAGTGCGAGGTCTTGGTGCCCATCTCGACCACGAAACCGCCGATGTCCTCGCGGCCCAAGGCCGCGGTGTCGGCCGGCGACAAGCTGCGGGCCACCACCACCGCCCGCTCGTGCGGCGGCGGGCTGAGCTCGGGCTCCTGTCCCAGCAGGTTGCGCAGCACCCGATCGCCGACGAACTCGACGTCCGAGCGGCGCTCGCGGAAGTAGTCGTCCTCGACCGAGTCGAACACCTGGCGGATGCGGGCCACCACCCGCTGCAGGGCCCACTCGGCGTTGATGGCTTCCTCGGCGATCAGCCGGACGGTGTCGTCGAGCAGGGCCTCGTCGCGCATCATCAGCAGATGGGCCTCGATGATGCCCACCGGCTCGTTGCGCTCCCCCCTGGTCAGCCGGTCGCGCAGCTTCTCGAGCTGGGCGACGCTGCGCTCGACTGCGCGGCGGAACCGCTGCTGCTCGGCCTCGATCCGGCCCTCGTCCAAGTGCCGCTTGGGGATGCGCACCCGGCGGCGATCGACCAGGTAGACCAGCCCGACGTGGATGCCGGGCGAGGCGGCGATGCCGGTGTAGGTTCTGGCCCGTCGGCGCGGCATGGGATCGGCCTCAGTCATCTTCCCCGAACAGATCCGCGATCAGCGTCCCGATGGCCCCCAGCGCCGCTTCGGATTCGGCTCCGTCGGCCACCACCTCGATCTGCTGGCCCTTGGCGGCGGCCAGCTGCAGCACCCCCATGATGCTCTTGCCGTTGACCTCGAGGCCGTCCTTGCGGATCACCACCTCGCAGTCGAAGCGGTTGGCCGTCTGAACGAAGGCGGTCGCGGCCCGGGCGTGCATGCCCAGCTTGTTCTTGATCTGGAAGGTGCGCGACTGGCTCAATCCGCACCCCCCTTCTCGGCCCCGGCTTGTTCGGCCGGTGGCGCGTCCAGCATGGCCGAGGCCAACACGATGTTCTCCCGGCCCTCGCGGGCGACGGCCCGCGACATGACCAGCGGATCGGACAGCTCCCGCCGGCGCAGGTCGACCGCCTTGAGCAGCATGGCCAGGTTCATCCCCGAGACCACCTCGATGCGGCCCGGCACCAGGCGCGATAGCGACAGGTTGGCGGGCGAGCCGCCGAACAGATCGGTCATCACGATGACGCCGGCACCGCGATCGACGTCGCGGATGGCGCGATCGAGCTGCTTTTCCAACTCGTTCGGCCTCACATCGGCGTCCACCGCCACACAGGCCACCTGGGGTTGCTCGCCGGCCACCATCTCCACCGCCCCGACGAAGGCCCGCGCCAGATGTGCGTGGGTGAACAGCACCAGGCCCACCAGGGCCCCGGCTCCCTTTTTCTCCGTATCCACCATACAGCTCTCCTGCAGTGGCGCAGTGGCGCGACCGCCGTCAGCCGCCCGCATCCCGGTGGCGCACCACCACCGGCACCTCGGCCGCGCGCAGCCGCTTGCCGATGCTCTCGGCCACAGCCACCGATCGATGGCGGCCGCCGGTGCAGCCGATGCCCACCGTCAAGTAGCTCTTGCCCTCGCGGTCGTACAGCGGCCGGAAGGTCTCGATGAAATCCGTCACCCGATCCACCATCAGCCCGGCCTCGGGGCTGGCCATGACGTAGTCGGCCACCGCCGCCTCGGTGCCCACCCGATCGCGCAGCTCGGCCACGAAGAAGGGGTTGGGCAGAAAACGCACGTCGAAGATGAGGTCGCACAGCGGCGGGATGCCGTGCTTGAAGCCGAAGGACACCAGGGCCAGGTTCATCGCATTGCCCGGCGTCACCCGGCTGAAGTGATCCTGGACGATGCGCCGCAGCTGGTGGGGGTTGAGCCCGGCGGTGTCGATCACCCGATCGGCCTCGTCGCGCAGCGGCTCGAGCAGCCGCCGCTCGGCGCCGATGCCGGCGTCGACCGAGCCCTCGGGAGACGAGGGATGGCGGCGGCGCGTCTCCGAGTAGCGCCGCTGCAGCACCTCGTCGGCGCAGTCCAGGAACAGCACCTCGACCCGGCCGACCTCGGTCCGCACCCGCTGCAGCGTCTCCTGGAAGTCGGCCAGAAAACGGCTCTCGCGGGCGTCGACCACCAGCGCGATCTGCTCGATCTCGTCCGGCTGGCGCGGGAACAAGTCGATCAGCTTGGGCAGCAGCACCACCGGCAGGTTGTCGATACAGAAAAAGCCGATGTCCTCCAGCGCCCGAATGGCGGTCGACTTGCCCGAGCCGCTCATGCCGGTGACGATCACCACCCGCAGCGGTCTCTCGACCGCGCCGGCCATCGGATCGGCGGGGGGGTCGGGCTGGTTCACTCGACCACCTCCTCGATGGCGGGCTCGTCGCTGGACTCCGAGATGACCCGCACCAGCTTGGCCTGGAACTCGCGGGCCGAATGGTGGCCCTGGCGCTTGAGCAGCAGATTGCGCGCGGCCACCTCGACCAGGGTCGAGGTGTTGCGGCCCTGGCCGACCGGAATGACCAGCAACGGGATCTCGACACCCAGCAGATCGCTGGTGCTGTCCTCGAGCCCCAGCCGATCGTACTCGGCATCCTCGCGCCAGGGTTCGAGTTCGACCACCAGCTCGACCTTCTTGCGATCGCGCACCGCCGAGACACCGTATAAATCCTTGATGTTGATGATACCCAGGCCCCGGATCTCCATGTGGTGCTGGATGATGGGCGAGCACGAGCCGTAGACCGTCGACGGCGAACGCCGGCGCAGCACCACCACGTCGTCGCCCACCAGCCGGTGGCCGCGCACCACCAGGTCGAGCGCGCACTCGCTCTTGCCGATGCCGCTGCGGCCCCGGATCAGCACGCCCACGCCGAGCACGTCGACCAGCACCCCGTGCACGTTGCGGGTCAGGCCCAGCGACTCCTGCAAAAACTCCCCCAGCCGATCGGCCAGGGTGTCGGCCAGCATCGGCGAGCGCAGCAAGGCCAGCTCGCGGCGGCCCGCCACTTCCAGCAGGGCCGCCGGCGGGGTGAGGTTGTCGGCCACCACCACGCAGGCCGGCTGCGAGTCGAGGAAGCGCCGGATCAGCTCCGCCTGCCGCTCGGGCGCCAGCCCTTCCATGTACTCGACCTCATCGAGGCCCAGCAGCTGCACCCGGCCCGGGTCCAGCGCGCGGGCGTCGCCGACCAGGGCCAGACCCGGCCGGTGCACCCGGCCGTGGCGCACCTGGCGTTCCAGGCCGCCCGGCCCGGCCACGGCGCTGAGGCGCAGATCGTAGTCGTGGGCCTCGAGCAGGCTGCCGACGGACACGCTCATTCAGGGGCCTCTCGATGCCATCGCGCCTCCGCGCCGCGCATCGTCCTGTCCGGTTCGCGCTAACACTTGGCGTCCTGCTCCACGATCACGTCGTACAGCCCGTTGGCGTTCTCGGCCCGCAGCAGGCGCTGTCGGAACTCGGCGTCCTGGAACAGGCGGTTCAACCGCGCCAGGGCCTTGAGATGGTTGCCCTGGGCCTGCTCCGGGATCAGCAGCACGAAGAAGAAATGCGTCGGCTTGCCGTCGAAGGAGTCGAAGTCGACCCCCTTGCGGCAACGGCCGAAACAGGACAGCAGGGACTCCAGGCCCGCTACCCGGCCGTGGGGAAAGGCCACCCCTTCCTCGATGCCGGTCGAGCGCAGCTCCTCGCGCTTGAGCAGGATCTCGCAGAGCACATCGCGATCCAGCTCCGGGTGGTTGCTGACCAGCAGGTCCACCAGAGCGCCGACCACTTCGCTCTTGTCGCCCACCGGCACGGTGGCCGTCACGTCGTTGCGGTCCAGAAAGGAGTCGATCTTCATTGCGGCGCGGGCTCCTTCCTCTTGCCATTGGGCAGCGCGATCACCGGCGGTGATCGATTCGGCCGCGTGGATGCATCGTCCGTCGGCGCGAGCGCTTCTGGGCTGCGGGCGACGGGGGGACCGCCCGGCGCTCAACCGGACTGGTCGGACTTGGCCTCGATCAGACCGAAGTTGCCGTCGTCCCGGCGATAGACCACGTTGACATCACGGGTGTTGGCGTTGGTGAACACCAGGAAGCTGTTGTTCAGCAGGTCCATCTGCATGACCGCCTCGTCGACCGACATCGGCTTGGCGTGGAACTCGGAAGTGCGCACCACCCGCGGCTCGTCCTGCTGCTCGGCCGACTCCTGCTCCAACTCCATGATGTCGTGGCGGACCCGGATCTGCTCGCCCAGCTTGACCGGCTCGTACTCGCGGATCTTGTCCTTGTACTTGCGCGCCTGGCGCTCGATCTTGTCCATGGCCAGATCGATGCTCGAGTACATGTCCTCGCTGTTCTCCTCGCCGCGCATGACCACCCCGCGCGTCGACACCCGGATGTCAGCGATGTAGCGGTACTTCTGCTTGGCCAGCACCACGTTGGCGTCCATCGGCGAGTCGATGTACTTCTTCAGCCGCATCACCTTGTCGGAGGCGTAGGATTTGAGCGAATCGCTCGGATCCATCTTGCGGAAGGTCACCGAGACTTGCATGCTTCCTCCTGAGAAGCGCCCGGGAGAACGAGGCCCCGGGCAGGGCTGGTGCCGCGCTGCACCGGACCGGTCAAAACATCTTCTTCCTCTTGCTCGAAGGCAGGATGCCCAGCATTTCGCGATACTTGGCAACGGTGCGGCGCGCGATGTTGATGTTGTCCCGCTTGAGCAGGTCCACGATCTTGCGATCCGACAGCGGCTTCTTGGGGTCTTCTTCGGCGACGATCTTGCGGATCTCGTCCTTGACCGACTCGGAAGCCACGTCGTCGCCCACCACCCGGCTGATGCTGGAGTTGAAGAAGTACTTCAGCTCGAAGATGCCCTGCGGGGTGTGGACGTACTTGTTGGTGGTCACCCGGCTGACGGTGGACTCGTGCAGGTCCACGTCCTCGGCCACGTCGCGCAGCACCAGCGGCCTGAGGTGGGCGATGCCCTTGTCGAAAAACTCGCGCTGGAACTTCACGATGCTCTCGGTCACCCGGTAGATGGTGCGCTGGCGCTGGTGGATGCTGCGGATCAACCAGACCGCCGAGCGCAGCTTGTCCTGGATGTAGTTGCGGGTCTCGCCGCCTTTCTCGGCGTCGTGCAAAGCCTGGCGGTAGTACTTGCTGATGCGCAGCTTGGGCATGCCGTCTTCGTTGAGCACGATGGCATACTCGTCGGCGACCCGGTAGACGTAGATGTCCGGGGTGATGTACTGCGGCTCTTCCTCCACGTACACCCGGCCCGGCTTGGGCTCGAGCTGGGCGATCAGCCGCACCGCCTCGTAGACGTCGGCCTTGCCGACCTTGAGCGCGCGGGCGATGGCCTGGAAGTTCTTGCGCTCGACCAGCGGCAGGTGGGACTCGATGATGGCGTAGACCAGACCGTTCTCGATGCCCAGGTGCCGCGCCTGGGTCAGCAGCGATTCGCGCAGGTCGCGGGCGGCCACGCCCACCGGGTCGAAGCGCTGGATGACCTTGAGCACCCGCTCGACCCGCTCCGGCGGCTCGTCCATGGTCTCAGCCAGCGCCTCCAGCGCCGTCTTGCCGGCCAGCTTGTCTTCCTCGTCGGCCTCGAAGTAGCCGTCCGGGCTGAGGCTCAGGATGATCTGCGCGCCGATGTCCTTCTCGCGCTCGTCGAAATCCGACATGCGCAGCTGCCACATCAGGTGATCGGTGAGCGAGGTCTTCTTGGTCAGCACGCTCTCGAACGACGGCAGGTCGTCCTGATCGCGGCGCACGCCGCCGCCGACCGGGGCGTAGGAGCCGTAGTTCTCCAGGTACTTGTCCCAGTCGATGTCGTTGGCCCCATCGTCGCCCTTGACCTCTTCGGCCTTGTCCGAGCGCTCCAGCCGCTCGGCCACCTCTTCGTTCTTGGCCTCGATCTTGTCGCCGGCCGACTGCTCGCTGTCGGCCTCGCGCGAATCGAGCACCTCGTCGAGCACCGGGTTCTCCAGCATCTCCTGGCCGACCAGGTCGGTGAGTTCGAGCCGCGACAGCTGCAGCAGCTTGATGGCCTGCTGCAGCTGCGGGGTCATGACCAGCTGCAGGGTCTGTTTCAGGGACAGGACTTGTCGCACTTCGGTCATGGCTGCGCGCCTTCGTCAAGCTGAAAACGATCACCCAGGTACAGGGCGCGGGCCCGTTCGCTGCCGGCGATCTCCTCCGGCGAACCGGCCTCGATGATCTTGCCGTCCTTCACAATATACGCTCGGTGGCAGGATGACAAGGCTTCG
Source organism: uncultured Myxococcales bacterium (assembly GCA_964454005.1). Lineage (GTDB taxonomy): Bacteria > Myxococcota > B64-G9 > B64-G9 > B64-G9 > CAYVQE01. Next base: position 111,652 of record CAYVQE010000004.1, read on the forward strand.
CGGACGTTGTGATCGGTGATCAGCAGGCCGATCCCCATCTCGGACAAGGCCCGGATCTGGCGCCGGATTTCTTCGACGGCCAGCGGGTCCAGGCCGGCGAAGGGCTCGTCGAGCAGCAGAAAGGCGGGCCCCTGGATCATGGCCCGGGCGATCTCCAGCCGGCGCCGCTCGCCGCCCGACAGGGTCTCGGCCCGGCTGGCGGCCACCCGCTGCAGCTCGAAGCGCGCCAGGGCCGCATCGACCCGGCGGCCGGCCTCGGCGCCGCGCACCCCGGCCGCCTCCAGGTAGAGCCGCAGGTTGTCGAGCACCCGCAGCTGGCGGAAGACCGATGGCTCCTGGGCCAGGTAGCCGACCCCGGCGCGGGCGCGGCGGTACATCGGCCAGCCGCTGACCTCGCGGCCGCGGACGAAGACCCGGCCGGCGTCGGCCCGCAGCAGGCCCATGACCAGGTGGAAGCTGGTGGTCTTGCCGGCCCCGTTGGGCCCCAGCAGGCCGACCACCTCGCCGCGGCCGACCGCCAGGTCGACCCCGTCGACCACCCGCCGGCCGCGGAAGGCCTTGACCAGGCCCGCCGCCTCGAGCGTGTCGGCTGCCGGCGTCATCAGGGCGCGGCTTTCCGGCGGTCGCGCCCGCGCTCGGGCGGCGAAAGCTCGAGCACCGCCCGCGGTTGGCTGATGCGCACCTCGTCGCGCCCGAGCAGGTAGACGATGCGCTGGCCGCGGATGCGGTTGTCGCCCTCGACCACCCAGGGCTCGCCGGTGCAGACGATGCGCCCGGCCGGCCGGTCGTACTCGGCCCGCTCGCAGTGGCCCCGGCGCTCGCCCTGGACGATGCGCACGTCGCCGGTGAACACCATCGAGCGCACGTCACCGCTGTCGTCGGCGCCGCGCTCGCGCTCGGCGTAGCGCACCGTCAGGGTCCGGCAGCGGATGGTCAGGTCGCCCTGCACCGCCCGCACGTTGCCGCTGAACACGGCGGTGCGCTGCTTCTGGCGCACCTTGAGCTCGTCGGACTCGATCGACACCGGCCCGGCCGGCGCCTGCGATGCCCTTTTGGCGGCCGCCGGCTCCTTTTCATCCGCGGCCGCGCCGGCCGCCGGCCCCACCGCCGCCAGGCCGATCAGCCAGACCATGCGCCCGACCGCGCTCATCGGCGTTCCTCCCACAGCCCCGGCTGCAGCCGGGCGCGCACCGCACCGCTGGCCGCGATCAGGCCGCGCTGCTCCCACAGCCGCAGCGTCCGCGCAGCCACCGCGTACAGCAGCCGGCCGCCGCGGTAACCGCGCGCCTCGACGCCGGTCAGCTCGACCGATACCGTCTCGTCGGCGGCGGGCGCGGCCAGCGGGATCGGGGCCCGGTCGCAGGTGCAACCCGACCCGCCGGCGCCCGGCACCAGCCAGCCCGCAGTCATCGCGATGGCGATCCACCTTCCAGGCTTCATACCAGATCCATGCCAAATCCACTCGAGATCATAACAATGCGATTCGTCGATGTAAACAGGCTGGGGCCCTATTCGGCGTCTTTTGGCGGTTGCGTCTTCCAGCGCCGGTGCAGCCAGACCCACTGCTCCGGGTGCTCGCGGATACGCGCCTCGAGCCAGTGGCTGATGGCCTGCGTGTCAGCGGCCAGCGCGCGCTGGCGGTCGGGCGCGGCCGACAGCGCGATCTCCGCGATCCGCACCCGGTAGCCGGCGTCGCCGGCCAGCCGGTGGTTGGCCCCGACGACCAGCGGGGCCCCGGTCTTGCGGGCCAGCAGGGCCGGTGCGATCGGGGTCCAGGCAGGCCGGCCGAAGAAGTCGACGAACACCCCCGGCACGTCGGTGTCCTGGTCGATCAGCAGGCCCATGATCTCGCCGCGCCGCAGCACCGCGGCCATCTTGTCCATCAGCTCGGGTTCGCCGCGCCACAGGGTCTGGACGCGGCCCTGCTCGCGGAAGCGGGCGATCATGCGGGTGAAGCGCGGGTCGTAGGAGCGCTGGCCGATGGTGTTGATCGGATAGCCGAGCGCGGCCAGCCCGCGGGCCATCAGCTCCCAGTTGCCCAGGTGCCCGGTGACGAAGACCACGCCCCGGCCGCGGGCCAGCACCTCGTCGAGCACCCGCCGCGATTCACCATCGACCTCCAGCCAGTCGCTGATCGGCCGCTCCTTGTGCACCACCGCCAGCTCGGCCACCCCGGCGCCCAGGTGCTCGAACACTCGCCGGGCCAGCTGCTCGCGCCGGGCCGCGTCCAGCTCGGCGAAGGCCCAGCCCAGGTGGCGCCGGCAGCGCTCGCGCTCGACGCGGGCCCAGCGGTAGGCCCGCCGGCCCAACCAGCGGCCGAGGCGCCGGGCCCGCTGCGGGCGCAGCCGGCGGATGGTGCCCAGCAGCAGCCGCACGCTCCAGTAGATGAACCAGTTCTTGAACCGCTTGCCCATGACCGCGATCGTACCGGGGGCGTTCGCATCGAGCCTTGCCGGTCAGGCCTGCGCCAGGCGGACGACCTCGTCCAGCAGGCCCTCGAAGCGCTCCGGGGCGAGACAGTTGGGCCCGTCGCAGCGGGCCCGCTCCGGCTCCGGGTGCACCTCGATGTACAGCGCGTCGACGCCGACCGCCACCGCGGCCCGCACCAGCGGCGGCACCATCTCGCGCCGGCCGCCGGTGTGGCCGCCGGCGCCGGGTTGCTGCACCGAGTGGGTGCCGTCGAACACCACCGGGCAGCCGGCCGCCCGCAGCCAGATCAGCGAGCGCATGTCGACCACCAGATCGCCGTAGCCGAAGGCGGAGCCGCGCTCGCAGACCAGCGGCCGGCCGCCGGCCGCGCGCACCTTGTCGGCCGCGTAGCGCATGTCGTCCGGCACCATGAACTGACCCTTCTTGATCTGTACCGGTTTGCCGGTGCGGCCGCAGGCCTGCAGCAGGTCGGTCTGGCGGCACAGGAAGGCCGGCACCTGCAGCGCGTCGACCACCCGGGCGGCCACCGCCGCCTGGGCGCACTCGTGCACGTCGGTCAGCACCGGCACGCCCACCTCGGCCTGCACCGCGGCCAGCACGTGCAGCCCGGCCTCCAGCCCGGGCCCGCGGAAAGATTCGAGCGCGGTGCGGTTGGCCTTGTCGAACGAGGCCTTGAACACGTAGCCCAGGCCCCGCCGGGCGCAGGCGGCGGCCAGCCGCTCGGCCAGCGCCACCGTCTGGGCCAGTTCCTCGATCACGCAGGGCCCGGCGATGACGGCCGGCGGGCCGCCGCCGCCGATGGTCACCGGGCCGACGGCCACCGGGTCTTGCCCGCCGCCGCCGGTCACCGCTGCCGCTCCCGGTGCCGCTTGAGCGCCGCGCCGATGAAGGCGGCGAACAGCGGGTGCGGCTCCAGCGGCCGCGACTTGAACTCGGGGTGGAACTGGCAGCCCAGAAACCAGGGGTGGCCGGGCACCTCGCAGATCTCGACCAGGTGCTCGTCCGGCGACAGCCCGCTGAACACCAGCCCGCGGGCGGCCAGCTGCTCGCGGTAGCGGTTGGCCACCTCGTAGCGGTGGCGGTGACGTTCGGAGATGGCGTCGCGGCCGTAGGCCTCGCCGGCCCGGGTGCCGCCGACCAGCTTGCAGGGGTAGGCGCCCAGCCGCATGGTGCCGCCCATGTCGGTCACATCCTGCTGGCTGGCCATCAGGTCGATCACCGGGTGCGGCGTGTCCGGGTCGAACTCGATCGAGTTGGCGCCCTCGAGCCCGGCCA
>CAYVQE010000005.1:0-69305 GCA_964454005.1 uncultured Myxococcales bacterium
GTTGATTTTATTATCCCCCGCCCTTCGGGCGGGGGAACTTCAGTCTAAAAGACGTATCCTTGCTGGCATACAGTGTGTGGAGCACGAAAACACCGCTGTCCTGCTCGCCGAACCGGATGCGGTTTTGAACCGGACGGACTTGTTCTGGGCCCTCACCTTGGCGTACATTGCTCAACGGAACCCAAACACAAACGGAACAGAGGCCATGCCGGAGAAATTAGACCAAGCCGAAGCGCTGAAGCTGCTCAAGGAAGTCTTCGCCGAAGTACTTCCGGACCAGGAGCTCCCGGGCGATGAGGAACCCTTGTTCGGGGCCGACGCCAAACTCGATTCCATGCAGATCGTCTCCTTCGTGGCCGACGTGGAGGAGGTCGTCAACGAGCGCTTCTCGACCCAGATCATCCTGGCCGACGAGCGCGCCCTGTCGCGCAGCAAGAGCCCCTTCCGGCACCTGACGGCGCTGGCCGGGTACGTCGCCGAGCGCATCGCCGATGGCTGATTTCGAGGGCCAGACCGTCCTGATCACGGGGGCCAGCCGGGGAATCGGCGCGCACCTGGCCGCTGATTTCCGCGCCGAAGGCGCCTGGGTCGCCGCCTGCGCGCGCACTCTGGAGGAGTCCGAAGACGCCCAGGGCTGGTCCACCTCCGTGGACATGACCGACGAGAAGCAAGTCCACGGGTGGATCCGCCAGGTGTACAAGCGGCGCGGCGGCATCGAAGTGCTGATCAACAACGCCGGCGCGGCCTCGATGAACATGGCCTTGCTGACCCCCACTTCGAGCGCCCGCAAGGCCCTCGAGCTGAACTACCTGGCCGCCTTCAGTGCCAGCCGTGAAGCCGCCAAGGTGATGCGCAAGAAGAGATACGGGCGGATCATCAACCTCACGACGGTGGCCGTGCCCATGCGCATCGAGGGCGAGATGTCCTACGCGGCGTCCAAGGCCGCACTGGAGATGTCGACCCGGTTCATGGCCGCCGAGTTCGCCCCGTGGGGAATCACCTGCAACCTGGTCGGCCCGTCGCCGGTGGACACCGATCTGATCCGCGGCGTCGGCAAGGAGCGGCTGGAGGCCCTGCTGCAGCGAATCCCCAACAAGACCATGGCCCAGATGGAAGACGTCTCCTACGCGATCAAGGTGTTCGCCCGGCGCGAGTCGGGCCAGCTCACCGCGCAGGTGCTCTACCTGGGGGGCGTCTCTTGAGCCTGCGCTGGATACGCGAGCGCCTGGAGGAGTTTCGCGGCCGGGAGGCGCTGATCGAGGGCGAGACCACGCTGACCTACGATGAGCTGATCGACCAGGTCGATCGGCTGGCCGAGCGGTTTCGATCCTGGGGTGTGGCTGCCGGGGACTGCTTCGCCTTCATGGGCGACTACAGCATCCCCAACGTGACCCGTTTCGTGACCGCCCTGGTCGAAGGCCTGGTGGCGGTGCCCATCGCGGTCAAAGCGGCTGACGAGGTCACCCGCGCCCTGGAGGCGGTGCCGAAAGACTGGTACGCGGGCGCCGATTGCCGCCTGGACCAGGCCCCCGAACGAATCTTGCCGGCCACCCACCACCCCCTGCTCGAACAGCTGCGGGAAAGGCGGCATCCGGGTATCATCATCCTCAGTTCGGGCTCCACCGGGACGCCCAAGGTGGTCCTGCAAGACGCGTCGATGCTGCTGGAGCGGTTCCGCCACCCGCGCAATGCCTACCGGTCGCTGGTGTTTCTGCTGCCCGATCACATCGGCGGCGTCAACAACCTGTTCAGCATGCTGACCTGCGGGTCGACCCTGGTGATCCCCAAGAACCGGACCCCCGAAGGGATCTGCGAGCTCATCGAGTCGCGGAAGGTGTCCTCGATCCCGGTCACGCCGACCTTCCTGAACCTGCTGCTCATCTCGGGCGCCCACAAAAACCACGACCTGTCGTCGCTCAAGGTGATCTCGTATGCCACCGAGGTGATGCCGCAGCACACCCTCGAGGCTGCGACGAAGGCTTTTCCCGGAGTGCGCTTCGTGCAGATCTACGGATCCAGCGAGCTGGGGGTGTTCCGGTGCAAGTCCAAGGACGACGCCTCGGCCTTCGTCAGCCTGAAGGGCGACGGCGTCGAGCTCCAGATCCGGGAGGGTCGCCTGTGGGTGAAGGGGATGGACTCCATGCTGGGCTACCTCAGCGGGGAGCACTCCGGTTTCGATGCGGACGGCTGGTACGACACCGGTGACGTGGTCGTCGAGGAGGACGGCTACTACCGCTTCTTGGGGCGCGCCTCGGAGCTGATCAACGTGGGCGGGCAGAAGGTCTATCCCACGGAGGTAGAGAGCGCGTTGATGTCGATCGAGGGCGTTCAGGAGTGCTCGGTCTTCGGCGAACAACACGTGTTGACCGGACAGGTGGTGGCGGCGCGGGTCAAGCTGTCCACCGACGAGAGCGCGAGGGCCTTCAAGCGTCGCATGCGCCAGGCGCTGGCCGCCCGCCTCGAGTCGTTCAAGATCCCCGTGGTGGTCACGCTGGGGGACTCGGTGATCTCCCATCGATTCAAGAAGATGCGCCGGCTCGCGCGGGAAGGCGAGCAGTAGCCCCCCGCCATGGGGCAGGGGCCATCGAGGTGATCCGTGTTCGATCTCAAAGAACTTCTCCAGTTCGGCCCGCTGCGCGATTTTCTCCAGAATCCGGGGCGGGCAGCCCCCGGGGTGCTGCGCGGGGCGCTGTCGGGCATCCAGAGTCGCCTGGGTCTGTCCAGCGACGAGGGCGTGGAGACGCGACCGGTGACGGGGACCGAGCGCATCTGGATCGCGCAGAACCGCATCCAGCAGTTCTTCTGTATCCAGATGGTCATCGAGGGCGAGGTGCAGGGATCCGCCAAGCTCGACCTCGACCGCTTCAAGGACGCGCTCCAGCGCGCGACCCGGGCCCAGCCCGGGGCTCGCCTCCGCCTGCACGGATCGTTCGAGAACCTGGTCTGGAAGACCGACGGACCGCCTCCGCGCTTGCGGGTCGTCCCGGCCGAGGCCTGGAACGGAACCGACTCCGACCGGGCGCCCTTCTTGTTCAAGAAACTCAACGAAGCCAAGGGGCCAGGCACCGAGATCGTGATCGTCGAGGGCGACCCGACGCGCATCGTCATTCGGACCTCCCATGCCCAGATGGATGGCGCTGCGACCATCCTGTTCGCCAAAGGCCTGTTCGCAGCCCTGCGCGGAGAAGAGCCGCTGCGGGCCACGGCCGGTCCTCCCACCGATGCCGACATCGGAGAAAGATACCGGCACATCACGCCAGACCGTCACGACAACGACAGCCCGTCCCTGGTCGGTCCGCCGCGGGGCAAGAGCGACCGCAACCACTGGTTTCGGCTCAGCGTCGATGGTCCGGTGGCGAACCCCGTCTCACAGGTCTGCCTGGCCCTGGCACACAGCGTCCCACCCGAGGTCGACCCGCGCAGCTTGCGTTTCGGTATACCGGTGGACATGCGGGCCATGGCCAAGTGCGGCCCCAGCAGCGCCAACTTGGCCGGCATGGTCCGCCTGGAGCTGAAGCAGGCCCTGGATGCGGACGATCCCGTCGCCAAACTCCAGCAGCAGCTCGTCGGCAAACTGTTCAATGGTTCGTTCGGCGCTGGGCTGTCTCAGGTGCAGGCCATCAAATCCGTTCCGATGCCCCTGCTTACCTTGGGCATGCGCGTGGTCAAACGGGCGATGCTGACCAAGGATCATTTCCGGGTCTCCGCGCTCGTCTCCCATCTGGGGCGAATGAACCTGAACGACTTCAGCACGGAAGACTTCCACGCCCACAAGGTGTTTTTCATCCCCCCTCCCATGGCGAGCATCCCCTTGTTCGTGGTGCTGTCCGAGACGGGTCAGACCCTCGAGATCTGCGCCAGCGCTCCCGAGGCCTTCGCTTCCGACGGGCGGCTGAAGGCGCTCCTGGAGGCTGTCGCCCAACGGCTCGGCCGAAAGTCCAGCGTGGCTCATTGAGCGTGGAGGAACCTGCTCGGTCTCCTGCTCAGCCCGCCAGGACCGACTGCGCCCATCGCTCGTAGTCGCCGAAGGTCCTGGAGACACGGTCCTCGCTCAGCCCGAAATCTGGCAGCGTGTAGCGGTGGTGGCCGTGCTTGTCCTTGGGATTGGCCGCCGCCCAGCTGCGCATGGAAGCCAGGGTCCTCGCCTCCAGGGGCTGTCCCCAATGGGCGTAGACCCGCTCCACGACCGCAAACGGATCGCGGACCAGATCGGCGTAGGCCACGTGCAGCACCCGCCCGTCGTCCCGGTCTTCGCAGGCGCTTCGGCCGCGATCGATCCAGGTGGCCATCCTTCCCAGGATGTGCTGGCCGAGGGTGAGCGCCGAGAAGTCTTCGGAGACCAGGTGGTGGTACATGCCGACCAGGCTGCAGTAGGAGGGCACAGCGTCGGCTGGCTTGCGGTGGAGCCAGACGACCCGGGCCTCGGGCTGGGTCGCGAGCAGCGCGTCCAGGTGCGTCAGGTGCTCGGGCGCCTTGAGCGCCAGGCGACGGGCCGGGCGCTGGGCGAGCAGCAGCCGGAGCTGATCCGCATAGTGGGCGTAGGTGTCGGTGTAGTCCTGATCGCGCGACCAATCCAGATAGCCGCGCACGTCTCCCAACAGTACGTAGAACTGTTCGCACATAAAGGTGCGCGCCAGCAGGAAGATACACTCCTCGGTGCTGTCGTGCCGGGAGGGGTGTATCTTGTCGAGCTGGTCCACCCACCAGCGCATCGCGGCGATGGTGTTCTTGGCCGCCAGCTTGCGCATCCGCGGGTAGCGCTTGAAGTGAATCGGATCCAGGACCGGATAGTACATCTCCCACAACTGCGGCGCGCGGGCGTCGGGGTCCTGGGCCAGCAAGCGATGCAGCAGCGTGGTCCCGGTGCGGGGCAGCCCGATCACGACCAGGGTGTCCGGCAGGCGGGTGGCGCCGATCTCCGGATTGGCCCGCAGGGCCTGATCCACCTGGATGCGGGTGGCCAACTGCATCAGCAGCATGTTGCGGGCACCGCGGCGCCCAAGGGTGTTGAGGCGGGCGTCGGTCTCTAGCGAATCCACCAGGACGGACAGCGGTTCCCGGATGTCGGCCGGGAGGGGTGCGTTGTGGGTCTTGGCCAGGCGGCAGGCCATGGACCAGAGGCTGTCGACTTCGAGATCGGCCCGCTTGTCGAACAGCGTCAGCAGGCCCTTGGCGAAACGAAGGCGGATCGGGCGCCTCTTCTCGAACATGGTCGGCTCGTGGTCGGATGGACCGGCGGACATCTGCGGTCTGGCTCCCTTCTCTCGATCCAGGGCGTCGTTTTCAGGGCCATTGTAGTCCGCTCTGACTCGGGCAGGCAAGGCCGCTGCGCGCGACCAGAATTTCCCACCACCGATGGGGCTGTCCTGAATCCGAATGCCTCGCTCCTCCCGTTCCGTGTTTTTTGCGGTGTGAGGTGATAGACTCGCGATAAGATGGCCTTGAGCAACGAAAGCCAGCCTGCCAGCGCGGTCGAGACCATCCCCCGATCCGCATTGTTTCCGATCGAACCGGCTGCGCTAGCAAGCGCCATGGGCGGGCAGGGCGCTTCATTGCCGCCGCGCCTGCGGCGGCGGGCCGAGCAAGCGGCGGCCGTGGTGGAGCGGGCCAGCCGGCCGCGGCTCTGTCGGCGCCGCCTGTCTCTGAGCCGTGGGCAGGCGGGTTTTCTCCTGGACGGGCGAGGACCGTTCAAAAGCGCCAACCTGGACCGCATGCTGGCGGTCTGCAGCCACGTCTACGCCTTCCTGGTCACTCTGGGCCCCGAGTTGGATCGCCGCCTGCAGGCTGCCCAGGGGGCCGGAATGGCCGAGGCCTACGTGCTGGACGCGATCGCCGCGCAGCTCACCGAGGCCGCCGCGGCTTACGCCGAAGAGCGGATCCGGCAACAGCTGGCCCCGGGCGAGGAGGCGACCATGCGCATCAGTCCGGGATACTGCGATTGGCCTGTCAGCCAGCAGGCCCTGTTGTTCTCGCTGCTCGATGGAGCGACCGCCGGGGTCTCGTTGACCGAGGGGGGCATGATGCAGCCGCGCAAGAGCATCTCCAGCATCCTGGGGGTCGGGCCCCGCGAGCGCGTGCTGCCGGTGCGCAATGCCTGCCTGTTCTGTGGGCAGCGGGATTGCCCCTACCGGAGGGAGGCGAGATGAAGGCACTACAGATTGCGGAACGCGGCAAGCCCTTGGCGCAGAGGCAAGTCGACCAGCCGGGTCCCGGTCCGGGCGAGGTCTTGGTCAAGGTGGCCGCCGCCGGCATCTGCCGCTCCGACGTGCACTACCGCTCGGGTACCGCCCCGACCGGACCGCTGCCGCTGACGCCCGGCCACGAGATCGCCGGGGTGATCGAAGCCGTCGGCCCACAGGTCGCCGAGCGCAGGGTGGGCCAACGGGTCTGTCTGCACTACCTGGTTACCTGCGGCCATTGCCACTACTGCGCGCTGGGCAGCGAGCAGTTCTGCACCAGCGGCGCCATGCTCGGCAAACACATCGACGGCGGCTACGCCGAGTACATCGCGGTGCCGGAGAAGAACGCGGTGCCGCTGCCGGACTCGATCTCGTTCGAACAGGGCGCCATCATCGGCTGCTCGGCGGTGACCTGCCTGCACGCCATCCGCAAGAGCCGCCTGGCGGCTGGTGAGACCGTGGCCGTGTTCGGCGTGGGCGGGCTGGGGCTTTCGGCCATCCAGCTGGCCCGGGCTTTCGGCGCCCTGGACGTCTACGCGATCGACATCGCGGCGGAGAAGCTGAAGATGGCGGCTGCGCTGGGAGCGTTGCCGATCGACGCTGGCGCCGGCGATCCGGTCGCCGCCATCATGCAGCATACCGGCGGTCGCGGCGTGGACGTGGCCCTGGAGGTGATCGGACTGCCGGCGACGCTGCAGCAGGCGGTCAAGAGCCTGTCCATTTTCGGCCGGGCCATGGTCGTCGGCATCACCGACCAGCCGATGCAAATTCTGCCCTACTCGGACCTGCTGATGAAAGAAGCCGAGCTGATGGGCGCCGCCGATCATCTCCTGACCGAGATGCCCTTGTTGCTCGAGATGGTCCGCCGCGGTGTGCTGCAGCTCGGCGACGTGGTGGCCAAACGCCTGCCGCTCGAGGCCGATGCCGTCAACGCCGAGCTCGATGCCATCGAGCGTTTCGACAGCGAAGGCCGGGCGGTGATCATCCCCTGAGCGCATGGCCGAGCGAGGAGCGAGGACGCACCATGATCCTGATCGGAGAGCTGCTCAACACCTCACGCCGGTCGATCGCCGGGGCGGTCGAGCGGCGCGACACCGAGGCCATCGCCGCCGTCGCCCGGCGCCAGGCCGAAGCCGGTGCCGACTACATCGACGTCAACGCCGGGACCTTCGCCGCCCGCGAGAGCGAGTGTCTGTGCTGGTTGGTCGAGACGGTGCAGGCGGCGGTCGATCGACCGCTGTGCATCGACAGCCCCAGCCCCGATGCCATGCGCGCGGCGCTCGAACGCCACCGCGGCACAGCGCTGGTCAACTCGATTTCAATGGAGCCGCAGCGCTGGCGCGGTATGCTCGAGGTGGTGGCGGAGTGGCCCTGCCGGGTGATCGCCCTGTGCATGACCTCGGCCGCCATGCCGCAAGGGGCCGGTGAGCGGGTCGACGCCGGCACGGCCATCGTCGATGAGCTCGAGCGCGCCGGGGTGGCGCGGGAGCGGATCCTGCTCGATCCGCTATTGCAGCCGGTGTCGATCGACGTGCGCCAGGGAAGGGGGTTTCTCAAAGCCCTGCGCCGACTGACCGCCGCGCTGCCCGAGGTCGAGACCGTCTGCGGCCTGTCGAACGTGTCCTTCGGCCTGCCGCGGCGCTCGCTGGTCAATCGGACCTTTCTGTCACTGGCCCTGCAGGCCGGCCTGGGCGCCGCAATCTGTGACGCGACCGACCGGCGGCTGCTGGCCGCGCTGCGGGCGGCCGAGATGCTGCTGGGCCGGGACGAGTACTGCGAAGCCTTCATCGACGCCCACCAGTCCGGTGCGCTCGACGAGGATTGACCCGAACAGCCCCGAGCACGGATCGGAGAACGGAGCGAGTGACGATGGCGCCCGAAGCAGATCAGCAGAGACTGGAATCCCTCAACGCTGCCGTCATCGGGGCTGAGGCCGACGAGGCCCAGGCGCTGACCCGCCAGGCCCTGGAGGCCGGCATGCCCGCCCAGCGCATTATCGACGACGGGCTGATCGCGGCGCTGGACGAGGTGGGTGAGCGCTATGCCAAGGGGCTGCTGTTCGTGCCCCAGATGCTGCGTTCGGCCAACACCATGCGCAAATGCGTGGATCTGCTCAAGCCGCACCTAGGCGGCCAGGAGTTCAAGCCCAAGGGCAAGATCGTGATCGGCACGGTCAAAGGTGACCTGCACGACATCGGCAAGAACCTGGTGGCCATGATGCTGGAAGGCGCCGGCTTCCATGTCGCCGACCTGGGGGTCGACGTGGCCCCGGAGCAGTTCGTCCAGGCGCTCAAGGTCGAGGGCGCCGACATCCTGGCCATGTCGGCCTTGCTGTCGACGACCATGCTGGCCATGCCCGAGACCATCGCGGCGCTGCGGGCCGACGAGGTGGGGGCGCGGGTCAAGGTGTTGGTCGGCGGGGCCCCGGTGACTGAGGCCTACGCCGAGGAGATCGGAGCCGATGGCTATGGTCCAGATGCGGCCTCGGCGGCCGGGCTGGCCAAGAAGCTGATCGGCGATTGAAGCACGACACGGCGGAAGGGCGAGCGGATGGTTTTTCTTTCCAGTGCGGACATCGACGCCATCGACTACAGCGCGCGCGACCTGCTGTGGCGGGTAGGGGTGCGGATCGACGATCCTGCGACCTTGGATGCGCTGGAGCGGGACGGGGCGGCAGTCGACCGGGAGACCGGCCGGTCCCGCCTGACCCGGTCGTGGCTGGACGACCGACTGGGCAAGGCCCCGGAGCGTTTCGTACTGCACGGTCGCGATCGGACACACGATCTACAGCTCGGCCAGGGCCGGGTGCACTTCGGCAACGGCGGCCGGGTGTTCCGGGTGCGTGACATCGACAGCGGCGAGTTCCGCCCCACCGGCATGCGCGACCTGGCGGCCATCGCCAGCCTGGTCGAGCATTTGGAGCAGATCGACTTCTTCATCATCCCCTGCCAGGCTGAAGACCTGGCGGCCGAGCAATACCACGCCAACGAGTTCTGGCTGGCCTGCAACCACACCGCCAAGCACGTGATGGGCGGCTGCGGCGATCTGCGCGGTGTCGAGCAGATATGGCGACTGGGCGGCTTGTTGGCCGGCTCTGCGGAAGCCTTCGCCGCGGCGCCCTTCCTGTCGGTGATCACCAACACCGTCAGCCCGCTGATCTTCAACGCCGATGTGCTGCGCATCATGCGCTTCTGCTGCCAGAACGGCCTGCCGCTGACCTGTGCCCCGGCTCCGATCGCCGGGGCCACCGCCCCGGCCACATTGGCCGGAGCCCTGACGCAGCAGCACGCCGAATCGCTGGCCGCGGTGGCCATCGCCCAGGTCTTCCAGCCGGGCGCCCGCATCCTGTACGGCGCCGTGCTGTCGAGCATGGACCTGCGGCACATGGATTTCTGCCTGGGTGCGGCCGAGATGGCCATCATGAACGCGGCCGCGGTGCAGCTGGCCAAACACAGCCGCCTGCCGATCTACGCCAGCGCCGGGGTGACCGACGCCAAGACTCCGGACGTGCAGGCCGGCATGGAAAAGGCCCTGTCGCAGCTGTTGGTGGCCCAGGCCGGCGGCGACGCCATCCACCTGGCGGCCGGAATGCTGGATTCCGGCAACAGCGTGGCCTACGAGCAGTACCTGATCGACGACGAGCTGATCGGCATGGTGCGGCGGTGTTTGGCCGGCGTGCGGGTCGACGAGCAGACGCTGGCCCAGGAGGTGATCGCCCGGGTCGGTCCGGGTGGCAACTACGTCACCGAGGACCACACGGTGGATCACATGTTCGATGAGTTCTTCTTCCCCCGGCTGGCGGTGCGCAGCAACTTCGACGTCTGGAACACGGGCGGCCGGCAGGGGATGGGAGACCGGGCCCGGCAGGTGGCCAGCGAGTTGCTCGAGCAGCACGCGGCGACGCTGCTGGCGGCCGAGCGACGCGCCGCGGTGGAGGCGGCTTTTCCGGGAATCGTCACCCTGTGACGGCCCGGCGAGGGGTGCGCGAGCCATGCCGGTCGAGCCCGAGCAACCGGAGTGCCGGCGGCTGATCGCCTGCGGGGTGTTCGTCCCGGCCCTGGAGAACCTGGGGCTCGACCGGCGCTGGCCCGGGCTGGAGCTGAAAGTGATGCCGGCCAGCCTGCACATCCAGCCGACCCGCCTCTACGAGATGCTGGCCCAGGAATTGGCGCGCAGCGACTGCCCGCGGCCCCGGACCGGCCTGCTCTATGGCAGCTGCTTCCCCGGCATCGATGACTTCTGCCGCAAGCAGGGTTTGCGGCGGGTCAGCGGAGCCCACTGCTACGAGATGCTGCTCGGGCCACGGCGCTTTACCCGGCTGATGGACGAGACCGCCGGGACCTTTTTCGCCGAACGGGTGTTGCTGCAGAACTTCGAGCAGCACTGCGTCGAACCGTTGGAGCTCGACGATGCCGAGGTGCGCGCGGCCACCTTCGCCCACTACCGGCGCCTGATCTACATCCGCCAGCCGGACGACCCCGACCTCGGCCCCCGGGCCGCTGCGGTCGCTGATTTTCTGGGCTTGAGCCTCGGAGTGCTGGATGCGGATTACACCTACTTCGAGCACCTGGTCGACGACCTGGTGCGGGGAGGTGGAGGCTGATGGCCCGACCCGAACGACCGACTGCATTGGGGCTGCCGCGCTATGCGCCCGGGCCGCCGGCCGCCCGGCGGCCGCGCGATCGAACCGTGCTGGTCAATGTGCTGCCGGACGACATCTGGCTCGAGGCCCGGCGCGGGGACAACCTGCTCGACGTTTTGAAGAAGGGTGATGTGGACATCGATGCCGAATGCGGCGGCTTGGGCCAGTGCGGCAAGTGCAAGGTACGCATTCTGAGCTCCATCGACCTGCCGCCGGAGCAGTCGCGCGAGCACCTGAGCCGAAAGGAGATCGGCCAGGGCATCCGGCTGGCTTGCCACACCGTGCTGCAGGACGATCTGATCGTGTGGACCGGCGACCGCGAGCCCGAGTCGGAGTACGTCCAGATCCTGCAGACCGGGGCCCGGCCGCTGTTCCAGCTCGAGCCGCTGGTCGATCGCAAGCTGATCAACCTGCGGGTCGACTCGGCCGGCGGCGAACTGTCCTACATGGAACAGGTGCGCCTGGCCATGGGGCCGGTCGGCCGCCGGCTCGAGCCCTCGCTGTGGTGCCTGCGGTCGATCGTCGAGCGCATGCAGCAGGCGGAGTTTCGCGGCGCAGCGGTCTACCACGCGGATCGCTTGATCGCCTGGCAGGCCTGGGAGGATCTGGAGCGCTACTACGGGCTGACTCTGGACCTGGGCACCAGCACGTTGGTGGGCAAGCTGGTCAACCTGCTCGACGGCACCGTGGTGGCCGCCATCTCGCGGCTGAACGGCCAGCTCCAGTACGGCGCGGACGTGATCAGCAGGCTGAAGTACATCAAGGAGAATTCCGACGGCCTGGAGCGGCTGCACACCATCATGCTGCGCGACATCAACCGCATCGTCCAGCGCCTGCTGGAGGTCGAGCATATCGACGCCGGGGATGTCTACGCAGCCGTGGTCGCCGGCAACACCACCATGCAGCACATCTTTCTGCGGGTCGATCCGACCAGCATCGCCGAGGTGCCCTTCGTGCCGGTGGTCAAGGAGGGGGTGATCGCCAGGGCGTCCGAGCTGGATCTGGGGGTGCACCCGGAGGCGCCGTGCCACGTGGTGCCGTCGCGCAGCGGCTACATCGGCGGCGACCTGATCGCCGTCATCCTGGCCTCTGGCGCAGCCGAGCAGAACGACGAGTTGGTGCTGGGGCTCGATCTGGGCACCAACGGTGAAATTTTTCTGGGCAACGCCGATCGCATCCTGACCTGTTCGGCCGCCGCCGGGCCGGCCTTCGAGGGCGCCAACATCTCCCACGGGATGATCGCCCGCGGCGGCGCCATCGAGGCGGTGCTGAGCAGCGAGCACAAGAGCACCTTCGTCTACCGCATCGTCGGCAACATCGAACCGCGCGGCCTGTGCGGCAGCGGCCTGGTGGATCTGGTCGCTTTGCTGCTGCACTGCGGTATCATCGACCCCGAAGGCCTGATCGGCCATGTCGGCGACGAACGGCTGGCCGACCTCGACGCCCGGGTGGTCGAGCGCGCAGGCGCCCACGCCTTCATGGTGGCCCCGCCGGAAGAGGCCCACGGCGGCCGGGCCATCTTCTTGACCCAGCGCGACGTGCGCGAGCTGCAGCTGGCCAAGGCGGCCATCGCCGCCGGGGTGGAGTCGCTGCTGGAGGAGCTGGGCGTCGGCCCCGGCGACATCGACAAGGTCCTGCTGACCGGGGCCTTCGGCAACTACATCAACGCCCACAGCGCGCTGCGCATCGGGCTGCTGCCGGCGTTCGACCCGGGGGTCATCACCACCCTGGGCAACGCGGCCAGCACCGGGGCCAACATGATGCTGCTGTCCAAGATGCACTGGCGGCGGGCTGAGGAGCTGAGCGAGCGGATCGAGTACATCGCGCTCAGCGCGCGTCCGACCTTCATGCAGCGCTTCGTCGAACAGATGGACTTTCCGGAGGACAACCTGTGGTGAGCCGAGGACGGGACTGGGACGCCACCGTCGACCTGGTGGTGGTGGGTCTCGGCGCCGCCGGTACCTGCGCCGCCATCGAGGCGGCTGCGGCCGGGGCGCAGGTGTTGGCGGTGGATCGCTTCGACGGCGGCGGTGCGACCCGCCGCTCGGGCGGCGTCATCTATGCTGGGGGCGGCACCCGCTTGCAGCGCCGTCACGGCTTCGAAGACGACGTGCAGCGGATGCTGACCTACATCGAGGCCGAAGCCGGCGGCGTGGTCGACCGGGTGGTGCTGCGGGCCTTTTGCGAACGCAGCTGCGAGAACATCGATTGGCTAGAACGGCACGGGGTCGAGTTCGGCGAGGCATTCTATCCCGGAAAGGCCACCGAGCCGCCGGCCGGCGTGGGCCTGTACTACTCGGGCAACGAGTGGCAGCTCGAGCGCGACCGGCCGCCGCCGCGGGGACACGTGCCCGACGGGGGCGGACGCAACGGTCGGGTACTCTACGAGGCACTCAGCCGGGCCGCGACCGCGGCCGGGGTACGGATCCAGCGCTGGACGCGGGCGGTCGAGCTGGTGACCGATGAGAGCGGCGCTGTGGTCGGCGCCGTGCTCGAGGCCCAGCGGCCAAATCCGTTGCTGCGTGCAGCGCAGCGCGGTTTGTTGGCGGCAGCCGGCCTGCAGCGACGCCTGGGCCCGGCGCTGGCGCGGCTGGAGCGAAGCGGCGGGCGTCGCCAGCGGGTGCGCGCGCGCGGTGGGGTGGTGCTGGCCAGCGGCGGCTTCGTGTACTCGGCCGGGCGCATGCGCCGGCGGGCGCCGGCCTTTGCCGGCTGCATGCCCCTGGGCACCCCGGGGGACGACGGCGCGGCCCTGCGGTTGGGCGCGGCGGTGGGCGCAGCCAACGGCGAGCTGGACGCCTGCGCCGCGCTGCGTTTCATCAGCCCGCCCGAAGCATTCAGCCACGGGCTGTTGGTCGACTCCAGCGGCCGGCGTTTCTGCGACGAGAGCCGCTACGGCGCCAGCCTGGGCCGGGCCATCGCCGGGCGGCCCGGCGGTCGGGCCTGGCTGATCATCGACGCCGGGTTGCGGCGCCGGGTGCTGGACGAGTTGGCCGCCGCCGCCAAGCCCTGGCGCCAATCGCCGACGGCCCTGCTCAGCGGCCGTAGCAACGCCCTGCTGTTCCTGCACCTGACCGGCCGCACCCAGCTGCATCTCAACCGGGTGCGGGCGCCGCATCCGGAGCGGCTGGCTCGCAAGCTGGGCCTGACGGCTGCGGCGCTGGCGCGAACCATCGAGCAGCACAACCGGGCGCTGGCCGCCGGCCGGCCCGATGAGCGGGGCAAGCCCGATCGCTTCCGGGCGCCGATCACCGAGCCGCCCTTCGAGGCGTTGGCCTGCCACCTGGACCATCCGCTGCTGTTGACCCCGTGCTTCACGCTGGGCGGCCTGCGCACCGATCCGTTGACCGGGCGGGTGTTGGGCCGCCGCGATGGCCGGCCCATCGCCGGGCTCTACGGCGCTGGCCGGGCCGCGGTGGGGGTCTGCTCGCGCTCCTACGTCAGCGGCCTGTCGCTGGCCGACTGCGTGTTCAGCGGCCGCAACGCCGGCCGCCACGCAGCCGAGCGGGCCGCGTCCGGTCGCTGACCTTCGTTCTTGCCGCCCGAAGAGCGGGGGGCCACGAGCCAATTGGCCGGCGCCGGCGTGGTCGACATGCAAAAAATTCCGGTGCAACTCCGGGCCAGAGGCCGCTCGGGGCAAAGCGGCCGATTTCTTTTTTCCGCCCGGGGACCTGTAGTATACCTGGATGGCGCTGATCGGGGGGAAGACCAGAAATTCCCGCCCGCCGGGCGGGGATGAAAACCGAGCTGGAAGCTCCTGTGGCGGATCGTCCGTCGAGGAGCTTCGGGAGAGAGAGGACGGTACATGGCAGGCACGGACTTCGGTTATGCGCTCTCCAACCCGCTCGCCAAGCTGCTCGACAAGCCGCGCCAGGACTTCACCCGGCGCGACCTGATGCAGCTGATCGCGCAGCAGGGCATCGAGCGTTTCGGCTTCCACTACACCGCGCTCGACGGCAAGCTCAAGGAACTCAAGATCCCGATCACCTCGCGCTCCGGCGCCGAGCTGATCCTGGCAGAGGGGGAGCGGGTCGACGGCTCGTCGCTGTTCAAGGGCATGGTCGACGCCGCCCTGTCTGACCTGTACGTGGTCCCGCTCTACCGCAGCGCCTTTTTGAACCCCTTCGAGGGCAAGAGCCTGGACTTCATCTGCCGCTACGTCACCAAGGACGGCGAGCTGGCACCCTTCGCCCCGGACACCATCCTGATCAACGCCAGCCGGCGTTTCCGCGAGCGCACCGGGCTCGATCTCTACACCCTGGGCGAGCTCGAGTTCTTCCTCATCGGCGAGGACCCCAAGGGCATCTTCACCGCCCAGAAGCAGCACGGCTACCACGCCGCCTCGCCCTTCATCAAGAGCGGCCCCATCCTCAACGAGATGATCCACCACATCACCCAGATCAGCGGCGACGTGAAGTACGCCCACAGCGAGGTGGGCTACATCGACGCCATCCGTAGCAACCTGCCCGAGATCGAGGGCAAGTGCGGCGAGCAGCTCGAGATCGAGTACCTGCCGCGGCCCATCGAGGAGGCGGCCGACAACCTGGTGCTGGGCCGCTGGTTGATCCGCAACATCGCCTACCGCAACGGCTGCGTGGCCACCTTCGCGCCCAAGATCGAAGAGGGCGTGGCCGGCAATGGCATGCACGTGCACATCGCCGCCATGCGCGACGGCCAGAACGCGATGACCGACGAATCGGGCGAGCTGTCGGCCGCCGCCCGCAAGCTGATCGGCGGGTTGTGCCGCTACGCCGGCTCGCTGACCGCCTTCGGCAACACGGTCTCGTCGGCCTACCTGCGGCTGGTGCCCAACCAGGAGGCGCCGACGCGCGTTTGCTGGAGCGATCTGAACCGCAGCGCCATGATCCGGGTGCCGCTGGGCTGGGCGCGGGTATCCAACCTGGCCCGGCTGGTCAACCCCCAGGAGACCGAGCAGGTGGAGCGGACCGGCGAACGCCAGACGGTGGAGCTGCGCAGCCCGGACGGCAGCGCGGTGGTGCATTTGCTGCTGGCCGGCATCGCCATGGCCGCCGAGTGGGGCTCGGCCGAGACCGAGGCCGATGCGCTGACCGAAAAGCTCTACGTCCAGGGCAACATCTTCGAGGATCAGGCCTTGTTGGATCGGCTGCCCAAGCTGCCCGGCTCCTGCGAGGCCTCCGGCTGGAACCTGGACGAGCAGCGCGAACTCTATCAGCGCGGCGGGATCTTTCCGCCCAGCGTCATCGACTGGATGGTCGGCCGGCTGACCGGCCAGGCCGACGCCGAGATGAACCGGCGCCTGGCCGACATGCCGGCCGAGGATAGACTGCACGAGACGCGGCGCATCATGCACCGCTGCCTGCACGAGCAGTGAGCCGGCTCGCCCCCGTCTTCAGCGCACCAGCAGGATGGCGCCGTCGATCAGTTCTTCCAGGCAGGGAGGGCGGGGGGCGTTGAGCAGCGGCAGGTCGGCCGGCAGACACCACAGCGCGCCGGGCAACTCGGCGGCCAGCGCCCGGATGCGACCGATGGCGGTGATGCGCGGCGTGGCACCCAGATCCTCGGCCCGGCCGCGCACATCCAGCCGGTGGCGCGCCGCGCGCGACTCGGCGGCCGCCAGCAGCTGCCGGGCGCGAGCCGCATCGGCCCCCAGCGCCTGGATCACCAGCGGCCGCTGAATGCGCTCGGCCAGCTCGGCACAGAACCCGAGGGCGCGCTCGGACAAGGGGGTATCGGCCAGGGTGACCACCACCGGGCCCAGCGGCTCGACTCCAGGCCGCAGCAGCAGCACCGGCCGGCCGGCCCGGGCGGCGGCTTCCAGCGCCGCGGCCGCCACGCATTGCGGTCGGGCCAGCGGCCGGGCAGCGGTCAGCGCCACCAGCAGATCGATGTCGCCGGCGGCCGCCGCCACCGCGGCCCGCTTGCGCCCGCGCACCACCCGGAAGCGCCAGCTCACCCGCGCCCGGCCGACCGTCTGCGCCAGGGCCCGCTGGGCGTCGGCGGCCAGCGCCCGCAGCGTGCGGCGCAGGGCGCGGGCCTCGATCGGGGCGGCGGTGGCGGTGCGCAGGTTGATCTCGCGCAAAAAGGAGAGTTCGGCGGTGCGCAGCAGATCGTCGTCCTCGATGAACAGGGCGTCGACCTCGGCCCGCAGGTGCGCGGCCAGATCGGCGACCAGCTGCAGCTGCACCGGGTCACAGCGGGCCGCATCCAGCGCCAGCAGGATGCGCTGGCCGGCGGTCGCCACAGCCGCGCTCATGGGCTGGGCTCCGCTTCGCGGGCCGCGGCGGCGTAACGGCGGGCGCGGTCGGCCATCTGGTCGAGGCGCCGCTGGACGCGGGCGTTGATGCTGTCGGCCGGCCAGCCGCCGCCGGCCTGGCGGTCGCCGGCCGCCACCCCGGTGAGCAGCTCGATGCCCTGGTCGATGGTCCCGACCGGGATGATCGAGAACCGGCCGGCCGCCACCGCCTGGCGCACGTCGCGGCGCAGCATCAGGTGAATGGTGTTGCTGGCCGGGATCAGAACCCCCTGATCGCCGGACAGACCGGCGGCGCGGCAGACGTCGAAGAAGCCCTCGATCTTCTCGTTCACCCCGCCGATGGCCTGTATCCGCCCGTGCTGATCGACCGAGCCGGTAACCGCCAGGCCCTGGCGCAGCGGGGTGTCGGCCAGGGCCGACAGCAGCGCGTAGAGCTCGGCCGACGATGCGCTGTCGCCGTCGACCCCGCCGTAGGACTGCTCGAACACCAGGCTGGCCGACAGGGCGAATGGCCGGTCGCCGGCGAAGCGCGCGCCCAGAAAGCCCGCCAGGATCAGCACCCCCTTGGAATGCAGCGGGCCGCCGAGGGCCACCTCGCGCTCGATGTCGGTCACCTCGCCCTTGCCCAGGCGCACCCGGGCGGTGATCCGATTGGGCTGGCCGAAGGCGAAGCCGCCGAGCTGCAGCACCGATAGGCCGTTGATCTGCCCGATGCGTTCGCCGCTGGTGGCGATGCGGACCGTGCCGCGGGCGATCTGCTCCTGGGAGCGCTCGCGCACGCGATCGGCACGGTGGATCTGGGCGGCCACAGCGCGCTCGACGTCGTCATCGGTGACCGTGTCGCGCTCGGCCTGGGCGGCCCAGTGGTCGGCCTCGCACAGCAGGTCGACCAGGTCGCCCATGCGGATCGAGAGCCGCTCGGCATCGGCCACCAGCCGCGAGGAGCGTTCGATGATCCGCGCCACCGCCTCCGGGGTGAACGGCAGCAGCTGGTGGCGCCGGGCCAGGGTGGCCACCAGGCGGGCGTAGAGCTGGTCGTTCTCGGGCTTGCGCGGCATGCGATCGTCGAAGTCGACCTGAACCTTGAACAGATCGGGAAAGTCGGGGTCGAGCTGCGACAGCAGATAGTAGATCATCCGCTCGCCGACCAGCACCACCTTGGCCTCGAGCGGGATGGCCTCTGGCTCCAGGGTGATGGTGCTGATCAGGCTCAGCTGCTGGCCGACCGACTCGATGCGGACCTGTCCGGCGCGCAGGGTGCGCTTGAGGTTGTCCCACGCCAACGGCTGGGTCAGCAGCTTGTTGGCGTCCAGGATCAGGGTGCCGCCGTTGGCCCGGTGCAGGGCGCCGGCCCGGATAAGCCGATGGTCGGTCACCAGGGCGCCGAACTCGGTGCGGTGCTCGACCCGCCCGAGCAGGTTCTGCAGGCTGGGGTGATCCTCGTAGATCACCGGGGCGCCCTCGGTCTCGGCGTTGTCGACCAGCAGGTTGACCCGGTAGCGATCGAGCGGATCCGACTTCTGCATTCCGGGCGGCAGCGCGACCCCCGGTGGCGCGGCCGGTTGCTGCTTCTGCTCCTTGCTGGGCAGAAAGTCCTCGGCCCGGTCGACCACGTCGGCGGCCAGGGCTTCGAGGTAGGTGGTGACCGGTTCCAGATCGGCGTAGGCTTGCTTCAGTTCGGCCAGCAGCTTGTCGACGGCGAAGGAGACCACCTCGCGGTTCAACTCGCGTACCTTCTCGCGCTGCTCCTTCTCCCAGGCCGGCAGCCGGCCGGCGATGTCGCGCACTTCCTTCTCGAGTTCTTCGATGTCGCGCTTGATGCGTTCCTGCTCTTCCTCCGGCAGCTTGCGGAACTCCTCGGGCGGCAGCACCTCGCCGTCGCGTACCGGGGCCAGGGCCATGCCGTTGGGGGTGTTGACCGGCGCGATGTCCTTTTCCTTGGCCCGCTGCTGGATGTCCTCGAAGTCCTGCTGGTGCTTGTCCTTGAACTCCTGCTCCAGCGCCTGGCGCCGGTTGCGGTAGTCGTCGGACTCGAACGCGGCCGGTATGGCCGCGCCCAGCTCGTCGATCAGCTCTTCCATCTGGTGCTGGAAGGCGGCGCCGCGGCCGGCCGGCAGCTGCAGCGCCCGGGGCCGGTTGGCGTCCTTGAAGTCGCGCACGTAGCACCAGTCGTCCGGTCGCGGCCGGTCGGCCGAGACCCGCTCCAGGTACTGGCGCACCACGCTGTGCTTGCCGGTTCCGGGCGGGCCGAGCACGAACAGGTTGTAGCCCTGGTGGCGGATGCCGATGCCGAAGGCGATCGCATCGACGGCGCGTTGCTGGCCGATAACCTGCTCCAGATCCTCCAGCTCCGCGGTCGAGTCGAAGTCGAACTGCGCCGGATCGCAGGCGCGGTAGAGGACATCGGCGGGTAGGGGAGCGGGTCGGGCCATGCGATCGCCTCCAGCGGACGGTTTTCGACGCCGCCCGATCAGCGTTTGATGGTGTCGGGTCCCCGGCCGGCCGTCTTGCGGTAAACACCGGGTTTGTCCTTGCGGTATTGGGTGAAGCCCTTGGCGGACAGGTTCTGCTCCGACAGCACATCCCGCGGCCGGGTCGAGACATTGGGCGCCGAGATCAGCCGCCGGCAGCTGGCGCCGCATTCCGGGCAGCGCTCGAGCGGGGCGTCGTCGAAGGACTGCAACAGCTCGAATCCGCCGCGACAGTGGGCACAGCCTCGTTCCAGCGTCTCGTATTCGTAGAGCGGCATGATGTCCTTCCAGCCGCCGTCGGCCCGGGCGGCTGAGTCCGAATGTAGGCCAGCCCCGGCGGTGTGTAAACCCGGCAGGACACGAGCGGGGCGCTGTGGACAGCCGCAGCGGCCGGCGCCTCGACCTGCCGCCGCTGCCCGAAATCCTGCCGCCCTGAAAAAGCGTTGTTCGACAGCAGCTTGGGCCCAAAAGTTAAAAAGTTGAAACCGTCCCCGAGGGGAAGCGGGCGTCGGTCTCGAGGGCGGTGGCCAGGCGGCGCTGGTACTCGGGGCGGGGGATCTCCTCGACGCCGAACTGGCGGAAGTGATCGTTGACGATGTACTGGATGTCGAACAGGACGAAGCCGCCGGCGCGCAGCAGCTCGACCAGGTGCACCAGGGCCACCTTGCTGGCGTCGCGCATGCGGTGGAACATGCTCTCGCCGGCGAATAGGCCGCGGACGGCCACGCCGTAGGTGCCGCCGACCAGCTCGCCGGCGTGCCAGCACTCGACGGAGTGGGCTGCGCCCAGCCGGTGCAGCAGGGTGAAGGCGTCGATCAGCTCCGCTGAGATCCAGGTCTGCTCGCGTCCCGGCGCCGGTGCGGCGCAGGCCTGCATCACCTCGCGGAAGGCGGTGTCGAGGCGCAGCTCGAAACGGCCCTCGCGAACCGTGCGCGCCAACCGCCGCGGCACGTGGAAGCGTTCGTCCAGCGGCAGCACCGCCCGCGGATCGCATTCGTACAGATCCACCCGGCCGGCCTCGTCGGCCATCGGAAACGCGCCCTGGCAGTAGGCGGCGATCAGGGTTTGCGGATCGAGTCTCATTACCCAAGGCTCCACTGGGGCCCATTTAGCATGTGCCCCTGGGGCGGGTCGAGCGAAAGGGCAGGGTGGCCACAACGGAAGTTCCCAGGGGAACTTCCGTCTACAGGAGCCGGTAGCGGCGCAGCTTGCGGTGCAGGGTGGAGCGGTGGATGCCGAGCTCGGCGGCGGCCTTGGTGCGGTTGCCGGCGTGGCGTTCGAGCGCCTGGCGGATGGCCTCGGCCTCCATCTTCTCGAGCTCGCCCTGGGGCCCGCTGCCCTCGTCGGGCCGCGGCGCCTGGGCGATGACGTGTGGCGGCAGATCGCCGGTGGAGATCTCTTCGCCCTTGCACAGGATGAAGGCCCGCTCGATGATGTTCTCGAGTTCGCGGATGTTGCCCGGAAAGGAGTACGCCAGCAGCGCCGACAGCGCGTCGGTGGTGATGCCGGTGATCGGCCGGCCGGTGGTCAACCGGGTGCGGTCGATGAAGTGGCGCACCAGCAGCGGGATGTCCTCGCTGCGCTGGCGCAGCGGCGGCAGGCCGATCTGCAGCACGTTGAGCCGGTAGTACAGGTCCTCGCGGAACTCGCCGCGCTCGACCAGCGGTTCCAGAGGCTGGTTGGTGGCGGCCACGATGCGCACATCGGCCTGCACCGGCTCGTTGGAGCCGAGCGGCTCGTACTCGCGATCCTGCAGAAAGCGCAGCAGCTTGACCTGCAGCGACCTGGGCAGGTCGGCCACCTCGTCGATGAACAGGGTGCCGCCCTCGGCCTGGGCGATGCGACCCGGTTTGTCGCTGCGGGCGTCGGTGAACGCGCCGCGGCGGTAACCGAACAGCTCGGACTCCAGCAGGGTCTCGGGCAGGGCGGCGCAGTTGACCGGCACGAGGCGGCTGCGCCGCCGCGGGCCATGGTTGTGGATGGCCTTGGCCACCAGCTCCTTGCCGGTGCCCGACGGACCGGTGATCAGCACCGAGCTGTCGGACTCGGCCGCCAGCGGCAAGATGTCGAAGATGCGGTGCATCTCGACGTTCTTGCTGATGATGTCGTCGAAGCGGTAGCTGCCTTCGAGCCGGCGGCGCAGGTGTTGCACCGAGGACAGATCGCTGAACACCTCGACGCCGCCGAGCAGCTTGCCGCTCTTGGTCTCCAGCGGCGCGGTCGAGACCGAGATGGCCAGGTTGCGGCCCTCGCGGGTATGGATGGTCACCTCGCGCGAATGCACCGCATCGCGCGAGTGGATGCTGCTCTTGAGCGGGCAATCGCTCTGGCACAGCTCGGTCTGGAAGATGTCCTGGCAGCGGCAGCCGAGCACCTCGGACTCGCGGTAGCCGGTGATCTCCTCGGCGGCGCGGTTGAACGAGGTGATGCAGCCGGCCGGGTCCACGGTGAAGATGCCGTGGTTGACCACATCGAGCACCAGCGGCAGAAAGCGGCTGTCCAGCCGTTGTCTCATGGGGGCCAGTTTACCAGGCTGCCGCTCTGCCGGCCAGTGCGCGCCGGCGGTGGTCTGCGCATCGGCGCCGCCAGCGGCGGCGCCCGGATCGGCCTGTAGCTGCTCGTCGAACTCCAAGGGTCAGTCCTTCCCGGGCCGGCTGCCGGGCCCGTGCTCAGCCGACGTGGCGCATGCCCGCCGAATCGGCCAGCGAGGGAGCGCCCAGCGCTTCGTCCAGCCGGGCCGCCTCGGCCAGCAGCTGGTCGCAGGTCTCGAACTCGCCGCGCTCTTCGTAGCAGTCGATCATGTCCATCAGGATGTCGCGCCGGCTGCCCGCGTCATCGAGCCCCTCGGCCAGCTCCAGGCTGCGGCGGTAGTGGGCCAGCGCCCTGTCTTGCTTGCCCCAGGCGTAGTAGAGCTCGCCCAGCGCCGACTCGGCGATCAGCTCGCCGCGGGTGAAACCGCACTGCCGGGCCAGTTCACGGCCGTCGCGGAAGAACTTCAAGGCCACGTCCCAGATCCAGTTGCGGTAGACCTTGCCGATGTGGATCAGCACGAAGGCCTCGCGCTGCGGTGAACCCTCGTCGCGGGACGCGCGCAGCATCTGCCACAGCACCTCGAGCGCCTGGCCGTAGCGCTTCTGCCGGCACAGGTTGCGCGCCTCGAGCGCTTTGGGCATCAAGGCCCGCGGATCGGGCGCGATCGCCTCCGAAAGCTGTCGTTCCCAGTTCATCTCAACCTCCTCGGTCCCTTCGCCGTGCGGGATCGAATTGACCCAAGATCCGCGGCTCAGACGCAGCCCTGGGCCTTGCCCAGCCCGGCCAGTTTGGCCGCTCGTTTGCCAGGCTGTTTTTGGAACAGCGCGTGCAACTCGCGGAAGCTCTTGTTGCACTCGCGCGTCAGGATGTGGGCCATGGGCGGCACCTTGAACTTGTCGTAGTAGGCGCGGATGGTGCGCAGCACCGCCAAGTGCTCCTCGGTCAGCTCACCGATGCCATCGCGGTCGGCCAGGGCCTGGGCCACCTCGGGGCTCCACTGGGAGTAGTCGGCCAGGTGGCCGTCCTCGTCCAGCTCGACCTGGCGGTCGCCTACGGTCAGGGTCTCCATGCTCCACCTCCCCCGTCAATCGAGAACCAGGGCGTTGGCCAGCAGCGCCCACAGGTGAGTCGGCTTCCAGTCCCGTTTGTACTCGGTGGCCAGGCCCTCGACAGCGTCGTGGCAGTTGACGCACGGGGTGCACACCAGCGCGGCGCCGGTGCGGTCGATCTGGTCGACCTTGACCTGGCCGTAGTAGTTGCGGGCTTGCTTGAAGCCCGAGATCAACGCTCCGCCGCCGCCGGCGCAGCAGTAGTTGTACTCGCGGTTGGGCCACATCTCGACGAAGTTCTCGCAGACCCGGCTGAGCACGTAGCGGCTGTCGTCCATGATATCGGCGAAGCCGTCCATGATCGCCTTGCGGCTGGCGTTGCACGGATCGTGCAGCGTAACCGGCTGCGGGTTGCGCGACGGGTCGACCTTGAGCCGGCCCTCGCGCAGCCACTTGGCGTAGAGGTTGACCTTGTGGACGACGTCGAACTTCGGCTCGATGCCGAACTTCTTGTAGCCGGCCAGGGTGGCGTAGTAGCCATGGCCGCATTCGGTGTAGGCCATGGTCTTGATGCCCAGCTCCTCGACCCGGGCCACCTGCTGGCGCAGGGTGTACTCCCAGGTGTCCAGGTCGCCTGCGAACATGGCGTAGTTGGTGCCCTCCCACCAGATGCTGGGCATGGTCCAGCTGACCCCGGCGGCGTGGAAGACCTTGTAGATGCACTGTAGATCCAGCGGGTAGTACTGCGGCAGCTTGGAGTTGATGGTGATGAAGTAGTCGGCCCCCTGCTTGTCGATCGGGAAATCCAGATCCGGGATGTCGTCCTGGACCTCCTCCTTCATCCAATCCACCGTCTCCAGCCAGTCCTCGGTGCTCAGCTCCATATTGTTGCCCACGCTGCGGTGCAGATCGGCCGTCTTCTGGCTGCCGCCGGGCACCTGGTCGCGCGGCCGCATCGAGCGGGCGCGGGTGATCAGCGAGCCGATGCGCACGCCCATGGGGCAGATGTAGGAGCAGCGGTCGCAGCCGGTGCACTGGTAGATGGCGTCGGCGTCGATCAGCTCCTGCTCGCGGCCGAACAGCACCAGCCGCACCGCCCGGCGCGGATCGAAATCCGAGTAGCCGTGCAGCGGGCAGACGCTCAGGCACTTGCCGCAGGTCAGGCAGACGTCCAGATCGGCTTTCCAGGCCGACTCCTCCAGCAACGCCTTGCGCAGCGGCAGATCGCGGTTTTGCTCCAGCTGAATGGCCTCTGCTGTCTCAGCCATTGCTCGCCTCCTGCCGGGCGCCTTGGCCGGCGCCCTGCTCGATGGTGCCTTCGGGGAAGGCCGCCACCGCTTTTTCGAGTAGGTGGACCAGCCGGTGCGGCTCGTTGGCCGCCAGGCTGTGGAAACAGATGCGCTGGCCGCCCAGGCCGCTCGCCTCGAGCCACTCGTGCAGCATGCCGACCCGCCGCCGGGTGATGTCCGAACCCCACAGCGAGCGACAGTTGTCGTGATGGCAGCCCAGCACCACCGCGCCGCGGGCGCCCTGCTCGATGGCGTCGAGCAGGATGCGGTCGCTGATCAGACCGGCGCAGGGCACGTCGATCAGCAGCAGATCGCGGGGCAGCGAAAGGCCCTGGCGCATCGCGCTGTCGGCCGCGGCCACCGCCGATTGGTGGCAGGCGAAGCCGATGATGGGTGCCCGGCCCGCCAGGGTGCGGGTGGCCTCGGCCAACACGGCGTGCATCTGGCCGAAGCGCATGCTGCCGTGCTCCAGCGCCAGGCCGGGGCAGACGGAGGTGCAGATGCCGCACTGCCAGCAGGCGGAGTCGAGCACCTGCATGCGGTGCTGGGTGTCCTCGATGGGCTCGATGGCGCCGTGGGGGCAGACCCGCACGCAGTTGAGACAGGCCGCGCAGTGGCCCTTGTCGTAGGCCACCTTCTCCAGCGGGAGCCGCAGGGGAGCATCGGGCAGCTGGGCGGCCAGCTCGGCCACCACGGCCTGGGCTTCCAGCCGCGCCTCGGCCGGATCGCATTCGTCGTGGCAGCCGCCGACGAAGAACACGCCCCGGCGCGCCGAGCCGACCGGACGGTGGCGCACGTTGCCGCTCTGCAAAAAGCCCTGTCGGTCCAGCGGCTGCTGCAGCAGGTGGGCCAGCTGGCGGTGGGCCGCCGAGGGCCGCACCGGCTCGGGCAGCACCAGCAGATCGGCAGCGATTTCGATGGGCTTGTCCGGCAGCACGCTGTCGGTGACCCGCACCAGCAGGCTCCGTCCGCCGACCTCCACCTCGGGTTGCTGCGTGGTGCGCAGAAAGGTCACCCCGGCCAGCCGGGCCTCGTCGTAGCGCAGCTGGCCCTGCTCGCCGTAGACCGGCATCTGGCGGGCCAGCACGTAGACCGGGCTGCCCCGGCGCGCCTGATGGAGGGCCAGCTCGACCGCCGCCAAGCCGGCACAACGCCGGTCGTGGTTCTGGTGATCGAGCCAGATCACCACCGGCCCATCGGGCGCGTCACCGCTGTTCAGCCGATCGCTGTAGCTGCGCAGAGTGATGACCTTGCCGCTGTCGGCCAGCTCGGGCGCCAGATGCAGCGGCAGACTCTCGGCGTCGACCGCCACGACCAACGCCCCGGCGCACAGCACGTGCCGGCCGGCCTCGTCCGCGGTCCACAGCTTGAAGTTGCCCAGCCCGCCCTCGACGCGATCGATGCGCGCGTCGTCGATCACGGTGATGGCCGGGTGATCGAGCACCGGCTTCAGCTCGTCCTCCCCCAGCTCGTAGTAACAGCCGCTGGGCGGCGCGGTACGCAACAGGGTGACCGGATGGCCGGCGGCGGCCAGGGCGCGGGCGCTGGCCATGGCACCGTGGTTGCCGCCCAGCACCACCACCCGCCGCTCGGCAGCCACCTCGCCGATTTGCAGCGGTGCGGCTTGCCGGGCCCGGGCCACGGCCATTCGAACCAGGCGCGCGGCGTGGGCGGATCCGTCTTCGTCCACCGACCGTATGGTGGCGCAGGTGATGGGCACGGCAGCATCGCCGTTGTCGCCACCCACCCATTCGGGCAAACGGTCGGCCGATCGGGCCGAGGCGCAGACGACAACCCGCGACAGCGATTGCTCGCGACACAGTTCGCCGATGCGGCTGGCCGCCGAGGCGTCGCTCCAGCTCGGTGCGCTGAACAGCTGCAGGTCTTCGGCGCCATTCAGCTCCGCCGCCAGCGACTCCTCGCTCAGCAGTTCGGCCAGAACCGCATCGCCGGTCTCCAAAAAAACGCCGATCTTCTCTCCACTCATGGCTTTATGCTCCCGCGGCGGTCCGCTGGCTGGACTCGGTCCGTTGTGAGGGTCCGCGTTCGGCCTCGTCGCGGTTCAGGTGACCGGCGGCCATGGCGGCCGCCGCCAGGCCCGTGCGCCGCGAGCCCTGGATGTCGGTCGGGCCGGCGCAGGCGCCGGCCATGAACAAGCCGGGCTGCTCGGTCATGGTGGCCCCGTCCGGACTGTGGGCCAGAAAGCCGAATTCGTTCTGCGCCAGCCCGAAGCGTTCGGCCAACTCGCCCTGCGCCGCACCGGGGGCCAATCCGGTGGCCAGCACGATGCGGTCGAAGGCGAAGGCCTCGGCCTTTTCGGCCCCCTGGCGGATGGCGTGCACCACCGCCTTGTCCGCCAGCTCCTCGGTGCCGTAGCACACCTCGGCCGGTACGCCCTGGATGAACTCGACCCGATCGCGCGCCTGGCGGTAGAAGGTCTCGAACTCCTTGCTCATGATCTGCAGGTCGATGTAGAAGACCGTCACCTCGGTCTCGGGGCGCAGATGCAGCAGCCGGTTGACCAGCCGGATGGTGGCCCGGCAGCAGAACTGCGAGCAGTACTCGCGGCCCAGCTGGCGGTCGCGCGAACCCACGCACTGGATGAAGGCCAGCCGCGGCTTCTCGATGGCGGCGGGGAGGAACACCTCCAGGTCATCCTGGGCCAGGGCGTGATCCAGCTCGCGGATGGTGCGGACCTGATCGAAGCGACCGTAGCCCAACAGCAGATCCGCGGACGGATCGTAGACCGAGAACCCGGTGGCCAGAACGGTGGCCGCGGCCCGTAGCTGGCGGGGTGCGTCCAGCCCGGGGGCCGCCGCGTCATCTTCGTTCTGCGCTTCGTCCGCGACCGGCTCCAGCGCCAGGGTGCGGCCCGCGGCATCGACGTCCACCTGCGCCACCTGGGCGTTGGCCAGTACCTCGATGTGCGGATGCGCCAGGGTGCGCCGGATCAGATCCTGGACCATGCAGGCCGAGCAGCGGGCGCACTCGTCGGTGGCCATGCAGGCCCACTCTGCCGCGTGGCCTCCCAGGCGGCGCGAGCGCTCGATGAGGGTGACGTCGATTCCCCGGTCGGCCAGGGCGGTGGCGGCGGTCAGCCCGGCCACTCCGCCGCCGACGATCGCGACGTGCTTGTGGCTATCCTCCATCTCGAACTCACCTCTCCCTTTCCGGGCTCGATCCGGGATCGGCCCAGCGTCGGTAGTATTCGCAATCCTCGCAGCGCCCGCGCGGAGCGCTGGCGTCCGGGCGCATGCCCATCAGCTTGAAGCAGTCGCGCACGCCCAGGTACTTCACCAGGCAGCCCGCGCAGGCGGCCGGCGGCTGGCCGTCGGCCCCGGCGTGGAACTGCCAGCACATCGGGCGCACATCGGCCGGGTCGACCAGCAGGTCGGTGTTCATGCCCTGGGCGTGCATGAAGGAGCGCAGATCGCGGCGCAGGATGCGGTACTGGCCGCCGGCGGTGCGTTGCGCGGGCAGCCGACCGGCCTTGATCCAGTTGACGATGGTGTCCGCGGTCACCAGGCAGCAGCGGGCGGCCTGGCCGGTGGTCATGGCCAGTCGCTGGTCAGTCATGATCGACCGGGCTGGCGCTTGCTTCGCGCTTTTTTCGATTTTTCCACATTCCGTGCATTCGCCCTTTTCCGGAAATCCATACAGGCAAGGCCTGTGCCCAGTGGCCAGATCGGCCTGGAGACAGCATAACGTTCTGAAATAAAGATAAATTAACCTTTGAGCGGACATCGGACAATGTGGCGCAAGTGTCGCAACAGTCCTCACTGTTGCGCTACAGTGTAGCACAACAAGACACTCAGGATAGGCAAAATCCGGAAAAAATGGGTCTATAATTAGGACTGCGCGATCGGGGGCAGCGGCTTCAGATCAGCAGCCGACAGGCCCAGACCGCGGCCAGGACGCCGGTCAGATCGGCGATCAGGCAGGCCGGCACCGTGTGGCGGGTACGGCGGATGCCGATCACGCCGAAGTAGAGCGCCAGCACGTAGAAGGTGGTCTCGGTCGAGCCCTGCATGGTGCTGACGATCTGGCCGATCAACGAATCGGGCCCGTGGACCTGCATGATCTCGGCAGCCATGCCGAAGGCGCCCTTGCCGGACAGCGGTCGCATCAGGGCCATCGGCAGGGTCTCGGCCGGCATGCCCACCAGGCTGGTGGCCGGCTGCAGGCCGTCGACCAGCAGTCCGAGGGCGCCCGAGGCGCGCAGCATACCGATGCCCACCATCAGCACGATGAAGTAGGGCACGAAGCGCACCACGAACTGGAAGGCCTCGCGGCCGCCCTCGACCACCGCGTCGAAGACCTTGACGCCGCGGATCAAGCCGTAGAGCACGAAGCCGGCGATCAGCAACGCCAGCGGCCACTGGGTGATGGCCGTGCCCAGGGCCTCGGCCCAGCCCTGGTCCTGGCCGCCGGGGCCGGGCCGGCCGGCCTGGAGGAACAGGGCATAGCCGATGGCGGCCACCGCGCCGATCGCCAGCAGCCAGCCGGCCAGCCGCACCCAGGTCGATGGCCGCTCCGGCTGGGCGTCGAACAGCGCCTGGGCCTCGCTGATGTCGAGCCCGTCGTCGGCCGCGGCCTCGGCCGCGCCCTCGGCCGGGGTGTTCTCGGCGGCCTCCTTGATGCGAAACACGGGCAGGCGTTGCAGCAGCTTGGCCGTCAGGATGGCGACACAGGTCGACAGTCCGGTGCTTACGATCGAGGCCAGGATGAACGAGCCCGGCTCCTCGGAGCCGAGCGAGGAGCGCAGCGCGATCATGCCGGTGGGCAGCAGGGCCAGGTTGGAGGTGTTGATGGCCAGAAACAGCACCATCGAGTTGCTGGCCACCCCCTTGTGCCGGTTGAGCTTGTCCAGCTCGACCATGGCCTTGAGGCCGAAGGGGGTAGCCGCGTTGCCCAGCCCCAGCATGTTGGCCACGATGTTCATGATCATCATGCTCATGGCCGGGTGCTCCGGGGGCACGTCCGGGAACAGGCGCCGGGTCAGCGGGCGCAGCAGCCGGGCGAAACGATTGAGCAATCCGCCGCGCTGCAGCACCCGCATCAGGCCCAGCCAGAAGGCCATCACCCCCACCAGGCCCACCACCAGCATGACCGCCGTCTTGGCCGCCTCGGTCGAGGCGGTCGAGACCTCCCCGAGCCGGCCGGTCAGCGCCCCGCAGATCAGGGCGCCGACGATCATCAGGATCCAGATGGCGTTGAGCATATGCGCTGCCGTCCCCACCGCCGCCTCGCCGGCGGCGGCCATGGGCCATGAATGCCCCTGGGTGGCACATCGTGCCCGCCAAGTCAAGAATTCGCGGCGTGTTTTGGTTCTCCGGGGCCTGGATTTGAATCCGCGGCCGCGAAGCGGTAGCCTGACCGGGGGTGACGATGCACCGCGTCTATCTGATTCCGGGCTTCTTCGGGTTCGCCAATCTCGGTTATTCTCACTATTTCAACCACTTGTACGATCTGCTGGCCTCGTTGTTCACCGGCCTGCAGGGCCAGAACCTGCTGCGGCTGCTGTCGCTGGCCACCCTGTACATGCTGCGCTTCGGCCAGCTGCCGCTCGGCGCGGCCGAGGCCGATCACCTGGACGTGATCGGCCACTTCGGCGACGGCGGCCACACCCCGCAGCACGTCGATTGGTTGGCCTCGGGCAGCGCGTTCGACCACCGGCGGTTCGAAGGTCTGTGGGACGAGGCGGTGGATTTCATGTTGAACGCAGAGTGAGTCGCTGGCAAGCTGCGGGTCTTTGACGTGCGGCATCGCGAACGGGAGCATGGATTTGGCAGAAGACGAGAACGGCAAGCGCACCGAGCACGAGCAAGAGCGGATCCAGGTCCGCGAGATGGAGATCGACGATCTGGCCGGGGTGTTCCACCTGGGCGAGCAGCTGTTCACCGCCGGCGACGTGCCGGTGCTCTACCGCACCTGGGACGAGTTCGAGGTGACCTCGATCTACCAGAACGATTCGGAGGTGGGCCTGGTGGCCAACCGCGGGCCGGACGGGGAACTGATCGGTTTCGCCCTGGGCACCACCATCACCAAGCGGGGCTCGGCCTGGAAGTACGGCCACTTGATCTGGCTGGGCGTGCGCCCCGACCAGCAGCGCCACCGGGTCGGTGAGCGGCTGCTCGAGGCCTTCATCGAGCGGATGCTGGAGATGGGCGTGCGCCTGCTGCTGGTCGACACCGAGGCCGACAACCTGCCGGCGTTGGACTTTTTCGACAAGCACGGCTTCGGCCGGCCGCAAAACCACGTCTACCTGTCGTTGAACCTCGACGATCGCCGCCGCGGCGAGGCCGCGGTGCCCGCTCCGGGCGCCGGAGGCAGCTGATGGTCGCCGCCGGACCGGCGGGTGGCATCCAGCCCGAACGCTTGCGCGGGCTGCTGCGGCAGCTGATCGACATCTACAGCCCCAGCGGCAAGGAGGAGGAGCTGCTCGCCTTTCTGGGCGACTACCTCGAGCGCCAGGGCCTGGCCGTGCGGCGCCAGCCGGTCGACGACAAGCGTTACAACCTGGTGGTGCTGCCGGACGGCGGTGAGGCCCAGCTCGCCCTGGTGGGGCATCTGGACACGGTCACCGCATCCGATCTGGAGAACCTGGGCTGCAGCGAGGACGGCGGCGTGCTGCGCGGTCTGGGCGCCGCCGACATGAAGGGCGGCTGTGCGGCCGCGGTCGAGGCGCTGCTGGCGCTGCGCGCCGAGAGGCCCGGGCTGCCGCTGGCGCTGGCGCTGGTGGTGGGCGAAGAGGAGGATGGCGACGGTGCCGAGGCCCTGGTCGACGAGCTGCACTTTCCCTGGGCGGTGGTGGGCGAGCCGACCGACCTGCAACCCTGCGCCGCCCATTATGGCTACATGGAGTGCGAGCTGGTCACCCGCGGGCCGCGGCGCCACGCATCGCTGGCCGACGGGGCGCGCAACCCCATCCGCGTCATGCTGCGCACCCTGCTGCAGATCACCGATCACCTCGACGACCAGCCCGAGCTGATCTACAACATCCGCGATCTGGATTCCTACCCGCGCGGCTTCGTGGTGCCCGAGCGCTGCGAGGCCTGGATCGATCTCCATCTGCCGCCGCGGGCACCCATGGGTCGCATCTCGCGCGGCATCGAAGAGGTCGTCGAGCGCGCCCAGGACGCGGTCGCCGACGTGGAGCTCGATCTGCGTTTCGCAGGCATCTACTCCGGCTACGAACTGGCGCCGAGCGAGCCGGTGGTCGTCGCGCTCGAGCGCATCTACTCCCGCCGCGATTGGCCCTGGCGGCCCGGCGCCTTCCGCAGCCACTCCGACGCCAACACCCTGTGGGCCGCCGGCATCAAACCGGTGCTGCTCGGCTGCGGCCGGCTGGCCGAGGCCCACGTGCCCGACGAGTGGGTGGCCTTCGAGCAGGTCGAACGAGCCGCCGGCGTCTACCGGGCTCTGGCGCTGGAGCTGTTCGAGGACTGAGCGCGCCCGCATCCGTCTTTTTTGTTGGTTCGCACCGGGGGCGGTGTGGTAGTCATCGGCTTGCCCGGCGGGCCGGTGCGGTGGCCGGGGAAACGTTGAACAACAGGCAGCGGCTCTCGAGGGGGAGTTCGTTTCTGAGGAGGTGGAGCATGACGGAGATCATCGAGGTCCGGGCCCGCGAGATCCTGGATTCGCGTGGCAACCCCACCCTGGAGGTCGAGGTGGGCCTGGCCGACGGGGCCTACGGCCGTTTCTGCGTGCCCAGCGGTGCCAGCACCGGCGAGCACGAGGCGCTCGAGCTGCGCGACGGCGACAGCGCGCGGTACCTGGGCAAGGGCGTGACCAAGGCGGTGGACAACGTCAACCAGCGCATCGCCCCCGAGGTGATCGGCATGGACGCCGTCGAGCAGATCGCGCTCGACCGTTTCATGTGCGAGCTCGACGGTAGCGAGACCAAGCAGAACCTGGGCGCCAACGCCATCCTGGGCGTGTCGCTGGCCACCGCCCGGGCCGCGGCCATGGCCCTGGACCTACCGCTGTACCGCTACCTGGGCGGGGTGGGGGCCAACCGGCTGCCGGTGCCGATGATGAACATCCTCAACGGCGGCCAGCACGCGGCCAACAACGTCGACATCCAGGAGTTCATGGTGGCGCCGCTGGGCGCGCCCACCTTCGCCGAGGCGCTGCGCATGGGGGCCGAGATCTTCCAGCACCTGAAGAAGGTGCTGGTGCGCATGGGCCTGGGCGCCGGCGTCGGCGACGAGGGCGGCTTCGCCCCGTCGCTGGGCTCGAACGAGGAGGCGCTGAAGGTCATCATGGAGGCGATCGACAATGCCGGCTACCGGCCGGGCAGCGACGTCATGCTGGCCATGGACCCGGCGGCCAGCGAGTTCTACGACGCCGAGCAGAAGCGCTACCAGCTCGACGGCGACGGCAAGTCGCTGACCTCCAGCGAGATGATCGACTACTGGGCCGGCCTGGTCGAGCGCTACCCGATCGTGTCGATCGAGGACGGCCTGGACGAGAACGACTGGAGCGGCTGGGTCGAGCTGAACGACCGGCTGGGCGACAAGATCCAGTTGGTCGGCGACGACCTGTTCGTCACCAACACCGGCCGGCTGCTGACCGGCATCGAGCAGGGAGCGGCCAACTCGATCCTGATCAAGGTCAACCAGATCGGCACCCTGACCGAGACGCTGGAATGCATCGAGACCGCCCACCGGGCCGGCATGACCTGCATGATCTCGCACCGCTCGGGCGAGACCGAGGACACCACCATCGCCGACCTGGCCGTGGCCACCGGCGCCGGGCAGATCAAGTCCGGCTCGGCCTCGCGCTCCGAGCGCATCGCCAAGTACAACCAGCTGCTGCGCATCGAGCAGTGGTTGGGCGACGCGGCCAGCTACGCCGGTGCGGGCGCCTTCAAACAATTGGCGAAGGAGTAGCTCACAGCGCGGCTCATCAGCCGCAACCAAAAAACCGCGCAGTACTACTGAGAATCTTTGCGGGACGCGAAGATTCTCGCGGTTAGTAGTACAGCAGGGTGCAGCCGACTACCCCGGCCACGGTCAGCAGCACGCCCGGAAAGCCGACGCCGCCCATGGCGTCGGTCTCGATTCCGATCCAGAACCGCCGCCGGGGCGTGTGCCAGGTCATGCCCAGTCCCCCCAGCCAGGACAGCCGGCTGCGGCCGTCGAAGTTTTCGACGCGCACCAGGATGTCCGGCGCCGACCACTGCACGCCGATGCCGCCGCGGGCGAACAGATCGAAGCGCTCCAGCGTCCAGCCCAGACGCAGGCCGCCGTGCAGGGCATGGGTGGTAAAGGCGCCGGCGGCCGGCGGATGCGGCTGATCGGTCTCGTGGAAACCGGCCCGGTAAGCGGCCTCGATGGCCAGGAAATCCCACAGCTCCCAGCCGGCGGCGAAGGTGAAGGCCAGCCCCGGCCGGCTATCGGCGCCCACCGCGCCGAGCCAGACCGCCGGGCCCAGGGCCGAGCGCAGGGTCAGCCCGCGGGGCACGCGGTCGGCGGGATCGGGGCAGTCGGCCGGAGCGGTGGCATCCTGACCGGCGGACGGTGCCTCGGCGGCGGGTTCCGCCCGGGCGCTGACGGCCGGCGCCGCCATGACGAGCAGCAGGCTGGTCAGCACAGCCCGCATGGTCAATCCCCCGGCCGGACGCGCACGGTGACTTCGATGGCCACCGCGGCTTCGGTCGCTTCGTCCAGGCTGACGCCCAGCAGCCAACCCAGCGGTGCCGGGCTGCCGTCCGGCTCGGTCTCGCACTGCGGGTAGCGGCTCTGGGCGAAGACCAGGTCGGCCTGCTGCAGCTCGGGCTCGCTGAAGGCGTCATCGGTGATCTCGCCCGGGCCCAGCCGGTGCAGGTGCTCGGCCAGCGGCTCGATGCGCGGCAGGTCGGGCAGCAGGTCCGGCGGCTCGGCGCCGTCGGCCGCGGTCACCCCCAGCCACACCGTGGCGTTGACCGCCTCGCCCGAGAGGTGGCGCAGCCGGTAGTCGACACGCACCTCCTGCTCGCCGACGGTCAGCACCCGGTAGTCGCAGCGGCACGGCACCTCGCGCTCGGCTTGGTTCTCGCGGCAGTACTCCAGGTTGTCGTGCTCGCGCTGATCGCTGCGGTCGAGCGGCAGCTCGAAGGTGCGGTAGGCCGAGCGCTCCTGGATGGCGGTGGGCACTTCCAGGGCGTAGGGCCCGAAGTAGCGTTCGGGCTGACAGCCGCCGGCGACCGCCAGCAGCAAGATGGCGGCGGCCGGACGGGCGGTGCCGCGGCTGGCTCGAGCGACGCTCATCGGCTGCGTCCGAAGGTGAAGGGGTAGATCACGCGCACCTTGCCTCCCTCGGGGCTCGGAAACGTCCAGCGCTTGATGAAGCGGATCAGACACGAGGCCACCGCGCGGCCGGCGGCCCGGGGCCGCAGCTTGTTCTGGCCGATCTTGACCGTGCGCACCGAACCGTCGGGCTCGATGATGAAATCGACCACCACCTTGCCCTGCAGGGTGGGATAGCGGGTCAGCTTGGACTCGTAGCAGTAGCGGATGGCGCCCTTGTTGGACTGGACCACCTTGGCGATGGCCGCCTTGGACAGCCGGCCGCCGGTGACCCGGGCCGCGGCGGCCGGCAGCCGCAGCTCGATCGCGGCCGGCTGGCGGCCGGCCAGCCGGCTGCGCCGGGCCGCCCGGCGGCCGGTGCGGCCGGTGCGCGGCCCGCGGTCGGCCTGGTCGCGGCCGACCGAATCGCCGGCGCGCCGGGCGCTGACCAGCGGATCGGCGCTGGCGCTGTCGCCGCCCTTGGCGCCGATCACCCGTGCCCGGGCGTTGCGGTCGAGCTGGGCCAGCGCATCGCCGAGATCCAGGTCGAGCCCGCTCTCGTCGAGCACCTGGGCCAGGGCGCGATCGCGCTTGCGGGCCCGGCCGATGGCGCCGACCACGCCCTTGCGCGCCACCTTGTCGCGGATGCGGCGCAGCTCGCGCTGATCGGGGGATTCGGCCGCCGCTACCCGCTTGCGCCGCGGTTCGTCCCGCTCGGCCGGCTTGTCCTCGGGCTGCTGCTTCTGGCGCTCGGCCTTCTTTTCCCGCCGGCGCTCGAGCTCGCGGCGCAGCGCCTTGGCCGATTCGGCGTCGTCGGTGACGAAGGAGACGAAGCGATCCGGCAGCTGCTCGATGGTGAACTCGCCCGGCGGCGTGGCGAACAAACGCGAGACCAAAGCCAGCAAGGCGATCACCAGCACGCCGCCGCCGAACAGCTTGTTGATGTTGGGATCGGCGTCCAACAGCTGGCCCAGCCGCGCCGGCGGCAGCGGCCGCGGCGGGTCGACGAAGTCGAAGGCCAGCCCGGCGTCGCCGAAGACCAGCACCCCGCCGTCGCCCGGCGCCAGCCGGTACTCCACCGCGTCGCCGCGCCGGCTGGCCAGGCCGCGGTGGTCGTTGGCCAGATCGGCCACCTCCACCGGCCGGCCGCCGATCTGCACCCGGCCAAGCATGCCCGGCACCAGCCGCAGGGTGGCCCCGTCGGCGTCCGGACGCAGCACGGTCAGGCTGCGGCCCGTCCCGGCCGCCGGCAGGGTGAACGCGGCTCGATGCGACGCGCCCACCGTCACCCGCTCGCCGGGGGCGAACACGCGCTCGTCGAGCAGGGTGTGCTCCCAGACCACAGCGCAGCGCAGGTATTTCGCTCGTTCGGCCATTACAGTCCGCCGCGATTCTCCGCCACCACTGTCAGACGTGTCAAGCGGGCGCCCGGTTCCCTGATTTCCCACCTCGGCCGCGATCTCTGCGGACCGAAAACCGCATTTCTAACGGGTGTTTTGCATCGTAAGCAATCATGAATTACCATGTCGGGCTGGATGTGCAACCGCAAATCCGAAGGTGTTGAATGAAGCTCTCGCAGAATTGGTTGACGGTCGTGGCGGGCGTGGCGCTGCTCTGGTTGCCCGCGTGTGGTGGAGATTCGGCCTCGCGGACCGACGCGGGGGTCGATGCCGGCATCGATGCCGGAGGCGACGGCGGGCAGGAGCAACCGCCGCTCGAAATCAGGGTTGCCCTGGACGAGAGTGTCCAGCCGGAGAGAGAGCTGGTCGAAGGGCCGGAAGAGTGGGGGCCGCGCCAGCTGGCGGCGGTGGCCGACGACGAGGGCGCCGTCTCCAGCTTCGTGGTCGACGAGCTGGTGCTGGTGTACGAGGAAGCCGGTGAGCTGGATGCGTTCGTCTCCCGCACCGGGGGCACCGTGCTGTTCCAGGTGGAGCCGGACGCGGAGGGTGCGGAGGCGCCGGGCATGGCCCTGGTGCGGGTCACCACCGCAGAGCAGGACATCTCCGCCCTGGAAGACGACCTGGTGGCGGTCAACCGCGCCGCGGGCGTCTTCGGCCAGGCGGAGCTGCGGGTGTCGTCGGCCGACGGCATGCGGCTGGTGGCCCTGGCCAGCTCCGAGGCGCGCTCGGGCGCCGGGGTGGGCATCAACTTCGTCATGTCGCCTGACGCCATCCCGGGCTCCGCCGAGGAGGCGCCGGTACCGAACACCACCGACGTCTACCACGATGTCTACGAATGGGACCGCTGGACCCGGGACGGCCCGCTGGCCATCGGGGTGCCCGAGGCCTGGGATCTGCTGTACTACGCGGGCAAGTTGCACAACACGGTGCGGGTGGCGGTCATGGATCAGGGCTTCACCGCGAACGACGATTTCCAGCGGTGGTCGTCGACCCACGTCTACGGTGGAAGCGGCATGGAGCAGTCTGGAAGCGGAGACAGCCCCTGGCACGGCACCTGGGTGGCCAGCATCCTCATGGCCCGGCTCGACAACCACTTCGGCTGGGCCGGGGTGGCGGGCCCGGTGAGCCACGGGGTGTTCATCCACACCCCCTACGACGCGGCCACAGCCAACCTGGCGCTCTACAAGGCCTCGTCGCGCAACGCCCGGATCATCAACATGAGCTTCAGCGGGCGGGTGCACCACACCCTGAAGTGGGCCCTGCGCTACTATCGGGACAACACCGATCGCCTGCGCAACCGCGGCATCCTGCTGTTCGCCTCGGCCGGCAACGATGGGCGCAACGTGGATTACGAGAAATGTCTCCAGGGAACCAACTGGTGCTGGGAGACGCATTTCTACTTCCCGTGCGAGAACCCCGGCGTGTACTGCGTGGGCGGTACGAATGCCTCCGGCGGCAGGCACCAGAGCTCCAACCACGGCAGCCAGAGCGTGGACATCTGGGCGCCGTACGAGGTCTACGTCGGGCCCGATGCCGACGACGGGGACGCGAACATTCGCAGGGAGGTCATGGGAACCTCGTTTTCGTCGCCGTTCGTGGCGGGGGTCGCCGCCCTGGTCTGGGCGGCCGATCCTTCTCTCAGCCGCAGCCAGGTGGCCGAGCTGCTGCTGTCCACCGCCCATCCCCACGGGTACTACAACCGGATCAACGCCTACGACGCCGTGCTGCAGGCGATGGGGGCGGGGTTCACCGGCCGGATCACCAGCCCCTACGACGGGGCCCGGCTGACGGCCGGCATCCCGGTGACGCTGATGTCCGGGCTCACCGCGGTGGGTGCCCCGGGAAGCTCCGCGGTGCCGGTGGCGGTGGAGTGGTACACCAGCCCCGGTGGGCTGCTGCACGAGGAGCAGGTGACCATTCCGTTGACCGAAGAAAGCGGTTACAACACGGCCCAGTCCTCCTGGACCGGAACCCTTGCCGACGACGTTTACGCCATCACCCTGATCACCCGCGCCGACGTGACCCCAGATGGCTGGGGCGGCCAGGAGATGATCGTGGATCAGGACATGGTGGCGGTCGAGGTGGTCAACCCGCCTCCCGAGGTGAACATCCTCCGGCCCGAACCGGGCTCGTACTGCCAGGGACAGGTCATCACCTTCCGGGGTAGCGCACAGGACCCGAACGAGACCCTGCCCGACGACGCTTTTTTGTGGATCCTGAACTCGATGAGCAACGCCTGGTTCCTGCGCATCCTGGGCGAGGCGCCCACCGTGACCGCCGGGAATTTCACGCCCGACGATTACCAGGTGCGCCTGCAGGTGACCGATTCCCGTGGCGCGATGGGAGAAGACGTACACCAGTTCACCATCCTTTCTTCCTCCCACCCGGACTGCTCGGACCTGCCGCCCCAGGCCACCATCATCCATCCCGGCCAGGGTGACCGTTTCCAGGTGGACGGGTACGACGCGGACGGCAACTACAAGGATCTCATCCTGCAGGCCACAGCCACCGATCCCGAGGATGACGACGCCACCTTGCTGCTGGAGTGGTTCTCGGACACCGACGGCAAGCTGGGTGAGGGCGAAAACCTGGACGCGCGCATCCACATGACCGAGCAGTGCGCCCAGGACATCACCGTCCGCCTGGAGGTCACCGACTCGGATCAGAACATGACCCACGACGAGGTGACCATCAACCTGTGGTACGTGTGCAAATAGAGCAGGGAGGTCGACATCGACCGTTGCTCGTAACCGCGACGCCTGGATAAGTCGGCAAAACGAAATCAGGTCAAAAATTCCTATAGGACTTATTGCGCAGAGGACCATGGCATATCGCAAAGGAGGGTGCGAAATGCAGACAGCAAGTCACAAGAGTTGGCTCGCCTTGATCCTGGCGATGGCGCTGGCCGGTACCGGCTGCGACAAGAAAGACAAGGAGCCCGCCACCGATCCCGGCCCCGCCGGCGAACCGTCCGGGAAAAGAGCAGATGCCCCCGGGGGTAGCGGTCCGTTCGCAGGCTTCGACCTGGGTGCCATCAAGACCAGGCTGGAGGGTGCCTGGGTGCTGGGCGGCTCCTCTCTCGGCAAGAAGGAAGCCTGGCAGGTCAGCGGCTCGGAGGTGACCGTCTACGACGGAAAGTCCGAGAAGAAACACGAACTCTCGCTGGTGGCCCCGTGCTACGGAAAGCTCACCTGCGAGGAAGGCGGGGGCACCACCAGCAACTACTTCACATTCGCCTTCGACGGCGACACCCTCTACAAGGGGCTGGGCCAGGCCGGCCTCAAGAAGGGTGACACGATCGTGGCGTGCATCTCGGGCGAGATCTTCACCTTGCAGGACGGCAAGTGCCAGAAGTGGAAGGAATCCATGTTCGGCGACAAGCTCAAGAGTGCGGACGCCGAATGCGCGCTGGAAGGCGATGTCTTCAAGGCCAAGACCCGCAGCGGCGAAAGCGAACTCGAGATCGAGGGTACAGTGCTGCTCAACCAGCAGATGGCAAAAAACCAGGCCGTCAAGACCACCGACTTCGCCGAAGCCAAGTCCAAGATCGATGCCGAATAGACATGCTGGAACTGG
The DNA here is from genome assembly GCA_964454005.1 of uncultured Myxococcales bacterium. GTDB lineage: Bacteria > Myxococcota > B64-G9 > B64-G9 > B64-G9 > CAYVQE01. The sequence continues at coordinate 39,642 of CAYVQE010000005.1, forward strand.
ATACCGGGCCGGTCACCTTGAGTCGTCTTACGTCCTTCCACTCGAAGAAGGCCCTGGGTCCCATGGAAAAGACCAGTGTGAGCCCTTCCTGCGACAACCCGAACCCGGCTGCCACAGTGCTCACGGCGACGGGAAAACCCGGAAAAACATTTTCGGCTCGTTCGAACGCCTGGGGGGCTCTGGACGTACCACCTGCCGGACCAGCAAGACGGGACGCTCGGTATCGCTGTCGATTCCGAACAGGAGGTCCAGGATGTGTACGCCTTGTCCGGGGACAGAGGGGGGACATCGCAGCCGGTATGCGCATGCCTTCGAATACCGGCTCTCGATCCGCTTGACATAGGCGACGAGAGTCTCGTTGTTCCTGAGATGTTCCGGCACACGGTCTGCAAAGCGAAGGAAGTCGTGGTCGATCGTCTCCGATTTTACCACCGTACAACCGTTCTCGAGGATGTTCTTGTAGGCTTTCGCCAGCCGACGTCCGTATTTCGTTCCTGATTCAACGAGATGTTCCACAATCGACTTCTCTTCCTTGTCGGCCTCTTTCAATCCGGCCTTCACGGCGCGTCGTTGCCGAGGTGGGCCCATTCCCTTGCATGACGAAAGACACGATTCGATGACACCGATTTTGGTCTCGAACAGCTCGGCATACGCCTCCCCGTTCCCCTCCTGCGAGGCTTGGTGCGCCAGCTCATACCATCTGCCTGCAGGCGTCTCTCCCAGCTCCGGATGTGCGGGCTCGAATTGCTCGAGATACCCGGCCGCGTTTTCGTTCCCCAACTCCCGGGCCCACTCCAGGGCGGTTTTTCCTCTTTTGTCCATGGTGTTTGGATCGGCGCCGTGATCGACCAGGAGCTTGCATATGTCGGCATAGTCGTGCCAGGCAGCTGCGATCAGCGGCGTCTGTCCCCCGGAGTCCTTGCTGTCGACGGTCGCGCCCTTTTCCAGAAGCAGCCTGACCGCCTCCAGGTTCCCGGACCCCGCCGCTCTGTGCAGGGGCGTGTCCTCGGTCAAGTCCTTTTCGTTCACATCCATGCCGTTATCGATCAGCACCCCGCAAATCTCCGTACTGCCGTGTTCCGCAGCCATGTGAAGCGTTCCCTTGAACACATCGTTCTTCGGGTCTGCGCCCCGTTCGATGAAGAACTTGCAGATCGTGACGTGTCCGTACTTCGCGGCAAAATGCAAAGGAGTGTCTCCTCTCTTGTCGCGCAGGTCCATCCTGGCCCCGTGTTGCACCAGCAGTTCGACGGCATCGCTGTACTCGGCATAGCACAAAGCCGTCTCGTGAAGGGGGGTTCGGCCTTGCTTGTTGGTCGCGTCCACGTTGGCGCCATGTTCCAGCAGGAATCTGCACACCTCGGTCTTTTTGCTCCGGGCGGCGTAGTGGAGGGGGGTGTTGCCGGAATCGTCTTTTGCGTTCACCAGGGAAGGGTTTTCCTCGACGAGCTTTCTGGCCTCGTCCAGGTCAGGCTTCTGCGCGGCGATGTGGATCCGGCCGGCAACCACGACCGCGGGCAATGACCACAACGACAGACCGAGCACCAACAACAGCAACCTGCGTACTTGCATGACGTTCTCCATGGGACTGGATTGCGGTTCTTCCATGTTTTCGCAATCATTCATACCGTCCGTGCGATTCGATCGTCAACCGAGAGCAAGGGTCCATACGAGTAGTTGCCGGTGGGCCGTCGAGATCATTTGCCGGTGCATAGACTCCAACGCTGCCCGACCTTTTTGGTTGCGGCGGCGGTTCTCGCCGTGCCATGCAGAGGGGCGATTCCACGAACCGAGGAGGCCGACAGCATGGCAGCCAAAACGGTGTTTGTGTTGTTCCATGTCGCCTTCGCTGCTGCGGTCTGGTCGGTCGCCGGGCCGGCGGCGGCCGGTGGCCTGGGCAGGGGTGGAGAAGCGGAGCGGGCAGAGGCGGGTGGCTCGGAAGAAAACGCGGAGGAGGAAGGCGGCGAAAGGAGCGGCGGGGACGAGGCCGAAAAGGCCGAAAAGGCCGAGGAGTCCGATGAGGCCGAGGCGGCAGAGGGGGTCGAAGGGGCCGAAGGGGGCGAAGGGACGCGGTCCGGGCCTGGGGCGGCGGCCGAGACGGTGGTGATCACGGCCAGCCGGGGCGAGCAGAAACGCTTTTCCGCGCGGCGGTCCATCGCGGTGGTCGAGCGGCGCGAGCTGGATCGGCGCCAGGTGCGCTCGGCGCCCGCGGCGCTGGCCGAGGTGCCGGGGGTATTTCTGCAGCAGACCAACCGCGGCGCCGGGGCGCCCTTCATCCGCGGTCTGGTGGGACCGCAGAACCTGATCCTGATCGACGGCATCCGCTTCAACACCGCCAGCCACCGCACCGGGCCCAACCAGTACCTGGCCCTGATCGGGCCCTTCGGCTTGCAGCGGCTGGAGGTCGTGCGCGGGCCCTCGTCGGTGCTCTACGGCAACGGGGCCATGGGCGGCGTGATCCAGGCCATGACCCGCCGGCCGCCGGTGCACCGCGGCGGCTGGCGGTTTGGCGGCCGTGCCCAGGGCACCTTCTCCAGCGCCGATCGCACCACCGGCGGGGGCTTCGAGGCCTGGGCCAGCGGCGGCGGTCTGGCGCTGCAGGCCGGCCTGGAGGTCCACTCCTTCGGTGAGCTGCGCGCCGGCGGCGGCGCCGAGCAACCGGTGTCGGACTACCTGGCCAGCTACGGCCGGCTGAAGCTGATCTACGCCCCCCAGCCTGGCTGGTCGGCCAGCGCCAGCCTGCTGGTGGCCGGCTTGCGCGATGCCGGCCGGGCCGATCAGCTCGGCCGCGGCGATCTGCGCTTCTACGACAACGACGACGTGTTGGCCGCGGTGGTGCTGCGCCACCGCGGTGGCGATCTGTTCAAGCGCATGCGCCTGAGCCTGTCCTTCCAGCGCCTGGCCGAGCGGGTCGACCGCTACAGCTGCGCCGTGGGCCCCGAGGGCACCCTGCGCGATCGAGCGGCCTGTCTGGCGCTGGCGGCCGAGACGATCACCCGCCGCCGGCGCTACGCCGACGCGGTCGACGTGATCGGAGCCGACGGCAATCTGGGCCTCGACCTGTGGCAGGGCCGGCTGCGGCTGGATGCCGGCGGCGAGTTCTACCAGGACCTGGTGACCTCGACCCTCGAGCAGGCCACGGCCGAAGACGACTTCGTCTTCGAAGATCGGCCGCGGGGCAACTACAGCGACGGCTCGACCTACTCCTCGTTGGGGCTGTATCTGCACGCCGCCGCCGATCTGCTCGAGCTGGGCCGAGACAACTGGTTGGTGGCCTCGGCCGGGCTACGGTACTCGCACTTCGGCGCCGGCGCCGAGCAGGTGCCCGAGCTGGGCAACGTCGACTACGACCACGACGGGCTGGTCGGCTCGGCCGGGCTGCAGCTGCTGCGGCCGGGGCGCTACAACGTCTACTTCACCTTCGTCCAGGGCTTCCGGGCGCCCAACCTGCAGGAGACCACCGTGTTGGGCGACACCGGCGACCGCTTCGAGATCCCCAACCCGGAGCTGGGACCCGAGCTGTCGAACACCCTGGAGCTGGGTGCGCGGTTGAACATCGAGCCGGCCTGGCTGGAAGCGGCTTACTTCTACAGCTTCCTGGAGGACGCCATCACCCAGCAGCCCACCAGCTACGAGGGCCGTACGACGGTGGACGGCAAGCCGGTCACCCGGCTGGTCAACGGCGACCACGGCGCCATTCAGGGCGCCGAGTTCAGCCTGGGCCTGCGCTGGTGGCGGCTGGAGGCCCGGGCCCAGGCGACCTGGACCGAGGGCCAGGTGACCACCGAGCGCGGCACCTTCCCGGCGCGGCGCATCCCGCCGCTGTTCGGCCGGGTAGGGCTGCGCACCCGCCAGCCCGACCAGCCCTGGTTCGTCGAGCTGTTCGTGCGCTGGGCGCTGCGCCAGGATCGGCTGCACCCGGCGGACGCGGCCGATGTGCGCATCTGCGAGACCGCTCCCTACAGCGGGCTGCTGCGCGATCCCTGCGACGGCACCGCCGGCTGGTGGACCCTGAACCTGCGCGCCGGGCTGCGGCTCGACGAGCGCTTCCGGCTCGATCTGCAGCTGGCCAACATGACCGACACCCGCTACCGGTTGCACGGCTCCGGCTTCGACGCCCCCGGCTTCGACCTACGCTTCTCGCTCACTGCGAAGCTGTGAGCGAATCCTCTCGGAAACCGGCTTTCTCGTCCCAGCCGCACGGGCGGGCATGAAGCCCGCCTGCGTCCCGAAGGGTCTTGAGCGGGAACCGTTTGCCGACATGGCCTTCGGTCGCAGAGGCTTCACCTCACAAGAAATCGGCCTCGCGGGTCTCCAGGGTCTTGCGGCTGAAGTTCTGCTCGGGCAGGCGGAAGGAGCGGAACTTGGCGCGGATGCGTTTGAGGAAGAACATCAGCTGCGGCGCCTTGACCCGACCCTCGACGTCCAGATCGTCGAAGCGGTAGACGCGCACCGAGCCGGCGCGCTGTCGCGGTCCGGCGGCGGTGGCGGCGCCGGCGGCCAGCAGTCCGGCCAGCAGTCCGGCCAGCAGCCCGGCCATCCAGGGGCGCCGGCGGGGACGCGTTCGGTTCACGGCTCACCTCCCGCCTTTTCGGGACAGGCCTCGGGATGGGACAGGCGCAGGTCTTCCAGGCGGCCGCGGGCACGCTCGGCCAGCTTCTCGCTGGCGCGGCCCGAGCCGAGGAAGCGCTGGAATGCCTCGCAGGCCCAGCCCGGCTTGTCGCGGTGGTTCATGTACAGCAGGCCCAGGTTGAACAGGGTCTCGGGGTGGCTGGCGTCCAGGCCCAGGATCTGCTGGTAGGCCTTCTCGGCCCGCTTGTGGTGGCCCAGGCCGCGCTCGGCCACCGCCGCGCCGACCAGTGCCGGCAGGGTGCCTGGCACCCGTTGGGCCACCTGGCGGTAGAGCCGCGCCGCCCGGCGGTAGTCGCCGTTGTCCATGTAGACGCCGGCCGCGTTCAGCCCCGCCTCGAGCAGCGGCGGTTCGGCGCGCCAGGCCTGCTCGAACATCTCCAGCGCCCGCTGCACCTCGCCCGATTTCAATCGCGCCAGGCCCAGGTTGTTGAGCACCCGCGGGTCGTCCGGCTCGAGTTCCAGCGCCCGGCGGAACAGATCGGCGGCCATGGCGTGCTTGCCCTGCTCGGAGAAGGTGGTGGCCAAGTTGTTGTAGGCCAGCACCTGCTCGGGATCGCGGTCCAGCACGTAGCGCGCCTGCTCGATGGCCTTTTCGTAGGCGCCTCGCATCCGGTAGAGCACGGCCAGGTTGTTGCGCGCGGCCAGATCCTCGGTGTGCAGCTCGACGAAGCCCTCGAGCAGGTCGACCGCGTCGACCAGCCGATCGTGGCGGCGGTAGAGGGCGGCCAGGTTGAACAGGGTGCGCCGATGCTGGGGCCGCACCTCCAGCGCCGCGCGGTAGGCCGCCTCGGCGCGCTGTGGATCGTTGCCGCGGGTGAACAGCACGCCCAGGTTGTAGTGGGCGGTGAAGAAGTCCGGCTTCAGCTCCACCGCCCGCTCCAGCGCGGCCACCGCTTGGTGGTAATCGGCCTTGCGCCCCGAGAGCAAGGCCACCCCGCGGTTGAAGGTCTGCACCGCCTCGCGCTCGCGGGCGACGGTCGCGCGGTCGGGCGACTTGACCACCTCGCGCTTGGCCGGACAACCGGCGGCGGCTAGGCCCAGCAGGGCCGCCAGCCACATCGCGGGCGGCCAGCAGCCGCGGCTTCGGCCGCAGGGGTTCATTCGGCCTCCTCGGCGGCGCCGGCCGGCGGCAACGGCGGCGGCTCGCGCCGCTCGAGCGCCAGGCCGAAATCGGTAAACGAATCGGCCCAGCGGGGGTTCGGGCGCACCTCGGGCTCGGGCGGGAAACGGGCCGGATCCAGCTGGCGCAACCGCTCGACGGTGCGGCGGGTCCAGACGCTGTAGTAGGCGTGCTTCAGCGCCACCCGGTGGCTGACGGTGAAGGCATTGAGGGCCTTGTCCTCGATGGGGAAGGCCAGCGATTGCAGTTCCTGGCGGTAGACCTCGAGTTCGCGCGGGCTGAGCCCTTCGGGCATGGGCGCGTTGTAGATGGCCTTGGCGAACGCGGCGTACATGTCGCCGATGCGGAACAGCGCCGCCGAGGCCCACTCGGGGTGGCCCGCCTGGATCACGCGGGTGAACAGCGCCTCGGCCCGCTTGAGCCGGGCCGCCTTCTGGCTCAGCAGGCGGGTCAGACGTTTCATCGGCGGCCGCAGCGCGATGCGCTGGTAGGCGTCGAACTCCAGCTCGCCGAGCTGAAAGCGGCAGTGGGCGGCGGCCGCCAACTCGCCGCCTTCGGGCGCCCGCCGTGGCCGGAAGGCGGCACAGCGCTCGAACTGGCGCTCGGCCTGGCGGCGTTTGCTCTGGGCCACCAGCGCCAGGCCCAGCTGCAGGGTGGCCTCGCGCACCCGGCCCTGGCGGCGGGCGTGGCGGCGCAGGTAGTCGCGCAACACCCGCTCGGCCGCGCCGTGGTCGCCGGCGCGCACCAGCGCCTCGGCCTGGCGGAACCGGGCGGAGGGTGCCTTGGGGTGGTCGCCGAAACGGCGGCCGAACGCGGCCAGCGCGGCCGCTTCGCGCTCGGGCGCCTTGCGGGCGCGGTGCAGCAGCGAGGCCTGCAGCAGGCATTCGGCCGCCCGCCGGTCGTCGCTGAAGCGCTCGGCGAAGCGCTCGTAGGCCTCGGCCGCAGCGGCATAGTCGTACTGCTTCTCGTAAACGCCGGCGATGACGTACAGGGCATCGGCCGCGCGGGCCGGGTAGCGTTTGATCACCCGCTGGTAGCGCTCGATGGCGGCGCGCTTCTCGCCGGCCCGCTCCAGGTTGACCGCGGCGTTGAACAGCGCCTTGGGCGCCAGCTCGCTGTCCGGATAGTCGGCGACCAGTCGCTCGTACTCGCGGGCGGCCTTGACCAAGCGCTCCCGCTCGACCAGGGCGGCGGCCTGCTGGAAGATGGCCCCGGCTGCGAACCCCGGCAGCTGCTCGCCCAGCTCGCTGGAGGCGAACCAACCCTCGTCGATGAAGCGGCGCGCCCAGCGCTCGAGCTCCCCCCACTGCCGGTTGCGGCTGAAGCAATCCAGCGCCAGGTCGGCGGCCGGCGCGGCGAACTCGTCCGCGGGCCGCCGGCGCACCAGCGCCAGCAGGGTCTCGGCGGCCCGGTCGAAATGCCCGCGGTCGTAGTAGGTGCGGCCCAGCTCGAAGCGCAGCTGCGCCAGCTTGGGATCGTCGGCGGCGATGGCGGCATAAGCCTCGACCGCCGCCACGAAGCCGCGCTCGGCTCGATCGAGCGGCTGGGCCTCGGCCGGCGGCTCGTCGGGCCGCTCGTCCTGGCGCCGCAGCCGGTCCCAGCTCAGCACCGCGGCATAGGCCGCATCGCGGCGCTCCTTCGGCTCCGCCAAGGTCTCCGCCGCCTGGCGGTAGTGGCCGGCCGCGCCGGCGTAGTCGCCCAGCTCGAACAGCACCTCGCCCAGGTAGTAGCGGATGCGCGGCGCCTCGTCGGTGTCGGCGAAGCGATCCAGGTAGGCCCCGTAGGCTGCCCGGGCCTTGCGGTAGGCCTTTTCGTCCCGGCGCTGCTGGGCTTGCTTGTGGCGCGTCAGGGCGGCGAAGCGCAGCGCCTGCTCGGCGAGCTCCAGGGCCCGATCGCGCACCGGTGGGTTCTCGGTGTGATGCTGGGCGAAGGAGGAGCCCGGCCCGTAGCGCTCGGCCAGCCGTCGGCGCTCGGCCAGGGAGCGCTCCATCTCGCCCTGGCGCTCGTAGGCCAGCGCGATGCGCAGCTGGTGCTCGGGGCTGTCCTCGGCCAGCGGAAACCGCTCGACCAGCAGCCGGTAGGAGTCGATGGCCTGGTCGTAGCGCGCCTGGCGGAAGAAGACCTGGCCCAGCCGTTCCAGCACCCGGATCGAGTACTCTTCACCGCCGACCTGGGCCATGAAGCGGTAGGCCTCGGCGGCGCCGCCGTATTCCGAAAAGGTGAAGGCCAAATCCTCCAGCGCCTCGCGTTCCAGATCGGCAGATGGGGTGGGCAGCCGCTCATCCGGCTGCTGGCGCTTGCGCTGGCGGGCCCGGGCCAGCACCCGCTTGAAGTACTCGGCCGCCTGCGCGGCGCGGTCGCGCTTGAAGTGGCACCAGGCGGTCTTGTACAGCGCCAGGTCGTACAGCGGTGAGTCGACGTGCTCGAGTACCTTGGCGTACGCCTTGAGCGCGGCGGCGAAGCGACCCTTGGCGAAGTAGTGCTCGCCGATGGCCAGGTGGGCGTCGGGCACGAAGGACGACTGCGGGAAGCGCTTCAGCAGCGAGCGGAAGATACCCAGCGCGGCCGCCTCGTCGCCCTGCTCATTGAGGGCGAAGCCGTACAGGTAGAGCACCGTGTCGCTGCGCTCGAAGTCGGGATGCTGGCGCAGGATCTCCTCGTAGACATCGAGCGAGGCGCCCAGGTCGATGCGCGGCTCGGGCGGCCGCGTCGCGCTCTGGCCCGCGCGAAAGGCGTCCAGCTCGGCCTCATAGCGGCGCATGCGTTCGAGCAGTTGGGCCTCGGCCCGCTCCCACTGCAGCTCGGCCAGGCGGAACAGGGCGTCGGCCCGTTGCAGCGCGTCCGGGTGGCGTTCGAGAAAGGCCTCGATCAGCGCGATGGCCCGATCGCGCTGGCGAGCGAGCTCGGCCTCGCGCCGCTGCATCTGCTGCTCCAGCCAGCCGGGCTGTCCGGGCTGCAGCGGGCAGCGCCCCGGCGGCTGCGGCCCGGCGGGATCGGCCTGACCGACGGCGGCCAGCGACAAGGCGAGCGCGGTGACGATGGCGCGCAGCGCTGTGCTACTCGTACTCATCCGGCCACAGCTCTCCGTCGTAGGGCCAGTACTCGCTCTGGTCGTCGAGCAGGCCCGCCTCGGCCAGCTCGCGCAACAGGCTCAGCGGGTAGCGGCCGAGCGCCAGGTTCTGCACCTCGGTCTCGAGCGCCTGCTTGCGCGCGGTGACCGTATCGATCCGGCCCAGGGCCGAGCGCCGGGCCCAGCCAGCCACCCGCCGCGCGCATCGCCGCCGGCGGTCTTCGGCCGTCTGCACCAGCAAACGCCCGGCCCGGGTGCGCAGGCCGACCAGCGTCCGGATCGACCGGTCGAGCCAGGCCCGCTCGGCCTTCAGGTAGCCCACCGGAACCGACCCGCCGGCGGCGGCGGTCACCGGCCCCGCGGGCGGCCGGCCGCCGAGCACCGCCGCCAGGGCGCGGTCGGCCCGGGCGGCGGCCTGCTGCACCTCGGCCTGCAGCCGGTGCAGCGCCTCGAGCTTGGACTGCTCGTTTTCGGCCCGGCCCAGCCGGGCGCGCAGATCGGCCAGGCGTTGTTCGAGGCCGCGGGCCCGGGAGCGGGTACGCCGCAGCCGGTCGGCCAGCGCCGCGGCCGGCCGCGGCCGTTGCCGGCGCGGCATGCCCGAACCGACCCGGGCCAGCTCGGCCCGCAGCCAGCGGCTGCGGCCCAGGCTCTCGGCCAGCCCTGCCCACAGCCGCTGCGTCCGCGCCTCGGCGCGGCTGGGCGGCACCCAGGCGCGGACTTGCCGCGGCAGCCGCTGGGTGCCGGCCGGGTCGGCCACTGCGGCTGCCAGGGATGTCTGGCGCTGCTCGATGCGCTCGAACAGCGCCTGGGCCTGGTCGAACAGGCAGTCGCCCAGCAGGGCGTAGCCGAGCAGCAGCCGCGCCATAGGCGCCTCGGCCAGCCCGGGGGCGGTGAGCAGCAGCCGGCGCAGTTGGTGGCGGGACCGGCCCAGCGCATCCAGCCGGTAGAGCGACCAGGCCTTCTCGTAGCGCGCCCGTTCGACCGCCCGCGCATCGCCCGCCACCTGGTCGTAGGTGGCGATGGCCCGGGCGTGGTCGCCGCGGTCGTGGCGCAGCCGGGCCAGCGCCAGCCAGGCGTGGGCCACCACCCGCTCGGCGTCGGCCGACAGATAGAAGGTGGTCTGCCGGCGGCCGCCGCCGCGCACCAGCGCGCAGAAATCTTCCTCGGCCCGTTCGCGCTCGCCGTGGGCCAGGGCGTCGAGCCCGGCCAGGTAGCGGGCCGCGGCGAACAACCGGCTGGAACGGCCGACCTCGTCGAGCGCCGCTCGGGCCTGCTCGCGGTGGCCCAGCTGCACCAGGGCCTTGCCCCGCAGGTAGGCCAGCTCATCGGCCTCGGCCGGTTCGGGTTCGAAGCCCAGCTGGCGCAGCGCTTCCAGGGTTTGCGGGATCCGATCGGCGCGCAGCGACAGGTCGACCAGCTTGCGAAAGGCCGGCGCGCGAAAGTGCGACGGGGGCCGGCGGCGGATCAGCTCCAGCAGCAGGCCGCGGGCGCTGGCCAGGGCGGATTGGCGTTCGAGGGCTCCGGCCAAATGGTAGCGCAGGTTGTCGTGGGCCGGGCTGCCGGCCAGCGGGCGGAAGGCCGGATCGAGCAGTACCGCACCGAAGCGGGCGGCCGTGGAGCGGGCGCCGCCGTCGAGGTAGACCGCCTCGCCGGCGCGCAGCACCGCCTGCAGCCGCTCGGCGCCGGCCGGCGGGCCGATGCGGTCGTTCTGGCGCAGCCAGGTCAACAGGGCCGCGCCCGGGTCGGCTCCGGGCGACGGCAACGGCGCCGGGCCGGCGACCGCCGGTGCCGCCGGGCCGAGCAAGGTGCAGGCGGCCAGCAGCCCGGCCAGGCGCCGCCGTCGGATGGGCCGCACGCAGCTCAATCCACCGGCTCCGTCTCGCTCTGGGCGTGGAATTCCACCTCCCAGGCGACCTCGGGCCGGTCGCCGCGCAGCGCCTCGGCGTCCGGCGCCTCGCCGTCCTGCTCGGCCTCGAACTCCACCCGGGTCACGGCCTGGGCGCGCAGGTGGACGGCCAACCCGGCCGCCGCGGTATAGGCCGGCACGGTCGCCGGCGTACCGTCCGGCCCGCGGGCCCAGAGCCGCACCTCGACCACGTGGCGGCCCGGCGGCAGGTGGCCGTCGAACAGCGCCAGCGCCTGGGCGCTGGGCGCCTGCTCGAACTCGCGCCGGTGGGCCAGCTCGCCGTCGAGGCGCATCTCCACCGCGGCCAGCCGAAAGGGCGACTCCAACTCACCGCGGTAGCGCACCTCGAGCCGGGCGTCGTAGAGCTTCTCGGCCAGCAGCGCCAGCCGGGACTCGGCCGCCAACAGCGCGTCGCGGGCCCGGGAGTGCTCGAGTTCGAGCTCGGCCAGAGCGCGGGCGTCGAGTTCAGGTGCGGCCGGCTCCGATTCGGCCGGCGGCGCGTCGTCGGGCCCGGCGATCGTGCGGCCAGCGGTCAGCGCCAGCAGCGCCCCGGTGCCCAGCAGCAATCCCATCGACCAGGTTCTCGTGCGCATGTCGTTCTCCGTCGTCGCCTGCGGCGGTCGGCCCTAGAAGCCGGCCGTCAGGCCGAGCCAGCCGCCGTAGTGCCAGCCGCCGGCGAAGGCCAGCCGGCCGCCGGCCGCGCCCGGTGCGGCATAGCGGGTGAAGCCGTTGTCGCCGGCCAGGCCCTCGAAGTTGAAGTCCTCGCGCAACAGCCGCGCCACCAAGCGCAGCTCCAGATGGCGCAGGAATCCCAGCAGCCGGCCGCGCTCGGGCAGCAGGCGCAGCCGCAACCCGATCCGGGCCCACCAGCTCAGGCAGGCAGCCAGGCTGCGATCGGCTGTCCAGTAGGCGCCGGCAGGACCGCCGGGGTAGTCGTCGCGGTAGAAGTTGGCCCGGATGCGGTGGGCCGCGCCGCCGTGAAGCTCGAGCGTCAGCCGGCGGCCCAGCCGCTGCAGCCAACCCAGCTGGGCCTGGCTATGCTCGACCCGCCAAGAACCGGTGCCCCAGCCGGCCCCCAGCTCGGCGGCCGCGCTCCAGGTCGGGATGGCGAAGCGCGCCCGCAGCAGCGCGCCCCAGCGCATCCGCGCCGGCGGGTGCTGTTCCGGCCGCGCGCGCGGGACGGTGGCCGGGGCCGGGCCGTCCACCGCCGGCCAGTGGCTCCACAGGGTGACCCAGCGGTAGGGGCTCTGCATGAAGCCCTCCTCGAGCAGGCCGGCCAACTCCAGGCGCAGGTTGATGCCCGGCAAGAAGCCCTGCTCGACGGCGGCCACGATGCGATCGCTGGTCCGTTCGGCGGCGACCGCTTCCAGGGCCGGGCCCTGGCCGGCCGCCAGCCGCAGCCGCTGCATGGTTCGGCGGTAGGCCAGCTCGACCACGGTGTCGCTGCCCAGCACCAGGGTGCGGGCGCTGATGGCCGGTGCGTGGACGTCGCCGTCGAAAGCGGTGCGGTAGCGGTAGCCGGCCCGCAGTACGCTGGTGCCGTCGTCGTAGACCAGCGCGGCCACCGGCCCGTGGGCCAGCCGGTCGAGTTGCAGCCGCCCGCGGAAGCCGTCGAAGCGGAAGATCCGCCGCCGCTCGAGGCTCTGGGTATAGCCGGCCTCCAGGCCGAAGCCGGCCGCCAGCTCGACCGCCGCCCGGGCCTCGGTGTCGAACCACAGGCCGTCGGCCTGGGCGCCGGGCTCGGCTGCGGTGCGCACCCGCAGCCGGGCGGTGTCGGTCGGCAGCGGGCGCAGGTCGGGCTCCGGCGGCGCGCTCGGCGCGTGCACCGGGCGGCCCGGCTCGAAGCGCATCAGCGGATCGGCCAGCACCTCGCGCGCCACCAACCGCTCGGCGCTGCAGCCGGCGGTGGCCAGCGCGACCAGGCCGGCCAGACCGACCACTCCGATCAACCCGCCGGCCGGGCGCCGGCCGCGGCGGCGGCCGGGCGGCTTCAGCTGGAGTCCAGCGGCAGCCAAAAACCGACCCCCAGGCTGAGCACCAGGTTGTTGGTCACGGCGTCGGAGCCGAGCAGCTCCTGGACGGTGATCTGATCGCGCAGATCCAGCCGCAGCGACAACCAGCTGGTGGTGAAGATCTTGATCCCGGCGCCGAAGCTGTAGGTCAGCCCCTTGGCGGTGCGGCTGTCGGTCACCCCGGCGCCGGCGGTGAGGTAGATGTCGAAATGGGGGATCAGCGTGCGGAACAGCATGAACTTGCCGTGGATCGGGTGCCAGACCAGGTTGCCGCTGTAGATGCGCGCCGTATGATCCGCCAGCACCCGGTAGCCGCTGACCCGCTCGACCGGCCGCCGGACCTTGGACGACAGCCAGGTCATGCCGAAGCGCGCCTCGATGGCGAAGCTCTCGTCGATGTGGAAGGTATAGTTGATGCCCGCCAGCGGCGCCGCCCCCATCACGTCGCTGGCGTAGACCCCGCCCGCCAGACCGATCTCGTGGCGCAGGCTCTTGATGAAGTTGCGCCGGGCCAACCCCTTGCGACCGCCCTGGTCGGTCTCGGGCGGCTCCGGGCAGCGGGACCGGCCGGCCGCCGGGACCAGGCAGAGCGCGAGAAACAGACCGAGCAGGCCGAACGCCGGCCAACGCCGGCGGTGGATGGCGGCGTGTTCGGCAGGGCTGATCGGGTGGTGGCGGTTCATCGGCGGCTCGCATCCCTTCCGGCGTCCGGTATCAAAACGACAGCATCAGCCCCGCGCTGAAGCTGAACACGCCGACCAGCTCCTCGGCGTCGAAGGCCAGCAGCTGCCGGGCATCGAGCCGCAGGCCGAAGCCGCCGCGCAGCGCCAGCAGCAGGCCACCGCCGGCGCTGACCAGCGGGCGGGTGCTGGCGGCGAACAGGGCGTTGCCGCGGTGGGGCAGGGTGGTCGCCGCCCCGCCGCCGACGGCGATGAACGGCACCAGGCAACGCCAGGGACCCACCGCCACCAGCAGCTCGGCGCCGTAGATCAGCACGCTGCCCAGGTGGCCGGCCGACTGGCCCAGCACGGCCTCGATCATCCAGTGCCGGCTCGGCTGGTAGCCGAGCCGCAGGCTGAACAGGCCGTCGCGATCGAGCACGCCGCCGGCCAGGGTGGCGCTGAGCGCGCCGCCGGCCAGCTGCTCGGTGGCCAACAGGTGCTCGAACAGCCAGCGCTCGACCGCGCCCGGACCGGTCGGATCGGCCACCTCGAAGGGCCACACCAGCTCGGCCAGCACCCAACCGCTGATGCCCCGGGCCAGCCGGATTCGGTACCAGTCGCCATCCGGGGCCCGATCGAGGGCCTCGAAGACCTGGCCGCGACCCACCCGGCCGACCTCGCGGAAGCTGCCGCCGGGGCCGGCGCGCACCGGCACGCTGGGGGCCATGGCCCGCAGATGTACATCACGGCCGGCCAGATCGGCCGCCCAGCCGGCGGCCGCCTGGACGAGCAGCCCGAGTAGAACGATCGGGACGGCGATCGGCCTCATCGGTCACCACCGGCATCGCGCAGCCAGTCCAGGATGGCGACCAGTTGTTCGTCGCCGAGCGCATCGCCGCCCGGGTGGGCGGGCTGCTCGCCGCCGCCCCACAGCAGCAGCGGGCTGAGTTCGGGGCGGTCCAGCAGGCAGTAGCCGAGCACCGTGTAATAGCCGCTACGGAAGGGCTCTTCCAGCTCCCCGGGGTGGGCCACCACGGTGTCGGGCGGCAGCGCCTGGGCGGCCGCGACGAGCTGCAGCCCGCCCGGCCGGCCGTGGCAGGCGGCGGTGGCGCAGCCGTCGGCCAGGGCGGGGTGGATGTGCAGCGCGTAGCTGCGGGCGTCGGGCAGCTGCTTCGACGCCGCCAGGCTCGAACGGCCCGGATCGACCGGTCCGCAGCCCGCTGCCGCGGCCAACCCGGCCAGCAGCAGCGTCCAGGCCGCAGCCACCGGGCGCCGGTGCGCCGGGCTCGTGGAACCACTGTGGGCGTCGCATGGCGGCAAGCAGCTTCACCTTTCCGCTGTTTCGTCCGCTGTTTCGTCTGATGGTCCTCTTTTATGCTTTGGCAGTGGGCTTTGTCAATCCTGCTTTCCGGGCTCGACAGGGCCGCCACCGACGCTAACTTGTTGATTTTACTGGGTTGGACTTGACAGGTCGACCCGGCTCGGCTATATTGAGCGCTCGTTCGTGAACCGGGGGGGGCCACGGGCGTTCCAAGGGGGTGTGCGCGTTCGCGCGACAAGGAGGTTTTGCGGATGGCCGAGGCGAAGGAAGGCAAGCGCGGAACGGCTGGTCGGGACAAGGCCAAGGCTGAAGGCGGCAAGCGCCGGGCGAGCCAGTCGCAGACGCAAACCAAGAAGGTACCCTCCAAGGCGGCGCTGAAGCAGTTGGCCAAGGACTGGGACCAGGTCACCTGACCGCCAGGCGCCCGGGCGGTCGCCGCGGCGGCCGCCACCCCGAGCGATTCGCGTTCCAGCATCGAGGCCGCAAACGGCCGCCGAGTATGCAACCCTGAACGGCTACGGCACGTCTTGTTCTTTCTTGGGCTGGCGTTTCTTGATGGCATCGGCCCGGGTGCGCTCGAACTGGTCGCGGCTCTGATCGAACCGTTCCCAGTCGGCGCGCTTGCGGTAGTCCTGGTAGAACGACCACCCGATCCACACTCCGGCGCCCAACAGGATCAGCAACAGCAGCAGCAGCACGTCGCGCAGACTGGGTTGGAACCAACGCCGCACCACCCGCTGTGAGCCGGCCATGCGCATCGGTCCCCGGCGCAGCAGCGCCGAGTCCGACTGCCCGCCGCGCCGTTTGCCCCCGGGCGCCGGAGAGGGCTCGAACTGCGTCCCATCCAGCGGCAGGCCGCCGGTGGTGCCGGCGGCGAATCGCGGCCTGGGCTCGGGATCCGATGGCGGCGGGGCGCTTTCGAGGCTGGCCGGAGAGTCGAACCCCCGCTCGTGCACCGGTGGCCGGTCGTGGATGCCGGAGACGTCTTCGAACAGCTCATCGCCCGCCGGTGGGCTGTCGTCGGCCGCTGGTGGCGGGCCGAGCAGGCTGCTGAGGTCCGGCGGGCCGGCCGCCGGCGCGTCATTCGTCTCGGGCAGCGGCGGCGGTGGCGGTTCGGTGCCGGGCCGATCGGAGGGCAGAAAAACGGGCAGCACCTGTTCGTTCGAGGCCCGCGGCAGGGGCAGTTCGTCGGGCGCGGCCTCGTCCGACTGGGCGCCGCAGGCGGTGGCCGCAATCTCGGTCACCTCCTCGGTGATCTCGCTGTCGTCGTCGAACAGGTCGGCCACCGGCCGCTGCTGGGGGGCGACCCGGGTCAGATCGGTCTCGACGTCGATATCGAGCTCGAACTCGTCGTGGGCGTGGATGCGCGGCCGAGCCTGCTGGCCATCCCCGCTGTCGCCGTCACCGGCGCCGGATCGATCGTCGTCGTCCATGGTTACTCCGCTTCTGCTATCCTGGATGATAGGACCAAGCCGCCGCCGGGCGCAAGCTCGCGTCAGCAGCCGGCCGGCTGCTTGACACCCCGGTCGAACTCTTGCTATTTTCGTCAGCCGCCCGGTAGGTTGCGCCGATTCGAGGAGAACCGCACACCCATGTTCAGCCCCCGCATGTTCGGCAAGTACTACCTGTACGAGCGCCTCGCGGTCGGCGGCATGGCCGAGATCTTCAAGGCCAAGATGTTCGGGGTCGACGGCTTCGAGAAGACCATGGTCGTCAAGCAGATCCTGCCCCAGTACTCGCGCCACCGGGAGTTCATCCAGATGTTCATCGACGAGGCCAAGATCACGGTCTCGTTGAGCCACGGCAACATCGTGCCGGTGTTCGAGTTGGGCGAGATCGAGGGCATCTACTACATCGCCATGGAGTGCGTCGACGGCAAGACGCTGGGCGAGGTGATGGACGCCGGGCTCGACAGCGGCCGGCGCCTGTCCGTCCAGCACGCGCTCTACATCTGCGCCGAGATACTGGCCGGGCTGGACTTCGCCCACCGCAAGACCGACGACGACGGCCAGCCGCTGGGCATCGTGCACCGTGACGTCTCGCCGCAGAACATCCTGATCTCCTACGAGGGGGCGGTCAAGGTGGTCGACTTCGGCATCGCCCGGGCGGCCACCAAGGTCCACGAGACCCAGGCCGGGGTGATCAAGGGCAAGTTCGGCTACATGTCGCCCGAGCAGGCCATCGGCCAGGACGTCGATCAGCGCAGCGACATCTTCGCCGCCGGTATCCTGCTCTACGAGATGCTCACCCTGGAACGCCTGTTCCAGGGTGCCACCGACGGTGTGACCCTGGACCGGGTCAAGCGGGCCGACGTGCCCACCCCGTCGCGCACCAACCCCCAGCTGCCGCCGAAGGTCGACGCCATCGTGTTCAAGGCCCTGGCCCGGCGGCCCGAGGACCGCTATCAGACGGCAGGCGAGATGCGCCAGGCCGTCATCCGCTATCTCTACTCGCTGCCGGAGGAGGCCTCGGCTGAGACCCTGTCGAGCTACGTTCGCGGGCTGTTCGCCGAGGAACTCGAGGCGCGCAAGCGCCAGCCGCCGGTGGTCATGCCCCAGCAGCCGCCAGCCCAGCCGGCCCCACCCCCGGTCGCCGACGCCGGGGCATCGGGACCGATCGCCGCTGCCGCCGGCGCGCCGCCGCCGGTCCAGCCTTCGCCCGAGGCCCTGTTCCAGCCGCTGCCCAGCGGCGGCCAACCGGCTCCGGCCGCCGCCGGGGGACTCGACGACGATGCGGTGGACGACTACAGCTACGCCCGGGCCGGCCGGCGCGCAAAGTGGATCGCCCTGCTGGTGCTGCTCGGTCTGCTGGTCGCCGGCGGCGTCGTGTTCGGCCCGGCCATCGGCCGTCTGTTCGACACCATGGGCGCGGTGATCGACGAGAGCGCCGAGCGGCTGGCCCAGAAGAAGCTCGGCACGCTCTACGTGCGCTCGCGGCCCAAGGGCGCCTCGGTCTACTTCTCCAACCGCAAGGTGGGCACGACCGACATGCGTATCTCCAGCATCGATCCCAGCCGCGAGTACGAGCTGGTCTTGACCTTGGAGGGCTATCAGCCATACTCGCGGCGCATCCTGCCCGCGGACTGGAAACAGGACGAGGAGCAGATGACGATCCAGGTGTTCAAGAATTTCGCGGCCGACGCGCTGCGCTGACGGGAGCGGGAGGACGGTCTCGATGGCAACCAAGCTCGAAAAGGCCCAGTATCGATACGAGGCCCTGCTGCGCGATTTGGGCGAGAAGGCCGAGATGGTCGGCGAACTCGAACGGGCGGCCCCTGGCGTGCTCAAGAGCTACCGCCGCGCCAAGGACAACCTGTCCGACCGCAAGCTCGAACTCGAGTTCATCGAGAGCGAGATCGAGGGGCTGCAGGCCGAGCAGGGCCAGGCCGACGAGCAGGCCGAGGCGCGCTACGAGGAAGTCAAGGCCGAGATCGCCGACCTGGAGGAGCTGGTCGATATCAAGTACGGCAAGTCGAACCCGATCAAGAAGAAGCTGGCCGGGGCGCAGTACGACTTCAAGTTCGTCGAGAAATCGCTGGCCGACGAGCAGAACAAGGTCAAGGAGAAGAAGCGCCGCGAGGAGATGAAGGCCGCCCGCGAGCACGAGGACAACGTCAAGAAGCTCAAGATCGAGATCCTCAAGCGGCGCAAGGCCATCGTGGACATGAAACGCGAGATCAAGGAACTCGAGGGCCCGGCCAAAAAGATGGAGAAGGAACTCGAGGAACTCAAGGTGGAGGCCGGCGAACTCGAGCAGCAGCTGGAATCCGACCGCGCGGAAAACGACCAGAGCGACCTGTTGGCCGAGCTCGAGCGCCAGAAGGCGGCCAAGGAAAAAGAGGTCCAGCGGGCCGGGCAGCACCTCAAGGACGTGTTGGCCGACGTCGGCGAGGACCTCTACGAGCGGCGCAAGAACCACACCGTGCTCAACAAGTACTACGCCGACCTGGACGCGGTGGCCGAGATGATCGATAAGCTCCAGGGGCAGGCGGGATGAGCCGATCGCGAGGACATCCGGCATGAGGCGCCGGTCCATTCCGCTGGTGGCGCTGCTGGTACCGCTGGCCGCCGCGGCCGGCTGCACCGAGCCCGGTCCCAGCGAGAAAAAGCCCTGGGTGCTGGTGCTGGCCGAGAAGCCGACCCACCGAGCGGCCGCTCGGGCGGCCGAGCGGCTGGTCGAGCAGGATCCGGCTTTCGAGGGCAGCAGCGCCCTGTCGCTGCGCGCGGCCAACGGCGGGCGGCGCCACCTGTTGGTCTCGGCGCCGCGGGCCGCCCGCGCCGGGCTGGACGCGTTGGCCGACCAGCTGCCCGGGGCGGCCGGGCGGCGGCTGGAGCGGCTGGACGTGCGCCGGGTCGAGCGGCTCGATCCCGAGCGGCTGGCCATCATCTCGCCGCCCGAGGACTGCGAGACCATCGAGCGGCTGGCCCGCATGCTGCCGCGGCCGGTCGACGAGCGGCTGGTGTCGTTTCTGATCCGCGCCGAGACCGACGGCGACAGCGGGCCCGGGGCACTGGCCCGCTCGGCCGCAGCGGGTTTTTCCCAGGCCTTCGGTGAGCTGGGTTGGCGGGCCACCGCCGAGGCGACCTACCGTGCCGCCGGCGGCGAGGGGCGCTGCCATGTGTTCATCGGTTGGTTGGCCGCCGGCGGCGACGCCGAGGCGGCCCTGCGCGCCAGCTACAACTTCCTGCTGGCCCGGGTGCATCCGGAGCCGGCGGCCGCAGCGGCCGAAGCGGGGGCCGAGCCGGCCAAGCGCCAGCGGCGGCGCAAACGCCGGCGCCGCCAGCGGCCGGAGCCCGAGTCGGCGGAGCCCTTGCCGCTGGTGCCGGTACAGCAACCCCTGCCCGAGCGGGTGGCGGGCCGCATGCCTTGGGGAGAGACCGAGCTGATCGCGCTCGAACGGGTGGGGTTGCGCGTTTTGCCGCCGGCCGGCCGCCTGCGCCGCCAGCGGCTGGCCGCGACGCCACCGCCCTGGCGGGCCCGGCTGGCCGCGGCCCCGGGGGGCCGGGCGGTGGTGCTGCTGCTGAGCGACGATGCGCAGCTGGCCGATCGCTTGTCGCGACCCGGCGGCCTGGGCGAGTCGACCGGATTAGCCCACTCCAGTTGGCTGCAGGCCATCTGGGCCGCCCTGCCCGAGGTGGCCATCCCGGGCGATCGCTTCGCCTATGCCGCTATGCAACGGCTCGATAGCTGGCTGCCGGCCAGGATGCGCCGCCGCTTGAAGCTGGCCGCGGCGGCCGGCCGGCCGGTGCTGCAGGCCGGCTACCGGGCCGAGAAGGGCCGGGCCGGTTGGCAGCTCAACTGGTTCCGCACCGCCGACGCGGCCACCGCCGGCCGGTTGTTCGAGCAAGCGCTGGTGGCGCCGCGCCAGGCCCTGATCAAGCGGGTGATGGAGGCCGAACGGGTGGTGCGCTACGAGGTCGGCCTGAACCTGCGCGAGACCGGCGACGTCCAGGCCTGGCACCTGATGGGTGCGCGGCGCGGCCGGCTGCAGGAGCTGTACTTCCAGCGCGGCCGGGAGGTGTGGCTGATCCGGGCCCGGACCGAATCCAGCGGTGGCCTGCCGGCCGGCGATCTGCTCGGCCGCGTCGAGATGCTGGCCATCTGGGACCGCTGAAAAAATCCTTGCCTTCGATCGATTTCCGAGTATAATCCGCCCCTCTCGATCCGCCGTGGTGCGGATTGGCGCGCAATACTCGAGGAGTGTGAGATCATGTCGACAGCCATCTTGGGAAAGAAGCTCGGGATGACCCGGATCTTCGACGAGACCGGCAACCAGATCCCCGTCACCGTCGTCCAGGCCGGGCCGTGCCCGGTGGTGCAGAAGCGCACCCCGGCCAAGCACAAGTACAGCGCCATTCAGATCGGCTTCGAGACCGTGCCCGGCCGCAAGCTCAACAAGCCCGGCCGGGGCGTGTTCGAGAAGGCCGACATGAAGCCCCTGCGCCACCTGCGCGAGGTGCGCATGAGCCCCGAAGATGTCGATGGCTACAAGGTGGGCGACAGCATCGACGTGTCGGTCTTCGCCGCCGGCGATCGGGTCGACGTCATCGGCACATCCAAGGGCCGCGGCTTCCAGGGCGTGGTCAAGCGCTTCGGCTTCGGCGGCAACACCAAGACCCGCGGCACCCACGAGCACCGCCGGCATCCGGGCTCCATCGGCAACTGCGAGTTCCCCGGCCGGGTGTTCAGGGGCCGCCGGCTGCCGGGGCAGATGGGCGACAAGCGGGTGACCACCCAGAACCTGACCGTGGTCGACGTCGACGCCGGCGACAACCTGCTGATGCTGCGCGGGGCGGTGCCCGGCGCCCGCGGCGGGTTGGTCATGGTCCGCAAGGCCGTCAAGCGGCGCGGTCCCGCGCCGAGCTGAGTCGTCTTCTCTCCGCTGCGAACCCGCAGCGCTCCCGCTGGCGCTAGACCGATCGGTCGATTTAGCCCGCGGCGCTGAGACCGCCAGGCCGCAATTGGTGGGCGTGATCTGCATCACGCCGCCGGCGGGGTCCAGCGGGCACCCGTTGTAGCGAGATGTGGTAGCAAGTGCGAAGTGTAAGGGATCGTGGAGCAAATTCAAAAAAACCTTGCGTTCCCCTGCGACTCGTACTACACCCTTCGCAATCATGCGGATGCACGATCAATCCCCTGCGCAGCGGAGAGTCCAAGACCATGCGTAATCGCCGAAGACTACTCGTGTTCGTGGGAGTCTGTTGCCTGTTGCTGGGCAGCGTTCCGAACTCCTTGCTGGCGGCCGAACCGGCGGTGGCCAAACGCCTCTACGATCTGGGCGGACGTCTGGAGCTGTCGCTGGCCCCGGCCTTCTCCATCTTCGACAAGTACACGCAGCACGTCGGAGCCTCGGTGGGGCTGGCCTACTACTTCAACGATTACATCGGGCTCGAGGTCGAGGGGGGCTACGCCTTCCTGTCCGGCGACGTGAGCCTGCTCGACGAGATCCTCGAGGTGGGCGTGGACAACATCTCGGGCATCGAGCGGCTGCCGCTGACCGACCTGAAGTACACCACCTGGTGGGCCACCGGCGGGCTGGTATTCAGTCCGCTGTACGGCAAGCTCAACCTGTCGGCCGAACTCGATTTCAACTTCCACTTCTACCTGGTGGCCGGGGCCGGGGTGGCGGGCTACAAGTACTCGCAGCTGCGGTGGCCCACCGACACCGAGTTCCGCAAGGTCGAGAAGGACGTGGGCGCCCAGCCCACCTTTTACGTCGGCGGCGGCCTGCGCATGCACTTCACCCAGAGTTGGAGCCTGCGCATCGAGATCCGCGATCACTTCTACTACGACGAGTACGAGGCCCAGACCAAGTCGGCCGGCGGCAGCACGCCCGATCCGAAGAAGATCGAGGACTTCGTACACATCACGCTGATGCGGCTCGGCGTGTGCTACTCCTTCTTCTGATATCCGAGGCGAGGGAAAAGACCATGAAGGCAAAAGCCCTGTTCGCGGCCGCTGCGGTGCTCCTGGCAGGCGCCATCGCGCGCGCCGAGAGCCCCAACGAGCGCATCCACGTGCTGCAGAAGCGCGACTACTCGGTGAAGAACAAGCTCGAGGTCAGCGTGTTCAGCGGCCCCTCGGTCGGTGACGTGTTCACCCAGCAGGTCGGGTTGGGACTGGCGCTGGACTACCACTTCGACGAAGCCTTCGCCATCGAGCTGTCCTGGCTGACCTGCAAGGTGCCGTTCTACGACGGTGACCAGGCCCAGCCGGGCCAGTACGAAGGCGACGACCTGCGCTGGGGCGCCTGGTACACCGACGCCTACGACGAGGTCAAGAACGACGCCCAGCTCAGCCCGTCGAACGCCGACCTGGCCATGATCACCAACTACATCGGTCTGAACGTGCTGTTCAGCCCGCTGTACGGCAAGTGGACGCTGTTCAATCGCGGCCTGGGCCACGTCGACTTCTACCTGACCGCCGGCGGCGGGGTGGCCGGAACCGAGTTCCGCAACTCGCGCAAGCTGTGGCAGGACACCGGCACCTACTTCGTCGGCAACTTCGGCCTCGGCCTGCGCGTCTATCTGGCCCGCTGGTTCGCCATCCGGCTCGAGATTCGCGACTACGCCTTCGCCGCTCGGGTCAAGGAGGCCGACCAGACCGGCTCGACCGGCGAGGTCTCGACCAAGATCCGCAACAGCCTGTTCGTCACCCTGGGTCTGAGCTTCCTGTTCCTCGGCGAGGAACCGGTCCAGATCTGGAGCCCGTACTGAGGTCCGGGCGCGGACCCCGAGGGAGGTCGACGATTCCCATGAGAACCTGCACCGCCCTGTTCGTCAGCCTGCTGGTGTCGCTGGGCGCCTTCGCCGTCCAGGCCCAGCCGGCCAGCCCGCTCAACGAAGCCGTGGAGGCCTACAACGCCAACGATCTGCCCCGGGCCGCCGAGCTGTTCTACGAGGCCCGGATGACCGATACGGTGGTGGCCAATCGCGCCAAGGCCGAGTACTACCTGGGCCACAGCCTGTACAAGATGGGCCTGTACCAGTCGGCGTTGGCCTATTACAACGCGGTGTTCGTCCAGGGCCCGGCCCACCCGTACTACCTCAAGGGGGCCGAGGGTCTGATCAACGTGGCCGCCGAGCTGCGCGACGACACCCTGATCCCGTCGCAGATCAACAAGTTCTATAACCCGCAGGCCTTCGCCGGCATGGATCCGATGGCCCTGAGCCGGATCAACTTCCACGTCGGCCTGCTGCTCTACCGGCAGGAGAAGTACGACCAGTCGCTGGCCTTCCTGCAGGCGGTCGAGCAGGAGTCCAGCGTCTTCGCCAAGTCGCTCTTCCTGCAGGCCATCATCCATACCCGGCTGGGAGTGCGCTACGCCCGGGCCGGTGACGAGGCCCGCACCCAGGCCGAGTACGACAAGGCGATCGCCCTGTTCGAGCAGATCGTCGGGCTGTCGGAGCGCACCGAGGAGGGTGCCCGGCGGGCCATGCAGCTCTACGAGGACGTGCACCGGTTGTGGCAGCTGTGCACGCTCAACCTGGCCCGCTCGTACTACGGCAAGGGCGACTTCGCCCGGGCCGTCCAGTATTACAGCCGCATCCCGCGTTTCTCGCAGGACTGGGCCGCGGCCTTGTTCGAGATCGGTTGGGCCTTCTACATGCGCCAGGAGTACGGCCGGGCGCTGGGCGCGCTGCACACCCTGCACTCGCCCCACTTCGAGAACCTGTTCCACCCCGAGTCGTGGATCCTCAAGGCCACCATCTACTACCAGGTGTGCCTGTACGACGAGTCCATGGCCATGCTGGAGCACTTCCAAGAGAACTACGCCGCGATGATGCCCCTGATCAAGGAGCTGACCGAGGGCCCGCTGCCGAACGAGGCCTTTTCCGCGCTGCTGCTCAAGGACGAGCTTTCGGCCGACGACCCGCTGGCCGAGCTGCCGGAGTCGATCAAGCAGTACATCCTGAGCAACCCGCGGGTGGAGAACTTCCGCCACTTCCTGCGCAGCCTCGAGGCCGAGGCGGTGGCCATCCGCGAGCAGGACGAGTGGAAGGGCGAGCGCTTGGCCGAAGAGCTGCTGGGCGTGGTCAACGTGCAGCGCAACCTGCTGCAGAAGACGGCCGGCGGCTTCGTCAAGGCCAAGCTGAAGCAGGCCTACCTCAACATCAGCAGCTACGTCAGCCACGCCAAGATGGTGGAGTTGGAGATCACCACCCGCCGGCGCAAGCTGGTGGCCGCCGGACACTCCGTCAGGGCCGAGCTGCGCGGCAAGCTGGCGCCTCGGCCGCGGGTGCCCGACGAGACCTACAACTACTGGAAGTTCGTCAAGGAGTACTGGCGGGACGAGCTGGGCTACTACGTCTACACCGTCCGCCGGGCCTGCCCCAAGCAGGCCCGGTAACGAACACCAGTCACCGGGAGCGTGCGGAGGACATCCATGCGCCTGATTTTTTCGATGAGTTGGTTCGTGCTGCTGTTGGCTCTGATCTTCGGTCTGGACGGCCTGACCTTGCCCGAAGCCCGGGCGGCCGCGGCGGCTGAATCGCAGCTGTTGGCCGGCGACGGGGAGTTGGTGGCCAAGGCCCGGCGCAAGAAGCGCAAGCGGAAACGGCGCAAGGGCAAGAAAAAAAGTGGTCGCAAGCACGAGTTCTCCGAGGTGCCCGACTTCGGCGACGACAAGAAGAAGGAGAAAGAGGAGCCGGAGGAGGAGGAGCCCAGCGGACCGGCCAAGATCAAGCTGCCCATGGTGGAGCAGAAGCGGGCCGAGGGGGCCACGCTCGAAGAGAAGCTGCTGGAGCAGGAGATCAAGCAGCTCAAGGAGATCATCCGCGAGACGCCGGATGGCCCGGCCAAGTGCGATCTCTACTTCCGGCTGGCCGAGCGCTACTACGAGAAGGCGCGGGCGATCTACTATGCCGAGATGCAGGCCTACGACAAGAAGATCGAGGCCTGGATGACGGCCCGCGAAACCGACCCGGACGCGACCGAGCCCAAGCTCGACAACCGCAAGAGCCAGGTCTACACCGACCAGGCCATGGCCATCTACAAGACCATCCTGAAGAAGTGCAAGAACTACCACCGGCGTGACGAAGTGCTGTTCACCATGGGCTACAACCTGTACGAGAGCGGCGAGAAGTCGGAAGGCGTCAAGATGTACTGGGAGCTGATCAAGAGCTTCCCCGAGAGCCGCTTCGTGCCGGACGCCTACCTGGCCATGGGCGAGCACTACTTCAACAACAACGACGTCAGCAACGCCAAGAAGGCTTACGACCGGGCGTTGGAGTTCAAGGACTCCAAGGTCTACACCTTCGCCCTCTACAAGCTGGGTTGGTGCGACTACAACCTGGGCGAGTACGAGAAGGCGATCGACAAGTTCCAGCAGGTGGTCGAGCTGGCCCAGCGCGAGGCGCAGAAGGCCGGCGGCGACAAGAACAAGATCCAGCTGCGGCGCGAGGCGCTGCAGGACATGGTGCTGTCCTATGCCCAGATCGACGCGCTGGACTCGGCCGAGCGCTACTACCTGTCACAGGTAGGCAAGCAGGGCGCGCTGGAGTACCTGACGCGGCTGGCCAAGACCTACGAGAAGCAGGGCAAGGCCGAGATGACGTTGAAGTCCTTCCGGCGGCTGCTCAACGAGTACCCCAACAATCCGGACTGCCCGTCGTTTCACAACTCGGTCGTGATGGCCTACCGCAAGATGAACCAGCGCAACAAGGTCAAACGCGAGATCAACCGCCTGATCGACCAGTACAAGCCCGGCTCGACCTGGGCCGAGGTCAACAAGAGCAACAAGACGGCCATCAAGAAGGCCAACGCGCTGGTGGAGGCCTCGCTGCGCGATCTGGTCACCTCCTACCACAAGGAGGCCCAGCAGACCAAGGATTGGGACACCTACAACCTGGCCCGCTCGATCTACAAGAAGTACCTCGATACCTTCCCCGACAGCGAGTACGCCTACAAGCTGCGCTGGTACTACTCCGACATCCTGTACAAGATGCGCAACTTCTACGTGGCCGCGATCCAGTACTCGACCATGGTCGACAACAAGCCCGAGGGGGTCTACTCCTCCGAGGCGGCCTACAACGCGGTGCTGTGCTGGGAGAAGTGCCTGCAGCTGCGCGACTCCGAGGGCAAGGATTGCCGCAAGTGGGATCCCAAGTCGCGCAGCGGACGCAAGCTGGAGAAAGAGGCATCCAAGGAGATCAAGAAGAAGAAGATCGACTTCACCGAGAACGTGACCAAGGAGATGCTGGTCAAAAAGGAGATCCCCTTCTTCGAGCAGAAGTTCCTGGCCGCGGCCGACGCTTACTCCGAGGTGGCGCCGGATCACGACATGTACATCCCGATCCGTTTCAAGAGCGCTTTCATCTTCTACAAGTACCGCCACTTCGGTGAGATGGCCAAGCGCTTCGGCGAGATCATCGAGCGCCACCCGCGCAACCAGTACGCGCTCAAGGCGGCCCGGCTGTCGCTGAACACCCTGTACATGAAGGCCAAGAACAAGGACGCCAGCGAGGCCGAGCGCAACGAGGCCTGGCAGGCCGTCAACCACTGGGCCAAGACCTTCAAAAAGAACGAGGTGCTGGCGCGCTCCAAGGTGGCCCGCAAGGCCAAGTTCGCCAAGGAAATGCAGAGCCTGATCGAGGAGTCGGGCTACAACCTGGCGCTGGCCTTGCGCGACAAGGATCCGCTGGCGGCGGCCAAGCGCTTCGACGCCTTCGTCGACAACTACCCCAAGAGCAAGTACGCCCACCGGGCGCAGTACGCGGCCATAGTCATCTACGACGAGGCTGACCAACTCGACCTGGCCATCCGGGCGGGCAAGCGGCTGCTTGAGGATTACCCGGACTCGGACCGCTACAACCAGACCATCGGCTTTTTGGCCACCTTCCACGATCGGGTGGCCGATTTCGCCACCTCGGCCCGCTACAACGAGATGTACTTCGAGAAGTGGCTCGAGCAGGAGGGCAAGAAGAAGAAGAAGAAACGGCGCCGGCGGCGCCGGCGGCGCAAGAAGGCCGAGGAGAAAAAGGACGTCATCTTGATCACCGACAAGGAAGCCTCGGACGCGCTCTACAACGCCGCGCTGCTGCGCGAGTCGATGGGCCAGTACCCCAAGGCCATCGCGCTCTACTCGCGCTACATCAAGAATTTCCCCGACAACAAGGACACCCACGATCTGTTCTACCGCATCGGCGAGATCTACGCCCGGCAGGATAACTGGCGCAAGGCGGACATCATCTACGAGGGCTACCTCGACAAGTACGCCGACCGTTCCAATCCGGGGCGCATGTTGGCGGTAACCTACAAGCACGCCATGGCGCTGCGCAAGATGAAGAAGGTGGCTGAATCCGACAAGCTGCTGGACAAGATCATCGAACGCTACCACAAGCTGGACGAGAAGGCGCGCACGGCCGAAGCCCGACAGGCGGTGGCCCACGCCCGCTTTCTGCAGGTGGACAAGGAGTTCGGCGAGTACATGGCGCTGAAGCTGGTGCTGCCGCCGCGGACGCTCAAGCGCAACCTGTTCAAGAAGATCGAGTTGCGACCCAAGCTGCAGGAGAAGTACCAGGAGATCGTATCCTACAAGGATCCCGACTGGTCGATCGCCGCCCTGGTGCGGGTGGCCCAGATCAACCAGGATCTGGCCGACGCAATGCTCGAGGCGCCGGTGCCGGCCGGGCTGACCCCCGAGCAGGCCGACATCTACATCCAGGAGCTGCAGAAGCAGGCTTTGCCGTTGGAGGAGACGGCCCTGAACTTCTACCGCAAGGCCATCGCGGTCTCGTCGAACAAGGGCCTGTACAACGAGTGGACGATCAAGGCGCAGGAGCTGCTGCGCAAGTACGAACCCAGCAAGTACCCCGAGCCCTACGTCGCCAGCCAGGTCTCGACCGAGTTCTTCTACGAAGGCGAGCCGCGGTTCGAGCGGGTCGAGGTGCCGCCGCAGCCCGAGCCGGCCCCGACACCGCCCGCTGCCGGCACGGCCGGGGGCGAGCCGAAGGCGGCCAGCGCCGCCCGGCCCTCGATGTAGCGGGGGCGCGGCATGAGCCAGCCACGACTGCGAGGGATGCGAACCATGCGTAGCCAGGTCACCGTATCGCTGTTGCTGGGCACCGCCCTGATTCTCACCGGCTGCCCCGAGAAGAAGGTGGTCAAGCCGACTGAGAAGAAGGTGGTGCGGATCATCTTCCCTGAAGAGCTGTACAACCGGGGTATCGATGCGCTGGAGCAGGGCAAGCCCGAGCGGGCGCTGGACCTGCTGCAGAAGGCCATCGCCAAGAACGAGAAGCGGCCCGAGCCGGCCCCGATGGTCGATGCCCACTACAACCTGGGTCTGCTCCAGCTGCGCCGGGGCGATCTCGAGGCCGCCGAGCTGGCCTTCAAGACGACCCTGCAGAAGGAGCCCGAGCACCGCGACGCTCTGTTGAACCTGGGGGTGGTCTACAAACGGCAGCAGGAGTACGACCAGGCCATCGAGCACTACCGCCAGGCGCTGGAGAAGGTGCCGCGCGACCCGGAGATCATGAACAACCTGATCGTGGTCTACCGGCTGGCGAAGAAGTACGAGCAGGCCGAGAAGACCGGTCATCGCCTGCTGGCCCGCGCGCCCAACAACGTCGAGGCCTACAAGAACATGACCCTGATCTACTACGATCAGGGAAAGTACGAGATGGCCGAGCTGCTGTGCATCAACGCCGGCAAGATGCTCGAGAAGCGCCGCGAGAAGAACCCCGATCTCCCCAAGGACGCCGGCATCTTCAACAACTTGGGCATGATCTACGTCGGCATGGAGCGCTACCGCGATGCGCTCGACCAGTTCGATCAGGCGCTCAAGATCGATCCGAACAACGTCAACGCCCTGATCAACGTCGCCGCCATCGCCCATCGCTTCCGCGACTACCGGCGGGCCATGGCCGCCTACCAGAAGGTGCTGCAGCAGAAGCCGGATCACCAGGCGGCCGTCAAGGGCATGGCCTATGCATATTACGGCGTGGGCGACGCCAAGAAGGCCATCGAGCTGTTCACCAAGGTGCTCGAGCGCGAGCCGCAGAACAGCGACATCCTGTTCAAGATGGGCGAGATATACAACAAGCAGCTGCGCGACTACGAGAACGCCATCGCCTTTTACGAGCGCTACAAGAAGGCCAAGGGCCGGCAGCTCGACCAGAAGGATCCGGTGCACAACCGCATCAAGATCGCCCAGACCAAGCTGCAGATGGCTACCCAGCTACGCCAGCAGGAGGCCGAGGAAGAGCAGCGCCGTCGCGAGGAAAAAGACGGGAAGCGGCGCCAGGCGCTCGATGCGTCCGAGCGCGACAAGGACGCCGGCAGGGAAGGCCAGAGGAAGCTCGACGACCTGATCAAGGACGACGAGCCGGCCGCTGGAGAGCAGCCGGCCGCTGGTGAGCAGCCGGTCGAGGGTGAGCAGCCGGCCGAGGGTGAGCAGCCGGCCGAGGGTGAGCAGCCGGCCGAGGGTGAGCAGCCGGCC
>CAYVQE010000005.1:69405-82087 GCA_964454005.1 uncultured Myxococcales bacterium
GAGGGCGAAAAAGCCGGCGAAGACAAGGCCGGGGAGAAGAAGGCTGAGTAAAAGGGCCCGGCTGGGGCAAAAGAAGTTGATAATAAAGAAGAAAGTGGAAAGGGTGACCCGGCGGCGGCGGACGCGGCCGGCTGATTTCGGGCCCGGGTGGTTTTTTCCCGGCGAGGGAACCCGCCCGCGGCGCTGGTTGTCACAAGGCCCGAGCCCAGAAGGAGATCCGGGCCGTTGGAGCCGGATGAATCACGCGAGGAGGATGCGATGCAGGGTCTGAAATGGATGCTGATGCTGTTGCTGGCCGCCGGCCTGGTGCTGGGCGCGGCCTCGACCGCCAAGGCCCAGGAGGAAGAGGGCGAGGCCGAGACGGTCTACAAGAAGACCACCATCATCGACTTCTCGGACGTGCAGATCACCGGTGAGTTGACCAAGCCCGAGGGCTCGTACCTGATGAACAAGAAGAAGGCCGACTTCGATCTGCTCATCAAGACGCGCGGCAACTTCCTGCCCGAGATGCTCGACACGGTCGATCATCTCTGAGCCGGCGGAACCGCATCCGCACACGCGCGCTGGGAGGCGAGGGAACGCCATGGCGAAAAAGAGCAAGAAGAACCTACACGTCCTGCTCGAGGTGGTCGGCGAGGAAGACGACGGCCCCCGGGAGTTCGATCAGAAGAGCGTCATCATCGGCAGCGGCCCGACGGCCAACCTGCTGCTCGAGGACGACTCGGTCTCGACCATGCACGCCATCCTGCAGGCCGGCGAGCGGGACGATGAGGCGGTGCTGGTCGACCTCGGCAGCGAGGAGGGCATCGAGCTCAACGGCGACGAGGTCGAGCGCGAGGCGGTGGTGCGCCGCGGCGACACTCTGACCATCGGCGAGGTGGAGGTGTTCGTGGTCGGCGTGGGCCCGGACGCGGTGGCCACCAAGGCCGAGCGGCCGCCCGCCGGTGCCGAGGCGATCGACGAGGAAGACATCGAGGAGGCCGAGGAACTGCCCGGCGAGCCGACCAAGCCGGACGCCAAGCCCGCCCGCGAGGCCGCCGACGAGCCCGAGAAGCCCGCCAAGAAGCCGCCCAAGCCACCGCCGAAGCGCAAGAAGAAGCCGGCACCGGCCAGCGGCACCCAGGTGGTGCGCCAGCGCGATATCCCGCGCCAGCGCGAGTTGGAAGGGCCGGTCTCGGGCCAGAACTTCTTCGAGCGCGAGCTGCAGGACGCGGAAAAGCCGCGTAAGGACGATCGCCGGCTGGAAGTCAAGGTCATGTGGGGCCCGATCGTGCTGGATTCGCGGCTGTTCGGAGAGAACGACACCGTCACCGTGGGCGAGGATCCAAAGACCAGCTTCCAACTCGGGCTGGACCGGCTGCCGGGCGAGACCTTTACCCTGTGCAGCCCCGGGGGTACCGACGGGCACGTGGTCCACGTGGCCTCGGGCATGGAACTCGACGTGCGCCGCGACGGCAAGCCTCGTGAGGTGGGCGAGCTGCCCTCCCAGGGGGCGGTGCGTACCTATGCGTTGCGGCTCGGCGATCGGGCGCGGGTGCTGGTGGGCCAGCTGGCCTTCGTCATCCAGTACACCAGTGACGCCCACGGTGTGCGCAGCACGGCCGCTTACCGGCGCGACTTCCAGATGGGCAAGTGGTGGTGGACCTTCTTCATCCTGGCCGTAGGCATGTGGTTCGTCATCGACTTCACCCCCAAGTCGGAGCGCAGCGGGATCGACTACCTGAAGAATCCGGCCCGGTTCGCGGCCCTGATCATGCCCACCCAGAAGCAGGAGAAGAAGTCCTTCGAGGAGATCAAGAAGAAGAAGGAAGAAGAGGTCAAGAAGGACGAAGACGCCAAGTGGAAGAAGGTCACCAAGAAGTCGAAGAAGAACGATGCCAGCGTGCCGCGCGAGGTCAAGCGCGAACGCGACCGCAAGGTGGCCACCAACGCCGGCATCCTGGGGTTGCTCAAGAAGAAGGGTGGCGGCACCGGAGACAACGCCTCGTCGGTGTTCGGCGGTGCGGCCTCGACCGACCTGGACAACGCCCTCGAGAGCCTCAACCGTTCCGGTATGGGTGATTCGGGTGGCTTCGGCGGTCTGGGCACCCGCGGCGGCGGCCCCGGCGGTGGCAGCGGCCTGGGCCTCGGCGGTATGGGCACCGCCGGTTACGGCCGCGGCGGCGGCGCCGGCACCGGCAGTGTCAAGGTCGGCCACCGCGGCAAGGCCCGGGTCAAGGTGCGCAAGGGCCGCACCCGCATCGTCGGCGGCCTGAGCCAGAAGGTGGTCGGTCGCTACATCAAGCGCTACTGGGCCCAGTTCAAGTTCTGCTACGAGCGCGAGCTGTCGAAGAACCCCAACCTGTACGGCAAGGTCACCTGTACCTTCACCATCACCGGCAACGGGCGCGTCAGCGAGGCGTCGGTGCTGCAGAGCTCGATGCACAACACCAACGTCGAGCAGTGCCTGCTGCGCACCCTCCGGCGCATCCGCTTCCCGAGCCCCAAGGGCGGCGGTGAGGTCATCGTGACCTATCCGTTCATGTTCACCACCGCCGGCTGAGGGAGGACCGAAGCCCATGAAGCCAGCCAACTGGACCGCCGTGCTGGCCGCCGCGTTGCTGTGGGCGGCGGCGCCTGCCATCGCTCAGCAAACAGAGAGCCCTGCCCCCGAGGACGAAGGCGAGGCCGGCCAGGCCGGCGAAGCCGACGAAGGCGGCGGGGAGGATGCGGCCGGCGAGCAGGTCGACATGACCGAAGAGGTGATCTTCGAGCGCCAGACCGGCCTCTACTTCGAGGGCCGCGGCGGGGTGTTTTTCACCTTCGGGGGCTCGCGGGGCTACTCCAACGGCGAACCCTTCTTCGGCTTCGAGGTGGGGTACGACTTCACCGACTGGTTCTCGCTGCAGATCAGCTACGCCCAGGGCTACCAGGCGGCCAATCCGATCAAGGACCCGCTGGCCTGCGGCGCCGGTGAGGACTGCAGCGGCTACCACATGGACTTCGGCCTGACCTTCTTCAACGTCTCGGCCGATTTCGACCTCGTGGGCGGACGGCGCTGGGCGCTGGAGGCCCGCGTCGGCGGCGGGGTGGCCCTGATCGAGCCGTCGGCCGAGCCGGGCCAGGCTCCGGTCGACGGCGATCTGTTCGCCGGCGTGCGCGGCGAGTACTACACCCTGCTCAAGCACTTCTCGCTCGGCGCCGAGGTCGACTACTACATCATCGTGCCCACCATGATCAACTCGATGGCCATCACCATGTCCGTGCTCTACAACTTCTGACCGGCACCCCCTCCGGAGCGGCGGCGGGCAGGCTCTCCGCGTCCCGAACGCATCAGCCACAAAGCGGCCAGCAACAGAACGGTCGCTGAGATGCCGCCACGGCCAGTCGAGCGGCAGCCGCAACCTCCCTCGATACGTGAGCCGGTATCGTCGCCGAGGACTGATCCGGCATCCGCTCCAATGTCCGCTTCGGCGTCTGCGCCGGGGTCTGCACCGGCGTCCCGCCCGGCATCCGCACCGGCGTCTCGGCCGCCGTCCACACCGGCATCGGTCCCGGCGTCCACCCCGCCGTCCCAGCCACCGCCGTCGTCCGAGCCGTCCGGGCCCGGTGGATGGCAGTCGATGTTCTTGAACTCGGCAGCGAGGGTCCAGCAGGGATTGCCGTCGGGATCGTAATGGTAGGCCCCGGCGTGGGCCTGCCCGCCGCGCGGGGTGTGGTTGAAGTCCAGCTCGGTCACGTGGGCCGGGTCGGCGCCTTCGATCAGGACCGAACCCGGTCGGGGGAAGACGTCGATGGGTGGCCCGCCGTCGAAATGGGCGGCGACGAAGTCGCCATCCAGGGAGCCGGTGGCGATGGGGTAGGCTCCGCCGGCCACTCCGCCGCGGCCCACGTTGCCGGTCACGGTGAGCTGGCTGAAGTCGCCGTTGACCGGGTTGATGGCCGCGCCGGCGGCGGCGTAGAGCGCGTTGTTGGCCACCAGCACATCGCCGGAGACTCCACGCAGGGCCAGCGCGTTGTTCGCCGGCTGGATCACCGTGTTGTGAACGATGCGCAGATTGGCCGGGCTGCCAGCCTGGTGCGGCTGCAGGGCAATGCCTTCGTAACGGGCGCCCAGCAGGATGTTGTTGCGGATGACGGCGTCGGCTGCGGTCTGGATGCCGTGGTCGCCGCAGGCCCACAGCACGTTGCCCTCGATCCGGTTGGGCCCACCGTTGCCCACCGTGCTGTAGGTCAGGATGCAGGGGTAGTTGGTGTGGTGGATGACGTTGTCGCGGATGATGCAGTCGTGGCTGCCCTCCTTCAGCTCGATGCCGTCGCCCTGGCTGACGCCGGGACCGTCGGTGTGGTGCACGTGGTTGCCGGCGATCAGCGCGCCGGCCAGGCGGCAGCCGTCCGCGTTGCAGCCCAGGTACATGCCCTCGCCGGTGCCCGAGGTGTGGTGGATGTGGTTGCGTAGAATGCGCACCGCCTGGTAGGTCTGGCCGCTGTCGTTCAGGCGCAGGGCCACATCGGCTGTGTCGTGGATGGTGCAGTCGGCGATGGTCAGGTGGGCGGCGGCCTCGATGCGCAGCCCGGCCGAGCCCTGTGAGAACTCCAACCCCTGGATGACCACGTGGCTGGCGCGGATGTCCCAGATGTTCTGCCCGGCCAACTGCCGGAAGTGGGGCCGGGCGCCGGCCGCGGCCCGGATTGTGATCGGCTGGGCGGCGGTGCCGGCGATGTCGAAGCTGAAGCGCTCGTTGATGTCGTAGATCCCATCGGCCAGGATCAGGACATCGCCCGGGCCCAGCCCGCGGATGATGTTCTCGATGCCATCGCCCGGCCCCGCTTCGATCTCCGCCGCTCGCGATCCTCCGATCGGCAGACCGACCAGAACCGGGCCGAGCAGCAAAAGCCACAAGGCGGTTTTCAATCGCACCATGAACCCATTGTCCCCGAAGCGGACACTGCCCACAAGCCCCACATCGTCGGGCGACCTTCAGGCTAGGACGATCCGGCGGGAACCCGCTCGGACGGACGGTTGTCACAAGATGTGAATCGCGGGCTTTGCGGGCGAAGCCATTTCGAGCCGAGCGCGGAAGCGCTTCGGTGGGAAACGCGAAAAACGAAGTGCTTCGAAATCGTTCAACGGAGCGCGGATGCGTTCCGGAAGGGGAGGGTGCGCCATGCTGCGGGGCGAGCGGAATGCGATCGGTGGAGCCGAATCGGGGCAGAACTTTTTCGAGCGCCCGCTCTGTGCGGAGGAACGACCCGGCGCAGGCGATCGGCGGCTGGATGTCAAGGTCATGTGGGGGCCGATCGTGCTGGCCGCCCGCTCGTTCGGTCCGGACGAGACGGTCACCGTGGGCGAGGATACCAAGGCCTCCTTCCAGCTGTGCCTGGACTGGTTGCTGGACGAGCGCTTCACCCTGTGCAGCCCGGACGGCCAGCGAGGCCACCTGCTGCATGCGGCCGCGGGCATGGTGCTCGACCTACGCCGCGGTGGCGGGTCGCGGGAGGCGAACGCTCGAACCGCGAACGGCGCTACGGATACGGTCCGGCTGCGGCCTAGCGACCGCGCCCGGGTCCGGGTCGGCCAGCTGGCCTTCGTCGTCCAGTACACCGGCGCCGCCCGCGGCCTGCACAGCGAGGCCGCCTACCGGCGCGATTTCCAGCTGGGCAAGTGGTGGTGGACCTGTTTCATCTTGGCCGCGGGCCTGTGGTTCGCCATCGGCCTCGTCCCCGAGGCCCGGCGCGCCGATGTCGGCTACCTGGCCAACCCGTCCCGTTTCGCCGCCCTGATCATGCTCAGCCAGAAGCGGCCGAAGAAGACCTTTGAGGCGATCGACAAGCGGCGGCAAGAAAAGATCGACAGGGACGACAGCGGCAGGTGGAAGAAGGTGACCGAAAGGGCGCGCGATCGCGATGAGGGCATTGCGCCTCGGCGCGGGCGCGAGCAGGACCGCGAGGTGGCCACCAATGCCGGCATCTTGCGTCTGCTCAAGCAGCGGGGTGGCGGCGGCGAGGGGGCATCGGTTTTCGGCGGAACGGGCAGCGCCGATCTGGACCACGCCCTCAATGGCATCGGCCGTCACGCTGCGACCGACGGGCAGGGTTTCGGCAACCTGACCACCCGCGGCGGCTCGCCGGGCGGTGGCGGTTCACTGGGCATAGGCGGCATCGGCGGCCACGGTGGCTACGGCTCAGAGGTCGCGGCCGCCGACAGCCTCCGCATCGGTCACCGCCCCAAGGCTCGGGTGCAGGTGCCCCGGGGCCGCAGCCGCATCGTCGGCGGGCTGAGCCAGAAGGTGGTCGGCCGCTACATCGAACGCTACTGGTCGCGTTTCAAGTTCTGCTACGAGCGCGAGTTGGCCAAGAACCCGAATCTGTACGGCAAGGTCACCTGCACGTTCACCATCGCCGGCAATGGGCGCGTCAGCGAGGCGTCGGTGCTGCAGAGCACGATGCACAGCACCACGGTCGAGCATTGCCTGCTGCGGACCGTACGCCAGATCCGCTTCCCGCCGCCCAAGGGCGGCGGCGAAGTCATCGTGACCTATCCCTTCCTGTTCAGCACCGCCGGCTGAGCAGGCGAGCTTCCTGGAACTCCGGATCGTGGCGATCGCCGGGGCGGGCGGTCAGGTGGGCTTTTCGGAGGTCAGCTCTTCGACCGCTCGATGCAGGTCGGCCAGCTCGAAGGGTTTGGAAAAGACGCGGCTGGCGCCGATGCCCTTGGCCAGCTTGAGGTAGCCAGCGGGCGAGACCCGGCCGCCGCCGGAAATGGCGATCACCTTGACCTCGGGGTTGTCCCGGCGCAGCTCGAGGATGGTTTCCATGCCCTCCTTGCCGGGCATGATCAGGTCGGTGATGATGACGTCGGCGCCGGATTCGTGGAAGCGGGCCAGGCCTTCGTCGCCGTCGGCGGCCTCGTTTACAGCGTGGCCGCAGCGTTCGAAGTAGCGCCGCAGCAGCCGGCGCAGCTGCGGATCATCGTCGATGACCAGGATTCGAGCCACTCTGTGTCTTCTCTCACCCGAGGCCCCCGGCTGACCGAGGGTGCCTTTCCCCCTGAGAGCGCGCCGGCTGCTCCGTGGCCGACGAGGTGTGGAGCTGACAGGCAGACCGCATCGGCTCTCCAGTGAATCGCTGCAAATCGGAGTAAAAAAAGGGAATAGCACAAAAAGGCGGCGGCTGCCAGTTTTGCTTGGATGTGGGTCTGCTTTGACCCAGTGCTTACCCGGTGACCTTTTTGCGGGCGGCTTGCTGGATGGGGGTACGCACGTTGCCGCTCTTGGCCATGGCGCGCAGGTCGCTCAGCGGCAGTTTACCCAGCAGCCGCAGCGCATCCGGCATCGGCGTCTTGGGGTTGCGCACCAGGTTGCGGCAGACCGTGGTCGAGCGGGTCCAGTCCCGGTTGCCCGCGATCATGCGCAGCGCGTCCGGGTTGACGCCGGGCATCTTGGCGATCTGCTCCACCTCGTCCAGGGTGATGCCCGGGTTGCGCAGCACGAAGGGATGGATGGTCTTGTTCTTGTCGCGGATCAGCAGCAGCCGCATGTCGCGCCGGCCGCGCAGGGCGGCCCGCCGTTTCTCGTTGACCGACATCTGCTCGATCTGCACGTGGGCCGGTTGATCGTCGCCGGCCGTTCCGGCGGCGCTGGGCGGCGACTCGCCCGGGGCGAACACCTGCGGCTCTTCCGGCTCGCCGGCGCCCGTGCCGTCGCGACCGTCGGTGCAGGTCTGCTCCAGATCGGCGATCGTCTCGGCGGCGCCGGCGCCGAACTGCACCGCCACCCCCTGGCCGGCCACCACCTGGACCACCTGGCCGAAGAGGTCGAAGCTGCGCCCGTTCGGCGCGCGCAGCCGAACCCGCACCGGGGTGTACTGCTCGGGCTCGGCATCGGTCTTGAGCAGCAGACCGCGCATCCGGATCTGCTGCCGGTAGTCCCGCTGCAGCGGCTGCCAGCTCGGGTAGACGATGTCGAATAGCGGCTCGCTCACGACGGACCCATGGTCGCCGAAAGCCGCTCCGGATGCAAGCCGGCAACAGGAAATCCCCGCGGAGAAAGGGAACTTGCTCACCCCGGCGAAGGCGGCTACGATGGGTGCGGGAGCGGAGGATGGCGTCCGACGAGCGATACCGGATCCTGGCCGTCGACGACGAGCAGGATGCCCTCGATGTGCTGGCCGAGGTGCTCGAGAGCCAGTACCAGGTCACCACCGCGCTCAGCGGCGAGCGCGCGCTGGAGATTCTACGCCAGCAGCCTGTCGACCTGCTGATCACCGACCAGCGCATGCCGCACATGACCGGCATCCAGCTGATCGAGGCGGCCAAGCAGATCAACCCGGACATGGTGCGAATCATCCTGACCGGCTACACCGAGCCGCGCGATCTGATCGATGCCATCAACCGCGGCGAGGTCTACCGCTACATCACCAAGCCCTGGGATCTGAACGATCTCCTCTTCACCATCCGCAACGGGCTGGAGAACCTGCAGCTGCGGCGCGACAAGGAACACCTGCTGGCCGACCAGCAGCTCAGGCTCAACGCGCTGACCGTGTTCCTCGACCTGAGCCGCGAGGCGGCGCGGGTCTCGTCCTATCAACAGCTGGTCCAGGCGGTGCTCAAGTACCTGCCCTACATCGTCGAGTTCGATGCCTGCGCCGCCTTGCTGGTCGACGAGGTCTCCGGCCGGGCATTGCTCGATATCCATTGCCGGGTCCCGATGCCGACCGCCCAGATGGAGCAGCTGCGGCGCGAGGCGATCGGCGTCTTCGCCGAGGAGACCGGCCGGCGGATCGCCGAGGACGAGCTGCTGCTGCAGGTCACCGGCGATCAGACCCCACCGGACGGTCCGGTGCCGGCCTTGCGATCCGGAGTGCGGGTGCTGCTGCGCTCGGCGGGCGAGTCGGTGGGGTTGCTGCAGCTGGCCTCCCGATCCGAAGGGGTCTTCCGCGAAGATACCCGCCAGCTGCTCGATATCCTGGCCAATCAGACCGCCGACATCATCCAGGGCCTGCGCGACCAGCTCTCGTCCGAGCAGCACCGCCTGGAGCTGATGGTCCACAGCCTGCCCGACGGGGTCATCATGGTCGATGACCGCGACCGGGTCTTCGTCATCAATCCGGCCGCCCGCCGCCTGCTGCACCTGGCAGCCGACACCCCGGTCGATACCCGCTACCTCAAGGAGATGTTGGGCTTCTATCCCTTCGACCTGGTGCGCGGTTGGGCCGCCCGCGACGAGATCATCATCCGCGAGGAGATTCAGGTCTTCGAGCGCACGCTGCACTCGATCGTGTCGCCGGTCAGCCGGGGCGATAGGATGATCGGGGTGGCGGTGGTGTTGCGCGACATCACCGAGCAGAAGCTGCTCGATCAACGCAAGGAGGAGTTCGTCTCGGTGGTCAGCCACGAGCTGCGCACGCCGTTGACCAGTATCGGCGGTGCGCTCGACCTGATGCTGCACCGCTACGCCGGTGACATCAACGACAAGCAGCAGCGCTACCTGGAGCTGGCCAAGAGCAGCTGCGACAAGCTCAACGTGATCATCGACGATCTGCTCGATCTCAACCGTTTCGCCGACGGCCGGTTGGAGATGGAGCTGCAGCCGCTGGTGCTCGAGGATCTCGTGCGCGAAGCGGCCGAGAACTACGCTGCGGTGGCCGAGGACAAGGGCGTGGCGCTCGAGGTGGCCGTGGTGGGGGCCGATAGCGGTCTGCGCATCGAAGGCGATCGCAACCGGCTGCACCAAGTGCTCAACAACCTGCTGGCCAACGCCCTGAAGTTCACCGAGCAGGGTGGGCATATCTGCATCGAGCTGTTCAGCTCTCCGGCCGTATTCGATCTGGTCGGCGTCAGCGTGTTCAACGACGGGGCCGAGATCGACGAACGCGATCACGAGCGCATCTTCGACAAGTTCGAGCAGGCGCGCCACAGCCGCACCGGCTCGGTCTCGGGCTCCGGATTGGGCTTGAGCATCTCGAAGAGCATCATCGAGGCCCACGGTGGCCGCATCTGGGTCGAGAGCGGGCGCGGCCAGGGCACTCGCTTCGTCTTCACGCTGGCGCTGTCCAGCGAAAAGCCGCCGCCGCTGGAGCAGGAGGTCGCCCTGGCGCTCGGCGGCGAATCGGCGCGGTTCAAGGTGCCGCCCAAGGTGCTGGTGGTCGACGACGATCCCCCGACCACCTTCATCGTAAAGGGCCTGTTGATGGAACGCGGCTACAACGTGGTGGTCACCCACGACGGCCACGAAGCCCTGCGCCTGGCCCGCGAGCGCCATCCCGATTTGATCCTGATGGATATCCGCATGCCGGTGGTCGACGGGTTGCAGGTCACCGATATCCTGCACCACGACCCCGAGACCCAGGAGATCCCGGTGCTGGTGGTCTCGGTGGCCGAGGCCGAGCAGGAGGCCTACCAGGCCGGCGCGGCCGCCTATCTGGCCAAACCCTTTCGACTGGGCCAGCTGGTGGTCACCGTGCAGGAACTGCTGGCGCGGCACAACTTGATCACGCGCATGTTCAAGGTGCTGATCGTCGACGATGACGACGCCATCCGGGCCGTCTGCCGCGAGGTGCTAAAGAAGCAGGGCTACGCGGTGCTGGAGGCCGAGAGCGGGCAGGAGGGCCTCGACTTGATGGCCCGTTCGGCGGTCGACGTGGTGCTGCTCGACGTGATGCTGCCCGATTTCGACGGCTTCCAGATCACCGAGCGCATCCGGGCCGATCGCAACCTGGCCGACCTGCCGATCATCTTCATCAGCGCCCGCGGGCAGACCGGCGACAAGGTGCGGGCGTTGAAGCTGGGCGGCGACGACTACATGGTCAAGCCCTTCGATGCGCTCGAACTCGGCGCCCGGGTCGACTCGCTGATACAGCGCAAGGAGCGCGAGCTCGACTCGAGCCCGACCACAAAGCTGCCCGGCTCCGTCGCCCTGCAGCGCGAGATCGTCCGGCGGCTCAGCGCTGCCAAGCCCTTCAGCCTGTGCTACCTGGATCTGGACAACCTCAAGGCCTTCAACGACTACTACGGCTACGCCAAGGCCGACGGGGTCATCGCCCAAACCGGCGATCTGATCCGCAAGGCGGTCGAGAAGCACGGCACGGCCGGCGACTTCGTGGGCCACATCGCCGGGGACGATTTCGTGCTGGTGACCGAGACCGAGCGCATCGACGTCATCGGCAACGAGATCATCACCAGCTTCGACCGCATCATCCCGCTGTACTACCAGGACGCGGATCGCGACCGGGGCTACATCGAAGCCGAGGACCGTTACGGCAAGCTGCGGCGCTTCGGCATCATGTCGATCTCGTTGGCCGCGGTGAACGTCGAGCCCGGGCATTTCCGCACCCATGGCGAGCTGGCCGCCCGGGCGGCGGAGCTGAAGAAGCGGGCCAAGGCCGTCTCGGGCAGCGTACTGCTGCAGGCCGGCGGAACCGATGAGCCGGCCGCCGCGGGCTGAACGAGGTGGGCCGGCTGAAGGCTTGCGCCCCATGAAGTTGTACCAGCAGCTGATCCTGTTCGTTCTGGCCGCCACCGCCATCCCACTGGTGGTCGGTCTCGTCGTGTTGAAGCACAACGAGGAACAGCTGGCCGAGAAGCTGCTCGAAAGCCAGCGGCGTAGCGCTGTGCGGCTGGCCGAGATCGCCAGCCGCGAGCTGCGCGAGCTGATCGAACGGATGCAGGCGGCGCTCGGTTATGTGGCGGTCGAGCGGATGAACCGCGGGGAGCTGGCTGGATTGATGGGCATCGTCTACAAGCAGAGCGAGTCCATCGTCCAGACCGCTCTGGTCGACGGCGAAGGCCAGGAAGTGGTCGAAGGCGTGTACCTCGACGACCCGGAGAGTTACTCGAGGTACGCCGGCCGTCGCGGAGCAGGGCCCGAGCAGCACCGTCGCTTTCTGGCTCGCTTGCCGCTGGCCCAGGCGCTGCAGGCGCCGCCGGGCAGCGCCGTGCTCAGTCGTCCCTACCGGCTGGACGGCGAGGCGGCCGGCTTGGTGCTGGCGGTGCCGGTGGCCGCCGGCGAGGCGTTGGATGCGCGGGTGGCTGCGGTGGAGGTAACCCTGGAGGGCCTGGGTCGCCGGTTGCGCGAGGCGGCCAGAGCAGCCGACCAGCGGATGCTGCTGGTCGACGGCGACGGACGGGCCATCGCCGGCGACCGGCGGTTCGCCGCGCAGCTGCTCGGCGATCGTTCCAGCCAGCCGGCCGTGGCCCGGATGATGGCCGGCCGTAGCAGCGGCGCGCTGGCCCGCGACGACATGTTGCACGCCTTCGCCCGGG
Source organism: uncultured Myxococcales bacterium (assembly GCA_964454005.1). GTDB lineage: Bacteria > Myxococcota > B64-G9 > B64-G9 > B64-G9 > CAYVQE01. The sequence continues at coordinate 81,647 of CAYVQE010000005.1, forward strand.
TGGAGCCCGTCGGCTGGGGCGTGATCCTGTCGCAGCCCCACGGCCAGGCCTTCGCCGAGGTGCGCCGCTCGCGTTTGGTCACCCTGGCCTGGACCGGAGCGACCATCGCCATCCTGCTGCTATTGGGTTTGCTGTTCACCGGCCGCATTACCCGCGATCTGCGGCGGCTGGTCGCCGGAGCCGAAGCCTTCTCCCGGGGTGCGCTGGACACCCGGGTCGAGGTGCGCTCGGCGGACGAGCTGGGCCGGCTAGCGCAGACCTTCAACCAGATGGGCGAGGAGTTGCAGGCTTCGCGGGCCGAGATCGAGGCCTGGAACCGAGAGCTGGCCGCGCGGGTGGAGCAGCGCACCCGCGAGCTGGAAATCGCCCACCGGCGCCTGCTCGAGACCAGCAAGCTGGCCGCCATCGGCCAGCTCGGCGCCGAGGTGGCCCACGAGATCA